>DASYRD010000076.1:0-37145 GCA_036004745.1 Gemmatimonadales bacterium | reverse complement strand
TGGTGCGGCATGGCCGGCTGAACCACCGAGTCGAGGTCGTAGGTGGGATGCAGGCGGAAGAGTGCGGGGCGTTGCTTAAGGCATTCTTTGCAGCGCGTCGCTGAGTTGGGCATCGGTGACATACGGCGCAGGACCAAGTCGTAGCGAACTTCCTCGATAGTCCGTCCAGACGCCCTGCGCCTTGAGGCGCTGGCTGAGCTCCGGGGCCTTGGTCGCCGGAATGGCGAGGAAGCCAGCGACGGCGTCGACCGAGTCCAGACCATGCGCTTTCGCGAGCATTCCCACCTGATGCTGACTCAACTCCCGTAACTTCTGCACCGTCAGCCCCTGCTCCTCAAAAAACTTGAACACCGCCGCCCCGCGGTAGTGACTCGTGAAATCGTAGGTCGCTCCCGCAAACCGCGCCGGCCCCGGTCCATATTCCACCCGCCCACTCGGCGCCTTACTGAGATCCGTGAACTCGCTGAACCACCCGGTGAACACGGGCCGTAGCGTCGTGTCAGCAGGGAATCGCAGGAACGCGTTGCCCGGCCCGAGCTGGCAATACTTGTAACCGCCACCAACCACATACGCCCGCTCGAGCCCTTCCTTCTTTAAGGAGAACGGCACGACGTTGAGCGCGTGATACGCATCGACGAGGAGTTCGGCTCCGTGCCGCTCACACGCCTCGAGCACAGCCCGAAGGTTGGGCACGATGTGCGCGTTCGTGTAGAGCACCGCCGAGACCAGCACCGCCGCCGTGCGATCATCGACAACCTGAGCGAGGCGCTCGGCGAGCGTCGCCGCGGGCACCGCCTCCACCTTCACAACCTCGATACCCTCCTCAGCCAGCCTATCGAGCTGCCGCCGGATCGTGTGAAATTCGCCATCGGTCGAAATGAGTTTGGGGCGCTTGCGGAGGGGCAGGGCAGAGAGGAACCTCACGACCAGCTCGTGCGTGTTTGGTGCGAGCGCGATTCGATCAGGGGAGTCGTCGAGCAGTCGCGCAAACCCACGCCGCACGTCGTTCGCTTTCTCAAACGCCTTGTCCCAGACGTCGTCAACGTATTCAGCAGCGTCGAGCCACGCCTGCTGCTGCGCTTCGAAGGCCACATCGGGCCAGGCCTGATGGGAATGCCCGGTGAGGAGAATTCGCTCCGTGACGCGAAATCGGGTGTAGTGCTTCGCCAGCTCTTCCGGATTGATCACAGCTCGGCGCGAATCGCCCAGAGGTCCGGGAACGCGGGCTGATTGATCGTCGTCATCAGGTACTCCGCCCCCGCCGAGCCACCAGTGCCGGGCTTCGTCCCAATCGTCCGCTGCACCATTTTTACGTGCCGATACCGCCACTCCATGAAGCCTTCGTCGAGATCGACGAGTCGCTCGCAGATCTGCGCCACACTGTGATTCTTGTGGTACACATCGATGAGGATCCGCTGGAGCTCGGCCGAGGACACGAGGGGCTGCGTGACGTCGCGCCCCTGGAGCTCGCGCGGCACGCTGTATCCATTGGCAACGAGAAACGCGAGAAACGCGTCCCACAGCGTGGGTTGTTTGAATCGGGCCTCGACGCGGCGGCGCGGCTCGCTCCCCTCGGGATAACGCTCGAACGACGGGCGGCCTTTCTTGCCCATCACGAACTCGATCTCACGAAACTGATGCGACTGAAAGCCGCTCCCCGACTCGAGCCGGTCCCGGAACGAGAGAAAGTTGAGGGGCGTGATCGTCTCGAGCACGTCAATCTGCGCGACGAGCGTCTTGAGGATGGTGAGGATGCGCTTCAGCGTGTGGCCCGCCAGCGCCGTGTCATTCTTGCGGAGCAGGCGTTGCAGGTGGTCCAGCTCGTGCAGGACCTCCTTGAACCACAGCTCGTAGACCTGATGGATGATGACGAAGAGCGTCTCGTCGTGCTCCAGCTCACCGGGGCGCGGCTGCTGCAGCGATAAGAGCTCGTCGAGCTTCAGGTAGCTCGCGTATGTGACCGGCAATGGGGCTCCCTGTTGAGGCTCGGGAGCCTAAGCTAGCACCGCACCGTGAAGAGGTATAGCTGGCGTTGCGTGGTATGCCGCTCCGCGCGGTATGCGAAGCCGAGATGCTCGAACATCCGCTCCCATGCGCGCAGCGGCATGACTTGGCCGCCGCTGGGTTGGGCACGGTCGTGCAGCTCGCGAAGCAGGGAAGGGTCGCCGGGAAGGCGGGCTAGTCGCGCCGCGAGATCGGCATCGAGCCCCTGCAGCGCGTGCCGGATCGGTTCGATGTCGCGCGTCAGACGAGCGCGGAAGGCATTTCGCCAACTGAAGGACAACTCCGCCTGCTCGTCCGCGTCCTCGCCGTACACGTCCTCGATGATCAGCATGCGGCCGCCGGGCTTCACGAACTGGCGACAGAGCGCCAAAAACGCCACGCGGTGCAGGGCGGCCCCCTCGACGAGCAGAGGCACCGTCTGGAGGAAGCGGGGGAGCAGCAGGAAGTCGGCCCGCAACCCCTGCAGTGCTTCCCCGATCGCGCGGGCGTCGAGCTCGAAGGGCGCCGTGAACGTGGCGCCGCCCTGGAGGCCCGCGCGGCTGAGCCGGCACATCGCGATCGCGACGTCGGCTTCCGACCGATCGAACCCGTGGTACACGGCGTCGCGCCGCGTGGCGAGCGCCGCCAACGTCAGCGCGCCCGTCCCGCACCCGAACTCGATGATGCGCGGTCGAGCTACAGGACCGCGGAGCTCCTCGCACACCAGGTCGCGGAACGCGTGGTCGTCGAACATGTACGGGTGCAGCACATCACGGATCGCCGCCGCAAGCACGTCCTCGAGCACGTGTGTCCGTTTGGGGGCCGGCGGAACCGTCGGCGGGCGGAGCGGGGCGCGCGGCTTGTAGAGACTCGGCGTCGTCACACCGTGTACGATTCGCAAAAACCGCGCCCATTGGCGCACGCGTGACGCACGGCGCGGGTCAACGCGTCTGTGGCGGGCGCGCCCCAGA
This sequence comes from Gemmatimonadales bacterium, assembly GCA_036004745.1. GTDB lineage: Bacteria > Gemmatimonadota > Gemmatimonadetes > Gemmatimonadales > GWC2-71-9 > 20CM-2-65-7. The sequence goes on along the minus strand of DASYRD010000076.1, from coordinate 34,191 downwards.
ATCAGTCGCGTCGACGCCACAGCGCGCTTAAGGGACGCTCCGGCCGCAGCTTAGCGCGCGTGCCCGGTTGATTGAGGCAGGGCCCGCCGCTAGTTTCCTCCCGCACTGAGGACGGGTGGCCGAGTGGCTGAAGGCGCACGCTTGGAAAGCGTGTTAACGGGAAACCGTTACGTGGGTTCGAATCCCACCCTGTCCGCTAATACGTAGACGCCTAGGTGCCGAGACGCCGAGCGGGAGCTAGGGTCGAGTCCGTAGGAAGTCGTTGCTTTTCCTGGGCGTCTCGGCGTCTCGGCGTCTGCGCGTCTAGGCGTCTAGCAGTTTGGACAGGTGGCCGAGTGGTTGAAGGCGCCGGTCTCGAAAACCGGTATGCCCGTAAGGGTATCGAGGGTTCGAATCCCTCCCTGTCCGTAAGAACAACGACGTCGAAAGGCGGTGGAGGGCGGCGAAGGACGGCGGGTGTTACTGCCCTGGTTCGCGGAGCGACGCGTGGAGCTTCCATGCGAGAAAGCGGGCGCGTCGCTGCTGTGCTTCGAGTTCAGCGTACACGTCCGGCCTGACGTACTCGAGGGCGTTCGCTACCTCGAGAGCGTACTCGACCTCCGATAGCGACGCCACGGCGATGTCCAGGAATCGTCGGAGCTCGCGACGCCCCCTTCTCGACGACCCTTCGACGATGTTCGCGGCTGCTGAAAACGCCGCTCGGCGCACCTGCGACGTCAAACCGTAGAGCTCATGCTTGGGGAAGGATTGTGTTGCCTTGTACACATCTAGCACGAGCCTATGACATTCCTGCCACGCCAGAAGACGCTTGTACGGGGCCATGTACCGAACGTAGGATCGCGTGCGTCCCACGGTGACATCAATCGTCCGCAGCCCGCACCTTTTCGCCGCCCTGCGCCGACTTTCGCCGCCCTCGGTTTTCGCCGCCCTTCGCCGACTTCCGCCGTCTTTCGCCGTCCTTGAGTCACCCCGTCATCATCGCCGCCGAGCTGCGCGGTCTGCTCGAGCCCACCCAGCTCGATGGGCTGGACGTCACGTGGGTCGCCGCCGACGAGCCCACCCCGAAAGGCGACTGGCTCGCGATCGTGCCGCTCCTGTCTCGTTGGGTCGGCGGCACAGAATTAAAGAACCTGCCCCAACTCCGCATCGTCGCGAATTGCGCCGTGGGCTACGACAACGTCGACGTCGTCGCGGCCGAGATGCGCAAGGTGATCGTCACCAACACGCCCGATGTCCTCACCGATGCCACCGCCGACCTCACGTGGACGCTGATCCTCGCGTGCGCCCGCCGCGTCGTCGAAGCGATCGACCTGGTGCGCGCCGAAAAATGGCGCGGCTGGCACCCCGAGCTGCTCCTCGGCGTCGAGCTCCGCGGCCGGACCCTGGGCCTCTTTGGGGCGGGCCGGATCGGGCAGGCGGTCGGCCGGCGCGCCGTGCCCTTCGGGCTTCGCATCATCTACGCCGCCCGGAGCCCGAAGCCGGACTTCGAACGGGACACCGGGGCCGTACGCGTCGACTGGAGCCGCCTGTTGACCGAGAGCGACATCCTGAGCCTGCATGCGCCCTCCACACCCGAGACCAAGGGCATCATCAACAGGGACGCCCTGAGCCGCATGAAGGCGGGCGCGATCCTGGTGAACACCGCGCGCGGCGACCTGATCCGGGAGGAAGCGCTGGCGATCGCGCTCGAAGCGGGCCGGCTCGGCGCCGCCGGCTTGGACGTCTATACCGAAGAGCCGGCCATCCACCCGCGGCTCCGCGCCGCGCCGCGCACGGTGCTCCTGCCGCACATCGGGAGCGCCACGCACGACACGCGTCGCAAGATGGCGGCGATCGCCGTCGCCAACGTGCAGGCCGTCCTCGCTGGACAGCCCCCTTTGACCCCGGTCTATCGGTAGGTACCTTTAGCGCTTGAGATGCCTCCCAACTCAGATCGATCAGGCCGCACCACCCTCCTAGACGCCCGCGCGATGTCGCGGGCGTTGCAGCGTATGGCGGTCGAAGTCGCCGAGTTGGCCCACGGCACGGCCGACCTGGTGCTCATCGGAATCCAGCGCCGCGGCGTCGAGCTGGCGGAACGGATCGCGAGACTCATCGAAAAAGACGAAGGCGTGACGGTCCCGCGCGGCGCGCTCGACATCACGCTCTATCGCGATGACCTCGAGACGGTGGGGCCGAAGCCGGTCATTGGCGAAACGCGACTGCCCGTCGACCTCACCGACAAACACGCCGTCATCGTGGATGATGTGCTGTACACGGGGCGGACGGTGCGGGCCGCGCTCGACGAGTTGGCCGACTTCGGCCGGCCCAAGCGCATCTCACTGTGCGTCCTCATCGACCGCGGCGGCCGCGAGCTCCCGATTCAGGCCGACGTGATCGGTCAAAAAGTCAAAACGGGCCCTGGCGAACGGGTCGAGGTGCTGGTCGAAGAGCTGGACGGCCACGATCAGGTGGATCTGGTGAAAGGGGCGACCTCGTGAGGGCGCGAGTGAACTCGCGGCTCGGCGCTGCCCGTGAACGGGCAGTGCCGCTTCAGCGGGAAGGCCGAGCCGCGGCTTCAGCCGCGCGTGCCCGATGACCGCCACCCTGGGAAAGGACCTCATCGGCCTCGAGCACCTGACGCCCGAGCAGATTCGCTTGATCCTCGACACCGCCGAGCCGTTCAAAGAGGTGTCGGAGCGCCCCATCAAGAAGGTGCCCGCGCTGCGGGGCAAAACGATCGTCAATCTCTTCTTTGAAGCCTCCACCCGGACGCGCATTTCCTTCGAGTTCGCCGAGAAGCGGCTCTCGGCGGACACCGTGAACGTCGCCGCGACCGGCTCGTCGGTCTCGAAGGGCGAGACTCTCGTCGACACAGCGCGGAATCTCGAGGCGATGCGGATCGACATGGTGGTGATCCGGCATGGCTCCTCGGGCGCGGCGGGGTTCCTCGGCCAGCGCATCCGCTCGAACGTGATCAACGCCGGCGACGGCAAACACGAACATCCCACGCAGGCGCTCCTCGATCTCCTCACCATCCGCGATACCCACGGCAAGATCGAAGGCCTGAAAGTGTGCCTCGTGGGCGACGTGCTGCACTCGCGGGTCGCGCGCTCCAACATCTGGGGCCTCACGAAGCTCGGCGCACAGGTCGCCGTGTGCGGTCCTCACACCTTACTGCCACGCGGCATAGAAGAGCTGGGCGTCACGGTGTTCCCGCGGATCGAAGAAGCCATCGAGTGGGCCGACGTGTTGAACGTGCTGCGGCTGCAGCTCGAGCGGATGGAGAAGGGCTTCATCCCCAGCCTGCGTGAGTACTATCGCGTGTGGGGCGTGACGCCCGAGCGTCTCGAGCGCTCGCCGCGCAAGATCACGATCATGCACCCGGGCCCGATGAATCGCGGCGTGGAAATCGACTCGCGCGTGGCCGATGGCCCGAACAGTGTGATCCTCGACCAGGTGACGAACGGCGTCGCGGTGCGCATGGCGGTGCTCTACCTGCTGGCGGGTGGCCGCCCCGAGCTGGCCGACGCGGCGAAGCGCGGCGGAGCGGGGGGCGCCGAATGACGCGGCCCATCCTGCTGCAAGGTGGCCGGGTGATCGATCCGAGTCGCGGCTTCGATCAGACCGCCGATGTGCTCGTGGAGGACGGCAAGATCGCCGCCGTCGGCCCGTCGCTCGCGGCGCCGCCCGGCACCGAGATTCGCAGCCTCGCCGGGAAGATCGTCGCGCCGGGGCTGGTGGACGTGCACGTGCACCTGCGCGAGCCCGGCAATGAAGATGAAGAGACGGTGGCGAGCGGGGCCCGGGCCGCGGTCGCCGGCGGCTTCACGGCCGTGTGCGCGATGCCTAACACCGACCCGGTGACCGACAACCAGGCGGCCGTCGGATTCATCGTGCGCCAGTCGGTGCGGGCGGGATTGGCACGAGTTTATCCCATCGGTGCTGTCTCGGTGGGTCAGCGCGGCGAAAAACTCGCCGAGTTCGGTGAAATGGTCGGAGCGGGCGCCGTGGCGGTCTCGGACGATGGCCGGCCCGTCGCCTCGAGCCACCTGATGCGCACGGCGCTCGAGTACGCCCGAACCTTCGGCATCCCCGTCGCCGACCACTGCGAAGATCCGACGCTCGCCGCGGGCGGCGTCATGCACGAAGGTCTCGTCGCGGCGCGACTCGGCTTGAAGGGCATTCCGGCCGCCGCCGAGGAGATCATGGTGGGGCGTGACTGCCTCCTCGCCGGTCTCAGCGGCGGCCACGTTCATCTCTGTCATATGTCGACGCGTGGGTCCGTCGAGCTGATCCGCCGGGCGAAAGAGCAGGGAATTCGCGTGACGGCGGAGGTGACGCCCCATCACCTCACGTTGACCGATCACGCGTGTGAGGGCTACGACACACACGCAAAGATGAATCCGCCGCTGCGCGAGGCCGGGGACGTAGCGGCGCTCCGCGCCGCTCTGAAAGAAGGCGTGATCGACTGCATCGCGTCGGACCACGCGCCGCATGCCTACGATGAGAAGGAAGCGGCGTTCGACGACGCGCCCTTCGGCATCGTCGGGCTCGAGACCGCGTTCGCCGTCGCGCATACGGAGCTGGTGCAGGGGGGCGTGCTAACCCTGCCTGAGTTGATCAGGCGCATGAGCACCGAGCCGGCGAAGATCTTTCATCTGCCGGGCGGCTCGCTCGCAGTTGGGGTGCCCGCGGACGTCGTCGTGCTCGATGTGACGACGCCGTGGACGGTGAACCCCGACGCGTTCCGCTCGAAGAGCCGCAACACACCGTTCGCCGGTCGCGCGCTCACCGGCCGGGCCCTGCTGACGCTCGTCGCGGGGAAGACTGCTCACGACGTGGAGCAATCGACGGCTCCGTGAAGGTGCTCGCCGTGGCGCGTCGCATGGCGCAGTGTTGTCGCCAGCTCGCCGCGGGTGGATTGATCGCCGGCCGCGATGGGAATCTGTCGGTCCGCCTCGGTCCCGACCGTGTGCTCGTGACGCCGAGTGGCCTGATCAAGTCCACGCTCACGGCGGGCGACATGGTGGAAGTAGGACTGGCCGGTCGCAAGCGGCGTGGCCGCCGCAACCCTACCAGCGAATTGGACTTACACCTGCGGATCTTGAGGCACCGGCCCGACGTAGGGGCCGTCGTGCACGCGCATCCGCCCACCGCGACGGGGTTTGCCGTTGCGGGCGAGGAGATTCCCGCTAATCTGTTGCCCGAGCTTATCTTCCTGGTGGGACGGGCGCCAATTGTCCCCTACGGCACGCCTGGGACGCCCGAGTTGGGCGACCGTGTGGAGCCGTTTCTCGCAGAGCACAACGCGTTACTGCTCGCGAACCATGGCGCCGTGACGATGGGGAGCACACTCGACCAGGCCTGGATCCGGATGGAGACGCTCGAGCACGCGGCGCGGATCATCTTTACCGCGCGCGTGCTCCGCGCCCAGGCGCGACGGGAGAAGGATGCCTAAGGGGTCCTCGAAGAGTACCGCCGCCATCCAGCGGTTGCTGGAAGAGCGCCGCCAATACGAGGCGTGGCTCGCGCGCATCAACGCGGCGGGTGACGCCGCGCCGGAGCACGTGCGCGTGCGCGTGCGGGCCGACTACGAGGCGCGACTGCAGGCGGTGACCGAGGAGCTCAAGGCGCACGCCGATGCCGGGCGCCAGCTCGTCGCGCAGCGCAAGGAACTCTTCCGCGAGCTACAACAAAAGGAAAAGGCCGCCGCCGAGCGACTCGCGGAAACGGAGCTGCGCCACGCAGTGGGCGAGTACGACGAGAGCCAGTGGTCCCAGGTGCACAAGGATGCCCTGGCGGAGCTGGTCTCGGTGCGGGAGGAGATGCAGGAAGTCGCGCAGGACATCGAGAAGCTCGACGAGCTGGACGAGATGGTGCGCGCGAAGCCCACCCCGCGCGTCGGTCCACCCCCCAAGCCGCAGGCGCCGCGACCCGATGAGCGCCGCAAGGTTTCTCCCTCGCCCATCGACGAGTTGGCGTTCCTCAAGTCGGTCACCGAGGACGACAAGGCGGCGCCGTCGCCCAAGCGGGCGAGCGGCGCGCAGTTTCAGCCCGCGATCCCCGGAGATCCGCCGCGCGGCGCACCGATGTCGCCCTCGATCACGCCGTCAATTACGCCCAGTGCAGGGATGAACGACGACGGCGAAGTCGCGAAGACCTTGAAGTGCAAGGAATGCGGGACGATGAACCTGGCGACCGAATGGTACTGCGAGAGCTGCGGAGCGGAGCTGGCGGCTCTGTAAAACGTCTACTTCGCCGCCAGCTTTTTCACCATCGCCGCCAGACGGGACTTGTGCCGGGCGGCGTTGTTCTTGTGGATCAGGCCCTTGCGGGCGGCGCGGTCCAGCAGACGAGCGGCGAGCGCGTAGGCTGCGGTGGCGGCGGCAGCCGTGGCGGCGACGCGCACGTGCTTCACGGCGGTACGGAGCGCGGAACGTTGCGCCTTGTTGCGCACGGTACGCGTGCGCGCCTGACGCATGGCTTTCTTCGCGGACTTGATCTTCGGCACGGCTTTGGATTCTCCTCGAGTGAGGCGCGGAAATTAGACGGTAAGTTGCGTGGGGTCAAGGCTCTACGTTATCTTAGGCCGTGCAATTCGAGCAGATCCTCATGCTGGCCCCGGTGCTGCTGTTCTCCATCGTGGCGCACGAATATGCGCACGCCGAGGCCGCCTACCGTCAGGGTGACCAGACCGCCTACATGCTCGGGCGGCTGACATTGAATCCCCTCAAGCACATCGATCCGGTCATGACGGTGATCTTCCCCCTCGTCCTAATCTGGATCAACGCCCCCTTCGTGTTCGGCGCGGCGAAACCGGTCCCGGTCAACCCGCGCAACTACCGCAACTATGTTCGCGGCGACATCATCGTCTCGCTGGCGGGCATCGCCACGAATCTGGTGCTTTTCGTGGTGAGCGTGATCCTGTTCGCCCTGGTGGGCCTCGCAGGACGCAGCCTTCCGGCCCTCGTGGGGACCCTGGAGATTCTGCAACAGATGCTGGTGTGGGGCATACGCCTCAACCTCATCCTGGCGTTCTTCAACCTGATTCCCATTCCGCCGCTGGACGGCAGCCACGTCCTGAAGTTCCTGCTGCCCCCGGGCGCGGGACTGCGGTTTCGGCAGCTCTACGCCTTCGGCTTGTTTCCCATTCTCCTGGTAGTCTGGTTCCTGCCGGGAGTCGTCGACGTCCTGATGTGGCCGGCGAACCGCCTCTTGCTGTCCACGCACGCGGCGGTGGGTGGCTTGACCCTTCCCGGAGTGTGGTGGCCTCTATGACGACGCCGTCACCGGTCATGCGCGATCCATCGGGGTTCGTCATCGAGCTGGAGCAGTTCTCCGGCCCCCTCGACCTGCTCTTGCACCTGATCCACGAAGAAGAAGTCGACATTACCGACCTGCCGATCTCGAAGATCGCCGATCAGTTCCTGGCGGTGATCCGGGATCTCGGGCTCAATCAGGCGGCCGATTATCTGGAGATGGCGGCCCGGCTGCTGCGCATCAAGGCGCAGATGCTGCTGCCGCGGCGCCTGGGCGACGACGAGTGGGAGGACCCGCGCGCCGAGCTGGTGCGCCGGCTCCTCGAGTACCAGCAGATCCGCGAGCTCGTCGACTGGTTGGCCCGCGCCGCCGCGGTTCGGGCCGAGCGCTTCGGCCGTGGCTACGAGGCCCCGCCTCCCGACGCGCCCCCGGCGCCGCTGCAGATCGACTTGAACGATCTGCTGGCCGCGGCGGAGCGCGTCATCGCGCTGATTCCCGAGCCGATGGTGCACCGCGTGGTGCCGCGGCCCCTCGACGTCGAAGGGGCGCTCGCGAAGATCCACGCGCTGCTCGCCGAGCGCGAGACATTCGGGTGGGGCGAGGTCGTCGGCCCCGGCGCGACGATCGTCGACGTGCTCTCCGCATTCATCGCGCTGCTCGAGCTGGCGAAGCGCGGGACGGTGTCGCTCGCGCAGCCCGAGCCCTTTGCCCCCATGGTGATTCGGCGTGAGTCCCCTCGCGAAGCTGCTTGAAGCGGCGCTGTTCGCCGCCTCACGCCCCCTGACGCTCGAGGAGCTGGCGTCCCTCGAGCCCGACACGGGGGAAGGGGCACTGCGCGCGGCGCTCAATGAGGTGCGGGTCGCCTATAGCGACGACCACGGCGTCGAGCTCGCCGAGATCGCGGAAGGGTGGCAGTTCCTCACGCGGCGCGAGTATGCCGAGGCGATCGACCGGGCGCAGTTCGCCCTGCGGCCCCGTCGGCTCTCGCCCGCTGCGCTCGAGACCCTCGCGATCATCGCGTATCGCCAGCCGGTGGGCCGGCTCGAAGTCGACGAGATCCGCGGCGTGGACTCGGGCGCCGTGATCGACAAACTGCTCGAGCGGGCGCTCGTGGAAGTCGTCACGCGCGGCGAAGGCCTCGGTCGGCCGCTGCTCTACGGCACGACGCCGCAGTTTCTGGAGATTCTCGGCCTCAAGGATCTGGAGGAGCTGCCGCGACTCGAGGAGTTGTCGGTCGCGCTCCGGCCTCCAACCCCGGCCGAAGAACCCGAATGAGCCTCATGCGCCTGCAGCGCGCCCTGGCGCGCGCGGGCGTCGCGTCGCGCCGCAAGGCCGAGGATTTGATCCGGGCCGCGCGCGTCCGCGTCGACGGGCAGGTCGCCACGCTCGGCTCGAGCGTCGACCCCGATTCCCAGCGGATCACCGTCGACGGCCACGTCGTCCGCACGGCCACGCACACCACGTGGATCGCGCTCAACAAGCCCATCGGCTACGTCGTGAGTCGCTCCGATCCCGAGGGACGGCGCACCGTCTTCGACCTCCTCCCCAACGTGCCCGGTCTCACGTACGTTGGGAGACTGGACCTCATGACCTCGGGCCTGCTGCTCCTCACGACGGACGGCGCAGCGGCACATCGGCTCATGCATCCGCGCTTCGCCGTGCGGCGAACGTACTGGCTCGGCGTGCACGGGACGACGGCGGCTCACGTGCGCGTGGCGCTCGCCCAACGCATCGTGATCGACGGGCGGCCCGTCCGGATCCTCGAAAGCCGAGTGCGGGCGGTGGGGAAGTCTCTCGAGGTCGAAGTGACGCTCGCCGAAGGGCGGCAGCGCATCGTCCGCCGCATGGCCGAAGCGCTGGGCTTGAAAGTCGAATGGCTGCATCGCGTGTCGTACGGGCCCATCCGGCTCGGCAAGCTGGCCGAGGGGCGTTGGCGCAACCTGACGGCGCGGGAAATCGCAACGATCGGAAAGTAGGGGATGGGGATCGATACCGGAGGAGTCGACAAGGCGCTCGGCGCGATCGGGACCACGTTCCGACTAACGCGCTTGTATCCGCCGACGCACCCGGCGGTGCAGGAGGGCCTGCGCCAGATCGCCGCGGGGCTCCCGGGGTTGGCTGCCCTCGGCACCGTCGAGTGGAAGATCGGCGCGACGGGGTTGCATTGGCACGGCCAGCATCTCGTTGCGCGCAACACGCAGGTCGCGGAGCTGGCGGGTCTCCTGTACGCACGCGGCGTGCGCGCCATTCAGGTGAACCCGGGCGTGACGCCGGAACAGTGCCTGGCCCTGTTCAGCGTTGCGATCGGCACGATCGAGGCCAATGATGCGTCGCTCGGACGGATCACCCTGCTCCTGGGTCGGCGCGCGAGCCAACGCATGTCGTCCAGTCGCGCCGTCCTCGTGCCGCTCCCAGCGCCTGCGCCACCGTCTCCACCGCCTCCGCCGCCCCCAGCACCTGTCGCGCCAACCGCGATCGAGCCGGCCTCGACGCCCGCGCCCGCGCCTCCACCACCGCCCCCGCCGCCCCCGCCGCCCCCGCCGCCCCCGCCGCCCGCGCCGCCCGCGCCCCCGCCCCCCGTCGCGGCGACCGTGGCGCCCGCACGCAGCAGCGGGGCGTTTCGCCCTGACGCCTTGCCCGCGGACCTCGAGGCGAAGCGCGCGGTGGCCGGGCTTCTCGCGGCGCATACCGTCGAGGAGCAGCGCTCGCGCGTCGAGCAGCTGCGCAAGCTCACCGACGCCTTGCTCGCGTTGCGCAACATCGGGGCGATCGCCGAGATCATTGCCGGGCTCGATCGCGCGCTCGTCGAAGTGCAGGACCCCGTCGCCCAGGAAGGGATCGGCGACATCGCGGCCGCGCTGACCGACGAAGTCGTGGTCGAGCGGATGGTGGCGCGCCTCGGCGAGGCCCGCGTGCCGCCGGGGGAGCGGGCACATCTCGTGGAGGCCGTCGGCGCGCTCGCGGCGGTAGCCGCCGGGCCCGTCGTCGATGCATATCTCAATGTCCCCGCGGAGCTGCGGGAGGCCTATCGCGCGGCGATGCGCGCGGCGGGGGAGCGCGCGATCGAGACGCTGCAGGACCGGCTCGCTAGCAAGGTGCCCGAGGTGGCGGCGGCGGCGGCGGAATTCCTCGGGCTCACAGGCAGCCCTCAGGCCGTGCAACTGCTCATCGGCATCAGCCGCCACTCGGACGAGCGCGTGCGCGAGGCGGCCCTGCTGGGACTGGCCGAATTGGGCGGGCGGGAAGTCTCGCGGCCCGCCATGCCGGCCCTGAAAGATGAATCGGTGCTGGTGCGGATGGCGGCGGCCAGGGCGATCGCCTCGGCCGGCGACGCGGGGGCGAGCACCGTGCTGATCCGGCGGTTGGAGCAGGAGGCCGACGAAGGGGTATTGGCTGCGTTGCTGAAAGCCATCGGACAACTCGGGGCGAAGGAAGCCCTGGCGATCTTGGCAAAACACGCCGAGCCAGGTGGCCGGCCGCGGCGCACGCCCTTTGTGCGCGCCGCGGCGGTCGAAGGTCTGGCACGGCTCGACCGGCCCGAAGCCCGGGCCCTTCTGGAGCTTTACGCGCGTGACAAGGAGCCGACGGTGAAGCGGGCGGCGGAGGCGTCGCTGCGATGACCACGAAGGCGGCGAAGACCAGCGACGCGGCCCTGACGCAGAGCATCACGCGCGAAGTCGCCAAGCGCGTGGTGGGACAGGAAGTGATGGTCGAGCGGCTCCTGATCGGGCTGCTCACCGGGGGACACGTCCTGCTCGAGGGTGTGCCGGGTCTCGCGAAGACGCTCGCGGTCAAGACCGTCGCCGAGTGCCTGCGCATCGCGTTCTCGCGCATCCAATTCACGCCCGACCTGCTGCCGGCCGACGTCATCGGCACGATGGTGTTCGATCAGCGAACCCAGGAGTTCTATCCCAAGAAGGGGCCGCTCTTCGCGAACCTCGTCCTCGCCGACGAAATCAATCGCGCCCCCGCCAAGGTCCAAGCCGCGTTGCTCGAAGCGATGCAGGAAAAGCAGGTGACGATCGGCGGCGAGACGTTCTATCTGGGTGAGCCGTTCCTGGTGCTCGCGACGCAGAACCCGATCGAGCACGAGGGGACGTACCCGTTGCCCGAAGCGCAGCTCGACCGCTTCATGCTCAAGGTGCGCGTCGGCTACCCCTCGCGTGACGCGGAGAAGGAGATCGTGGGTCGCATGGCTGGGGGCCGGCCGATCGAGGTGCAGCGCATCGCCGAGGCCGACGACATCCTCGCGGCCCGCAGCGCGATCGCCGAGCTGTTCATGGATCAGAAAGTCGTCGACTACATCGTGGACGTGGTGCGCGCGACGCGCGAGCCGGCCGCCGTGGGCCTGCCGGAGCTGAAGCCGTTGATTGCCTTCGGCGCCTCGCCGCGCGCGTCGATCTATCTGGCGCAGGCGGCGCGCGCGCACGCGTACCTGCGCGGCCGCGCCTACGTGGTGCCCGAGGACGTCAAAGCGATGGCCCCCGACGTGCTCCGGCACCGGGTGCTCCTGACGTTCGAAGCCGAGGCGGAAGACGTGGACACCGACCGCGTCATCTCCAAGATCCTGGAGGCGGTGGGCGTGCCGTGACGTACACGGGAGGAGAGCGCCGGCGCGCCGTCACGTCGCCGGTGCGCGCGCGCCGGCGGGCAGTCACTCCCGAAATCCTGAAGCACGTGAAGGGGATCGAGCTCCGGGCCCGCAATCTCGTCAACACGCTGTTCACCGGGGAGTATCGCTCCGTCTTCCGCGGCCAGGGCATCGAGTTCGCGGAGGTGCGCGAGTATCAGCAGGGCGATGACTTCCGCGCCATCGACTGGAACGTCTCGGCCCGGATGGGCCATCCCTTCGTGAAGACGTTCATGGAGGAGCGCGAGCTCACGATCCTCCTCATCGTGGATCAATCCGGGTCGCTGCATTTCGGCCGTCCGTACACCAAGGCGGGCCTCGCCGTGGAGGTCGCCGCCGTGCTGGCCCTCGCCGCGGCGCGCCACAACGACCGCGTCGGCGCGCTGCTCTTCGCCGATCAGCCGGAGTACGTGGTGCGGCCCGCGAAGGGCCGCGCCCACGCCCTGCGCGTGATCCGCGATCTCGTGGCGTTCGCGCCGCGCGGCCGCGGGACGAATCTCGCTGGCGCGCTGCGCTACGCCGGCAAGCTGCTGCGCCACCGGGCCATCGTGGTGGTACTGTCTGATTTTCGTGCCGAAGGGTGGGAGGACGCGATGGCCCAGCTTGCCGCTCGGCACGAGGTCGTCGCGATCACCGTCGACGATCCGCGCGAGTACGATCTTCCCGACGCGGGCTGGGTCGAGATCGAGGACGCCGAAACCGGTGAGCGGCTCCTCGTGGACACGAGCCACGGACGCACGCGCACGCGCATCCGCGTCGCGGCGGAAAAGCTGCAGCAGGAGCGCTCGCGGAAACTCGTGCAGGCGGGCGTGGACCGCGTCGCGCTGCAAACCACCGTCCCGTACGGGGCGCCGCTGCGGCGCGCCTTCGCCGAGCGGGCGAGACGGTTGTCCCGGTGACGACGGCAGTTCTGCTGGCGGCGCTGTTGCAGCAGGGAGCGGGCGGCTGGGTCGCGTTGACGCCCCGGCCCACCGTCGGCGACACCATTTGGCTGGCGCGCACGATTCCGGCGCCCGCCGGCTGGCGCGTGCGGGCCACGCGGCTCGACCCCGGATTGCAGAGCGAGCCCCTCGGCGACCCCGTCGTCGTGCCGGCGCAGGGCGGGTGGTCGGTGCGCTACCCGATCGCCGCCTGGGCGCCCGGCGTCGTCTCAATGGAGATGCCGCCGCTCTGGCGCCTCGGACCCGACGGCAGCGCGGACTCGATCCCGGGCGGGACGGCCACGGTGCTCGTCGCCAGCGTCATCCCCGACAGCGTGCGCAACCCGACACCGCGACCTGCCCTCGCGCCCCTGCGCTTGTCGCGCCGCACGCCGCTGCCCGCGCTCGCCGGGCTCCTGCTCTCGGCGGGAGTGCTCGTGGCCGTCGTCGCCTGGCGGCGGCGCGGCCCGCGGGCGCTCCGCCCGGCTCCCGACTTGGAGCTCGATCCGGAAGTCGGCGACCCGCGCTGGGTGGCGGCTGGTGAGCCGCGCGCCGTGGCCGCGCGCGCGTCGCATCTTTTGCGAGGCGCGCTGGCGCGCGCCGTGCCCGAAGCGCATGGTGCCCTCAGCACCACGGAATGCCTTGCGGTCGTGGAACGCGTGAAGCCCGAGGCACCCTTGCGGCAGTTGCGCGAGCTGCTCGCCTCGCTCGATCAGGTGGCCTTCGCGACGGCGCACGGTGTGGAGGTCGGCCCCCTCGCAGCTCGCGCCCGCGCGCTCGCCAAGGAGCTCGAACCATGAGCTTCGCGCGGCCGGCGCTGCTCCTCTTGCTGGCGATCCTGCCCCTGTGGTGGTGGTGGCGGCAGCGGCGTCTGGCGCGGACGCCCGGCGCTCCGATGAGCGACGTCCGCCCCGCTGCCGGCCCCATCGAGCGTCTCTGGGTGGCGCGGCTGCCGGCGACGCTGCGCTCGGTCTGCCTCGCCGCCTGGATCATCGCGGCGGCGGGGCCGCGCGTGGGTTCGGCAAAGTCCGAGCTGCACAGCGAGGGCATCTCGATCGTGCTGGCGCTCGATCTCTCGAGCAGCATGCTCGCCGAAGACTTCGCGCCGGCGAACCGGCTCGACGTGGCGCGCCGCACCGCCATCGATTTCGTGCGCGCCCGGACCTCCGATCGCATCGGGCTCGTGGCCTTCGCCGGTCAGGCGCTGACGCAGGTGCCCATCACGACCGACTACGCCGTGTTGGAGGAGGCGATCCGGCATCTCCGCATCGGCATTCTGGAAGACGGCACGGCGATCGGCACCGGGATCGCGACGGCGGCGAATCGGCTGCGTCGCGCGCCGGGGAAGAGCAAGGTGATCATCCTCTTGACCGACGGCGAGAACAACGCCGGCACGGTGGACCCGCGCACGGCCGCGAACGCGGCCGCGGCATTCGGGATCCGCATCTACACGATCGGTGTGGGCACGGTGGGCGAAGCGCCCGTGCCGATGGGGCAGGGCCCCCTCGGGCTCCGCTACCAGACGATGCCGGTCAAGATCGACGAGCAGCTGCTGAGCGAGGTCTCGCGCACGACCGGCGCTCGCTACTTCCGCGCGACCGACGCGGCGTCGCTGGCGAACATCTTCGGCGAGATCAATCGCCTCGAGAAGACTCCCGTCCAGCACCTCGTATACCGGCAGTACGACGAGGCCTATCGCTGGCCCCTCGGCCTCGGGTTGCTCGCCTTGGCGCTCGAGCTGGTGGTGTCGGCCACGTTCGCCGTGCGGGTCCCATAAATGACGCCGCCATGACCTTCGACGCGCCGATCGTCGTCATCCTGTCGCCGCTGATCGCGGTGGCCGTCTGGTTCGCGGCCGCGTGGGCCCGGCGCGCGCGCATCCGGCGCGCGGCCGCGTGGTCGGAGCAGACTGCCCGCATCGCGCGCTCGGCGGGACGGCTCGGGTCGGGAACCCTCGGCCTCGCGGCCGGGCTGGCGGCCATCGCGCTCGCGGGCCCACGCTGGGGTGAGGAGAAGATCGTCACCGAGACGCGCGGCCTGAATCTCGTCATCGCGGTCGACATCTCGCGCTCGATGCTCGCGGAGGACGCCGCCGGGAGCCGGATGGCGCGCGCCCTGCGCGAAGCACGGCGTCTCGTGCAGGACCTCGACGGGGACCGGCTCGGCCTCGTGGCGTTCGCGGGGACGAGCTACATCCTCTCGCCGCTCTCCGTGGACGGCCCGGCCCTCACGCTGTATCTCGACGCGCTGGATCCCGACGTCGCGTCGGAGGGCGGGACGGTGCTCGCGCCGGCGCTCGCGCAGGGCGCCGACCTGCTCCGCGCCAGTCCCGAGATCGCCGATCGGGTCCTCGTCGTTTTCACCGACGGCGAGGGGCACGACTCGCTCGCCCGTTCGATGCGCGAGGCACGGCAGCTCGGCGAGTCGGGCATTCATCTGATCCTCGTCGCCGAGGGGGGGCGCGAGCCCGCGCGCATTCCCGTGCGCGATGAACGAGGCGCCCTCGTGGCGTGGCAACGGGATGCCGATGGCAACGTGATCGAGACGGCACGGGAAGACGCGACGCTCGGCGCGATCGCCGATGCCGCGCAGGGGACCCTCGTCGCCGCCGAGCTCCCCGATCAGGCGGGGGCCGTGCGCGACCTCGTGGCGTCGTACAAGCGCGCCACCGCGACCGAGAGCCGCACGCAGCGAGGCCGGCCGCGCGCCTGGATCCCGCTGCTCCTCGCGGTGCTGGTGATCGGCGTGCAGACGGCCACCCGCAAGACGGCGGCGCTCATCGGTCTCGCGTTGTTCGTGGCGGTGCCGGCAGACGCGCAGCAGGCCGCTCCGGTCGCGCCGCCCGTCCCGCCGACGCGCCCGCGCTCGGCGGCGGAGAAAGCGTGGGATCGGGGCAACGCCGCCGCCGCCGCGCGCGCCTACGTCGCGGAGCTGGCGGTGCGCCAGGACGACGACACCGCATGGTACAACGCCGGCACCGCGTCCCTCGTCGCCGGGGACGCGGACGCGGCGCGCGCCAACCTGGCACGCGCGGCCGCATCCCTCGATCCCGATGTGCGGTTCCGCGCACTCTACAACCTCGGGTTGCTCGCGCTCGCGCAGGCGCGCGCGGACACCGCGAACCGCGAAGCGCACATCGCGGACGCGGAGCGTGCCTACCGTGAGGCACTGCTCCTCAAGCCCCGGCATCTGCCCGCCAAGTGGAATCTCGAGCTGGTGAATCGCATGCACCGGTCGAGCTCCTCCCGCCCGCCGCCGCGGCCGTCTCCGTCCCCTTCCGGCGGCGGCGCGCCACCAGATCAGTCGCGCGGCAGCGGGGCGGGGAGCCCACCGCCTCCGGGCGGCGCCTCAGGCGGGCTCAACGAAGCGCAGGCGGACCAGGTACTGCGGTCGATCGGCCAGGAGGAGCTGCGTACGCGGAAGGATCGCACCGGGCGCGCGCGCCGTGCGGTCCCCGCGGGAGTGAAAGACTGGTGACCGCCGGCCTGCTGCTCGCGGTGGTGTCGGCCTTCACGCTGCAGGGCGCCGAAGTGACGGCGAGCGTGGATCGCACGCGCCTCACGGTGGGCGAAGAGGTCATGCTCACCGTGCGGGCGCGCACCCGTTCGACGGAGCCGCTCGAGATCATGCTTCCGGCGCTCGCCGGGTTCGCGATCGTCGGGTCGCGCGACTTGACGGAGGTCGCGATGAGCGGCGCGGCGGGACCGGTGCGCACCACCGTCCGCGAGCTGCAGCTGCGCGCCGAGCAGCCCGGAGCCGTGTTGATCGGTCCCGTGCGCGTGCGGCAGGGGGAGAGTACGGTCGCAACGGAGCCGATCCTCCTCACCGTCGACAGCGCGGAGACCGGCATCGCCACGGCCGTGAGCCCCTTGGTCCGTGGCCTGCTCGAGACCGCCGACCCGCCGCGGCGCGCGGATGAGGTGGCCCTGACCGTGATTGTGCCCGACGACACGGTGCTCGTCGGCCAGCAGACCGATCTCGTCGCGGCCGCGTGGGTGCCGCGAGATCTGCGCGAGCGCATGCGCCGCCCTCCCATGCTCACGCTTGTGACACCCGAGGGTGTGTGGGCGTATCCGCCCTCCACGCCGACGGCGGTCGCGGCCTCACGCCAGGTGAGTGGGAAGTGGATGGACCTCTTCATTACACATCAGATCGTGTTTCCTCTGGCGCCGGGTCGCATCACGGTGTCGCCGGCTTCAGTCGACTATGCGGTCCCCGTGACCTTCTCCTTCTTCAGCCGGGAAGAGCGATACACGCTGCGCAGTGACTCGCTGGCGATCCTCGTCCTGCCACTGCCGGCGGCGGGGAGACCCGCCGGCGGGGGGGGGGGCGATTGCGGCGTCGTGGGGCAGGGGCTGACGCTCGATTTGCGCATCGAGCCGGCGCAGACGCGCGTGGGGGAGCCGCTCGAAGTGTCCGCGACGGTCACGGGCGTCGGCAACGTCGCGCTCTGGCCCGAGCCGGTGCTGCGTTGGCCCGCGGGGTTCCGCAGCTATCCGGCTGAGACCGAGGTGCACCTCGAGCCCACCCAGGGACGGATCGGCGGGAGCAAGACATTTCGTTTTCTGGCCGTCCCCGATTCCGCCGGCAGCGTCGTGCTACCCGAGGTGCGCTACGACTACTTCGACATCGGCGCGGGACGCTACCAGACGGCCATCGCGGCTCCCAGGGTGCTCGCGGTGGCGGCGGGAGCGGAGCCGCGCGCCGCGCGGGCGTTGCCCCCCCTGCTCCCTGGTGGCGAGGAACCCTGGGCCGATCGGCTCGTCGACGGACTCGGGACGACCGGGTGGCTCGCCATCGCCGTCCTGCCGCCCCTGCTGGTGTGGCTGACGCGGCGGCGCCCCGAGCCAGCGCCCGCCGCGGCAGACCGAGCATCCCCGACCAGTGACCGCACACGACTCGGGCGGCTCGAGCACGACTTTCTCACGGTGCTCGCGAGCCATGTCCCGGACGCGTTCGCGCGCGACGGCGACGGCCTGGCCCAGGCGCTGCGCGCGGCCGGGATCGACAGCGCCGTCGCCGATCACGTGAAGCGATTGCGCGACCGGCTGCGGGCCGCGCGCTACGGCCCGCGCGGGCTGGGGGATGCGGCGGAGCTCGCCGCGGAGATCGAACAGGTGCTCCGTGTACTGGGCGCGGAATCGGGCGGCGGAGGTCGACGCCGCCGCGTCGTTGTCGGCGCCCTTCTGCTGGCGGCTGCCGCCTCGACGCTCCAGGCGCAGGCGCACAGCGCGGAGGCGCTGTACGAGGCGGGGGCGTTGCGCGCGGCCGCCGACTCGTTCGCCGCGCGGGCGGCCGGGGACCCGGGTGTCGCCGCGCACTGGTACAACCTCGGCGCCACGCTCTATCGCGCCGCTGCGGACGGGAAGGCGACGGCGGCCTGGACCCTCGCCACCCGGCTCGCGCCGCGTGACGCCGTCATTCGGCGGGCGCGTCGCCTCCTCCCCGCGCCCGATCTCGCGAGCGAGCAACTCCTCGCCGTCGGCTGGGCGACGCCCGGCGAGTGGGCATTGATCGTCGCGACGGCATGGGGGCTGTTGTGGCTCCTCGCCCTCGGGGGGGGCGCCGCGCCGGTGCGGGGCCGCCGCGCGGTGTTGATGGTCGTGCTCGGGGCGGTGGTGGCGGGCGCCGCCATGTTAGGAGGTGGCGAGCAGCGCCGCCGCGCGCGGACGTTGGCCGTCGTTGTCGCCAACGACGTCCCCGTCCGCGCCGCGCCCTACGGCGGGGCGAGCGCCGCGGCCATGGTCCACGCGGGCGCGGCGCTGATCGTGGGGGAGCGGTACGGGCGCTGGATCGAAGTGCGCCGCCCCGACGGCGTGCGCGGCTGGGTGCTGGCAGGTGAGATTGTACGGCTGTGACCGCGCCTCCCCGCACCCCGTCTCGCGTGCAGATCCTGCCCGCGCAGGTCGCCGACCAGATCGCTGCGGGCGAAGTGGTCGAGCGGCCGGCGTCCGTGGTGAAGGAGTTGGTCGAGAACGCGCTTGACGCGGGGGCGCGCGCCATTCGCGTCGAGCTCGAGGATGGCGGCAAGACGCTGATCCGCGTGAGCGACGACGGGCAGGGGATGGATCGTGAGGATGCCGGCCTCGCGCTGCAGCGCCATGCCACGAGCAAGATCCGCACGGCCGCCGATCTGATCGGCGTTGGCACCTTTGGATTTCGCGGCGAAGCGCTTCCGGCCATCGCTTCGGTGTCGCGCTTCGAAATCGAAACGTCGCCCGACGGCTTGACCGGCACCCACCTCCGCGTGACGGGGGGCAAGGTCGAGGCCAGCGAGGATGCCGTCCGGCAGCGCGGCACGACGATCACGGTGCGCGCGCTGTTCTTCAACACGCCGGCGCGTCGCAAATTCCTCCGCGCCACCGCGACCGAAACGCGCGCCGCGGTGGAGGCCGTCACGGTGCTCGCGCTCACGCGACCCGATGTGGCCTTCGCGTTGACCAGCGACGGACGCGCGCTGGTCGAGTGTCCACCCGCGGAGCAGCTCATCGATCGCGTGCGCGGGTTGTGGGGGCGCGAGCTCGCGGACACCCTGCTGCCCGTGTCGCATCGCGAGGGACCGCTCGAGGTGAACGGCTTCGCCCAACGTCCCGCGCAAGCTCGTCCCGCGGGGCGGAAGGGCTATGTATTCGTGCGCGGGCGTCCGATCCGCGACCCGTTCATCCTGCGCGCCGGCGAAGCGGGTTACCGGTCGACGGTGGCGCCAGGAGACCGACCGTCGCTCGTACTCTTCCTCGATCTGCCCGGCGACGCCGTGGACGTGAACGTCCATCCCGCGAAACTCGAGGCGCGCTTCCGCGACAAGTTTTTCGTCGAGAAGGTGGTGGAGGAAGCCGTGCGGGAAGCGCTCGCGCCCCTCGCGGCCGGCGCGTCCCTCGCCGGGAGCACTCCGTGGGCTGGTTTGGGTGTCGACCTGGGTGGCGCGACGCCACTCGAGCTGTTCGTGCAGGGCGCCGGCACGTCCCACGCCCCACTTCCCACGCCCCTGCTTCAGGTTTTCGATACCTACATCCTCTTCCAAACCGATTCCGGTGTAGCGATCGTCGACCAGCACTCGGCCCACGAGCGCGTCCTGTACGAGGACGTGATGCGCCAGCTCACCGGCGACGGCGCACCGGCGCAGCGGCTCTTGCTGCCGCTCACGCTCGACTTCAATCCCGCCGAGCTCGAGGCGATCGACGCCCACCGCGAGCTGCTGCAGCGTGTGGGATTCGAGATCGAGCCTTTCTCCGGGCGCAGCGTCGTGATCCACACCGTCCCGAACCCGCATCCGCGGTTGGACGCGGCGCGTTGCCTCCAGGAGCTCGTCTCCGACCTTGCCGGCGGTCGGTTCGGTGGATGGCAGAACCGGCTCGAGCGGTTCGCGGCGACCTACGCCTGCCGTGCCGCGATCAAGGCCGGGAATCGCCTCGACGTCGACGAGATGCGGGAGCTCGTCGTTCGCCTCCTCACCGCGACGCTGCCCGCGCACGATGTGCATGGCAGGCCGAGCATGGTGCAGCTCCCCAAGGACGAGCTGGAGCGCCGGTTTGGGCGCACCTGATTCCCGACTCCTGACCCCTGTCTTGGTTGGCCCGACGGCCGTCGGCAAGACCGCCGTCGCGGTCGCGCTCGCGGCGCTCACGCCCGTCACGGTGATCTCGGCCGATGCGCGGCAGGTGTACCGGGGACTCGACATCGGCACGGCGAAGCCCGAGCGCGACGTCCTGGCGCGCGTTCCGCACGCCGGGTTGGACCTGGTCGATCCCGGCGAGCGTTACAGTGCGGGACAGTTCGCGCGTGACGCCGCCGGCTGGCTCGACGGGATTCGCGCGGCGGGCCGACTCCCGCTGGTCGTCGGCGGCACGGGGTTCTACGTGCGGGCACTCGCCGACGGCCTGTTCAAGGAGCCACCGCTCGAGTCCGGGCGCCGCGAGCGCCTGCGCGGCTGGACGGAGCGACTCCCCGCGCCGGACCTGGCGCGCTGGGCGGGCCGCCTCGACACGCGGTTCCAAGCGGGGGGCCGCCAGCGCGCGGCGCGCGCCATCGAGGTCGCGCTCCTCACCGGACAAGCGCTGTCGTGGTGGCAGCGCGAGGCGCGCGAGACGGGCGCGATGCGGCCGTGGTACATTCACCTCACGCTGCCGCGCGAAGCGCTCCGGGCCCGCATCGCGGCGCGCGTCGATGCCATGCTCGCGGCGGGACTGGTGGACGAAGTGCGCGGCGTGCTGGCGCGCGGGATCTCCCGGGACGCCGCGGGGCTCGACGGGGTGGGGTATCGCGAGGTGGTAGCCCTGGTAGTCGATGGCTGGTCAGGGGATCTGCGCGAGGCCATCGCCCGCGCGACTAGGGGCTACGCGAAGCGGCAGGAGACTTGGTTCCGAAATCAGTTGCGCGACGCCGCGGTGTGGACCTTGGATGCCACGGAGGAGCCCTCAGTGCTTGCTGACGTGATCCTCAAACGCTGGCAATCGGCCGCCGCCGCATGAGAATCGGCATCACCTGCTATCCGACGTACGGGGGCTCGGGCGCCGTCGCCACCGAGCTGGGGCTCGAGCTGGCGCGCCGCGGCCACGAAATCCACTTCATTTCGTATGCCAGCCCGTTCCGGCTCCGCGGGTTCGCCGAGCGGGTGACCTTCCACGAAGTCACGCAGGTGGAGTATCCGCTCTTCGAGCAGTCGTCGCCGTATGCGCTGGCGTTGGCGGTCAAGCAACACGAGGTAGCGGTGCGCGAGAGTCTCGACCTCATGCACGTGCACTACGCCATTCCGCATGCCGCCACCGCCTGGCTCGCGAAGCAAATGATGAAGGAAGAGCGTGACCTCAAAATCGTGACGACGCTGCACGGGACCGACATCACGCTCGTGGGACAGGACCCGTCGTACTTCACGCTCACCAAGTTTTCGATCGAGCAGTCGGATGCAGTCACCGCGGTGTCGGACTTTCTGCGGGAGGAGACCTACAAGGCGTTCGGCTGTGCGGGGTGTGACGTGGCGGTGATCCCGAACTTCATCAATCCCGCCGACTACCACCCGGCGACCGACGCGTCATGCCGCCGCTCGCTGGCCCCCGCGGGCAACAAAATCCTCGTGCACGTCTCGAATTTCCGGCCGGTGAAGCGCGTCCTCGACGTCGTGCACGTGTTCGCCGGGGTGCGGAAGGCGATGCCCGCGACGCTGGTGTTGGTGGGCGACGGGCCCGACCGCGACGCCGCCGAACATGAGGTCGATCGCCTGGGCTTGAAGCGCGATGCGAAGTTCCTCGGCAAAGTCGACAACGTGGGCGACGTGCTGCGGGGCGGAGATCTCTTTCTCTTGCCGTCGGCTACGGAGTCGTTCGGACTCGCCGCGCTCGAGGCGATGGCCTGCGGCCTCCCCGTCGTCGCGAGCGCCGCCGGCGGGATCCCCGAGGTCGTGGCCGACGGCGAGACCGGTGCGCTCGCCCCGGTGGGCGACGTGAGCGCCATGACCGAGAAGTCCATCGCGATCCTCAAGGACGGGCCCGAGCACGAGCGCCTGGGACGCAACGCCGCCGCGCGGGCCCTCGAGTTCGCCGCGGAGCGCGTCGTGCCGCGCTACGAAAAGTTGTACGAGGATCTGCTCGCGTGAGTCTAGGCGGGGGGCTTCGCCTCGTCCGCGCTCCCAATCTTCTCATCGCCGCCGGCGGCGTCCTGGCGGGCGGCTGGATCGCCCTCGGCGCCGTGCAGCTGCCGAAGCTGCTCGGCTTCGCCGCGCTCTCGGGCCTCGCGCTCGGCGCGGCGGGGAACGCCTGGAATGACATCTGTGATTCCCGCGCCGACACGCTGAACCGCCCCCCCGAGCGACGCCCGCTGACCTCGGGCGGCGTCGGGCGCGGCACCGCCGACGTCATTGTGTTCCTGGGCGGGGTCGTGGGCCTCGCCGCGGCCGGGCTCGTGAGCGGTTTTCAGATCCTCGTCGCGCTCGGCGCCCTGGTGGTCATGCTGCTCTACTCCCCGTTCATCAAGCCGCGGCCCGTGGCGGGGAATGTCGCCGTCGCGCTCGTCGCGGGGCTCCCGTTGTTCTACGGCGCCCTCGCGGTCGGAACACCGCGCGCGGGCGTCGTGCCTTGGGTGCTCGCCGCCTGGCTCCATCTGGCGCGGGAAATCGTGAAGGACGTCGCGGACGAAGCGGGGGATCGTGCCATCGGTCGTCGCACCTTGCCGATCGCCGTCGGCGTGCGCCCCGCCCAAGTCGTGGCCGCGGGGGTGGCGCTGCTGTTCGTGCCCGCGAGCCTCTTGCTGCCGCGTCTCGCCGGGTATGGTGGCACGTACTTTTTGATCGCCCTGCCGGCACAGATGGCGGTCCTCGTCGCGGCCACGTGGTTGCTCCTCGATAGTGCGGGCCGCGTGCAGCGCGTCAGCCTGCTCCTCAAGGTCTCGATGGTCATCGGACTCGTCGCGCTCGTCGCGGGAAAGGTCGCATGAATCTCTGGCAGGGTCTCATTCTCGGGTTGGTGCAGGGGCTCACCGAGTTTCTCCCGGTGTCCAGCTCGGGGCATCTGGTGCTCGTCGAGGCGCTCACCGGTGTCCATTTCACCGACGTGACCGTCGAAGTGTCGTTGCACGTGGCGACGTTGGCGTCGGTGCTCGTTCTCTATGGTCGCCGGCTCTGGGAGATCGTGCGGGGTGTGCTGACGGGCGATGGGCCCAGTATTCGGTACGCCGTGCTGCTCGTGATCGCCACGATTCCCGCCGGCTTGATCGGCGTCCTCTTCCATCATCAGATCGAGGACGCCTTCCATTCCCTCGCGTGGCTCGGCATCCAGTTCCTGGTTACCGGCGTGATTCTGTGGTCGACGAAGGGCCCCCCCCCCGAGGCAGGTACCGAGACCGTGCCGTCGACGGGGGCGGCCACGGTGATCGGGTTCGCGCAGGCGTTCGCGATCTTGCCGGCGATTTCGCGCTCGGGTGCGACGATCGCCGCGGCGCTGCGGGCGGGCCTCACGCCGGCGGCGGCGGGGGAATTCAGTTTCCTCATGTCGATTCCGGTGATCGCCGGCGCCGGACTCCTCGAGGCGCGGAACGCCGCGCTCAACATGGTGCACGTCGGGGCGCTCCCGTGGGCGGTGAGCTTCGTCGCGGCGTTCGCGGCGGGGATCTGGTCGATCCGCTGGCTCGTGGCGTTACTCAAGCGCGGCCGGTTCTACGCCTTCGCGCCGTACTGCTGGGCGGTCGGACTGTTCACGCTCGCCTACGCGCTGTGGCACGGGTAACGCTCGACGGCTTTCCCGCGAACCTCCTCGCCCGCCGTTGGGGCGTGCCGCAGTGCGGCGTCTTTCGCACGCTGTCCTCGAGTCTCGACGCCATCCACGACGTCGCCGCGCAGGGCGCCCCCGCCGGTACCGTGGTCGTCGTGGAGGAGCAGACGGCGGGGCGGGGGCGCGACGGCCGCACGTGGCGCTCGCCGGTGGGAGGCATTTGGCTCGGCATGCTGCTCCGGCCACCCGCCTCGGTCCCCGTCACGGGGGGGGGCGCGTTGTCGCTGCGCGTCGGGCTCGTTCTCGCCGACGTCGTGGATGAGTTCGTGGGTCACGCGCGGACGCGGCTCAAGTGGCCGAACGACGTGCTCGTCGATGAGCGGAAGATCGCGGGGATCCTGTGCGAGGGTCGCTGGCAAGGTGACGCGCTGCAGTGGCTCGGCGTCGGCATCGGCATCAACGTGGCGAACGACATCCCGCCCGAGCTTGCCGAGCGCGCGATCGCGCTGCGGGGACACGCTCCCGATGTGACCCGGCTCGACGTGCTCGATCGGTTGGTACCGGCCTTACTTCCGCTCACCACGCACCACGCGCCACTCACCGAGTCCGAATGCACCGCCTTCGCGCAGCGCGACTGGCTGCGCGGCCGGCAGATTCGCTCGCCCATCCCTGGGCGCGTGGTGGGGATTCGCCCTGATGGCGCGCTGCTCGTGGACACCGGCGCGGGGACGACGATGGTGCGCGAAGGCCACGTCGAGCTATCTTAGCCCGCCATGCTCCTCGCCCTCGACATCGGCAACACCGAAACCACCGTGGGCCTCTTCGCGGGCGAGCGCCTCGAAGGGCACTGGCGCCTGCATACGACCCCGCAGCGCACGCCCGATGAGTGGGCTGCCGCGGTCACGGCGCACCTGACCCAGGCGGGACACTCGACGCAGGAAGTGCGCGCCGCGATCGTCGCGTCGGTGGCGCCGCAGGTGACCCAGAGCATCTGCGACGGCATTGTCGCCGCGACGACTCGTCAACCGGTGCTCGTGGATGGACGCTCCAAGCTGCCCATCACGCTCGACGTCGACGAGCCGCTGACCGTCGGCGCCGATCGTATCGTCAACACGCTCGCCGCGTCCCAGCTCTTCAAACGTGACACGATCGTGGTCGACTTTGGCACCGCGACGACCTTCGATTGCATCACGGGCGACGGCCGCTTCATCGGCGGAGTCATCATGCCGGGCATTCGGACGGCGTCCGACGATCTGGTGCGCAAGACCGCCAAGCTGCCCGCGACCGAGTTGACGCCGCCTTCGCGCGTCATCGGCCGTCGGACGGAGGATTGCATCCGCGCGGGCGTGCTGTGGGGCACGACCGACGCCGTGGATGGCCTGGTCCGGCGCATCAAGGCCGAGTGGCCCGGCAAGTCCGCGCCCCACACGATTGCCACCGGGGGTCTCGCCGGGCTCGTCGCGCCGCTCTCGAAGGAGATCGAGTCGGTGCACCCCGATCTCACGCTCGTGGGGCTGCGGTTGGCGGCAACGGCACTCGGTCTCACCTGGTGAGCGACGCCCGCACACTCAACGTTTGGCGTCGCTGGGGCTATCGCCTCCTTCCGGGAGAACTGTTCTCTTACATCCTGCACCTGCGTCCCGCCGAGTGGCCGATCATGGCGGCGCACACGGCGTTCGGGTATGTGCTGGCCGTCGGATTCGAGGGCGTGGGGCGTGGGGCGTCGTCAGCTGAGGCGCTCCAGGCCCTCGTGATCTGGGTGCTCTTCCTGAACGGCGGGACGCTGGCGATCAACAGCGTGTTCGATCGGGACGAAGGCGACATCGGGTATCTCAACGCGCCGCCGCAGCTGCCGCGCTATCTGCTGCACTTCAGCCTCGGCCTCCTGATCGGCGGCCAGCTCCTGGCCCTCATGCTGCCCGTCGGCTTCCAGATCGCCTACGCCATCTGTTTCGTGATGTCGATTCTCTACTCGGTGCCGCCATTTCGGTTCAAGGCGGTGGCCGGTGTCGATTGGGTGATCAACATGTGGGGCTTCGGCACGCTGACGCCGTACGCCGCCTGGGCCGCCACCGGTCGGCCACTCGATCTGGGGCACGGCCTCGTTCTGCTCGCCTTCTGTCCGTTGTTCGCGGGGCTCTATCCCCTGACGCAGTTGTATCAGTTCGACGAGGACCGGCGGCGGGGCGACCGCACGCTGGCCCTGATTCTCGGCATGCGAACGAGCCTGATCGTGGCGGTCGCGTGCGCACTGCTGGCCTTCGGGATGCTCGGTTGGGCAGGGATGCTGCTGAAGGCTGACAGCGGATGGCTGATAGCGCCTCTGGTGTTGTGGCTGGCGGTGCTCGGGCCGTGGCTGCTGCGCCACGAGGCGTGGAGCCCCCCCCAACACCAGCGCGGGATGTATCGGGCGCTCACCGCCTGGGCCGTCACCGATGTGGTCGTGCTGCTTGTGTTTGCCTCATGAGAGCACGGCTTTAGATTAGCGGGACCGACTCTCCACCCAACTCGAGGAGCTCGCCGCGCATGACGGCCGGTACAGCACCCAGCGCCCCCCCCCCCAACGCGATCGATCGCTCGGACTTTCGCCACATCCTCATCGGCGGTACCCGCCTCGGCATCACGATCGGGGCTGCGGTGATCATCTATCTGCTGGTCTCGCGGCGCGTGCCCAACGGGATCGTGCAGGCGCTCCTCGAGATGGTGGTGGTGATCGCCGCGGCGGTGGCGGCGACCTTCCTGCCCGCCCAATGGACGACGGCGCGCGGCACCGAAGGGATCGCGGCCGCGGCGGCGGTGGGTTTGTGGGGTACGATCGTGTTCATGGCTATCGACGTCATCGTGCTGCGGCCCCTCAAGGCCTACCCTTGGACGTGGGATGCGATCGGGGGTGGGAGCACGTGGTGGTACCTGCCCATCTGGTGGATGCTCGGCACCTTCGCCGCGTGGCTCGGCGGGCTCGTGACGGCGGTCCGGGCGCGGCGTGGCGGCAACACCTCGGTCCTTTCGCTGGCGTTTCCCGTCGTGATGGGCGCGATCGGCGGCGGACTCGGTCTCGGACTCACCCAACCGTGGATCGGGATCCCGGTCGCCGCGGGCGCCGCGTTCACGGCCACTCTCATCGTGTTCGCCGTCATCGCCGCCCTGCGCAAGGGATAAATGCCGCGCTGGCTGGCGCATTTCCTCGTCGTCGTCGGATGGCTCCTCACTCCTCTGTGGGCGTGGGGAGCTTCGTATCTCGGCCTGTGGCTCGGCGCGCTGGTCGCACTTCGGTTCTCGAGCCCACTGGTGATGCTCGTCGTCGCCGGTCTCGGCGCCGTGCTCGTCGGCTTCGTTGTGCTCTGGGCCTGGGTGCGCTTCATGCGGCGCTTGCCCCATTTGCTCTCTCACCTCATGGCGCCTCGCGCCTCCGAGGAGCACACCGCGATTGCGGCTGCGGACTAGCCTTCTCGCCCTAGCCTTGGTGCCGGCGGCCCTTTCCGCGCAGGGCAGTCGGGACCTGGAGTTCCTTTGGGGGCGTTGGTACAGTGGCAACCGCGCGAGCACTTACGAGATTCGCTCGGGCCACTGGTCGGCTCAGGCGCTCATCCACAACTCGCTCGGGCGCCGGCGCGCGTTCTACGGCTTCGGCTGGGGCATGCGGGTCCTGCAGCGCCAGGGTGGCTTCGCTCCCTATTTCACCACCGGTGTCTCGCTCGGCCTGTCGACCGATACGGCCGAACAGGCGCTCGCGGCGCTCTGGGACGTCGGCGGCGGTGTCGAGTGGCGGCCAGTGTCGGCGTTCGCGTTGGGGGTCGAGGCGCGCTACCGCCTGGAGGACCGCGGGCCACGTGGTTTCTGGCGTCCGGCCACCGGTGCGCCAGACGGCGTGAGTCTCGCCGCCCGCGTCGCCATCGCGGTCGGTCGCGGCGGGGGTGGGGGTGGGGGCGGGGGCGGTAGGGGGACCGGCGGGTCGACACCGCGGCTTCCGCCTCCCGAAATCCCGTTGATGATCACCGGCAGTGCCGCCGACGTCGTACAGACTGCGCTCAATGCTCTCGGCACGCCGTACCAATGGGGCGGCACCGCCGAGAACGGATTCGACTGCTCGGGGCTGATCCAGTACGCCTACGCGCAGCATGGAATCCGCCTGCCGCGCATGAGCCGCGATCAGGCGAAATCGGGAAGCGAAGTGCCCCCCGTCGTCGACGCCCTGAAGCCCGGTGACATCCTGCTGTTTTCGGCCCGGCCCGGGGGCGGCGTGACGCATGTCGGCATGTACGTCGGCGAGCAGAAGTTCATCCACAGCTCGAACAACGGCGTGAAGTTGTCGCGGCTCGAGGTTCACGACGTCGAGGGCGCTTGGTGGCTCTCGCGCTGGGTAGGGGCGCGGCGGATTCGGGAATGACCGCATGGCGTCTTAGCGTCTTGGCGTTTTGCATCGCCGCCTGCGGTGCGTCCCGCATCCCATCGGCGCTGCGGGGCTACGAGATTCTCGTCGATCGAAAAGACCCACAGGGCGCGGAGATGGCCCGCGCATTCCGCGAGAATGGCTTCCGGGTCCGCGGGGCGGTGCGGGGGGGCAGCCGCCCGACGGCGGCCCTGGTGTTCTTCATGTTTCGGGAGCCAGGTCGGGACACCGAAACGTGGCTGCATCTGCGGTTGGCGGACACGCGCACCGGCGAGATCGTCGGAGCGGCCATGGTCTCGCTCGATTCCGTAGGTCCTGACGCCAAAGCCCGCGCCGATGCTGGCGTTCGGGCCCTCCTCGCCAGGCCCGTCCCTACGCCCCCTTGACACCTCAGGAGACGCGAGACAGATTCCCGCCTGCAGCATTAGCACTCACTTCCCCAGAGTGCTAACAGATAATCAATTCAAAGGGTTACGGAGGTCCACGCATCATGGCAACGGCAACCAAGACGAAGTTCAAGGTCTATCCCCTCGCCGATCGCGTCGCGATTCGGCCGATGGAGGAGACCGAAACGATGAAGGGCGGACTGTACATCCCTGACACCGCCAAAGAGAAGCCGATCCAGGGCGAAGTCATCGCCGTGGGGCCGGGGCGGCGGGAGAAGGGCGAGGCGGTCCCGATGGAGCTGAAGGTCGGGGATCGCGTCGTGTACGGGAAGTACAGCGGCACCCAGGTCGAGTTGGACGGCGAAGAGATCATCCTGATCAAAGAAGCCGACGTCATCGCGAAGCTCGCGTAGATCCTAGGAGGACGTACAGATGGCAGCCAAGTATCTCGAATTCAGCACCGACGCCCGGGCCCGCCTCAAGCGGGGCGTGGACCAGCTGGCGGACGCGGTGAAGGTGACGCTCGGTCCCAAGGGCCGGAATGTCGTCATCGACAAGAAGTTCGGCAGCCCGACCGTCACCAAGGACGGCGTGACTGTCGCGAAGGAAATCGAGCTCGAGGACGAGATCGAGAACATGGGCGCCCAGATGGTGAAGGAAGTGGCGACCAAGACCTCCGATCTCGCCGGCGACGGCACCACCACGGCGACCGTGCTCGCGCAGGCGATCTACCGTGAGGGTCTCAAGTCGGTGACGTCCGGCGCCAACCCGATGTCGCTCAAGCGCGGTATCGAGACGGCGGTCGAGTCGGTGGTCGCGGAGTTGAAGAAGATCTCCGTTCCGACCGCGGGCCGGAAGGAAATCGCCCAGGTGGGCTCGATTTCCGCGAACAACGACAAGGAAATCGGCAATCTCATTGCCGAAGCGATGGACAAGGTCGGCAAGGACGGCGTGATCACGGTCGAGGAGGCGAAGGGCCTCGAGACCACGCTCGAGACCGTGGACGGCATGCAGTTCGACCGCGGGTACCTGTCGCCCTACTTCATCACCGACCCCGAGAAGATGGAGACGGTGCTGGAGGATGCGTACATCCTGATTCACGACAAGAAGATCTCGTCGATGAAGGACTTGCTCCCGGTGCTCGAGAAGGTGGCGCAGGCGGGTAAGCCCCTGCTCATCGTCGCCGAGGACGTCGAGGGCGAGGCCCTGGCGACGCTGGTCGTCAACAAGCTGCGCGGCACGCTCAAGGTGTGCGGGGTGAAGGCGCCCGGGTTCGGCGATCGTCGCAAGGAAATGCTGCGCGACATCGCCATCCTGACGGGTGGTCAAGTGATTTCCGACGAGGTCGGCGTCAAGCTGGAGACCACGACGCTCAACGACCTCGGCCGCGCCAAGCGGATCGTGGTCGACAAGGACAACACGACCCTCGTGGACGGCAAGGGCAAGCACGACGCGATCGAGGGCCGCAAGTCGGAGATCAAGGCCCAGATCGACAAGTCCACGTCGGACTACGATAAGGAAAAGCTCCAGGAGCGGCTGGCCAAGCTGGCCGGCGGCGTCGCCGTGCTGAACGTCGGGGCGGCCACCGAGACCGAGATGAAGGAGAAGAAGGCCCGGGTCGAGGATGCGTTGCATGCGACCCGCGCGGCGGTCGAGGAAGGCATCGTGCCGGGCGGCGGTGTCGCGCTCTTGTGGTGCCAGAAGGTGCTGGACAAGGCCAAGGGTGCCGATGAGGATGAGAAGATCGGCATCGAGATCGTGCGGCGCTCCCTCGAGGAGCCGATCCGCGCGATCGCCCAGAACGCGGGCGCCGAAGGCGCCATCGTGGTCGGCAAGGTGAAGGAGTCGAAGGACAAGAACTTCGGCTACAACGCCCAGACCGATTCGTTCGAGGATCTCGTCGCGGCCGGCGTCATCGACCCGACGAAGGTCACCCGGACCGCGTTGCAGAACGCCGCGTCGATCGCGGGCCTGCTCCTCACGACGGAGTGCGTCGTGGTGGAGAAGAGGGAGAAGGACAAGGCTCCACCGATGCCAGGTGGCGGCGGTATGGGTGGGATGTACTAACACCTAGACGCGTAGACGCCTAGACGCGTAGGAAAAACCAACGCCCCGGGGGGGAACGTCCTCCCGGGGCGTTGCGTTTTGCGGTGCATTTGCGATGCGTGTGACCCTGGGCACGGGCCCCATGCGCTATTTTGGGAGACCCCATGAGCTCCCCGACGCCGCCCCCGTCACCGCCGTCGCCGCCGGAACGTACGGCGCTCTCGCGGGAGCTCGCCGATTTCCTGATCGAACTGTCGATCGCCCTGCACAAACACGCCATGTATCCCGAGGGGCACGGCTTACTCGCGCCCGCCGCAGCCGGGGTGACACGACGGGCGGAGCAGTTTCTCGAGCAGAGACCCACCCTCTCGCTGGGGGTCGCGCGGCAGCAGCTTGTGATCGAAGGCGTCGCGACCGATCCCAAGCACCCCCTCCTCGCGGAACTGGCCGGCCGGCTCCACCGACACCACCTGGGTGCCGTCACGTTCCATCGCGGGATCCGCGCCTCGGAAGTCGGCGACGTGCTGCGCACGCTCGCGACGGAGGCGGACCGAACGGGGGAGCCGCTCGGCCTCGGGCCCCCGGAGCGCCTGCGCGCGTGGGAGCACATCCGCCTGCATTCGCTCACGTACGAACGCCTCGAGCTGCTCGACGAGAAGGACGCGGCGCCCGCAGAGCAGGGTGCTGACGACGGCGGTAGGGCGCGGGGGGCGCACGCGGCGCAGCTGTGGCTCGGTTTGGCGCGCGCGGCCCTCGTGGCCGGGAGCATGCCCAGCGGCGATGACGCCGCGGCCACGGCGCCGCAGACCGAACCCGCCGCCATCGCGCGCGCCATCGACGCGCACCCCAAGAACGCCGCCTACGACCAGGTAATCGTTGGCTACCTGCTGCAGATCGCGGACGAGCTGAAAGACGTGGGGGGCGCCGAAGCCGTGGCGCTGCGGCGCCGCACGTCGAAGCTCGTCGGCGCGCTCCAGCCCGAGACCCTGCGCCGGCTCATCGAGATGGGTGGGGACAGCGCCCAGCGGGCGAAGTTCGCGATCGACGCGACCCACGGGCTCGCCGTCGACGCGGTCCTCGAGATCGTCCGCGCGATGGCCGACGCGTCGCAGAAGACCGTGTCGGACCCACTGGTGCGCATGCTGTCGAAGCTCGCCGCCCACGCGGAGCAGGGGACCGGCGAGGCGCGCCCCAAGGCCGATGAGGCGTTGCGCGAGCAGGTGCACGACCTGCTGACCGGCTGGACCCTCGAAGACCCCAACCCCGATCCGTATGCCCGGGCCTTGCAGCGGATGGCGACCGAGGCGCCGAAAGCGCGCACGCGTGACGCGAGCCACGACGCGGAGCCGGTACGCGTGTTACAGACGGGGCTCGAGGTGGGCGTGCTCGGTCCCGGTGCCTGGCGGGCCGTCGGACGGCTCGTGGAGGGCGACGGCGTCGCGACACTCGTCGACGTCCTCGAGCATGCGCCCCCGGGCGCCGACGTGGCGCCCGTGTGGGAACGCGTCACCGCGCCGGAGACCGTGCGTCGCCTCACGGAGCACGAGCCCCCCGATTTCGGCACGCTCGATCGGATCTTGTCGCGGCTGCCGGTCCCCGCCTTCGAGACGCTGCTCGATGCTCTCGCCACGTCCGAGTCGCGGACGACACGGCGCGGTCTGCTGGACCGGTTGGCGCGCGCGCCGCGCGAGGTCGGCACGGCCGTAGTGGCGCGGCTCACCGGCGAGCATCCGTGGTACGTCGTCCGCAATCTGCTCATCGTGCTGGATGCGCTGCCCGCGTTGCCGGATGGTTTCTCCAGCGCCCAGTTCACGGGCCACGCCGACGCGCGGGTGCGGCGCGAGGCCCTGAAGCTCGCGCTCAAGGTCCCCGCCGAGCGTGAGCGCACGCTACTCGGCGCGCTGCGCGATTCTGATCCGCGGACGGCGCGGCTCGCGTTGAGCGCCGCCATGGATAACTGTCCGCCGACCGCGATCCCGTTGATCGCGGACTTGTCCCAGGACGTGCGCGCACCCTCCGACATCCGGGTGCTCGCGATCAAGGTGCTGGGGCGCTCGAAGCACCCCGGAGCGTTGGCGGCGCTCCTGAGCCTGGCGGATGGTGGCACGAATTGGCGCGGGCGGGCGAAGCTTCCGCCGCTCTCCCTCGAGCTCGTGGCGACGGTCATGGCGCTCGCCAGTGGCCGGAGCAGCGACCCGCGCGCGCGCGCCGTGCTGTCGCTCGCCGCGGTATCGAAGGACCCTGAATTGCGCAACGCCGCCGACCCCGCCGGGCCCTCGGGACGCCGATGAGCGATCCCGCCAAGTTCCTGGCGACGTTCGCGCAAGCCCTCGCCGCGATGGGCCTCTATCGCGACGGGCATCCCGCGCGCGGCCGCGCGGTGGACGCGGCGTACCAGGAGCTCCGCGACCTCCAGGCCGACACGGCGCATCCCCTGTTCACGTTTTTGGGCGACGAGGTGGTCTACGGGCGGCTCCCCCTGCGCGACCTGAAGGATTGGGACTGGGGCCGCCGCCTGGCGGAGGCGGGCGTGCAACGTCTCGAGTTCGAGGACGATGTGACGCGCGACGACTTCGAGGGCTTCCTCGATGAGGTGCTGGCCCGGGTGAATGTCTCGATGATCGACACGACGGAATCACGGCAGATGCGCCGCACCAGCATTCGGTTTGGCGCCGTCGGCCTGCGCGGGGAGACCGGCGTCGCGCCCGAGCCGCTCCCCACCGCCACGATCAGCTTTTCACTCGGTGAAGAAGCCGACACGCTGCGCTGGTTGCAGCGGGAGGTGCAGACGACCGGCGCGATACCTCTGGTGGAAGCCGAGGCCGTCGTCCGCTCGTTGGCGGTCGCGATGCACGGGGGCCGGCAGATCGTCTTGCCGTTGCTGCAGCTCAAGGAGTTCGATCAATACACGACGACGCACTCCTTGAATGTCTCCGTGCTCACGATGGCGCTCGCCGAGTTCCTCGGCCTCGCCGCGCGGGACGTGCGGGCTTTCGGGATCGCGGGGCTGCTGCACGACATCGGCAAAACCAAGATTCCGATCGAGGTGCTGACCAAGCCCGGCAAGTTGACCGACGACGAACGCGCCTTGATGAACGAGCATCCCGCCGCGGGTGCTCGCCTCCTGCTCGATACTGAAGAGGATCTCGATCTCGCCGTGGTAGTCGCCTACGAACACCACATCATGATCAACGGCGGCGGCTATCCGTCGTTGGCCTACCCGCGAGCCTGCCACCACGCCAGCCGCCTGGTCCACGTCTGCGATGTCTACGATGCCCTGCGGACCCGGCGCCCCTACCGCGACGCCTGGGAGTTCGAGCGGGTGCTGGGCTACCTCGGTGAGCGGTCGGGACTCGAGTTCGACCCTGAGCTCGTCTCT
>DASYRD010000075.1:0-1728 GCA_036004745.1 Gemmatimonadales bacterium | reverse complement strand
CGTCTTGCCGCGAATGCCGCTGCCGATCGAGTACGCCTGCCACTTCCCCGCCTTCAGCGCGGCGGCTTCCTGCGGGATGCGCCGAAACGCGGCGATGATGAGCCCCCAGTTCAGCTCCGCCGTCGCGTACGACGGGCGGCCGGGTCCGGTGAGCGAGGACATGATGATGCCGCGCTTCGTTGCGGCGTCGACGTCGACGTGGGGGAACACGCCGACCTGCGTGATCATGCGGAGCCTGGGCAGGCGCTCGATGAGCGCGGCCCTGATCGGCGTGCGCTCGCGGATCAGCACGAGCACTTCCGTGTCCTCGAGACGCTCCGCGAGCTTGTCGGTATCCTTCGTGTGGTCGTTCCACACCGTGACGTTGTGCCCGGCGACTTTCTTGAACGCGGGCAGCGTGGGGATCGTGTTCTGCCAGTCGTCGAGGATCGTGATGTTCACGTCGTCATCTCCTGCGCGATGTGGCCGGCATGATCGCACATCCGCACCCGCCGTTGACGGCGGCAAGGTAACTGACCATAGTGGCCACATGACAAAAGTCGGGGTGGCCCGTCTCAAGGCTGAACTGAGCCGATATCTCGACGTCGCCAAGCATGGCCAGGACGTCATCATCACGGAGCGGGGGCGCCCGGTGGCGAGGTTGACCGCGCTGCACGGCAGCGAAAAGTCCAGCTCGCGCCGTGAGCGCCTGGCCCGCACCGGCGTGCTGACACTCGGCACGGGTCGCCTGCGTCCGGAACTGCGACGTCCACCCCGAGGCTCCGTCGCCATCGGCAACGGGGTGCTGCGCGCCCTTCTCGAGGAGCGCGCTGAGGGGCGCTGATCTTCTGGGATAGCTCGGCGATCGTGCCGATCCTTCTCCTCAGCTCCCGGTCATCCGAGCTGACCGCACTGTTGCGCTCCGACGCGGAGCGGGCTCTCTGGTGGGGAACGATCGTTGAGTGTCTCTCGGCACTGCACCGCCAGCGCCGTGAAGGGCGGCTCTCCCTGGCGCTCGTCGAACAGGGAACGCGTCGGCTCGCAGGACTGGTCGAAGACTCCGATGTGATCGACCCGACGTCGCTTCTGCGCGACCAGGCAGGGCGATTGGTCGCTACGCATCCCCTCCGAGCTGCCGACGCGTTCCAGCTTGCGGCCGCCCTTGCATGGTGTGACGGGGCATCGGTCGGTGAATCGTTCGTCTGCCTCGACGAACGCCTACGAGAGACGGCCCAGCACGAAGGCTTCGCGAGCCTTCCCTAGTCCGTCACGCACGCGGCGTCGCAGGCGCCGACGAGGCGAGCGTCTCCCGCATGACCCGATCGAGCCGCAGGCCACGCCACAAGTGTTCGCGCGCGTCGCGCCCGAGCGCGAGCCGCGCCAAGATATCGCCGACGGCCGGCGAGAGCGCGAAGCCGTGGCCGCAGAAGCCCGTGGCCGCCAGCAATCCATCGATACCCGGCACCGGGCCTATGAAGGGAATCTCGTCCGGCGTGAACGCTTCGAGGCCCGCCCAGCTACGAGCGAGCGCGGCGTTCTTCGCCGCCGGATAGACGGTCCCCGCGATCTCGCGACTTGCGCGGACGCTGTCGTCGAGGATTTGGTAGCGGTTCTCCGCCTCGTCGGTGATCGACGCGGGCCATCCGCCACCGATCAGGTACGCGCCGTCACCAAGCTGCTTGAGACTCAGCTTGCGGTCGAAGGCACCAAGCACCTGCCCGAGCGTCATCGGAGCGGGCACCGTGAGCA
>DASYRD010000074.1:0-3713 GCA_036004745.1 Gemmatimonadales bacterium | reverse complement strand
GCGCCGAAGTGCCCAAGACGCGGTTCAGGCGGTGCATCGAGCTTTGTGCGACGGGTATACGGAGGTCGTCGACGCGGACCTGTCGAAATACTTCGACACCATCCCGCACCAGGAGCTCCTGCAGTGTGTCGCGCGACGAGTGGTCGACGGGGCACTGCTGCAGCTCATTAAGATGTGGCTGAAAGTGCCCATCGAGGAGCGGGACGAGCAGGGTCGGCGACGCATGACAGGTGGCAAGCGCAGCACACGTGGCACCCCGCAAGGCGGTGTGGCCACTCCCCGAACGCAAAAGGTAACTTCTGCCGTCGCCAGCACGATGAGAGGAATCCGAGTCCTGCGGACTGCTTCCATTCGGCGGTCCCGCGGGGACGGGAATACAGTGACGGATGACGATCCGATCATCGCCAACGAGCACGTCCTTGATCACCAGGCGGACGATGCGTTGCCGCTCGACGATGTCAAGCGTGTCGGCGGCTTCACGCAGTCGCGCGAGAAAGGCCGACAGCGTTTCCGCGAGACGCAGGTACGTCGCTCGGTCTCGAGTCTGTTCGACAATCGATTGCAGCTCCGTCCGCAACGCGCGCTCGCGCTGACGCAGGGGCGGCATCCGCTCGCGCAGCTGCTCCAGCGACAGCAGCTCCTCCTGATAGGCGGTCAGCATACGCTCGATGCTTTTTCCGACACGGACGAGATCCCGTTGCAGCGCCTGCTCGCGTTGCCGGGTCGGGTCAGCGGCGCGCGCGACGGCGAGGCGGCGATCGAGCTCCTGCTGAATCAGCGCGGGATCTTCGAGCAATCGAATGACCTCGGACCACACGATCTCGTCCAAGAGGTCTTGTCGTACGGGTCGGCTGTTGCAGCGCGGTCCGCCAAGATGGCGCCACGCATCCGAGCCGATGCAGCGATAGTAGTGAATCAGACGCGCACTCGACCGAGTCGATGTGCGCGACAGCGCGTATCCGCACCGATGACAGCTCACCAGACCCTGCACGAGACTTGGGGTGATGGTCCGCCGTCGCGCCCGCACTTTGTTCATCTGCAGCAATTCGTGTGCACGGGCAAAGGTCGGCTCGTCGATGAGTGCCGGCACGGGAATTTCGATCCATTCCTCACGGGGTCGTTCGTGATTGGCACTGTCGCGCGTCGCGAGGCCGCCGCGCAGGCGAAGCCGTCGGGTCACACGCTGACGTGTGGCGATGCGTTTTGCCGAAGCAGGCGGTGCCGATATACGCGGGATTGCGCAGCATCGCCCACACCGTCGAGCGCTCCCAGCGGGTCCCCGCCTTCCGTGTCGGCACCCCCTCGTCATTCAGCCAACGCGTGATCGCGCCGATGCTCCAACCGGTCACGATGTAGTGGTCATATACCTGCCGCACCACACGCGCTTCGCTCTCGATGACCGCATACGAGGCCGGTGCGTCCTCGCTCTTGCGAATGTAGCGGTACCCATATGGCGCGCCACTCAGCACACTGATTTCGCCCGCGCGGGCGCGGTGACGCTTGCCCCGTCGCGAGCGCTCGAGGATTTGCGCCCGCTCATACTCGGCGATCATCCCCTGGAACTGGACGAGCAACTGATCTTCAGCCGTCGCATTCTGCGGCGCCTTCAGAAAACGGGTCTCCACGCCGTGACGCGCGAGCTCCTCGATCAGCAGGATCTGATACGCATATTTGCGACTGAGACGATCCGGACTGTAGACGAGGACGGCCTGAATCTGTCCTTCAGCGGCCAGGTCGCGGACGCGCTCCAGACCTGGTCGTTCGAGCGTGGCGCCGCTATAGCCCTCGTCTTCGAAGATCCATGCCTTCGGCACCTCGAGTTCGAGCGTGCTCGCCAACTCGATCAGCGCCGCGGTCTGGCTCGCAATCGTGTGCGCCTCGCGTTGCTGCTCCGAGGAGACCCGAGCGTAAATCGCTGCCATCCGCATGCAGACGCTCCTTCACAGTGGCTTCGAGCGGGCGGACTCGCGTCGGGACCAGAATCTCATAGGCGTGGGCCAGCTTGGCGGCCCGTAAGCGATCGAACGTGTAATCGAGCTGAATGTGAAGGGCACCGTGACGCGACGGCCGGTCAGCCACGTCGCCGATGGAAGGCGCCGAGAAAGGCCGCGAGCGCCTGTGTGACGATTTGCCCGAGTGTGAGGCCACTGCGCCGCGCGTACGCGCGCAGCGCGCGTACCATGCTCACCGGCAATTTGAATGTGATGACCACTGTCGGCTCGACGGCGGCAACAGGGGCGTTCAATGCGGCGGCTTGCTCGAGATACCGATAGGCTTGTCGCAACGACAGGGCGAACTGATCGGCAAGTTGCCGGGCGGCCTCGGCGGTGTCGATCCGCTGCCCGATCAAGCGATAGGCGGCATTCAGGAGCCGCGCCTTGTGCGCCTTGGTGGCGCGAGGCATGTGACACAACCATAGTACTATTTACGACGCAAATCAAGCACCGGCTGCGTATGCCATCCGACGATCACGCGCTCAAACTGAAAGTTACCTTTTGCGTTCGGGGAGTAATCACCCCACCTTGCGGAGTGCCCGTGAGGGTTTCCCGTCGTCGCCCATCCTCCATCACCCCTGCCGTGAGCCACTGCCGCAGCAGCTTCAGTACCCGCCGATCCGAGATGCGCTGCGCGACCAGCGTCAGCAGCTTCGTGTGATCGATGCTGCCGAAGTAGTCACGGATATCCGCGTCCAGCACGCGATTGCCACCCCGCGCGCCGTGCACGCGGAGCGTTTCGAGTGCCTGGGTCGCACTGCGCTTCGGTCGGAAGCCGTACGATGAAGCGCGGAAATCTGCCTCAAAGATCGGCTCCAGCACGATCGTGGTCGCCATTTGCGCAACCCGATCGCGCACCGTCGGGATGCCGAGTGGCCGCTGTCGGCCATCAGCCTTGGGGATGTATCGCCGCAAGACCGGCGGCGGCCGATACGTGCCCGCTTGCAACGCGGCCTGGAGCTCGTCGAGCATGCGCTCCACGCCGTAGTGCTCGACCGCGTCGAGCGTCTCACGATCGACGCCCGCCGCGCCGCGGTTCGCCTTCACCCGCTGCCACGCCATCTGGAGGACGTCACGCCTCCAGATCCGATCCATCAAGGCGTGAAAGCGGCGCTCCGGGGATCGCTTGGCCGCGACCCAGAGGTGGCGTTGCAATTGGCGCACTTTGTCGACGGGCGGGCGCCCACCGGGGTGTTTGGACCTCTCGGTCATGCCCTCGCGCGTGCTTGCTCGGCCACCATGACCACCGCAGGGACCCTTCGCTCCTCTCGCGTTATTCGTCGCGAGGCTCTGCACTACTACGGTCCCCTCGGACGCCCGCTGCGCCGCGCTCGACTTCACCGTCGGCTTATACGAGCCACGCTGCCCTGACCCAGGCTGCGCAGACGGGTCTCTCGTGTTCCGTTCCTCTCCATGCACGCGTGCTGCGCCCCGTACCCCGCCGAGACCCGCCGCGCGCATTCGGGATTGGTGCGTAGCGGGCATGGCCTTCGCCGTGAGATGAGCGGCTCGGCTCTCGGGTTGTAACTGTGTCGAGGCTGCAGGCTTCACGTTAAGTTGCGGCCCGCGTGCTCGCTCCCTCCGAAGAGGCTCTTGACACCCCGCTTGGGCCACGAAATTCTCATTCCGCGCCTGGGGTCTGCTACTCGGTGCTCCGGCGCCTACCGAGGCGGGACTTGCACCCGCTGGAGAAGAACAGCGTGAGGCAGACGGTCTGCT
>DASYRD010000073.1:0-44657 GCA_036004745.1 Gemmatimonadales bacterium | reverse complement strand
GATGGATTCCGAGAAGACCCGCTTGCCCAGCGTCGTGGCCCGGATGCCCTGGATCGTGTCTCCCGGGATCGGCGGGAGGTTGACGTTGAGAAGCGTTTCCTTCGGAAAGTCCTCAACCTCGGTGATCCGGGCCAGGAGGCGCTCGAGCCAGGCACGGTGACTTTCCAGGTGAGCCTCTCGGTCCACTCGGTTGCCCGCGAAGGAGATGGCGATTCCGGGAATCCCGAGGGACAGCCCCTCCATGGCCGCTGCGACCGTGCCCGAGTAGAGCACGTCCTCGCCCATGTTGGGGCCGTGGTTGATCCCGGAGATCACCCAGTCGGGCTCCTGGGGCATCAGGGCGCCGAGGGCCAGCAACACGCAGTCGGTCGGCGTCCCGTCTACCTGGAAGGAGCCGTCGGCGCGGCGGTTGGCGCGCACGGGGCGATGCAGGGTGAGGGAGTGCGAGGTGCCACTCTGCTCGCGGTCGGGCGCGACGACGGTCACCTGCGCGACCGTCGCGCAGACGTCCGCCAGCAGTCCGATGCCCTTCGCGAGGATGCCGTCGTCGTTCGAGACGAGAATCTTCATGCGGCTCCCGCCCCCACCACGATCCGGCGGGCGTAGCGGGCGAAGACCCGCATCACGCGCCACGTGTCGGCCCAGGGCCGGAAATGGCTCTCAGCGCCCGCATAGATCGTGGGAATGGTGACGCACTGCACCCGAAACCCCGCGGCGCACGCAGCCAGGAGGAACGCGGTCTCGTAGTCGTAGCGGTCCCCGGCGGGCCGCACGCGCTCGGCCAGGCTCCTCGTGAAGGCTCGAAACCCCGTCTGGGCATCCGTCACGCCCTGCCCCGCGATGCGCGTCGCCAGACGCGCTGAGATCCAGTTGGTGAAACGCCGGCCCAGGGGCATCGCGCCGCTCCGCTCGCGCGCACCCAGTACGAGGTCCGCGCCACCGTCGACGATCGGCGCGAGGAGGCGCGGGATCTCCGCGGGAGGATGCTGACCGTCGGCATCGAGCGTGACGATGACCTCGGCCCCGGCAGCGAGGGCCGCCGCAATGCCGGTCGCGAGGGCCGCGCCCTTTCCGCGATTCGTCGCGTGGGTGAGCACCGTCGCACCCGTCCCCCGTCCCCTCTCCCCCGTGTCATCAGTCGACCCATCGTCCACGACGTACACAGGCGCGATCGCACGCGCCCCCGCCACGACGCCGGCGACGGTGCCGGCGGCCTGATAGGCAGGCATCACGATGGCGACGCGGGGCTCAGCGGTTGCCGGCATTCGGGGAGCTGTTCCCCTCGAGAATTCCCAGAACGGATTTCAGCTCGGCGCGCAGCTCCTTCACCGTTTCGGTGGCGAGCGCGCGGCGCGCCTCGGGCTTCAACTCTCCCGAGCGGCGATACTGCTCGATCTTCTGGCGCGCGCCTTCGATCGTGTACTTCTCCGTGTAGAGGAGGTGCTTCACCAGCATGATCAACTCGATCTCCCGACGCTGGTAGACGCGGTTTCCGGAACGGTTCTTGGCCGGATTCAGGAACCGGAACTGGCTTTCCCAGTACCGCAGGACGTGCGGCTTCAGATCCGTGAGTTGGCAGACCTCGCCGATCGAGAAGAACTCCTGCACGGGCTGATTCGGAAGAATCGCGCTCATCGCCACTGCTCCGCCTTGAGGTCGCGCTCCATCAGATCGGTGACGGCTTGCCGCGGCGCCTTGCCGCGGAAGAGCACATCGGCCACTTCGCGCGCGATGGGGAGCTCGACACCGTGTCGCTCCCCCAGCGCCACCGCTGTGCGCGCCGTGTTCACACCTTCCGCCACCGTCTGCTTGCCGGCCTGCGCCTGCTCGAACGATTGTCCCTGTCCCAGCGCCACGCCCAGGCTCCGGTTGCGCGATAGCGCGCCCGTCGCCGTCAGAATCAGGTCGCCCATGCCCGCGAGCCCCGCAAACGTCATGGGGTCGGCGCCGAGCGCAACGCCCAGTCGCGTGATCTCGGCGAGGCCGCGCGTGATCACCGCGGCGCGCGTGTTGTAGCCCAACCCCAGCCCCTCGAGAATCCCCGCCGCCAGCGCGATCACATTCTTCAGGGCGCCGGCGAGCTCGACACCGACGACATCGGTGTGCGAGTAGACCCGAAAATGGCTCGCCGAAAACACGCGCTGCGTTCGTTGCGCGACCGCGTGGTCTTGCGCGGCCGCCACGACCAGCGTGGGCTGCCGCTGATAGACCTCCTGCGCGAACGACGGCCCCGACAACACCGCCACCGGCGTTCCCCGGGGCAAGACCTCCTCGAGCACCGTCGACGGTCGCTCGAGCTTATCGGGGTCCAGCCCCTTCGACACGCTCACCACGAGCGCGCCTTTGGACAACGCGGCCGCGGCCTGCGTCATCACGGGCCGCACGGCATGCGCCGGCGCCGCCGACACGACCACCTCCGCCCCTCGCACGGCGGCGCCCAAGTCGCCGTCGGCGCGCAAGGCCGGCGCCAGGGCAGCGCCCGGGAGGAACACCGGGTTCGCGTGCTGGCGGTTCACCGCCTCGACCACCTCCGGCTCGCGCGCCCACATGGTGACCGCGTCGCCCTTGCGGGCGAGGAGATCAGCGAGGGCGGTGCCCCACGCGCCGCCGCCGATGACGGCGATTCTGGTCACGGACGGGCGCGGCTCAAGCCGCGGCTCGGCCCTGCCCGTGAACGGGCGGCTTCAGCCGTAGCGCCGAGTAGCGAGTTCACTCGCGCATCTCAACGGGTCGTTCCCCTCTCGTCCGGAACCGATTCTCCGTTCCGGCAAGCAACCTCCCGACGTTGGCCCGATGCGCCACCACGATCAGCAGCGCAAGCACGATGCTCGCCCAGAACGTGGCGCCGCCCCCCGCGGTCAGCCGCACCCAGAGCGGGAAGGTCAGGGCCGCCGCGATCGAGCTGAGCGAAACGAACCCCGTGAGCCAGAGCGAGAGGCCCCAGAACGGCAGGGCGATGGCGAACGCCCAGGGCGCGAGCGCGAGGAACACGCCGGCAGCGGTCGCGACGCCCTTGCCGCCCTTGAAGCGCACGTAGGGCGAGAACATGTGTCCTAGCACCGCCGCGCCTCCCAGGGTGACGGGGAGCCACTCGGGCCCGTGCGCCCAGCGGCCGAACAGGGCCGCGGGAATCACGCCTTTGGCGACGTCGATGATGCCGACCGGGATCGCGTAGGACCACCCCAGGATGCGATAGACGTTGGTCGCTCCCAGGTTCTTGGAGCCATGCTCACGCAGATCGATTCCCCGCCCCAGGCGTCCGGCGACGTAGCTCGTCGGCGTAGCGCCGAGGAGGTACGAGGCGAGGATCCAGAGCGCGGTGCTCAGCGGCGCCCTTTCTTGCGGCGGAACTTGATCGTGAGCGGCGCCCCAGAGAAATCCCACGCTTCACGGAAGCCGTTGTGCAGGTACCGCGCATACGACTCGGGGACCGCCTCCGGGCGATTGGCGACCACGGCGAAGCGTGGCGGCGCGGTGCCAACCTGCGTCGCATAGAACAGGCGCAGCGACTCTCCGACGGGCTGCGGCGGTTGCTGGCGGGCCAGCAGGTCCTCCAGGACACGATTCACCTCGGCCGTCGGGACGCGCTTCTCCCGCTCCGCCGCAACTTCGAGGATCGCATCGAGCAACTTGACCACGCGCTGCCCCGTCTTGGCCGAGACGTAGTAGAACGGGATGAACGCGAGGAAGGGCGCGCGCGCCCTGAGCTCTTTCTCCCCGCGCACCGCCGTGTTGGTCTCTTTTTCCTCGATGAGGTCCCACTTGTTCACCGCGATCAGGACGCCCACGCCCTTCTCCCAGGCGTCGTTCGCGATTCTCATGTCCTGCTCATGCAGCCCGTCACTCGCGTCCACGACCAGCACGCACACCTGAGCCTGCTCGATCGCGCGCGAGGTGCGCAGCGTCGAGTAAAACTCGAGGTCCTCGTTCACCTTGCTGCGCTTGCGCAGGCCGGCCGTATCGATGAAGACGAGCCGGTGTCCCTCGTGCACGAGGGGCGTATCGATCGCGTCACGAGTCGTTCCCGGCTCGGCCGCCACGACGAGCCGGTCCTGACCGAGCAGCCGGTTCACGAGACTCGATTTCCCCACGTTGGGCCGACCGACGACCGCCACCCGGATCGCGTCTACTTCGGGCGCCGCGCCCTC
The DNA here is from genome assembly GCA_036004745.1 of Gemmatimonadales bacterium. Taxonomy (GTDB): domain Bacteria; phylum Gemmatimonadota; class Gemmatimonadetes; order Gemmatimonadales; family GWC2-71-9; genus 20CM-2-65-7. The sequence continues at coordinate 40,509 of DASYRD010000073.1, read as the reverse complement.
CGCGGGCAGCAGCGTCACGAGTTTGTCCAACAGGTCGCCGCTGTTCTTGCCGACCTGCGCCGAGACCGGGAACGGCTCGCCCATCCCCAGCTCGTAGAATGAGAGCTGGCGAGTCTCGTTCGGCAGGTCGTCGCACTTGTTCGCGACGAGCAGGACGGGGCGCTGCACCTTCCGGAGGTACTGCGCGATCTCGAGGTCCTGCGGGTGCACGCCGGCCTGTACGTCCACGAGGAACACGAGGACGTCGCTCTCGGCGACGGCCTGTTCGACCTGGCCGCGGATCGCGCGGTTCATCGGGTCGGTCGACCCCGGCACCAAGCCTCCGGTGTCGACGAGCCAGAAGCGCCGGCCGTTCCACTCGGCGGGCGCGAAGTGGCGGTCGCGCGTCACGCCCGGCTGCGCGTCGACGATCGCCTGGCGCCGGCCGATGATCCGGTTGAAGAGCGTCGATTTGCCGACGTTGGGGCGGCCGATGATGGCTATCGTAGGGGCGCTCATGCCGCCACCTCTTCACTCACCAGCGCATCCGCGAAATCGTAAGACAGCTTGATCGGCATCGGCAGCTGCGCCGCCAGCGCGTGAGCCTCCACGTCGTCCATGAAGAGCAGGTCGTCATTCACCGCTTCCGCGGGCAGCAGCACGAGGTCCAAGTCGTGGCGCTCCTTGAGTGCTGCCAGCAGCGTCGCGCCCGGCAGGAGCCCTGCCGTCGTCACCGTCGGCCCGAACAGCGTGTTCTCGAGCGCCAGAATCTCGAAATGCGCGTGCGTGATCTGCGCCAGATCCGCGACGATCTGCGGGATCAGTGGCCCCATCGCCTTGCCTGTCACCACCCCGATGCGCTTCCCGTGCCAGTCCCCTGCCCCGAGCTGTTCGCGGGCCGCGGCGATCCGCGTCTGTAAATAGCGCACCGCGCCCACCCCGTTCTCCCGCTGCTCGAAATCGCCGTACCACTCGGCGGGCGGCAGCGCCACTTCGGCCTGCAGGTACAGGTCGTCTGCCCCATAGCACCAGGGCGTGCCGCGGTCGGCGACGGCGCGCTGGGCGAACTCGTTGACGGTCCGCAGCGCGGCGCGGCACTCGTCACGGGAGGGCTGGCTCACGAGGTTGTGCTTGCTGAACTCGGTCAGTGCCACCGGCACGACGGAGACCGAGAGCACGGCCGGCCCGATCCCGTACAGGTCCGTGAGCGTGCGCTCGAGCTGCGCGCCGTCGTTCACGCCCGGCACGAGGACCACCTGCGTGTGGAACGTGATCCCCCGCTCCGCGAACCAGGTCAGCTGCGGGACGATCGCCTCGGCTTCGGGATTGCGCAGCAGCCAGCGACGCACGACGGGATCGGTCGCGTGCACCGACACGTACAGCGGCGAGAGCCGGTACTCCACGATGCGCGCCAGGTCCCACGGCTTGAGATTCGTGAGGGTCGCGAAGTTTCCATAGCGGAACGAGAGGCGGTAGTCGTCGTCCCGGATGTAGAGCGCCTGACGGAGGCCGAGTGGGTTGCCGTCCACGAAACAGAAGTCGCAGTGATTCGCGCAGCGCCGGATGCGCGGCGCCTCGAGCGTCACGCCCATCGGGAGCCCCTCGGGACGCTCCACGTCGTACTCGATCTCCTCCCCCGTCGGGAGGCGGGCCTTGAGCACGAACTGGTCATCGGCCGTGAGGAACTCCCAATCGAGAAAGTCCTCGAGGTCACGTTCGTTGACCGCGAGGAGTTGCGTTCCGGGGAGGAGACCGAGGGCGGCACCCAGGGTGTCGGGCGCCACGGACTGCACGCGAATCACTGCTGGCCCGCCTAGAGGTTCAAGGAGTTTGTGAGGCTTCGTGGTGCAACTTCAACGGCTAATATCGCTTAGGAGCGACGGTAACGCCAGCCGTGGAGGTCGCGCCCAGTGACGTGCAGCTCGATCGGCTGCGTCCCCTGAGGCGGAAGCGGAAGGATGTCGATGGTTTGAGTCCCCCGAACAGCCCCTTGGGCGTCGAGAAACTCGAAGGTGATCCGTTGAGCGGCAGAGGCGGTCCCGCCCCCGTTACTCGCCACTCCGCTCAGCGTGTAGCCCGCCGAGTCGGCCAGAAAGGTGGTCACGCCAATCTCGACCTGGAGCCCGCCGTCCGCGAGGTCCTTGTACTTCCGAGCCGAGTCGCCGCGGGCCCGCAGGTCCCAGCCCGCGGCGAGCATCCGCAGGGTGGCGCGGTTGAGCGGGTCCACTGCGGCGAGGCGCTGGGCAGTCGCCAGGAGCCGCGTGCTGTCGCGCAGCGCGAGATAGCCGTTCGCGAGGTCGAGCAACGCATCCCGGTCGTAGGGACGCTGCTCGAGGGCGCGCGATAGCAGCTTCGTGGCGGGGACGAACAGATTCGCCCGGAGAGCGCCGCGGCCGGCCTCGATGAGCACGTCGGGGTCGCTGGGCCCACCCAGCGGGTAAATGGCGTCGAACGCCACCTCGGCGTCTTTGGTACGGCCGCTCTGGTAGTACAGGCTCGCGAGGCTTGTCACCGCGTCGGTGGCCTCGGGATAGGCGGCGAGGTAGCCCCGGAACGCCTGAATCGCGGGCTCGAAGGCCGGCTGGGCGGCGCCGCTGTCGGCGGCGACCTGCCCCCCCCGCGCGGCCAAGGCGGCCCGACGGTCGGCGACTCCCTGTGCGCGTGTAGCTGAGTCACGGGCGAAGGCCTGCTGGTCAGCGGGCGCCAAACGGGCGCCGCGGGCCCGGCGCGATGCCGAGGACGCTTCGACGCGGCCAAGGACGATCGAATCGACCACCAGCAAACGCTGGATCGAGTCGCGACTGAAGCGCGTGTGCTGCCAGCGCTGGGCGGCGGGATCGTTCTGCACGCGCCGCGCGGTCAGACGCGCGACGCCGCCGAGCGCGTCTTTCTTGGCCTCGGCAAATGCGGAGTCGGTACCGGCGAGCTCCGCCGCCTTGTTGAGGAAATAGGCGGCGGAATCGGCCTGGTCCTGGGACAGATAGAGCTGCCCGAGACTGAAGAACGGGCGCGGCTGATCGGGCCGTAGCCCTCCCGCTTGGCGCAGCAGCGTCTTGGCCGAGTCGAGGTGGTTCTCCTGCCAATTGCGCAAACCCGCCGCGACCACGCCACGCCACAGGCCGAGGCGATAGCCGGAGATGTCTTGTTTGCATTGGGGGGCCAGGGCTTCGGCGCGGTCGAACGCGCTGTCGGCGCCGCCGGCGTCTCCCATCTCGACGTAGTAGCGGCCCAGGTAGTACCAGGCGGCGGGGTTCTTGTCCTGGCCGTCCCCCGTGATCGTGCGCGACAGCACGTCGAGCGTCTGCCGCAGCATGTGATCGCGGGTGTTCGGCTTCTCGGCGGCGGTCTTGAGGTTGACGATCGCCGAGTTGACGCGGAAATGGCCCGCCTTGATGTCACAGGGCGGCTGCGGAGGGTTCCACGTCTGAGCGGCGAGGGGAATGGCGCCGCTCAAGGCGGCGACGACGAGAACAGCCAGGCGCGACGGCATGGGTCGGTGGTGAGAGAGCGGGCGACGGGATTCGAACCCGTGACGTCCAGCTTGGGAAGCTGGCATTCTACCCCTGAATTACGCCCGCGAACTGGGCGGAATGTGTCGCCACATCCCGCCCCGTGTCAATCGGCCTTCACTCCTTGTGGTAGCGCCAGGCGACGACGCCCTTCGCCGCCACCGTAAGCTCGAACAGGTGCGTCCCCTGCGGCGGGAGCGCCGGTACGTCGGTGGACTGTTTCGCGAGGGCCTCGCCCTGCGCATTTAGGAACTCGAAGACCAGCTTGAACGGCTGACCTTGATTGCTACGCAGGTTGGTCACGAGCCCCTTCACGCGCGCCGTCGAATCTTGCGGATCGAACTCGGTGAGCGTGACGTCGGCCACGAGCGTCGAATCGGCCATCCGCAGATAGTGCAACGTCGAGTCGACGCGACCGACGCGCTGGTGCGCGAACGCGAGCAAGCGTATCGACATCCGGTTCATCGGATCCACGCTGAAGAGGCGCTGGGCCACGGGAACCACGTGGATCGAGTCGTTCACCTGCAGGTATGCGTTCATCAGATTGTACAACCCGTCGCGATAGTACGGATTCACCTTGAGGCCCGCTTCGAAGGCCTGGGCCGCCAGGCGATACGTCACGCCCGCCGCGGTCTCGTAATCCCGAATGATGCCCTTGGTGACCGAATCGCACCGCGCCCTGATCCGCACCGGCGTGAGCCGATTGGCCCTGGCCTGGGTGCGGCAGTCGCCCCCCGCCTTGCTGGTATCTGGTTCGTCCGACACCGCCTGGAAGATCTCGACGCCGACGCGGAACATGGGCATCGCACCCACCGAGTCGCCTTGCGCGATGATGCGGCGATACATGGCGAATGCGCTGTCGCGCTGGCCCGTCTGGCTCAGCACGCTTGCCAGACTCGCCTGCGCCTCCGGGTCGTTCGGGTACACCGTCAAGTATTCGCGATACGCCGCTTGAGCCTCGGTCCAGTGCTTTTGGCTGTGCTCGATGCGCGCCATGTTGAACAACGCATCCTTACGATCCTGCTGCCACTTCGCGTCTTTCGCCGCGATGTCGGCGGCGCGCCGGAAATAGACGATCGCTGAGTCGAGCTGCCCGGCTTGATACAACAACGAGGCCATGTACTTGAACCCCGTGGGCTCCGCCTGGTAGATCGCGTTGGCCCGCCGGAAGGATGCGATCGCCGAGTCGGTGTTGTTCGCCTGCCAAGCCGCAATGCCTGAATTGAATACGCCGATCCACACGAACCGGCGCCAGAGCCCGATGTCGTCCGCGCAGTCCGGCTTCAGCGCCTCAGCCTGCCGGAACGCGGAATCGGCACCCGGCAGATCCTGCATCAGGATGTAGTAGCGCGCCAGGTAGTACCACGCGCCCGGGTTCTTTTCCTGGCCGCCCGTGGAGAGCGCCTGCATCAGGACGCCGCGCGCCGCCGTCAGGTCCTTCTGCTTCTGGTCCTCGAATCGTGTTTCCGTCGCGCTCTTCAAGTACTGCCGTCCGCCCTCGACGAGGTAGTGACCCGGCTTGAGGTCGCACCGAGGCAGCGCCCATTTGTTGGCGGGCGGCGCCTGCTGCGCCCTCGCCTGCGGGGCGAGCGCGACGGCCGCCACGAGAACTCCGAAGACTTCACTCCGAAACTTGCGCACGGTTCACTCCTTGGTTTTCGCCACGAGGGCTGCGGCGTCGCGCTCGACGGCGCGCGCCACGTCGATCGGCGGCTTCCCCAGGGCCTGGGCCGCCGCCAGTACATCCTCGTACTCCGGCTTCACCCGTACCCCACCTCCGCCCGCCTGCTCCAACACCTTCACCCGGACCGCCACGCCGTCCACGCGAACCGTCACTTGGCGCCGCCGCAGCGTAGCCCGCTCCGCCACCCAGCGCCGCACACCCGCGGTCGTGCTGTGGCGGAACAATTCGGCCGTCACCGCCTCCGCCACCGGCTCCGGCGCCATCACTTCCACGCGGAAGCCCTGGCGCCCCTTCTTCATCTGCACCGGCCACGTCTGCACATCGAGCGCGCCGGCCGTGATCAAAGCCTGACGCAGCGGCTCCACGTACTCGGGACTCATGTCGTCGACGTCGGTCGCGAGCAGGACCACCCGCCCCGCCTCCGCCGCTTCCTCAGCCACGAGAATCCGCAACGCGTTGGGGTACTCCTTGGGATCCCGCTGCCCGGCGCCCCAACCGCTCCCGGCCATGCGCCATTGCGCCGGCGGCGCGCCCGCCGAAAGGACTCTCAGCAGCACTGCCCCCGTGGGCGTCGTCGCCTCGCCGACGGCGGGCCCATCCGTTGCGATCTCGAGTCCCTCGAGCAGCAGCGCCGTCGCAGGCGCGGGCACCGGCAGCTTGCCGTGCGCCGCCTCCACCCATCCCGTCCCGACGGCGACGGGCCAGTGATACACGGCGTCGACACCGAGTCGCTCGAATCCTTCAATCGCGCCCACGATGTCGAGCACGGCGTCCACCGCGCCGACCTCATGCAGGTGAACCTTTTCGGGCGGGACGCCGTGAACTTTGCCCTCGGCGTCACCGACGAGCCGGAACGCGCGAACGGCGCGCTCCTTCACCCAGTCGGAAACCGACGCACCTTGCACGAGCCGGACCAACTCGCCGACGTGGCGACCGTGCGGCTGCTCGGGGATCGCGAACTCGATCTGCTTGCACCCCACGCCGGCGCGGCGCACGTCTCGAATCGTGACGCCGACGTTGATCAACCCGAGACGCGCGGGGAGCTCCTCCAACCACGACGCGGGTACTCCCAGCGACAGCAACGCCCCCAGCGTCATGTCGCCGCTGATGCCAGCGGCCGGGTCGATTATGGCGATGCGCATGGGGAGAAGTGGCGAAATATAAACGGGTTAGGCCCTGTAGAGCCACCCGGCACCGGTGTTGAAAACGACCACGCGTTCCTCGGCTTTTATGAGGCCGCGCCGTCGCAACTCTACAGCTCCCGCCAGGGCGGCCCCGCCCTCAGGGGCGGCATCGATGCCCTCGATCGTCTGCAGCTCCCCGGCCGCGGCCGTCAGGGCCTCGTCGCTCACCGCCACGGCGCCGCCGCCGCTTTCACGGAGCGCTTGGAGCATGAGGCGATCGCCGAGGGGGCCCGGCACGCGCAGCCCCGCAGCGACTGTCGTGGGATCGGGCCAGGGCGTGCAGCGCTCGGCACCGGTTTCGAACGCACGAATCACCGGAGCGCACCCCGTCGCCTGGACGCTGTACATGCGTGGCAGCGCGCCCTCACCACTTACCCACCCGGCCGCGCGCAGCTCCTGGAACGCCTTCCACATGCCGATCAGGCCGGTGCCCCCGCCGGTCGGGTACACAATCGCGTCGGGGAAACTCCAGCCGAGCTGCTCCGCCAGCTCGAGGCCCAACGTCTTCTTGCCTTCAATGCGATATGGCTCGCGCAACGTCGAGACGTCTACCGCGCCACTCTCGGCGGCGAAGGCTCGCGCCGCCTTCCCGCAGTCGCCGATATGCCCGTCGAGGAGCACAAGGTCGCCCCCGAAGGCGCGGATCTGCGCCAGGATCGGCGCGGGAGTCGTGGCCGGTGCATAGACGCGCGCCCGCACTCCCGCACGCGTGGCGTACGCGGCAAGGGCGACGCCCGCATTGCCGGCCGTCGGCACGACGAACTGCTTTGCCCCGGCGAGCACGGCCCGCGTCACCGCCGCGGCGAGCCCCCGCGCTTTGAAGGAGCCAGTCGGGTTAGTGCCTTCCTCCTTGATCCACAGATTGGCAAACCCAGTGCGAGCACCCAGGCGTGGGACGCTCAGCAGCGGCGTGCCTCCCTCACCCAGGGTTACGGGACTCTCGCCCGTGAGCAGCGGCAGCCATTCGCGATAGCGCCACATCGTCCAGGGCCTGCCCGCCAACAACGCCTTCGCGTCGGGGCGCGGCGCCGCGGCGTACCGCACCAGGTACGGCGCGCCGCACGACTCGCACACACCCGGCAATCCGTCGGCGGACCGTTTCCGCACCGGCACGCAGGCCGAGCATTCGAGACTCCAGGGCAGGGTCATGCGCGTTGGGTCAGTCGGTCGAGGATGCGCTCGGCGAGTCGCGTGGAGAATCCGGGGAGCGAGGCGATTTCTTTCGGCGTGGCAGTCTTCACGCCGGCGAGCGACCCGAAGCGTTCGAGCAGCGCCCGCCGCCGCGACGGCCCGACGCCGGGAATGCGCAGCAGCTCCGACGTGATCGTGCGCGCCGAGCGGCGCTTGCGACTGTACCCCACGGCAAAGCGGTGCGCCTCGTCGCGGGCCCGTTGTAGCAGCTTGAGCGACGGGCTGCGGCGCGACAGCCGCAACGGATCGGGCTGACCAGGCAGGAACACCTCCTCGTCACGTTTCGCGAGGCTCGCGATCGGCAGTCGATCGAGCTGCGCGGCGCGCGCAGCCTCTACCGCCGCGCCCAGCTGGCCTTTCCCGCCGTCAATCACGATCAAATCGGGCAATGACTTTCCTTCGTCGACACGCCGCCGTAGGAAGCGCGTGACAACTTCATGCACCGCGGCGAAGTCATCCTGCTGCGCCACGCCCTTAATCTTGTAACGGCGGTATTCGGCCTTGCGGGGACGCCCACCCTCGAACCACACGAGCGCACCGACGGTGTCGCGCCCCTGGTTCGTCGAAATGTCGATGCACACCATCGACCGCGGGACCACCGCGAGCCCCAGGTCGCGGCCCAACGCAAAGACGGGATCGGCCGAGCGTTCGTCGATATCGAAGGCTTCGATCTTGAAGCTGTCGAGCAGGTGGCGCGCGTTTTGGTCCGCCAATTCCGCGAGCGTGGCGTTGGCGCCCCGCTGCGGCACCACAAAGTCCACGCCGGGCGCGAGCTCGCCGAGCGCGCCCAAGTCGGCCGGGGCGTATGGGAGTACCACGCGGGCCGCCCGTTGATCGAGCGGCAAGTAATAACCCACCAGGAACGCGCTCAACACCTGATCCTCCGGCGCATGCTCCACGTGCTCCAGGAACCGGTGTTCTCGCGCGATCAGGCGCCCGTCGCGAATCCTCAAGATCACGCCGCACGCGTCGTCTCCGTCACGCGCCAACCCGATCGCATCCGCGTCCCCGCCCCCGACGACCTCCACGGTTTGCGGCTGCTCGAGCTGGTCGAGCCATTTCAGCGCGTCGCGCAGCTGCGCGGCGCGCTCGAAATCCGTCGCCTTGCTCGCGCCCTGCATCCGCTCGCGTAGCCGCGTCCGGACGTCGAGCGTTTTCCCCTCCAGGAAGAGCACCACGTCGTCCACCATCCGCCGGTACTCCTCGACGCTTTGGTAGCCGACGCAGGGTGCCCTGCAGCGGTCAATGTGGTAGTCGAGGCACGGGCGATCGGGAGCCTCGGTCGGCAGGTTCCAATGACACGACCGCACGGTGAAGATGCGCCGGATGATCTTGAGCGTCTGCCGCAGGGTGGCGACGTCGGTATAGGGCCCGAAGTAGCGCGCGGCTGGCAGCGTCACGCGGCGCACGACGAGGACGCGCGGGAACGACTCCCCCAGCGTCACCGCGATCTGCGGATAGCTCTTGTCGTCGCGCAGCCGGATGTTGAACCGCGGCTGGTGCTCCTTGATGAGATTGTTCTCGAGCAGCAGCGCCTGCGCCTCGCTCGGCACCACGATCGTCTCGAGATCGGCGATCTGGCGCGCCAGCGCTTCGCGCTCCGGGGTGGTCGGCTCAGCGTCGGAGAGATAGCTCGGCACGCGGGAGCGAAGGCTTTTCGCCTTCCCCACGTACATGATCTCGCCCTCGGCGTCCTTCCAGAGGTAGACGCCGGGCTGGTCGGGGAGTGCCGCTAGCTGGCGCGCGAGCCGGTCAGGGATTGCCATGAGCGTAACGCATCGGGGTGGCGAAGCACCAACGTCAGCGCTCCGTAGGTCACCCCAAAGATACCGAGCGCGGCAAGGCCATGCGGAATCGGGCGCCACCCGGCGCTGAAGCCGGCGCCCGCCATCGCGAAGGCGGCGCCCGCCAGCCCAGCGAAGACCACCACGCCAAAGGCGCGCCAATCGGGCGCGGCGAGGATCGTCCCGATGCGGCGGTCGAGATCGCGCAGGTGCAGCACGACGTTGAGCGTCGAACCCAGAGACGATCCGAGCGCGATTCCCGCGGGGCCGAGGCGCCGCATGAGGACCCACGACAACACTGCGGAGACGCCGAGTGAGAGCACGGCGATCCGGACCGGCGTGCGCGTGTCTCGCAGCGCGTAGAACCCGGACGCGAAGAGCTTCACGGTCGCCTGTCCAAGGAGACCGACGCCGTACGCGGCCAGCACGCCGCCGACGAGCAGCGTGTCATCCCCATCGAACCGCCCGGTCTGGAACAGGGCGCCCACGATCGCCGGGCCCAGGGCCACGAATGCGAAGGCCGACGGCACCACGAAAAACGAAATCCGGCGGAAACCGACGCCGATCCGGCCCCGCAGCTGGTCGTTGGGCGTCGTGCTCTGGGCATCGCGCGCCAGGTCGGGCAACGCCACCGCGGCTACCGACACTCCGAAGAGGCTGACAGGCAATATCTGGATCAACTGCGCGTAGCCGAGGCTCGCCACCCCGCCGGTGCCGGTGAACGAGCCGAGGAACGTGTCGATGAAACCCGACAGCTGCGCTACCCCTGCCCCGATCACGAGGGGTGCCCAGGCCATGATCACCGGCCGCACGCCGTCGATCGATGTGCTCAAGCGCAGTCTGATGCCGCCAAGCAGCCGCCAGCACGCGGGGATCTGCACGGCGATCTGGAGGACGCTCCCGGCGACGGTCCCCCACGCGAGGGCGAGCGAGAGGCGGTACAGCTGGTCCGGCAACGGCAGGTGCCGGCCCGCGAGCCACGAGCCCGCGGCGACCATCGCGATGATGCCCGCGACATTCCACAGCGCCGGCGCCGCGTATGGCAAGAAGAAGCGGCGGTGCGTATTCAGAACTCCGAGGCACCACGCGGAGACGACCATCAACCCGGTCATCGGGAAGAGGATGCGCACGAGGATCGTGGTGAGCTCGCGGCGCGGGCCGTCGAAGCCCTGGGCGACGATCGCGGTGAGCGCGGGCGCGAATGCGATGCCGAGGAGCGCCAACACGCCCGACGCCAGGAGCAGCAACCCGAGGACGGCTCCGGCGAGGGCGCGCGCGGCTTCCTTGTCTTCTCGCTCGTTCAACGCCGCATACACGGGGATGAACGACGCCGAGAGGGTGCCCTCGCCGAGCAGGTTGCGAATGGCGTTCGGGATCTTGAGCGCGGCGCGAAACGCGTCGGCCGCAGCGCTGCTCCCGAAATAGTAGGCGAAGACCCGCTCGCGCACGTATCCCAGGACGCGCGTGACGAAGATGCCCGCGGCCACTCGAGCGGCGGCCACGGTTAGCTGGTGGGTTTCTTCCGGTGAGGATCTTCCAGCAGACGCTGCATGAACTGCACCTCGTCGCGCATCCCGGCGAGCGAGCGGGTGAGGTCTTCGATCTCGGTCTCGAGCGACTCGACCTTGCGCTGCAGGTCACGGAGCTCGGGGGCGGGACCGGGTGCGTTCCCACCTTCCACGCGGCGCGCGAAGGAACGCCCCAGCGGCGAGTCCACGAGAATGGCCGCGACCGGGATCAGCAGAGCGACGATGAGAATGACTGCGAGTACCCACATATGGTGACGGATTCTATGGAAGGCTCGCCCACCGCGCCACCTCTGCCTCGATGGCGTCCACCAATTCGGGTCCATAACGGGCCACAAACGAGGCGGCGGTGAGCGCCCGCTCCTGCGGTTTCCCCTCCGGGAACAACGCAGCCCGGGCGCGCGCCAGCTGTCCCGTCAGCGTCTCGTTGGCGCGCTTCAAGGTGGCCACGACTTTCTTCTCCACCTCGTTCGTGCCGGCGAGCGCCGCGTTGCGCGTCGACTGGACGTTGCGCTCGAGCGTCGGGTCGATGCGCGCGATCTCCGTCGCCAGATGCCCGTATTGCTGCTCCAGCTCTGCCCGCAGGCGCGCGATGCTGTCCGCGATTTCCGCGGGCACCGCGTCGCGCGCAAAGCGCGCCTCCAGAGCCCCGGGCGGTCCGGCGAAGTCCTCAGGCGTCAGGTTGTAGCGCTCGAGCACTTTCGCCACCCGCGCCTCGAGCAGCATCCCCGACCACCGCGGTACCGGCGTTTGCCGCGTCACGCCGAGCAGCGCGTACAGCGGGGCGGCAGTCTCGAGGTATTCGAGCTCGGCGGGCCCGGCGGCATACGCCACCGTGGGGAACAACGCCCCTTCGATCACGGGACGCAGCAGCACGTTGGGCGACAGCCGCTCGGGCGACTCGGCGGCGATGCGCTCGAGAGCAGCGCGCGTGAATCGCTCGCCGCTGCGGCGCGTCACGGGAGACCCGCCGCTACTCAGACGGTCGCGGCCGGCGCTGCCCTCCACCAGAACCGGCGACAGACCGTCGGGGAGCACCAGCTCCAGTCCCCTGAGGAGCCAGGGGGCCGCGGCCCGCTTCGCGGCAGGATCGTGCGCCCGGAACACGGCGATGCCCCGCGGGCCGAGCAGGCGATTCAGCGCGTCGGCGCCCGCATCGGCGAGGTTGGTCTCGGGCCGGTATGAGGCTTCGAGCCACGCGAGGGTCTGGGCGGTGAACTCGCTCTCCGGCAGGGCCGCACGCAACTGCTCGAGCGCTTTCCCGATCTCGGGACCGCACGGCTCGCGAAACAGGGGCAGGAGGAGGGCGTCGGCGGGGCGCTCGCGCAGCACGATGCGCGTCACGTCTCCCGCCGCGTTCAGGACCGACGCGTGATTCGCCTCGGCAAAGTCGTGATCGTCCCCCGCCACCCAAAACACCGGGACGACGGGGACCTTGAGGTCGCGCTCGAGACATCGCGCCAGCGCCGCGACCGAGAGCGCCTTGTAAATCGTATACAGCGGTCCGGTGAAGAGCCCCGGCTGCTGGCCCGTCGTGACCGTCAGCACTTCGCCGGCGGCGAGCCGGTCGCGGCCCGGGCCAGGCATGACGGCCGCCAGCACGTCGGCACTCACGCGGCGCGGCGGGAGCTTCGCGGGGACACCGGCGCCGGCGATCGGCGTCGAGACGATACGCGGCATCGTCATGACGGACGCGTCGCCACCAGAATCGTGCGCGTCGCGTGGGCATCGAGGGGCCCACCGTCGTAATCCCCGAACACGGCGTCGACCCTAAACCCCTCCTCCTCGAGCAGCGTGCGCAGCTCGGCGGGACTGAATAGACGCACGCGCTCCTGGAAGCTGCGGTTCTCCGCGCCCAGCTCGATCTCCTTCACCACGTATTTCCCCTCTTCGCTGAAGCGGCGCCGGACGCGCACCTCGGTGTGGGCGCCATCGACTTCCTCGGTGTCGCGCCGCAGGGTGCGGCGCACGTGGTCGGCATTCAGATAGTCCAGGACGAATCGCCCGCCCCGCGCGAGCGAGGCGAGCACCTGCCGCAAGACCAACCGGTGCTCGGCGTCATCCCGGAAGTAGCCGAACGACGTGAACAGGTTGACCGCCAGGCCGAAGCTGCCGGGCCGAAACGGAAGCGCGCGCATGTCACCGCGCACCAGAGGTCCGTGCACGCGCGCCCGCGCCCGCCGCAACATCGACGGCGACAGATCGAACCCCACCACCCGAGCGCCCAGCTGCTCCAGCTCGGCGGCGTGCCGACCGGCGCCGCATGCCAAGTCGAGCACCCAGGTCCCCCCCCCGGGCTCCCAGCCCGCGACCTTCTGCACGAGCGCGACGGCGCGCCGCGCCTCCTCCTCGTCGCGATGAGGATAGAGGGCGTGGTACTCCTCGCCAAACCACTGTTCGAACCATTCGGTCATTCGCCGAAGACGTCCGCCTCAAACGTGGAGACGTGGGTACCCGGTTCCCGCCACGCGTGCAGGCCCAGGCCCGCCTTGCGGCAGGCGGCGCTCAGAAACGCTACAGGGTCCAGGCCGTGCTCCGTGGCCACCTGGGGCAGGAGCACGCCCAGGGCGCCACCACGACGCACCAGGAGGCCATCCCGCCCCACGACGAGCCCCTCGGGCCGCGCCGGGTCGAAGGCCACCGGCGTGCCCAGCACGGAGATCTCGAGCCGCAAGTCCGGCAACTCGTTCGGTTCGACCGCGGGGAAGCGGGGATCCTCGAGGGCCGCGGAGACCGCGACGGCTCGCACCACTTCCCCGAGGGGCTGATCGCCCGTCACGCGGCCGATACAGCCGCGCAGCGCCCCATCCCGCCTTTCCTCGAGCGTCACGAACGCACCGCGCTTGAGACCTGCGCCGGGCACATCGGGGACCGCGGGCGCCGGCTCGCCGGCCAGGGACGCCGCGATCGCACGCCGGGCCAGGGCCAGCAGCGCCTGGCGATCGGTCGTCGTCAGCTCAGGTTCCGCGATGGTACGGCTCCCCACGGCGAATCGTATACGCCCGGTAGAGCTGTTCGTATAGCAGGACGCGCGCCAACTCGTGCGGCAGCGTGAGACGCGACAGGCTCCACTTCCGTTCAGCCGTCCGCAGGACGTCGTCGGGAAGGGCGTCCGCGCCCCCGATGGCGAACGCGACATCGCGTCCATCCAGCTCCCACCGCTCGGTCCATTCCGCCAGCTGCACCGACGTGCACGCTTCGCCGTGGCGCGTCAACGCGACGAGGCGCGCGCCCTCGGGAATCGCCCCGAGGACCCGCGCCTCGTCCTTCACCTCCCGCTCCTCGACCTTGGTGTAATGCCGCAGCCGGTCGAGGTACGCATCACAAGCCGTCCGGAGCGCCGCGTCTTTTACGCGGCCCACCGCGACGACGCGGTAGCGCATCAGGCATACATCCCGCGCAGCCGGTGCATCGCCGCGACCCGGTCGACGGCGAGCATGTAGGAAGCGATACGGGCATTCACTTTGTGCTTGTCCGCCATCGCCATCACCTCGGCGAAGGAGCGCACCATGATGGTCTCGAGCCGCCGGTTGACGGTGTCTTCGTCCCAGAAGTAGCCGCCGCGGTCCTGCACCCACTCGAAGTAGCTCACCGTGACGCCGCCGGCATTCGCGAGAATGTCGGGGATGACGAAGACGCCTTTCTCCTCGAGGATCTTGTCGGCGTTGGCGGTGGTCGGCCCGTTCGCGCCTTCGCAAATGATCTTCGCCTTGATGTTGGGAGCGTTCTTTTTAGTGATCACATTCTCCGTCGCGGCGGGGACCAGGACGTCGCAATCCACCGTCAACAGCTGGTCGTGCTTGAGCGTGTCGGCCTTGGGATAGCCCGCCAGCTGGCGGTGCTCTTTCACCCACTTGAGAAGCTCCGGCACGTCGAGCCCCTGGGGATTGTGCAGCGCCGTCGACTTGTCGGAGACGGCGACGATCGTCGCCCCTTCCTTCGCCATCAGGTCCGCGGCGATCGACCCGACGTTGCCGAACCCCTGCACCGCGATGCGCGCACCCTTGAGCGTCATGCCGAACTTCGCGAGCGCCTCACGCGTCACGATCATGCACCCCCGTCCCGTCGCCTCGCGGCGGCCGAGGGATCCGCCCATCTCGACGGGCTTGCCGGTGACGACGGAGGTGACCGTGTGGCGCTTGTGCATGGAGTAGGTATCCATGATCCACGCCATCACGCGCTCGTTCGTGTTCACGTCGGGCGCCGGCACGTCGGAGTCGGGGCCCAGCGTGTCGATGATGCCGGACGTGTAGCGCCGCGTCACCTTCTCGAGCTCGAGCATCGACATCGCCGCCGGATCGCATACGACCCCGCCCTTCGCCCCGCCGAACGGAATGTTCACGAGCGCGCACTTCCACGTCATCCAGGCGGCGAGCGCCTTCACTTCCTCGAGCGTGACGTTGAGGTCGAAGCGGATGCCGCCCTTCCCCGGCCCTCGCGACGTGTTGTACAGCACGCGGTACCCCATGTAGACCTCGACCTCGCCGTTGTCCTTTACGATCGGCACCGAGACGATGATCTGCTTCTCGGGATTGCGCAGCACCTTGTACAAGCCAGGGTCCAGATTGAGCAGCTTCGCCGCGAGGTCGAAGCGCTCCATCATGGACTCGAACGGATTCTCCTCGGCCAGGAAGGTGTCTTTGTCCGGGCGGATGATGGCGGGTTGGCTCATAGAGGTCGTTTCAGGATTCCTTCCAGGGCGCGCTCGACTTCCTCGCCGTTCATTTCCCAGCGCAGCTGTAACAGGGCCACTAGCGGTTCGTCCACATCCGTTGGCCACCGGTCGCGCAACTTCACTGCGTCCTTCTCGGTGACTACAACATAATCGGCCCCTCGGGCGGCCTGCGCGAGGTCCGCTACGTCGGTCGGGGGGAAGGGGTGATGGTCTTGGTACGCCAAGAGTTGCACGATCGCACCGGACGCGCGCACCTGCACCGCCAGGCTCGCCGGATCGGCGATCCCCGCCGCCACGATCACGCGCTTGCCGGCGAGGTCCGCGGCCTTGGCCTGGCGGCGCGTGCGCATGCCCTCGAAGCCGTGCAACGCCAGGTGCACGACCGCGACGGGGGTCGCCGTCCAGCGCGCCGCGAGCTGCTGCGCGAGACGCCTCGCCTCGTACGCGGGTGCGCGGCGCCGTGTCACGACGATCAGATCCGCGCGCTCGAGCGCTCCCCATCCTTCACGCCACGGACCAGCGGGCAGGGGCCACGGCGCCGCGCGCGCGTTCTCCGTGTTGAGCAGCGCGATGTTCAGATCGCGCGCCACATCGAGCCGCTGGTACGCGTCGTCGAGCACCAGGACCTGCGCGCCCGCGGCGTGCGCCGCCGCGGCACCGGCCGCCCGGTCGGGATTCGGCACGACGATCACGCCGGGGACGAGCCGCTCATGAACGCGATGTTCGTCGCCCCCATAGCCACGCAGCAGGATCCCGGGCCGGCGGCCGAGGTGCGCGAAGTACGAGGCGATCCACGCCGCGACAGGCGTCTTCCCCGCTCCCCCCACGGCAAGGTTGCCGACGGCCACAGTTGGCAACGGCAGCGTCCTGGTTCTCAGCCACCCGCGGCGGTAGGCGGTCGCCCGCACCACCATCACCGCACGATGCAGTCCGGCGAGCGGCAGCAGCAGCACGCGGGCCACGCGCGCGAAGAAGTGGTGGCTCCACCACAGCCAGTGCGCGATGCGGGGACGCAGGTTCCGGGTATTCATGCCGCGTGCGTCACGTCCTGGAGGGCGCGTCCCACGGCCTCCATCGCCCCGCGCATCCCGTCCTTGCCGGGCCCCACCTCGATGGGCGCACCGTACACGATGTCGAGGCGCGCAAAGGGCTTGGGGATGCACATCCGATCCCACGACCCCAGCCACCACGCTGACGACGGCCGAGCGCCGATCGGCAGCAGGGGCACGCCGGCGTGCTGTGCCGCGGCGATCGCCCCGGGTTGCACCTGCTCGGCTGGGCCCCGCGGTCCGTCCGGAGTGATCGCGACCACGGCCCCTCCCTGGAGCGCACGCACGACGCCCAGCAGACCGACCTCCCCGCCTCGCTTCGTGGAGCCCCGCACGGACCGGTAGCCCCAGCGCTCCCCGAGGCTCGCCAGGTACTCGCCGTCCCGATGGCGGCTGATCAGCAGGACGATGTCCTCCCGCCGGTGGTGGTACAGGAGCGGCAGGATGCGGCTGTGCCAGAGCACGAACACGAACGGTCGGCGCGCCTCGCGGAGGCGCTGCAGATGCTCCACGCCACGCACGCGGATGCGCCACGTCGCCGCGAGCGCGCGCACCAGCAGCGGACCGACCGCGGCCGCGATCGGCTCGACCCAGCGCAGCTTCATGCCAAGAGGTCCGCCGCGATGTCCGCCACGCGGTCCGCCGCCCCCGGAGCGCCGAGCCGCTCGCGTACCAGGGCGAGCCCCTCGCGCTGGCGCATCGTATCCGGGTGCCGCGGGTCGAGCAGGGGCAGCACGGCGTCCGCCAACGCCACGGGTCTGGCGCGCCGCTGCAGCAGCTCGGGCGCGACGGCGTAGCCCGCGACGAGATTCACGAGTCCCACCCAGGGCACGCGCAGCATGCGGAACGCGATGAACGACGAGACCGGATGCAGGCGGTAGGTGATCACCATCGGGACGTCGGCGAGCGCGGCCTCGAGTGTCGTCGTGCCCGACTTGCACAGCCCGGCGTCGGCTGCGGCGAAGACCTGCAGCGGATCGCCGTTGTGGACGCGGATCGCGCCCGGGTCGGGATACCTCGCCTGCGGCGAACCGGCGACGACCATCTGCACGTCGGGCCGGGCCGCCGCGACGCGGGCCGCGGCCGCGCGGAACACGCTCCAGTGCCGCGCGACTTCCTGCGCCCGGCTCCCCGGAAAGAGCCCGAGCACGGGCCGGCCGGCGTCGAGTCCCAGCGCGCGGCGCGCCGCGGCGCGGTCCGTCGGCGGTGGCCGGTCCTTGAGCGGATGGCCTACGAACGTCGTGGGGATCCCGCGCTCGCGAAAGAATGCCTCCTCGAACGGCAGGATCACGGCCAGCCGCTTCACGCTCGCCAGCTTGCGCACGCGCCCTGCCCCCCACGCCCACATCTGCGGCGCGATGTAGTACAGCACGGGGATCCCGGCCTTCGCGGCCGCCGCCGCGGCCCGCAGATGGTAGCCCGGATAGTCGACGAGGATGACGAGGTCGTAGCGTTTGGCCTCGAAGGCCTTCCGCACGCGTCCCAGGAGTCGGACATGCGCGGGGATCTTGGCGAGCGCCTCGACGAAGCCGACGACGGAGAACGCTTCCATCCGATCGAGCACCGTCGCGCCCGCCTGCTCCAGGCGCGGGCCGCCGAACGCCTCGAGCGTGACGCCCGGCAGGCGACGCCGCAGAGCCGATGCGACGGCGGCGGCGTGCGCGTCCCCCGACGGTTCGCCCGCCGAGATGTAGATGCGTAGCGCGCGGCTCACGGCCGCGCGGCGGCGAGCGGTGAGGCTTGAATGGCGTCGGCGACGCGATAGGCGAGGGCGAGTGCCTGGCGACCCGCGGCGCCGGTGACGACGACGTCGCCCTCGCCGCGCACCGCGCGCAGGAAACTCTCCAACTCGAGCTTCAGCGGCTCTGCCTCGGGGGCTTCGAGGGCGACGTGCTCCACGATGTCCTCGAGACGCGTCGCGCCGAAGTCCTGCCAGCCCGGCTTGAGCCGGTAGAAGTGCCCGTTCCCCTGCGCCAAGTCGAGGGAGAAGTAGCCCGTCGGCTGGAAGATCCGCAGCTTGCGCGTCCGCTCGCGCGAGACGCGGCTCGCCGTGATCACCGCGACCGCGCCGTTGCCGAACTCGACGCGCGCGTTGACGATGTCCACGTGCGGCGTCAGGACCGGCACGCCCGTCGCCCGGACTTCGGTCACTTCAGAGCGAATCAGCTCGAGCACCAGGTCGAGGTCGTGGATCATCAGATCGAGGATCACGGCTACGTCGGTGCCGCGGGGTTGGAATGGCGCCAGGCGCTCCGTCTGGAGAAAACGCGGCTCCTCGAGGTACGGCGTGGCGGCGCGCACCGCGCGGTTGAAGCGCTCCACGTGGCCGACCTGCAGCGCCACGCCGCGCGCCTCGGCGGCCCGCACCAGCTGCTCCGCGCCGGCGAGGCTGTCGGCGAGGGGCTTCTCGATCAACGCCGGGAGGCCCCGGTTCAGCACGGCGAGCCCGACCTCGACGTGCGCGGTCGTCGGGACGACGACCGTCGCCGCCTCGACCTTATCGAGCAGCGCGTCAAGGGACTCATGCGCGACGGTGT
Organism: Gemmatimonadales bacterium; assembly: GCA_036004745.1. Lineage (GTDB taxonomy): Bacteria > Gemmatimonadota > Gemmatimonadetes > Gemmatimonadales > GWC2-71-9 > 20CM-2-65-7. The sequence continues at coordinate 21,391 of DASYRD010000073.1, read as the reverse complement.
CGAGCTCTTTGGCGACGTGGGCGGCGCGGGCGGGATTGACGTCGTAGATCCCCACGAGCTCCGCGCCTTTGATCGTCTTGAGGAGCCGCGCGTGATGGAAGCCGAGCGCGCCCGTTCCCACCACCCCGACGCGGGTCACACCAGCACTCCGCGCTGCGAGACCTCGATGAACTTGAGGAAGGTCTCGACCTCCGGCACCGCCGGCAACTCGGCGCGGGCGCGCGCGATCCCCTGGCTGACCGTGAGGTCCGAGTTGAAGAGGAGGCGGTAGGCGCGCTTCAAGGCGAGCTTGACCTCGGGCGAGAATCCGGCGCGCTGCAGACCCACCGAGTTGAGCCCGTACAGGTGCACGGGATTGCCGACGGCCTTGGTGAAGGGGGGGACGTCCTGGTTCACGCGCGACGCGCCGCCCACGAACGAGTACGTCCCGATGCGCACGAACTGGTGGATCGGGGTGAGGCCGCTGATGATCGCCCGGTCGTCCACCGTGACGTGCCCCGCCATCTGGACGCCGTTGGCGATGATGACGTCGTTCCCGATCACGCAGTCGTGCGCCACGTGGACGTAGGTCATCAGGAAGCAGCGCTCGCCGACCGTCGTCTTGCCCGTCGCCGTGGTCCCGCGGTTGATCGTGCAGTACTCGCGGATGATCGTGCCGTCGCCGATCTCGACCCAGGTCTCGTCGCCCTTGTACTTCAGGTCCTGGGGATCGTTGCCGATCACCGTCCCGTAGCCGATCTTGACGCCCTCGCCCACGCGCGTGTTGCGCTCGATGACGGCGTGCGCCGCCAGCGTCGAGCGCGCGCCCACCGTGACGTGCGGCCCGACGATCGCGTACGGCCCTACCGACACATCGCCCGCGAGGTGCGCGGTCGGGTCGATCAGCGCCGTCCGATGGATCATTTGTCGGTCACCATCGCCATCATCTCCGCCTCCGCCACGACTTGCCCGTCCACGTAGCCCACGCCCTTCATCTTGCACGTCTTGCCGCGGAACTGCAGCATCTCCAGCTCGAAGCGGATCTGGTCGCCGGGCACCACCGGACGTCGGAACTTGACGTTATCGAGCGACATGAAGTAGACGACCTTGTCGTCGATATTCTGTCCCTCGAAGTGGCTCATCAGCAGCATCCCGCCGACCTGCGCCATCGCCTCGATGATCAGCACGCCCGGCATGATCGGGTGGCCCGGAAAGTGTCCCTGGAAGAACGGCTCGTTGATCGTGACGTTCTTGAGGCCGACGATGCGCTTGTTCCCGTCCACCTCGAGGATCCGGTCCACGAGCAGGAACGGATATCGGTGCGGCAGATAGTTCATGATCTTGCTGATGTCCATGACCGGCTCGCCCCCCCCGCTGCGCTTCCCGGCCCGGGCGAGTGCCCGCGCCAGTGCGACGTTGCCCCCGTGACTCGGCCGCGTGGCCACGACGTGGGCGCGGATGCGCGCGCCCGTCAGCGCCAGGTCACCGACGATGTCGGCCGCCTTGTGCCGCACGAACTCGTCGGGCCAGCGCAGTTTGCCGCCGTTCGCGACGCCGCGCTCATCGAGCACGATCGCATTGTCGGCCGACGCGCCCTTGATCAACCCCTTCGCCTGTAGCTGCGCGACTTCGCTCGTGAATCCGAACGTGCGCGCGGGTGCGAGCTCCGCCAGGAACGACGCCGCGGTCAGGTCGTAGGTCCCCGTCTGCCGCCCGATGAGCGGGTGGGGCCATTCAATCGTGACTGTTAGTCGCAGAGCCTTGGCCGGGGCCACGATGTACGTCGAGTCGCCTTCGGTCACCGTGAAGGGCGCCTGGACGCTCAGGAACGACGGCTCGCCCCCCACGTCGGTCGGCCCCGCCTTCGCCAGCGCCTCGAAGTACGGCAACACGCTGCCGTCCAGAATCGGCGGCTCGGGACCGCTCAGCTCGACCGTGAGGTCGTCGATCTGATGCGCCGCGACCGCCGCGAGCAGGTGCTCCACCGTGTGGATCGTCGCCTCGCCGCGGCCGATCGCCGTGCGCCGCTCGACGGCCTCGACCTCCGTCAGTCGCGCCGGCACTTCGGGCGTCCCGCCCAGGTCCGTGCGGCGGAAGACGATCCCCCGCCCCGCGGTCGCCGGCAGGAAGGTGGCCTCGGTGGCAGCCCCCGTGTGGAGGCCCGTGCCCCGCACCATGGTCTGGTTCGCGATCGAGCGTCTAGTGATCGGTGCCACGCTTGGCTTCCACGAGATCCTCGAGTTCGTCCACGATCGTCATGAGACGGTAGAGTGCCGCCTGCGCCCGCAGGAACTCGCGGTGCGAGCGCGCCGGATACCCCGATACGGTGACGCCCGGCGCGATGTCCGCGATGACTCCCGATTGCACCAGCAGCCGAGCCCCCCGCCCGATCGTGATGTGATCCCCGATCCCCGACTGCCCCGCGATGATCGCCTCGTCTTCCACCACGCAGCTGCCCGCGATTCCCGCTTCGGCCATGATCAAACAGCGGGCGCCGATACGGACGTTGTGCGCGATGTGGACCAGGTTGTCGATCTTGGTCCCCGTCCCGACCACCGTGTCGTCGATGCTGCCGCGGTCGATGCAGGTGTTGGCGCCGATCTCGACGTCGTCCCCGATCAGGCAGCGGCCCACGTGGGGAATCTTGCGGTGCGCCTCGCCCCCTTTGCCCGGCACGTAGCCGAACCCGTCACTGCCCAGCACCGCGCCCGCATGCACGATGACGCGTTTGCCCAGGGCCGTGCCCGCGTAGCAGGTCACGCCCGGGTAGAGCAGCGACTCATCCCCGATCGCCACGCCGTCCCCCAGGACGCACCCGGCGCCGATGCGGACGCCCTTGCCGAGCTGGACGCCGGCTCCGACGACGGCGTGCGGTCCGATCTCGACGGGGTCCTGCCACACGGCCCCGCGTCCCACGACCGCCGTCGGATGCACCCCGGGCGCCCAGACGGCCTGGGGATAGAGCACCGGGATCACGACGAGCAACGCGGCGTGCGGGTCCGGCACGACGATACGTGTCGCCGGCCCACCCTCGGCAGCGGCGAAATCTTCTTTGACCAGCACGACCGACGCGCTAGTGCGTTGAAAGTACGGGAGATAGCGAGACGAGGCAAGAAACGACAGGTCGCCGGGAGCGGCCCGCTCGAGCGGGGCGATCCCGGCGACCGTTACTGCACCGGGGCCGACGAGCCGGCCGCCGGTCAGCGCCGCGATCTCGCTCGCCGTCCTCACGGCGCTACAGCTACGGCGCCTGCGCGAGGCGTGCGAGTACCTTCTGCGTGATGTTGAACGCCGGATCGACCGCGACGATGAGACCCCCCGGCGCGTCCGCGTCGAGAATGAGCGAGTAGTTCAACTCGGCGCGGATCCCCTGGATCACGCTGTTAACGCGCGCCTGAATCGGTGAGAGCAGATCCTGTTCGCGCTGGCGAGCACGGTCCTGCAGCTCGTTGTTGCGTTGCTCGAGGCGCTGCTGCATGCCCTGCAGCTCGCGCTGCTTGGTCTGACGCGCGGCGGGCGACAGCGCGATCGACTGCTGGTCGAACGCCTGTACCGCAGAATCGAGCGACGTCTGCAGCTTCTGGAGCTCGGTCCGGAACCCCTCGACTTCCTTCAGGTACGTGGATTCCGCGGCGGCGTAGCCGGGGGTCTTCTGCAGGATTTCCCGCGAATTGATGAATGCGATCTTGGGCGGCCCTGCCGGCGCAGACGACGGCCCTTGGGCCAACGCGGCAGAGGGCGCCGCAGCCAGGGCGGCGAGACACACGAGAACGAAACGCGACATAACGCGAGAACTCCCGTCGAGAGCGTGGATCGAGGTTAGAAGAAGTTGCCGAGCTTGAAATGCAGTTTCCAGCCCGGTTTCGGCCGGCCAAAGATATCGGTCCGGTCGAAGCCGTAGGCGTAGTCGAGACCGATGGGGCCGAGGGGCGAGACGATGGCCACGCCGACACCCGCGCCCCGGAAGAGCCGGGTCGGGTTGAACTCGGCGGGCCGGCGCCAAACGTTACCGGCGTCGAGGAACGTCGAGATGTACAGCATCTGGGAGAGGCGCACGCCCAACTCACCGGTCATGGTGAAGAAGGCCTTCCCGAACGCGTTGGGGCTGGCGCCCTGCCCGTTGGCGTTGGGGTCGTACCCGAACGGCGTGATGGACGCCTCGTCGTAGCCGCGCAGCGGAATGAAGAACTGCGTGCCGCCCAACGTGAACAACTGATCGAAGAACGGCGAGCTGCCGAACACGAAGCCAGACCGCGTCGACAACCCGAGCACGAACTTGACCTGCGAGGTGGCGCTCGGCTGTCCGAGGGGGGCGTAGAACCGGCCCTCGAGATCGATACGTTGGAAGTTGCCCTTGCCGCCGAGGGGACCGCCGCTCGTCGAGAAACCGAGCTGCACCATCGTGCCGCCGGTGGCGAACGGCATGTCCACGCGTGTGTCGCGCATCAGCGACGCACCGAGGGTCGACCGCACGCAGGAATTGCAGCTGTAGACGCTCGAGAACGCCTGGTTCGCGGCCGATCCCGTAAACGTCTGTTGATCGATGTTGTAGGACAGGAACAGACGCGAGTAGTTATCGCCGAAAACCGGGAACCCAAACTGCAGGCCCGCGCCCTCACGGCGCAGCCGGCCGAGGTTCGCGATCGTGTAACGCACGCGCGTGTTGTGCACGCTGACGGTGCCCGAAATGCGCGATTCCCGAATCGCCGGGTCGGTGAACGACACGTCGAAGTCGTTGATGTTCTTGCCGAACTGCCACTGGAACCGGCCGCGCTTCCCCTGCCCGAAGAGGTTCGGCTCGTCGAGCCCCAGAAAGCCGCCGACGCCGGTCCCCTGGCCCACCGAGGCGCCGAAGTTCACGTTGCCGGTGCGCTTCTCGGTGACGCGGAAGACCACGTCGATGTCGCCCTGCTCGTTGGCGGGCTTCGTGTCCGGGAACGGCAGCGGCTGGTTGAAGAAGCCGAGGTTCGAGATGCGCTGGTAGGACGCGAGCAAGGCGTCCTGCCGGAAGACGTCACCGGGAATGATGACGATCGCCTCGCGGATGACGCGCTCGTGGGTCACGTCGTTGCCGCGGATCTCCACGCGGTTCACGATCGCCGGCTGACCCTCGGTGATCACCCAGCGCAGATCCACGACCGGTTGGCCATCGGGCCCGGTGCGGCGCAGGACGTCGGGGCGGACCTGGACGTAGATGTAGCCGTTGTTGTAGTACAGCGACTGCAGTTTGCGGGTCGCATCGTCCCACTTCTTCTGATCGAAATAGATGTTCGTGTGCTTGCCGCCGATCCCGAACAGGCCCGTCCGTTCCGCCTGCCCGAACGGATAGAAGGGCTGCAACTCCTCGCTCGAGAAGCGGCGGCTGCCCACGATCTCGAACGTCCCCACCTTGTAGGGGTCGCCCTCGCTGAGCCGCAGCACCAGGGTGGCCTTGCCGCTGGTCTCGTCGACGAGCAGCGTGTCGCCGAGGACCTGGAAGTCGACGTAGCCCTGCGCCCCGTAGAACTCCGGCAGCCGCTCCCGCATGTCCGCGGCCAGCTTCTCGTCGTCGTATTCGCCCGAGCGGAACCACCAGAAGCCCTCGGGCCGGGTCTTCATCTGCGCGATGATCTGTTTGTCGGTGAAGTGGGTGTTGCCGTCGATCTGGATGCGCGCGATCGCGACGCGGCGCCCTTCGTCCACGTCGAAGACCACGCGGACCTGGGTGGAATCGTTCTCGTAGACGTGCAGCGCGCGGGTGTGCGACAGGTAGAAGCCCTGCGCGCGGTACAGCGAATCGATACGGGCCCGCGAGCGCTCCACCGCCGCCGGATCGATCGGGCGACCCTCGGTGATCTGCACTTTGTCGCGCACGCCGTGCTCGCCGAGGCGCTGCACGCCCCGCACCGCCCACTTCACGAGCACGGGACGCTCGCGGAGACGGATCACGAGCAGGTTCTTGCCGCCGGCCTGGGCCTGGTCGATCTGGACGTCGTCGTACTGGCCCGTCCCGTAGAGGGCCAGGACCGCGCGCTGCACGTCCTTGTAGGTGACGGCGCGCCCCGGGAGCAGGCCGCTCATCTGCAGGACGGTGACGGTCGTGTTGCGCCGCGCGCCCTGCACGGCGATCGAGTCGGGAGTGATGACCGGCAAGCGCTCGCCCTGCGCGCCACACGGGCGCGGGGCGAGCACGGCGAGACTCAGGAAGACGAGTGGGGCAAAACGGCTGGTCACGCCTTCAAGCCGGAGAGCGCCCGGAACGCCAGGCGCTCCTTGTCGGGCGCGACGTCCACTTCGATCTCGTCGCCGCGCGCGAAGTCGCCGACCAGGATCTTCTCCGAGAGGGGATCCTCGACGTACTTCTGAATGGCGCGCTTGAGCGGCCGCGCGCCGTAATGCTCGTCGTAGCCGTGATCCACGAGGAAGTCGCTCGCCGCGCTGGTGAGCCGCAGCGTGAGCTCCTCCTCCCCCAGGCGCTTCTGCACGTCGCGCGCCAGGATCGCCACGATCAGGGCGATGTGCTCGCGGGTGAGCGGATGGAAGACGATCACGTCGTCGAGCCGGTTCAAGAACTCGGGGTTGAAGACCTTGTTGACCTCTTCCTTTACCTTCTCGGCCATCTTCTGGAACTCGGTCTTCGCCTCCGGCTGCGCGAAGCCCATCCCCTTGCCTTTGACCATGTCGCGGGCGCCGACGTTCGAGGTCATGATCACGACGGTGTTCTTGAAGTCGATCATCCGGCCGTAATTGTCGGTCAGGTGACCCTCGTCGAGCACCTGCAGCAGGATGTTGAACACGTCGGGATGCGCCTTCTCGATCTCGTCGAGCAAGACCACCGAGTACGGTTTCCGCCGCACGGCCTTCGTGAGCGTCCCCGAATCTTCGTAGCCCACATAGCCCGGCGGCGCGCCGATCAGCCGGCTCACCGAGAACTTCTCCATGTACTCGGACATGTCGACGCGAATCAGCGCGCTGGAGTCGGCGAAGAGGAACCGGGCGAGCGCCCGTGCCAATTCTGTCTTGCCTACACCCGTCGGTCCACTGAAGATGAACGACCCGATGGGACGCTTGGGATCCTTGAGCCCCGCCCGGCTGCGGCGGATGGCGCGCGAGATCACCTCGATCGCTTCGTTCTGGCCGACGACGCTCTCGTGGAGCTCTTCCTCCATGCGCAGCAGCCGCGCAGTCTCGGCCTCCTGGAGGCGCGTGACGGGAATCCCCGTCCACCGTGACACGATGAAGGCGACGCCTTCCTCGTTGATCGTCGGCCGGCGCGTCTGGCGCTCCCGCTCCCACTCTTCTTGCTTGCGGCGGATCTCCGTCTGCAGCTCGCGCTCCGAGTCGCGCAGCGACGCCGCCCGCTCGAAGTTCTGGTCGCGGACCGCGGCTTCCTTCTCGCCGTTGATCCCCTCGAGCTTGTCCTTCAGCTCGGCGACCTCGGGCGGCGGCACCTGGGCCGCGAGACGCGCCCGCGCCCCCGCCTCGTCGATCACGTCGATCGCCTTGTCCGGCAGGAAGCGGTCGGTGATGTAGCGCTCCGACAGCTTCGCGGCCTCGGCGAGCGTCTCGTCGGGGATGATCACGCGGTGGTGATCCTCGTAGCGCTTGCGCAGCCCCTTCAGGATCTCGATCGTCTCGTCCACGGTCGGTGGATCGACGATCACCGTCTGGAAGCGCCGCTCGAGCGCGCCGTCCTTCTCGATGTATTTGCGGTACTCGTTCAGCGTCGACGCGCCCACACACTGCAGCTCGCCGCGCGCCAGCGCCGGCTTCAGCATGTTGGAGGCATCGACGGCGCCTTCGGCGGCGCCCGCCCCTACCAGCGTGTGCAGCTCGTCGATGAACAGAATGATCTGCCGGTTCTGCGCGATCTCGTTGATGACCGCCTTGAGCCGCTCCTCGAACTGGCCGCGGTACTTCGTGCCGGCGATCACGGCCGCCATGTCGAGCGACAGCACGCGGTGATCCTTCAGCGCCTCAGGACACTGGCCGCTCGCGATGAGCTGCGCGAGTCCTTCGACGATCGCCGTCTTGCCGACGCCGGGCTCGCCGATGAGCACGGGATTGTTCTTCTTGCGGCGCGACAGGATCTCCATCACGCGCTCGATTTCCTTCTGGCGTCCGATCGTCGGATCGAGGGCGCCCTCGGCCGCGAGCTGTGTCAGGTCGCGGCAGAAGTGATCGAGCGCGGGCGTCTTGGATTTCTTCTCGCTCTTCGGAGGCGTGGGTTGCGCGCCGGTGCCGCCGCCCGCGGGGGTCGACGGCATCTCGCTGCCGAGCAGCCGCAGCGTTTCCGCGCGCGCCTGTTCGAGGTTCACGCCCGCGTCGGTCAACACCTGCGCGGCGATCCCCTTCTCCTCACGCAACAGGCCGAGCAGCAGATGCTCGGTCCCGACGTAGGAATGGTTCAACTCGCGCGCCTCGCTCATGGCGAGCTCCAGCACCTTCTTGGCGCGCGACGTGTATGGCAGGTCGGGTCCGGCGGCGGCCGCCGCTTTGCCCTTCTTGACCGTCTCCTCGATCTTCTGTTGGATCTCTTCGAGGTCGACGTTCAGGTTGGTCAGCACCGCCGCGGCGACGCCCTCCCCCTCGCGGATCAGACCGAGCAGGATGTGCTCGGTGCCGACGTACTCGTGGTGCAAACGCGCGGCTTCTTCCCGCGCCATCTGCAGGACCTTGCGTACGCGATCCGTGAAGTTGTAGCCGTTCATCGATTCTCCGTCTTCAGCTGGCTTCTGCCTCGAGCAAGCGCCGCACATACGCCGCGCGCACCGACGGCAGCTCCCGGTCGCCGGTCGACCGGCCGTCCATCGCCGCCAGGTGCGCTGGTTGGGTATAGATCAGCAACTTGTTGAGCGTATATACACTCGGGCCGGGTAGCAGATTCAGACCCATGCCGAGCCGCACCCCGCTCAACAGGTTCATCGTCTCTTCGAACGTCAGCCGCCGCGCGTACTTCAGTAAGCCATAGGCGCGCCACGTCTTGTCTTCGACCTCTTCGGGCGCGGTCTTGAGCAGAACCTCGCGCGCCTGCTCTTCGTATTCGATGACCTGCCGCACAATCTTGCCGAGATGATCGACCAGCTCGTCTTCGGACTTTCCCAGTGTCGTCTGATTCGACAGTTGGAAGAAGTTGCCGACGACCTCGCTGCCTTCCCCGTACAAGCCCCGAAAGGTGAGCCCCACCTGCGACAGACCCTGGAGGACCTTATTGATTTCCTTTGTCAAAACGAGCCCCGGCAGATGGATAAGCACGCTGGCGCGGAGCCCTGTGCCCGCATTCGTTGGGCACGACGTAAGATAGCCAAATTCCGGGTGAAACGCGAAAGGAAGCAGTCGACCGAGGTCCGCATCTACCGCTTCCACAGCGGCATAGGCGTCCTCCAGGTCGAACCCGGAACGCATCCCGTGTAGCCGCAGGTGGTCTTCTTCATTTACCATCACGCCGACGGGCCCCTGGACGAGCAGCGCCGCCCCAGGACGCGGCCGGGATTCCCGGTCGAGACCCGCCAATTCCTTGCTCACGAGGTGCCGTTCGTGCAGGAGCTGCCGGTCGGGCCGGTCAAGCTGATCCAGACGGAAGGTCACCGCGCCGGTCATCCGGCCGGAGGCGCTCACCGCCTCCGACACGCGCTCCAGGACTGCCGTCCGGTCACCGTCCTTGGCCCGCTGGCTGAACGCGATCCCCCGGACGTTGCGGGCCAGCCGGATCCGCGTGGACAGCACGATCGTGGCCTTGGGCCCCGAGGCGTCGAGCCAACTCATGCCTTCGTCGGGCAGCAGCGAGAGATCGATCATTCCAGCACCCGGAGGCGGTCCCGCAGCTCGGCGGCGAGCTCGAAGTTCTCGCTCTCGACGGCGCGCCGCAGCTGCGCGCGCAGCTCGAGGAGGCGGCTCCTGGGATCTCCATCGTCCACACCGGGGAGCTCGTACCGCTCACCCACGTGCTGGCTCGAGCCGTGCAGCCGACGCAACAGGTCGCGCAGATGGAAGTCGAAGGTGACGTAGCACTGGTCGCACCCCAACCGTCCCGAATCGCGGAAATCGCGCAGCGTCGCGCCGCAGGAGGCGCAGCGGAGCCCGTCGGTGGGCGAGGGGAGGAGCGTCGCCCCGCTGCCACCCTTCCCCAGGGCCGTCAGGAAACCGCCGAGGGGCGACTTGAGGACCGTCCCGCCCGTTTCCACGCCCTTCTGCTGGGCACACTGCTCGCACAGGTGGAGCGTCACCTTCGAATCGTGCTCCACCTGGGTCAGGTTGATGACCGCGTCGCGTTCTTTGCAGTTATCGCACAGCATCAGGGTATCGCGTCCACCGATGTCACCGTCGTCAGCCGGCCGTCCTCGAGCCAGAGAATGCGGTCGGCGCGTCCCGCGAGCTGGCGGTTATGCGTGACCACGACGACCGCCGTCTCATACTCCCGCGCCAGCCGGAAGAATAACTCATGCAGCCGTTCACTATTGGCGTGATCCAGGTTGCCCGAGGGCTCGTCGGCGAGAACCACGCTGGGGTCGTGCACCAGGGCCCGCGCGACGGCGCAGCGCTGCTGCTCGCCACCCGACAGCTCGCCGGGCCGATGGGTCATGCGTCCGGCGAGCCCCACCTCGGACAGCACCTCTTCGGCGCGCGATTGCGCCTGCCGCTCGGCCATGCCGCCGATCAGGAGGGGCATCATCACGTTCTCGAGGGCCGAGAACTCGCGCAGCAGGTGATGAAACTGGAAGACGAACCCCACTTTCCGGTTGCGCAGCTCGGCGGTCGCCCGGGCATCGAGGTCGGCGTAGCGCGAACCATCGAGCCAGACGTCGCCCGAGGTGGGGGCGTCGAGCGCGCCGAGCAGATGCAGCAGCGTGCTCTTCCCCGCCCCGGAGGCGCCGACGATGGCCACGAACTCGCCGCGCCGCACTTCGAGGTCGACGCCGCGGAGCACCTCCAGCGGCTGGCCGTCTCCACCCGCGTAGACCTTGCGGAGCGCGCGACCCTCGAGCAGCGCGTTCATTCGTAGCGGATGGCGCGCACCGGCTCGAGCCGAGCCGCCTGGATGCTGGGGTAGAGCGGCGCCAGCGTCGCGATCAAGATGCTGGCCCCGATGACGAACAACGCGTCGAGGGGCTCGGTGTGGACGGGCAGATGGTCGATAAAGTAGATCGACGGATCGATCGGGATGAGCTGGCCGTTGTTCACGCTCGCACCGAGCAACAGGCCGAAGACCGCGCCGAGCGCGGTGCCGACGAGCCCGATGAACACGCCCTGCGCCAGGAAGATCCAGCGGATCGACGCGGGCCGCATGCCCATCGCGAGCAGGATGCCGATCTCCCGCGTCTTGTCGCGCACGACCATCGTGAGCGTCCCGACGATATTGAACGCGGCGACGACGCAGATCAGGAACACGACGAACCCCATCGCGAGCTTCTCGAGCTTGAGCGCCGAGAACAGCGAGCGGTTTTGCGACTGCCAGTCGAGGGCGCGGTACGGGTAGCCGAGCTGCGCCTCGAGCGCCGTGCCGAACGTGTCGGCGTGGCGCGGATCGGTGAGCCGCACCTCGAGCCCGGTCACGGCGCTGTCGAGTCCGGCGAATTCCTGCGCGGTCTGGCGCCGCATCACGACGTAGCTGTTGTCGTAATCGTACATGCCGGTCTCGAACAGCCCGGTGACCTCGTAGCGCCGCAGTTTCGGAATGAAGGCGCCGAGACTGCTGTTGTACTTGGAGCCGGCCGGCGCGACGAGCGTCACGACGTCGCCGGGATACACGGTCAGCTTGCTCGCGAGGCGAACGCCGATCGCGATGCCGCCGTCCACGCCGAGCTGCGTGACGCGGAAGCTGAGATCGCCCTTGGTGAAGTGCCGCGGCAGGCTCGTGACCGCGCGCGTCCCCGTGTCCGACTCGACGCCGATGACGGCCACGCCTTCGGCGTAGTCGTGCCCCGCGGAGATGAGCCCCTGCGAGAGGACAAACGGGGTGGCGGCTTCGACGCCCGAGGTCCGGCGCACTTTCGCGAGCGTCTCACGCCAGGCGTCGAGCCGCAGGCCTTCCCCGTACGTGAGGACGCGCAAATGCGGGTTCACGACGAGGATTTTCTCGCGGAGATCGTTCTGCAGACCGTTCATCACACCGAGCACGACGACGAGCGCCATCACGCCGACGGTGATGCCGCCGACGGCGATTACGGTGATGAGTGAGAGCAGGCGTGACGCGCGGCGGCTCTTCAGGTAGCGCAGGGCGATCTGTAGCTCGAGGCGCGAGATCATTCGGGCCGCAGCATCGGAAACAGGATCACGTCGCGGATGTTCGGCTGATCGGCCAAGAGCATCACGAAGCGGTCAACGCCCAACCCCACGCCACCCGTCGGCGGCATGCCGTACGCCAGGGCGCGGAGATAGTCCTCGTCGAGCTGATGCGCCTCGGCGTCACCCTGGGCGCGGAAGCCCGCCTGCTGCTCGAAGCGGCGCCGCTGCTCCTCGGGATCGTTCAGCTCGCTGAACGCATTCGCCATCTCGCGGCCCTGGACGAACAGCTCCCAGCGCTCGACGCGCGTGGGGTCATCGCGCTTCGGCTTGGCGAGCGGCGACAGCGCGATCGGGTAGTCGAGCACGAAGGTGGGCTGCACCAGCGTCGGCTCCACGTACACCTTGAACAGTTCGTCGATGAGCTTCGCACCGGACAGCGCGTCGGCGTCGGCGACGTTCCTCTTCTTCAAGGCGGCGCGCAGTTCGGCTTCCCCGGCGCGGGCCAGGTCGACCCCGGTGTGCTGCTTCATCAGGCCGTAGAAGTCGGCGCGCGCGAAGGGCCGGGCGAACGAGTACGTCGCCCCGTGCCGCTCGAGGGTCGTCGTGCCGAACAGGTCCTGCACCACCGTCGATACCAGCTCCTCGGTGAGCTCCAACACGTCGTGGTAGTCGGCATAGGCCTGATACCACTCGGCCATCGTGAACTCGGGGTTGTGGAAGCGCGACAGCCCTTCGTTCCGAAAGTCGTGTCCGATCTCGTACACTTTTTCGAAGCCACCCACGATGCAGCGCTTCAGGTACAGCTCGTCGGCGATGCGCAGGTAGAGGGTGGTGTCGAGCGCCTCGTGCTGCGTGGTAAACGGCCGGGCCGCCGCGCCTCCATACAGGGGCTGCAGCACCGGGGTCTCCACTTCGAGGTACCCCCGCGCGTCGAAGAAGGCCCGCATCGCGCTGACGACGCGCGCGCGGAGGCGGAACACCTCCCGCACCTCGGCGTGCACCGCGAGGTCGGCGTAGCGCTGCCGATAGCGCACTTCCGGATCGGACAGCTCGCCGTGGCGGACCCCGCTCGCGTCTTCCTTGCCGAGGGGGAGCGGGCGCAGGGCCTTGGTCAGCAGCGTCAGCTTCGAGGCGCGCACCGTGATCTCGCCGGTCCTGGTCTTGAACAGCGGGCCCTCGACGCCGACGAAATCGCCGAGATCGAGGAGCGCCAGGACTTCGTACGCCGCGCCGAGGTCGTCGATCTTGAAGTAAGCCTGGATCTTCCCGGACTGGTCGGCGACGTGCGCGAAGGTCGTCTTGCCATGAGGACGCAGCGCCACGATGCGCCCCGCCAGCCGATGCACCGTGGGGTCGTCGTCGCTCTGGTACGCCGCGATGGCGTCGCGCGTCGTGCCTGAGCGGTCGAACCGGTAGGCGAACGGGACGACGCCGCGCTTCACCAGCTCCTGCAGCTTCTCGCGCCGGGCGGCCTCTACGAAGCTGGTCATGCGGCCTTATGCCCGAAGCGGCGCAGGAACTCCTCGATGAAGGGATCGAGGTCCCCATCCATCACCTTGTGGACGTCGGTCACCTTCATCTCGGTGCGGTGATCGTTGACCATCGTGTATGGCTGGAACACGTAGGAGCGAATCTGATTCCCCCAGGAGTTGTCGAGTTTTTGCTTGTCCACCTCGGCCTTCTTCGCCTCCCGCTCGGCGACGGCACGCTCGTAGAGTCGCGATTTCAACATCTTCATCGCCGTTGCCTTGTTCTTGCCCTGGCTGCGCTCCTGTTGGCACGCGACGACGATCCCGCTGGGGATGTGCGTGATGCGCACCGCGGACGACGTCTTGTTGACGTGCTGCCCGCCCTTCCCGGAGGCGCGGAACACGTCGATCCGCAGATCATCATCCTTGATCTCGATCTCGATTTCGTCGTCCACGACGGGATAGACGAACACCGAGGCGAACGACGTGTGGCGGCGCGACTGGGAATCGAACGGGGAGATGCGCACCAGCCGGTGCACGCCCTTCTCCGCCTTCAGCAACCCGTACGCGTAGCGCCCGCGGATTTCGATTTCGGCCGACTTGATCCCCGCTTCTTCGCCGGGGAGGAGGTCGAGCACTTCGACCGTGAATCCATGCCGCTCGGCCCAGCGCGTGTACATGCGCACCAGCATCTCGGCCCAGTCCTGCGACTCCGTGCCGCCGGCGCCAGGGTGAATCGTCAGCAGCGCATCGCGCACATCGTCGGGGCCCTGGAGCATGTTCTGCATCTCGAGCGCCTCGAGCCGGGCGGCGATCTCATCCGCCTCCGTCTCGAGGGAGCGCTGCATCGCCAGGTCGATGTGGGAGTCGGCTTCGAGCAGCTCGGTGAGCTCGCTCCCTTCATCGACCCGCTTGCGCAGGGCGTGATAGGGTTCGAGCCACCCCTTCAGGGATTTGACTTCTGCGACGGTGTGCCGGGCGCGTTCGGAGTCGGCCCACAGCGCGCTGTCCGCCATCGCGCGCTCGAGCTCCCCCAGACGCGCCGCCTTGCCGTCGACGTCAAAGAAACCCCTTGAGCTGAGTGAGGCGGCGGTCGAACTCTGTGAAACGCTCTGTTAGACCCACAGTATCAGCACTCCTAGAAAAGCTTGTGGCCGCCGGCGAGGATCTCGTTCAGGGCTTCCGTCCAGAACGGCGTGCTCTGCGCGAGCTCGGCGCCGACCTGCTCGGTGTACTCGAGCCAGCTCTTCTGGATTTCATCCTTGAAGAGCTGCGGCAGCGTCCCGTCGCGGATCCCCTGCTGCCGCTTCTCCGGGTGATATACAAGCATGTCGGAGATCAACGCGCGCGCGAGGCGCCGCGCTTTCTGTTTCGGATCCTGCACCATGAACGGATTCACGGGACGGAGCGGACCCGTGAGTCGCTTGCCCGGCGTGCTCGCCCTCGCCGCTGGTGCCGCGGCCGGCGCAGGAGCAGGAGCGGCGACGGGCGGCGGCGCCGCGATCGCGGGCGCAGGTGCCGGGGCGGCGGGACGCGTGGGGGCCGCAGGGGCCGCGGGAGGCAGCGGCGGTGCTGACGAGGCGGCGGGTCGAACGACCGGTGGCATCACGGGCGCGACCGGCGCGGCAGGCCGCCCCGGAGGCGCCGCGGGCATGAGCGGCCGCCCCGCGGGCGGCGCGACGGGCGGCACGATGGGCGCGCGCGAAGGTGCGGCGGGTGCAGCGATCACCGGTGCGGGCGCCGGGGTCGGCGGCGGTGGCGGTGGCGGTGGCGGTGCCGGGACCGGGGCCCGGGCCGGCGCTGGCGTGCGCACCAGCGCGGGCCCGGGCGCGGCGGCGCCGTCCGTGCTCACGGCGAAGACGTTGCTGCACACGCTACAGCGCGCACGCACGCCGCCCGCGGGGACTTTGGCCGGGTCCACCCGGTACACCGTTTCACATGACGGACAGGTAACGTTCACGCGCTCGCTCTATTCGCCTCTGCCGGGTTCGCCGGGTTCCGGATCATGGCGGCGGTCGACGACGAACACCGACCCCGCCTGCGTCTTCGCATAACTCTTCATTTCCGTTGCCAACTCGCTGACTTGCGCGGGGTGCGCAAACCGCCGGTGCTGGTTCGTCACAACGCCGATCGACAACGTCATCAGCGGCACGCGGTGCAGCTGGCCGCGCCGATCCTTCCCGAAGTAGTACCCTGCCCGCCGGTCCTGCTCGTTGTACTGATACGGGACCAGCGTATCGAACACGTCCAGCACTTCCCCGCACACTTCGCCGATGGTCTCGATCGGGATGACGCAGATGAAGTCGTCCCCGCCGATATGCCCGACGAAGCCCCGCTCGCCGAGCATGCCTTTCACGACGTCGTGGAGGATGCGCGATAGCAGGTAGATGACACGATCGCCATCGTAGTAGCTGTAGCGATCGTTGAACTCCTTGAAGTGATCCAAGTCGGCGTAGCAGACCGCGAACAGCTCGTTCAGCTCCATCCGCCGCTTGATCTCGCGCTCGATCTCCGTCGTGCCGGGGAGCCGCGTGGACGGGTTGACGGCCACGTCGCGTTCCGCGCGGGTCACCAGCGCGTCGAGCCGTCCGACCTGCTCCCCCGGCTCGAACAACGGCGTGATGACCTCGTCGGCCCCGGCCGCGAACCATTGCCGCACCACGTCGGTCGCGTGCCGGTGCGTCACGGCCGCGAACGGGACGATCGCCGTGTACGGATCCGACTTGAGGCGGGCACACAGTTCCAACCCCTCGGGCCCCGCGCTGTCGGCGTCGACGATGACGAGCGTCGGCAGAGCGCGCAGCACGCGCTCCGCCACCGCCGCCCCTTGCTGGACCGTGACGACGGGCAGGCCCTTCCCGTTGACCCACGTGGTCACGAAGTCAGGTACGGAACGACCAGCCGGCGAGAAGAAGAGAATGGCTTGGCGCGACCGCACCTCACTCCTCTCGTAAGGGTCGAAAGCGCCTAAACTTAGGCCTCTTCGCCTCCCGTGTCAAATGAACCGCTATTCGGGCTTGAAGGCCTCGCGCAACTGCACGGGTTCACGCCGCGCCCGCATCCGCAGGTTGAGCATCTCGACGAACACCGAGAAGCCCATGGCGAAGTAGATGTACCCCTTCGAGAGGTGCTGGCCGAGTCCGTCGGCGATGAGCGAGACCCCGATCAGCAACAGGAAACTCAACGCCAGCATTTTGATGGTCGGGTGCCGGTGGACGAAGTCACTGATCGCGGCCGCCGAGAGCATCATCACCCCCACCGCGATCACGACGGCGGCGATCATCACGCCGAGGTGGCGCGCCATCCCGACCGCGGTGATGACCGAGTCGAGCGAAAACACCAGGTCCAACAGGACGAGCTGCACGACGACGTTGGCGAACGACACCGGCGCGCGAGCCTTCCCCGGATGCTCGTCGCCTTCGAGCCGCTCGTGGATCTCGCGAGTGCTCTTCGTGATGAGGAACAAGCCGCCGGCGAGCAGGATCAGGTCGCGCCCCGCAAACGCGTGGCCCAGCACCGTGAAGAGCGGCGCCGTCAGCCGAATGATCCACGCCAGCGTGGCGAGCAAGCCGATGCGCAGCAGCATCGCGAGCGAGAGGCCGATCCGCCGCGCCCGCGGCTGCTGGGCGGGCGGCAGCTTCCCCGTGATGATCGACAGGAACACGATGTTGTCGATGCCGAGGACGATCTCGAGGACCGTCAGGGTCAACAGGGCGATCCACAGCTCGGGGTTCGTGAGCCAGGTCATGGGGTGTCTCGGTCAGAATGCGATGCTGAACTGGAAGAGCGCGGTGCCGCGGGCGCCAACGGTCGTGTGGAGTGAGGCGGGGCGGCCCGCGACCGCGGCGAGCCGGCTGGAAATGAGCGCGTCGACGGCGCTCACGACGTGATTCGCGAGCAGGAGACCGATCTGATTCTGGGCGCGGCGGAAGCCGTCGTCCGAGCGGCGGATGGTCTCTTTGAACACTTCGTGCTCGAGCGAGTGATCGCGCCACGACCATTGATAGCCGGGCCCAACCGCGCGCGCCTGATAGAAATCGACGGCGCGCCAATACTCGAGCGACGTGGGATCGGGCAGGACGTCCGGGTCGGGCCAGAACGTGCGCCGCGCCAGGAGCCACACCGATCCATTGTACGTGCGCGTGTCGCTCTCGGGGGTGAACCCCGTCCCGGGGTCCGTGTTGTAGCGCCCGCTCTCGGCGAAGCGCTCCATCTGCTCGTAGTACTCAAACACCGTATCACGCGTCGTGGGATTGTAGGCGCGGCGCGCGATGTCGAACGCGAGCGCCTGGAACTGCCGGGCGTCGCGGCTGGCCTCACGGTCGAGCTGGATGAAGCGGGAGACGAGGTAGATCTCGGTCGCGAGGTAGACGGCCCCGCGGTCCTGGCCGCCCATCAGCTGGCCCGCCCCGGGGATGAGAAGCGACGCGAGCGGGCGCAACGCCTTCGGCGCCGACAGCGGCGTCGTCGTGTCGACGCGTTGCGCGGCGCCACGCACGGCCGCGGCGACGGTCAATGCCGACACCACGACTACGGTCCAGAGGCGCTCGACCGGCATTTAGAAGGTGACCCGGAACGAAAAGAAGGTGGGGTTTTCGATGATCAGGTCCGAGCCCGTGAGGAACGTGCGCGCCAGATCGACGCCGATAGACCCGCTCTCCAGGCCGAGTCCGACGCTCGGCCCGCTCAAGCCATCCTGCACGAACGCGTAGCCGGCGCGCACCCGCACCAGGCGTTGGTACCCGATGTCGACGCCCAAGCGGAGCTCCGACTGGCCCTCGTGTCCCCATGGGCTGTCCACGTCAGCAGCCACGCGCATATCGAAGCGTTCGTTGGGCAGCGCGCCCTCCCGCGTCGGCAGCAGCACGTGATACTGCGCGCCCACGGCGAGCCGCGCCGGGAGCGGATCGGCCTGCGGCTTGTTCTGGACCTGCAGCTTGAAACCGATGTTGCGCACCGCCACGCCGACCCGCAGCGGCCCTCCTGCGCCAACCCGAAACTGCCCGCCGACGTCGATCGCGTGCGTGGTGCCCTGCCCGGTCGGAAAGTTCCTGCAGTCGCCGGTGCAGTCCACGCGGAACTGCACGAGCTTGTAGTTCAATCCGAAAACGAAGGAGCCGGCGAGGGCGGTGGCGTAGGAAGCGAGAAACTCGAAGTTACGGGGGGCGATGCGCCCGATCGTGTTCCCATCTATGTCGGTGAGGGGCTCGTCGCCGTAATCCACGAGGTAAAACGCGCCGCCGAGCACGCCGATCCCGCGCGACGGGAAATACGCGCCGAGGACGTGACTGCGGCCGGCGACGAGCGTGGCCGTGTGGAGCACGAACTGGTTGGTCTCGATGGTCGCGAGGCCGGCAGGATTCCAGAACGCCGCCTCCGCTTGCCCCTCCACACTGATCGCGGTCTGTCCCATACCGACGGCCCGCGCGCCGACCGGGAAGACCAGGAACAGGGCGCCGGCGTTGAGGGGGAGGTCCTGGGCGGCTAGGCTCGCCGGTTCGGCGGTTAGAACGAGGATGGCGATTGGGAGCACCCAAGCGCCCAACCGCCCGACCGCCCGACCGTCAAAAGCTTTTCGCCTCATCGATCAACATGATCGGGATGTCATCCTCGACCGCGTAGATGAGACGACAGGTGTGGCACGCGAGCGATTCGCCGGGAGCCGTGCGATGCTCGAGCGGCCCTTTGCACTTGGGGCAAACGAGGATCTCGAGCAGATCGGGCGACAGACTCATGATGTAGCGTACCCCAGGCGCTTGAGCGATGGTTCGTGGCGGCGCCATTTGGGCAGGACCTTTACGTGCAGGTCGAGGAAGACCCGCTGGCCGAGGAGGGTCTCGATCTTGGCGCGGGCGGCGGCGCCGAGCGCTTTGATGGCGCGCCCCCCTTCCCCGATCACGATGCCCTTCTGGCTGTCCCGCTCGACGTAGACGACCGCCCGAATATATACCGGCTCGGCGCCCTCCCGGAACTCGTCGATCTCACACGCCACGCTGTACGGCAGCTCTTCGTGGAGCTGTTCGAACGCCGCTTCCCGAATGAACTCGGCGGCAAAGAAGCGCATCGGCTGGGTCGCCAGCTCGTCGGGATCATAATGAAAGGGACCTTCAGGGATGTGCGCGCGGAGGGCCAATAATAGCGCGTCCAGACCGTCCCCCGTCACCGCCGACACCATGACGTCGGGCGGTTGGGCGGTGTGGCGGTTCGGCGGGCACAGGTCCGATTTTGTGTAGACGGTGACGATGGGCGCGCGTGGCGGTTGGGTCAGGCGCGCCACCTGGACGAGGGGCGGCGCCGGGTACTCCGACAGCGGGTGCAAGTAGGCGATGACCTCGGCGTCCGCGATCGCGCGCAGTGCCGCCGTCCGCATCGCTTCGTGGAGCTTGTACTCGGGCTCGAGCAGCCCGGGCGAGTCGGTGAAGATAAACTGGGCGTCGTCCCGCGTGAGGAGGCCGATGACGGGCATGCGGGTGGACTGCGGCTTCGGCGCCACGATCGCGAGGTGCTCGCCCACGAGGGCGTTCAGGAGGGTCGACTTCCCGACGTTGGGTCGGCCGGCGAGGGCGACGGTCCCGCAGCGCGTCATGGGCGGAAGCTACGACCTTGCGAATCGGCGCGCACCTGGCTGATACTATTTTGTCCTCCCGCTGAGGGTACCATGCGTATTCCGATCGTCGCGTTCGCTCTGATCGTCGCACCACAGTTGGCCGCCGCGCAGGGCCCCCTGCCCGTCACCCGGCTCGGCCAGCGCACCACGTACGGGTCGGGCATCGTGGCCGCCAGCGCGCGCCGCGTCGAGTTCGAGCTGACGCGCCCTGCGCACGTCATCGTGCTGCTGGTCGATCCCGACGGCGGCATCCAGCCCGTGTTCCCCGCGTCGGGGGAGCGCACGACCGAGCGCGCCGCGGGGCGGCAGGTGGTCGAGCTGAACGCGCCGACGGGCGCGGCGCAGGCGGGGCGCGAAGGGCCGCACGCGGCGCCGCCGGTGATGCGCACGGCGCAACAACTGGCGAGCGAGGGGGAGCGCGCGCGACCCTCGGCGACGGGTGACGACGAGGCGCGCGTCGCGCTGGTGCTGCCGTACTGGCTGGTGATCACATCGGACATCGCGACGACGGCCGAGGAGATTCAGGCGAAGCTCGAGTCGATGAACCTGCAGTTCTCGAGTCAGAAGGCGGAGCTCGAGGCGTTGGCGCGGGGGCTGATGGCGCGGCGCACGAAGGCGTGGGCGGCGTCGTACGCGCCGGCGGGTCCCTAAACACTGAAGCCCGCCCCGGTGCATTGGGGCGGGCTTCGATGTAACGCTGGCGGCGGCCTACTCTCCCACGGTCTCGCAACCGCAGTACCATCGGCGCTGACAGGCTTAACGACCGTGTTCGGGATGGGAACGGGTGTGGCCCTGTCGCGCTAGTCGCCAGCAAAGAACGACCGACGAGTGCGTGAGTAGTGGTGTTACTTCGGAAGCACACGATCTCAACTAAAAGAAGAGATCAAGCCTCACGGGCAATTAGTACGGCTCGGCTGAAGCGCTCGCGCGCCTTACACCTGCCGCCTATCAACCTGGTAGTCTCCCAGGGCCCTTTAGGAGCCTTGCGGCTCGGGAGTGTTCATCTTGGGGAGGGTTTCCCACTTAGATGCATTCAGCGGTTATCCCCGCGCGACATCGCTAACCGGCGTTGCCCTTGGCAGGACAGCCGGGACACGAGAGGTCGCTTCGTCCGGGTCCTCTCGTACTACGG
>DASYRD010000072.1:0-1567 GCA_036004745.1 Gemmatimonadales bacterium | reverse complement strand
ATCGACCGGCGCGGCCATGGCCGGTCGAGCCAGGTCAGCGACGGCCACGACATGGACCACTACGCCGCCGACGCCGCCGCCGTCGTCGAGCATCTCGACCTGCGCAACGCCGTCCACGTCGGCCACTCCACCGGCGGCGGCCAGGCGACCCGCTACGTCGCCCGCCACGGCAAGGGCCGCGTCGCCAAGCTGGTGCTCATCGGCGCGGTGCCGCCGATCATGGTAAAGACACCGGCCAATCCTGGCGGTCTGGCGATCGAGGTGTTCGACGGCCTGCGCAGGCAGCTCGCCGCCAACCGGGCGCAGTTCTACGTCGATTTCGCGAGCGGTCCCTTCTACGGCTACAACCGGCCCGGCGCGAAGGCGTCCCAAGCCGTGATCGAGAACTGGTGGCGCCAGGCGATGATGGGCGGTGCGAAGGCGCAGTACGACGGGATCAAGGCCTTCTCGGAGACCGACTTCACCGAGGACCTGAAGGCAATCGACGTCCCCACGCTCGTCATGCACGGCGACGACGACCAGATCGTACCGATCGCCGCCTCCGCGCTGCTGTCGGTGAAGCTCCTGAAGAAGGGCAGGCTCAAGGTCTACGAGAAGCTCCCGCACGGCATGTGCACGACTCACCCCGACGTCATCAACCCGGACCTGCTGGCGTTCGTCAAGGCCTGACAAGTCGCGAACCAGCTCCCCGGGAACAGCACTACCTGCGTGGGAGCTGCTCCCGGGGCAGGGATCCGAGCGCGTCGCGAAGGGCCGCACGGGTGGCGACACCCAGCTTGGGAAAGGCGCGGTGGAGGTGACCGCCGACGGTCCGGTGGGACAGGAACAGCCGTTCCGCGATCTGCTTGTTCGTCAGCCCCGACGCGGCGAGGCTTGCGATCTCGAACTCCTGGGGCGTCAGACAGTCCAGGACGTTGTCGCCCGCACGCGGTTTCGTCTGCCCGGTCGCCCGAAGCTCCGCGCTCGCGCGGTCCATCCAGGGACGCGCCCTGAGGCGCTCGAAGACCCCGTGGGCGGCGTTGAGCTGCATCCGAGCCTCCCTCATCGCCCGGCGACGTCGGAGGCGTTCGCCGTACGCGAGCCGCACCCGGGCGAGGTCGAACTGCCACCGCTCGACTCCCGGGAGCGCGAGCGTCTCCTGGAACAGCGCCCGCGCCCGATCATCGGGCGCGACCATCGCGGCCGAAGCACCGGCCAGGAGCGCAAGTCGCGACGACACCGCGGCAATGTTCGCCTCTTGCATCGCAGCGACGTGCGCCGCCGCCTCGGCTTCGCGACCGGTACGCATTGCCGCCTCGACCAGATCGATGAGCACCCGAAGCGCATACGGAACATGCGGCGCGAGGAGGCCTGGTGGGCTGATCCTGATCAGCTGCTCGTAGGCGTCCTCGAAGTCACCACTCCCGAGCGCGACCATGCCACGGACTTGACAGGCCCACCACAGGTGGTGCTGCATCCCCCGCGGGCGGCCCCACTGGACGAGCGCGTCCGCCAGCTCCCCCGCCCGTTGATCGTCGCCCCGCCACGCCGCGATCATCCCCTGGAAGAAGCGGCCCAGCCACGTCAA
>DASYRD010000071.1:0-1764 GCA_036004745.1 Gemmatimonadales bacterium | reverse complement strand
CCAGCGCGACGGGCTCCACCACGTGGTACAGCACCCCCACGTTGCCGGTGAAGGAATTCCACGTCCGCTGTTGCGCGGCGACGCCCAGCACGGTGTCGTTCTGAACGTCGAGATGGCGATAGTCGAACCGAGCGCCGAACGAGAGGTTCCAACGGCCGGTCTCGGCCTGCTCGAAGGCGTATGCTCCTGCCGAATTCAGGCGGCTATCAGGGATCAAAGTCTCTTCACCGAACTTCTCGAATGTGGTGCGGAGACCCGAAACTCCCAGCACGCCCTGGAGCGCGCCAAGCGGGGCATGATGATAGTGAACGTCCGTGAGGTACGTCTGCGAAAGCAGTCCGAGACCGACGGTCGTGGTCGTGTCGTCTTCGAACTCCCGGCGCCGGCTGCGCTCAAAGCCGCTGGACACCTCCAGACGGGCGTTGCCGAGTGGGACCGTCAGGTCGACTCGGCCATGGTTCGTGACCATGCGTTGCGTCGGGGTGGCGGCCGGATCCTCGTCGGTCAACTGGATCTTCTCGTTGCGCTGCGAATAGCCGGCCGAGATCGACCCCCAGCCACCACGCGCCCCGATCGACGCGCTGCCGCCCGCTGCCTGGTTTCCGCTGTTCCACAGGAGGTAGCTCGGCGTGCGCACGTCCTGGCTGGTCCGCCCGCTCAAGGTGCCGCGGAACCCGATGCCCTGGCTCGCTCCCTCGAGCGACATGGCACCATCCGCCATCTGATTGTTGGTGCCGTAGGCGGCCGTGACACTGCCGCGCACGAATCCCGGGCGCCCGATCGCATCGGGCAGCTCCTTCGGGACCACGTTGATCACTCCGCCGATCGCGTCGGAGCCATACAACACGCTCGCCGGGCCCCGGATCACCTCGATCCGGTCCGCCGTGGCCGTCTCGACGTTGGGCGCGTGCTCGTCGCCCCACTGCTGGGTCTCGAGACGCTGGCCATCGTCCAGCACCAGGACGCGATTCGACGTCAGCCCGCGAATCACGGGTTTACCGACCCCTACCCCCGTCGACAGATCGTGGACTCCAGCTACCTCCCGCAGCGTTTCCGCGAGACTGGGTGCCTGCGATTGTCGCAGCGTCTCCTGGGCGACCAGGGCGATCGGTTGCGGTGTGTTGAGAGCGCTTGTCGCGTCCGGTGTCGCCGTGACCTGGACGGCGCTGAGCTCGATGGCCGCGGGCCGCAGGGTCACGTCGACCGTGAAGTCGGTGCCGGAGAACGCCACCCGGCGCACGGTGGGCGCGTAGCCGATTTGCGCGATCGAAAGGGAATAGCGCCCGGCGGGAACGTTGCCGAACCGATACTGCCCTATCGAGTCCGTGGTGGTGGTGCGGCGCAGCTCGAGCAAAGAGACCCGCGCGCCCGAAAGGGGTACACCGGCGGTGTCCGCCACGCGCCCGGACAACACACCGGCATCGGTGTGGTTACCCGAGCTCGGATCAGCAGTCGCCGCTCGAGGTACGATGACCAGAACAAGGAGGAATGGAAGCGTCCCGAGGACGCCCCGCAAAGATGGAGCACGCATCAGAAAACTCCTGAGGGTAGTGACGCGCGCCGCCGGGCGTAGCCCAAGGGCGCGACGATGACCGACTACGTAATCCGCGCCGGAGGCGCGGAGCACTCAGGAGAGAACTGGAGGAGCGCGTGAATCGGGAAGGCGTTGCTGCTCGTGCGATCGTGCGAGGCCGTACCCGTCGGGGATCGGCTGGGTGCCGGACGAGGAGCGCACCGACACGACGATCGATCGACCCGCGGTTC
>DASYRD010000070.1:0-9161 GCA_036004745.1 Gemmatimonadales bacterium | reverse complement strand
CGGCGGCGACGTCCCACCCGGGCGCGACTTTAATTTTGACGCGCTGGTACCCGTGCCGCACCGCGTCGTACACGCTGCGCGTGAGCGCCTCGGGGTTGCGTCCCTCGGGAATGCCCAGGGCGACGCCACACGCGACGGATGGCGCCGGCCTCGCGCCCAGCGCCTCGCCGAGGAGCTGGGCGAGACCTGTACCACGCACGTGCGCCGCGAGGTCCCAGGCGGCGGTCTCGATTCCGGCGCGGGCGAACCAGTTGCCGCGAATCCCGTCGCGCAGCGCGTCGTCCACTGCCTCGGGCCCCGCGAACTCCCGGCCTACGATCCGCGGCAGCAGGACACGTTCTGTGAGGTCGCGCGCACTCATGAGCGTTTCTTCGGAATAAAAAGGCAGATCGAACGGCGGTGCCTCGCCGTAGCCGGTATGGCCGGCATCGTCGTGGAGCACCACGATGAGCGAGCGACGCTCCGTGATCGCCCCGCCCGAGATGACGAACGGCTCGAGGAGGGGCAACGTCAGCTCGTAGAGATCAGCGCGGGCGATGCGCATCGGCGCTCAGGTCGAGAAAATGCAACTCCCCGCCCCGACGCTGCAGGGCGCCGTCAGCTTCCAGCTCGAGCATTCCGGCGATCAGACCGTCGACAGGGTTGAACACGAGCTGGTGCAACGCCCGCTGGGTGCGGGAGCCGTCCGTTGCGGCGTACTCGCTCTGGGGGAGCTGAAAGTATGTGTGCAGCTGGACGCTCTCGCAGCCGCGACGGGCGTACTCGAGGATGTCACGACCGCACGCGATGCCCCCCGTGCCGCAGAGTTCGGCTGACGCCGGACGCGAGCCCGGGGTTCCCGGGGTCAGCCGAGCCAGGACGCGCAGGTTGCGCTCCAACAACTCCGGGCCTCCATACGCGACGCCCCGCTCGAGATCGAAAAGCCGGTTGAATACGACCAGCGCATCGGCCCCGGCGGCCGCGCGCACCATCTCGACCTGAAAGTCGTCGTCGAAGCGCGCGTTCATCACCTTCACCGCGAGACGCACGGCCGTCTGCGCGCGGATGCGCGCGGGCACCTCACGCAGCCAGCGGAGAATCTGCGCCTGCTCCCCCGCGAGCGCGTCCCCGGCGAGAGTGGGCGAGAAGTCCTTCTCTAGAAGGAGGAGCGGCGCACCCCACGCGGTCGCGAGCGCGCGCGTCGTGAACGCGTACTCTGCCTCTTTGAACGGCTCGTCGAGCCGCGGCAGATGGTACTTCACCGACGGGACAACGAGGAGGTGGCCGGCCCGGGTGAGATCACCACCGGTGCGTACGAGGGCGAGGTATTCCTCAAAGGAACGGTCCCAGCCACGGCCCTTCCACGTGACGGTCCATCCCGTGCCCCGCCGTTCGACCTTCATCTTCGCTTCGTGGATGGCCCACGCCGCCATCGACTGCGCGCCCGCCGCATCCTGGGCGATGACGGTCTTCAGCACCGCAAACGCCAGCCCCGCCTCGGCGTCCACCTCGAGCTGTCCCTGATTGAGCGACAGCTGGCCGGAGCCTTTCCCGATCGGATGCGGAATCGTGGTGCCGAGGTAGCGCGCGGTCAGGTCGATGCCATACGCCTCGCGCACATGGGACGGAAAGTCGCGCGGCAACGCGCGCTTCTTGAACCGCTCGAAATCAGTCGCGAGCTGCGCGCGCATCTCGCACCGCTCGGCGCACCTGGTCCCGCTCCGCCGCCGGGAGCGCCGGTCCCCACGGATCATCACACGCATCGTCTGGGATGACGCCGTCCGCGGCGAGCGCCCACAGCATGCGACGGATGTAGCCCTCCATAGGAGCGACGAAAGTCGTCTGAGCAAAGGCGTCCAACTGCGTGGAGACGCGTGAAAAAGAGGCGTGATCACCATCGCGGAACGCGGACAGCGCCCTCGCTTGTAGGTCGGTGAGCGCCGCCCCCATGCCGATCAGCGCGGCGCGCGCACCCATCTCGAGAGAGTAACCGAGAAAACGGTCTTCACCCGTGATCAAGAGCTTCTCAGGATGATCCCGCATGATCGCCGCGATGCGTTGGAACGTCACGACCGAGTCGAGGGTCGCGACCTTGATGCCGATCACGCCGGGCAACGCGAGAATCGCGTGCAGCGTGGCATCGTCGTAGGACACACCCCCGGCGGTCTCGTACAAATAGAAGGCGATCACCGGGAGCTCCCGGGCGAGTTCTTCGTGGTAACGAACGGCGTTGTCGCGCCTCGGAAACGCCAGCAGGGCGTCGGCGCCGCCTCGCTTGGCTTCGCGAGCCATCTCGATCGAATTCGCGCCCGCCACGAGCACTTTGCCGGGGAGCGCCGCACGCCACGCGCCTAGCACGGCGCTCCTCTGCTGTGGCGAAAGGTGCGGGCCGCGACCTGTGTGCGCCCACACGGCGACGCCGGCAACGGGTTGTTCGGCCATCCACTTCGCGTATGAGCGCTGTACATCCTCGGCCAACAGGTTTCCCCGGAATGGCACGGGGACGGCGGGGATCAGGCCCCACTCGAGGCGCGCGGCGAGTGTTATGCGAGCAGCCCGTTGCGCACGTTGCCCGATTCGATCGCCTGGCGGCGATCCGCGGGGAGATTCAGGAGATCGAGCTTGGCGACGCTGTTCTCCGGAATCCGCAGCGGCTGCCCCGTCCCAAACACGAAGCGATCGATCCCGACGGTTTTGAACAGCGTACCGAGATGGTCTTCCGGCGGTCCCCAGATCCAACAGATGTCCCACCAGATGCGCCGGGCTTCTTCGGGGGTCGAGCCGAAGTGGACCTCCTCGACGAACCCCCGATCGGCGTGCGTGATGAGGACGCGCACGTCGGCATCACTCCGGATCAACGCGCGCACGGCGGCCGCAGACAACTCGGCGGCGTGATCGTTGGGATGACGCTGACGACCATCCTCGAGCCGGACCGCAAGCATGAGAGGCACCTGAGCCGCCCCGCAGGCGGCAGCCAGCACGCGCATTTCCCCGCCCGCGGGATCGAGCCCCAGATACTGGGGGTCGCAGCGGACCGCAGGGGCGCCCGCGTTCACGGCGTCGCCGAGGGTCTGCTCCCACTGCGCCAGTCCCGGATGAATGACCGGCACGGGCTTGAGTCGCGCTTCGCGGCGCGCCGTCTCGACGAGCCACTGGTTTCCTTCGGTCGGGTCGCGCCAGAAAAGACTCGGGAGGTGCGTGACCCACGCCTCGTCGACCTCGGCGCGATCGAGCGCCTTGAGCAGCGCTTCGGGCGACGTGCCAGGAACCTTGCGCCAGGGATAGGCGCCGAGGAATGCGTTGACGTCGACGCGCATCAGTCGGCTGGAAAGGCGCCCGCCGGGAAGATGCGGACGGCGTTCTTCCATCGGACCAGACCCACCTCGTCCTTATTGAGCAGCGAGTCGAGATAGCGCAACTTGGCCCAGCCCGTGTCCATCGTGAGATCGGTTCCCCACAGGAGGCGGCTGACGCCGACTGCCTCGACGCAGGCTTCGAGCATACCGCCGTCGACGCCGCTGCCCGACAGGTCCACGTAGACATTCGCCACGTCGCCCACCACATGGAGCGAATGCAGCCAGTCACCGCCACCCCCGATGTGCGCGAGGATGAACGACACCTCGGGATGCCGCCGCGCGAGGGTGCACAGCTCCACGGCGTCGGACGCCTCCTGGCCGGGCCAGTCGCGCCGCCGATGCTGCCAGATGTGCTGCAACACGGGCACGCGATGTTCGCGCGCGAGCGCGCAGATCGGATCGAGCAACGGGTCGTCGGCGCGGCGACTGGCGGCTAGCTTTACCCCGATCATCCCGGCCTTCAGGCAGCGCGCGATTTCGGCGCGGGCGTGCGACGTGTAATTCGGATTGACGCAGACGTACCCGCGGATGCGCTCGGGATGCTCGTGCTGGAGGGCGAGGAGCGCGTCGTTCCCATGGGTGACGTCTGGAGGCGACGGGAAGTAGATGGGCGACGTCCGCCCCCAACTGCCGAGAATCGACGCTACGTGGACTGTGATCCCGATCATGTCGCCCGCGGCCAGACGACTGTCATTGCGCTCCCGCCAGTCGGCGCGGGGCGCACGATCGTGATAGAAGTGGGCGTGGACGTCGACTAGCATCCCCTAATTTGCTATCTTGTGCCGTCTTACGGCCACCTACCGGTCACATACAGGAGACCGCATGGCGACGACGTTCATTGATGCAAATCGGCTCAAAGGCATCCTGCTCCAGCCTGGGCCGACCTGGAAGACGATCGACGGCGAGTTCACCAAGCCGGGATCGATCTATAAGAACTGGGTACTCCCGCTGGCCCTGATCGGGCCGATCTGCGGCGCGATTGGCACCTTCGTGTTCGGTATGAGCTTCGGGCCCGTGGTGGGCGTCTACCGCGTCCCCATCGCGAGCATCGGGACCATCGCCGTCGTGGACTTCGTGCTCGGGGTCGGCGGCGTGTGGGCCCTGTCCCTGGTCATCAGCCTGCTGGCGCCGACCTTCGGCGGGCAGCGCAACGACGTGCAGGGATTGAAGGCGGCGGCGTACGCGTCCACGGCGTGGTTCGTCGCCGGCGCGTTCCAGCTCGTCCCGCAACTGGCGCTCGTCCGCGTCCTCGTGTCGTTGTACAGTGTGTACCTGTTGTTCTCCGGCGTACCGGTCGTGATGAAACCGAGCAAGGATCAAGCGATGGGATATGCGATCGTGGCGATCCTGGGCGCGGTCGTCGTGGCGCTCCTGGTGATGGCGGTGCACACGGCATTCACGCCGGACTACGGCTCGTTGCGGGCGCGCGTATAGCCGTTCACGCCGCGTAGCACGCCGTCCAACACCTCGAGGGCGCGGTCCACCGCGCCCTCGTCGTGCGCCAGGGACACGAAGTTGTAGGCCGTGCGCTTGAAGAGGACGCCCTCCTTGGCGCAGCCCACCGCCACGGCGCGGGAGATCTCCTCCGTCGCGTAGTGCAGGAAGCACATCTCCGCCATTCCCGCCACGCCGGCGATCGCATCCGGATACTTACGCTGCAACCGATGGAGGCCGTGGAGCAGGCGCGTCCCGACGCGGTGTAAGTGATCGCACACGGCCGAGCGCTCGAATACCTCCAGGGTCGCGCGCGCCGCCGCGAGGGCGACGCCTTCGGTCGCCAGCGTCGACGAGATCCACGTGCGCGTCGCAGCGGCCATCAGGTCGGCGCGGCCGCCCACCGCGGCGAGCGGGAAGCCATTGGCGAGCGCCTTGCCGTACACGGCGAGGTCGGGCCGCACACCGTAGCGCTCGCCGGCCCCGCCGATCGCGAGCCGGAAACCCGTCTTGATCTCGTCGAAGATCAGCACCGCACCGACCTTCTGCGTCTCGGTCCGGAGCGCGTCGAGCCATTCGCGCGTCGGCTCCGCAACCACGACGGGCTCTACCACGACGGCGGCCAGCTGGCGGCCGCGCTCGCGGATCATCTCGCGCGCGGCGGTCACGTCGTTGAATGGCAACTCCGCGAACAGTGCCCGCACCGCCGCTGGGATTCCCTCGGCCCCGCCCTGGCACCAGTCGAGCCAGCCGTGATAGCCGCACCCCAGCACGTGCTCGCGGCCCGTGGCGACGCGCGCGATGCGCACAGCCGCGGCCACCGCTTCGGCGCCGGTCTTGAGGAAGCGCACGCGCTCGAGCCAGGGAATCCGCGCCGAGAGCGACTGCGCCAGGTCTTCTTCGGCGAGGGGGGGCAGCGGGCCGACGACGCCGTCGGCGATCGCCTGCTCGGCCGCCTGGTTGACCGACGGATGGCCATACCCGAGCGCGACGGCGCCGAGGGCCATAACGAAGTCGAGGTACTCGCGCCCGCCATCATCCCACACCCGGCACCCCGACGCGCGCGACACGCGCGCCGGTACCTCCGGCCCGGGGTCCGGCCCGAAGAGCGCCTCGGGGCGCTTACTGCCGGTCGACGTGAATCCCGGAACGCGCCAGTCGTTCACCGTATTTCACCACCTCGATGGCCATCGCACGGAGCAGCTTGATCTCGCGCAGATCGAGCGGGGTGCGATGCACGAGCTCCCGCATCGTCCGCAGGATGCCTTCCGCGTTGCGCGTCTTGAAGAAAGCGATCGCCTCGAGCGCGCGCTGCACGTCCGCAAAGAGGCGTTCGACTTCCTCGACCGCCGCCGGCTCCGACACTCGGCGCGGGGACTTGAAGGGCCGATCCGCCGCGCCACGAGCCAGCGCCAGCTCGTGCAGCATGATGATCGCCGCGTGCCCGAGATTGAGGGACGCGTACGAGGTCTCAGTCGGAATCGTCACGACGCGATGGCAGCGGTCGAGGGCGTCGTTCGAGAGACCTTTGTCCTCCCGCCCGAACAGCAGCGCGACGAGACCGTCCTCCGCCACCTCCGTGATTTCCGCGGCGGCCTCGCGTGGACGCTGCTGGTTGCGCTTTGCCGTGCGTCCGCGCGCCGTGAAGCCGACAACGTGGACGCAGTCGGCGATGGCCTCATCGAGGGCACCGAACGTGCGCACCCGGGCGAGCACGTCTCCCGTCTGATGGGCGATCCCTTCGACCCGGTACGCGTCGTACTCGCGCGGCTCGACGAGGCGCAGGTCCTTGAATCCGAAGTTCTTCAGGCCCCGCACCACGTGCGCGATGTTCACGAGGTCCTGCGGCTGATCGAGCACGACGACGATGCTCATGCGACGAGCTCGAGGACGCCGAAGCGCGACGGATCCTGGCGATCACCCCGCAACCATACCCAGCCATTGCCCCCGGTCCACACGAGCTGACCTGCGCGCCGCACGCGCCCGGGGAGCATCTCGTTAATGATAAGGTCGAATCCCATGCGAGCGCCGACGTGGGGCCGCGCGTGCGCCGGCCACGGCACGGCCACCGTCACGCGGTACCCGTGCTCGGTGCGCTCCCAACGTCCCGGCACCGTCGCAGGGGCCGCGACTCGAGCGGAGTCCGTCGTCGCGACCACTCGCACCCCACCCGTCTTCGCTTCGGGCACGATCAGGTATCCGACACGATCGCCGCCGCCTTCGTCCGCGACGTACACCTGGAGACCATCGGAGTGAATGTCGTCGGGCTCATTGTCGAGAAGGAGCGGCAGAGCGTCTTCGGGACGAAGACAGATGTCCGGCTTTGTCACCTCGACGGCTACGTAGAGAGCGCCCTCGTCCCACGCCGTGTACGCCACGGCCGAGAGCTCCTCGGGACCGGCGTAGGGGTCTTCGCTGCGCCGGTACTGATCTTCGAGCCCGAGGGTGAGCGGCTCCGACAGATCGAACCCCGCCAGCGAGCCATCGAGCGGCGGCGCGGCCCCGACACGCAGCGCCGCGGCCACCGCCCGCGTCGGCCCTTCGAGCTCGAGGAGGGGCGTGAACGCCGGCATGAACTCCTGCCGTCCTCGCAGAGAGCGGACCGCGGCATCGGGCCTCTCGATCTCCCACGCCGCACCGGTGAAGCGGTGCCGCTCCACGCCGCCGGTCGTTTCGATTTCGACCGTCTCGCCGGCCGTCCGCACGGCCCGTACCTGCGGCTCGCCCGAGTGCGGTTCAAGGATGGTGACGAATCGGAGATTGCGTCCCTCCCCCCGCACCAGATAGAAGGGGGCGACCTTCCCGCTCGCAGGCAGGCCGGGACCTTCGACACGCAGCAGCTCTCCCTCAAACAGCAAATGCGCCGTCAGCTGCCGGCCGTCAGCTGTCAGCGCGACGACAATCGGACCTTCGGCGTGCGGCACGAAGCGCTCCGGGCGCGTGACGAATGGGTCCGCGAACGTGGCGTCGGTCCAGCGTCCCGGCGTTCGAATGTCCCCGCGGCCCGCGAAGTGCCACGGGAGCTCCACCGCGTGCTCTTCACGCCCGGTGAGCTCCAGCACGTCCACGACGTACGCCGGGCCCTGGACAACGGTTCGCGCGAGCCCGCCGAGGCGTCCGCGGACCCACGCCCAATCGTCCTGGACGTCGAACATCTCGCATACGGCGTCGCCGGCCGTGTTGGAGGCGCCATCGAGACGCGGCGCGTTGTGCGCCAGCGTGGAGCGATACCAGAACAGATCGCGAGCCACATACAACCCGGTGCCCGGATCGGCGAGCCAATGGACGCCGTCCGCGTGGAGCGTGAGGTGCAGGCGGTCGGGGTGGCCGTGCCCTCCGCCGTCGAGGCCGCATTCGAGCGCGGCGTACCGATTCCCGGCGCGGAGGACCGCAAATCCCTGCGCGCCGAGCAGGACACTGCCGGGCGCCCACGGTACCGTCTCGCTCGGAAGGGTCGGGAGCATTTCGAGAAGCGACCACCACGAGAGAGAAAGGCGTGCGCGGTGCGCGGTGCGCGGTAAGCCGACGGCGTCGTGTAGATAGGACTCAAAGAGCTCGGGTTCGGGTGGCGGTACGCGGTACAATGCTGCGAGCCAATTCGCGAGATCCGGCGTTCCGAGTTTGGCCAACCCGATTTCCCAGAGCTCGAGGTACATCGGCTGCGCCAGCGAGATCCCGTACCAGGAGTCCTTGCGCGCGGGGAAGGTGAGGTCGGGGAGCGCACTCAATGACGTAGCCAGCAGCGCCGCCGTGAGTCGCGGGGCGAGCCGCGGATCGGCGAACGCGTCGACGCCCGCGAGGCGCGCCCACCCCAGCCCCGTGAGGAGTCCGCGCAAAGCGAACAGGTGATAGTTCTCGCCTTCGTACCACAGCCCGTCGCCGCCGAAGCCGCGCAGCAAATGCGCCACGAGACCTGTTTGCCCTTCGATGGCGCGCTGCGCGAGGTCCTCGTCCTCGAACCAGACGGCGATCGCCGTGAGCGCCGCGTTGTTCCACGTCTGGCGGTTGGAAAAGCGCTCGTCGTAATCACCGATCAGGGTCGCGGCTTCGTCCGCCACTTGATTCACGGCGCGGACGGTCGCGTCATTGAGCCGGCCCGCCGCTTTGAGCAGGGTCGCCGCCGCGAGATAGTTGCAAACCCACAACGACTCGATGTACGTCGAGAAGAACAACCGGCTCGGGCCGAGCACGTTGTCGCGGTTCGGGTAGCGCCAGTAGCGCTGCGCGTAGGCGGTGAGGATCTCGCTGGCCCGTGCGGCGGCGGCCGAGTCATCATCCAACGCCGCGAGCGTCGCGAGGTGAGCGGCGCGCTCCGCGAGCCAGAGGTGCTGGTACCGCGCCCAGTTTCGGTCATGCCGGTCGCCGGTCCACGTCTTCCCGCAGCGGGAGCAG
>DASYRD010000069.1:0-1500 GCA_036004745.1 Gemmatimonadales bacterium | reverse complement strand
CTGCGCCGGCTCGCGAACCTCCCCCGTTGCGGCAGGCTCGACCGATGCGCGGATCCGCCGAGCGCTTCGGCAAATTCGGTGACGGTGGCGAACCGATCCTCGGGCGCGGGCGCCAGGGCCCGGGAGATCGCATGCTTCACGGCACGCGCGCCACCGGCGCCCGCCCCACGCAACGAACCGGTTGCCTCGAGTGATTCCCAGTTGTCGATGTGCCGCGCGAACGCCGTCCGCGTGGGCGGCTGGTTGGTGAGCAGCTCGAACAGCACACACCCCAGACTGTAGATGTCCGAGCGCGCGTCGACCTGGAGGCCCATGGCCTGCTCTGGACTCATGTAGCCCGGCGAGCCGACAGCGTGCCCCGTTTGGGTGAGCGATTGGCCGCCGGCGGCGCTGATGGCGCGCGCCACGCCGAAATCGGCGACCACCGGATGCCCGCCCGACAACAGGATGTTCTCGGGCTTGATGTCGCGGTGCACGATGCCCTGGGCGTGGGCGTACGCGAGCGCGTCCGCGACGTCCACGATGATGTGCAGCGCCTCGTCCAACGGTACGGTCCCTTGTTTCACCAGCCGTTGCCGCAGCGATTCGCCTTCGATGTACGGCATGACGTAGTACAGCAGGCTCCCGACTTCACCGGCCGCGAAAATCGGGACGATGTGGGGGTGCGTGAGCTGCGACGACATCTCCACTTCCCGGATGAACCGGTCATACAGCAGGCGCGTGGACAGGTCCGGCTCCAGCACCTTGATCGCCACGGAACGCCGCGGGTGTTGTTCGGTCGCCAGGTACACGCGCGCCATGCCCCCGGCGCCGATTTGACGTTCTACCTCGTAGCGGGGAGCGAGATTCTCGCGCAGCAGATCGATTACGTCGGCCATCACTGCTCAAATTAGCGGCAAAACGGGCCTCGCGCCGAAGCATCTGGCCGTTTTCCCCAGCGCAGCTACTATGGAAGATTCGATGGCCATTCCTCGCAGCGCCCCCCTCGCCCGGCTAGCGGCGTACTACGCCTTACTCAGTGGTGCGGTGTGGGCGCTCGTCAGGCTTTTCCCGGCCGTGCCGGAACTGCTGGGGCAGTTCCGGATGGGGTCGGCGATCGCCGGCCGGGCGCGCGATCTCGCGAACGTGCCCATGGTGAGCGAGGACTTTTCGCAGGCCCAGTGGGCGCTGATCACCTTCCTCTCGATGCTTGCGTCACTCACGTTGGTATTGCCGGTCGCGTACGTCTACATGGTGACGAAACAGCGGCGCGGCTACGACCAGTCGGTGGTGCAGACGGTGATCATTCTGCCGATGGTCGTGGCCGGCACCCTCGTCCTGGTGCAGAACAGCCTCTCGCTCGCGTTCGCGCTTGGCGCTGTGCTCGCGGCCGTGCGATTCCGCAACACCCTGAAGGACACGAAGGACGCCGTCTACATCTTTCTCGCCTTGGCCGTTGGCGTAGCGGCAGGCGTCTTCTCGCCCGTCGTGGGGGCAGTCAGCTCCGTTGCTTTCAACCTC
>DASYRD010000068.1:0-2687 GCA_036004745.1 Gemmatimonadales bacterium | reverse complement strand
GGCTATCCTGCGTTTCCCGGTCGGGCTCGGCAGGCCGTTCGCTTCAGCCTATGAGGACCCGATGATCACCTCACGCTCGCGCGCGCTGGGTATCGCCGTCGTGTGCGCGGTGCTGACCGCGTGTGCAACCGGCGGCACCCGTACGGGTGCCATCAGCCCGGCCGACCTCGCCGCGCTCGAAGCGCAGCGGACCCAGCATCCGACCGACCCGGACATCAACCTGCGGCTCGCCAAGGCCTACTACGCGGCGAACCGCTTCGCCAACGCCCGGACCGCGCTTGCAACCGTGCTGCAGCAGCAGCCGGACAATCGCATCGCGCGCGCCTACCTGGGCTTCACCTACGAAGGTCTGGAGCAGTTCGACTCGGCCCGTGCCGTGTATGGCGCGCTGCTCGCCGCGCGTCCGACCGGGGAGGTCAACCGGTTGTTGAACGGGCGGCTCGCCCTGCTCGCCCGCAAGGAGTTGCACGCCAACGCGCGCGCGTCCCTCGCGCGAGAAGCGGAGCTGAGTCGCACTCCCCCGGACCCGAGCACGGTCGCCGTGTTTCCGTTCCGCTACACGGGTCAGGATTCATCGCTCCGGCCGCTCGAGCGCGGACTCGCCGCGCTGGTCGTCAGCGATCTGTCCCACGTGCGGAGCATGCGACTGGTGGAACGCGAGCGAATCCAGGCGCTGCTCGATGAAATGAAGCTCACCACAAGCGGACGGGTCGACCCAGCGACAGGTGCGCGCTCGGGTCACCTGGTGGGCGCGGGTCAGGTCGTGCAGGGCCAGTTTCAGGATCTGCCCGGTGGCCTGCGGCTCGACGCTACCATGGTCCGGGCGGCCGACGCGCAGGTGGCGGCCACGGGGTCGGGTCGCGACCAGCTGAATCAGCTGTTCGACATCGAGAAGTCGGTCGTTTTCCAGCTGCTCACCAAGATGGGCGTGCCCCTGACCCCCGCCGAGAGCGTGGCGATCAGCGAGCGCCCGACCCGCGATCTGCAGGCCTTCCTGCTCTACAGCCGCGGCCTCGAAGCCCAGGATCGCGGCGATTTCCAGGTGGCCAGCGCGAATTTCCGCGCCGCGTCGCAGCGCGATCCCAGCTTCCAGGCGGCTGCCCAGCAGGCGCAGTCGAGCGATGCGGCCAGCTCGGCCGGGAGCCAGCCCGACAACGACATCGCGTCGATCATCGGCGGAGGCGGCGGAATAACGGGAGGCACGGGATTCGAGGGCGGCACCTTGGCGAATGCCCTGAATACCGTGGTGCCGAGCGGGGCGACCCTCGTCGATCAGACGCCGACCCCGGGCGCCGTTCCCCCGCCGTCGCGCCCCGACCCGGTGTGTGAGGTGGCCAACTGTCAGGGCCCCGGTGGAACGCCCGGGGTGATCGGCACCATCATCATCATCATCCGTCGCCCATGAGGGAGGACACGATGCGCAATCGGCTCGTCCTCCTCGCGGCCTTCCTCGGGACGGGATCCCTGGCGGCGCAGGGATCGACGGCGCTCTACACGCGCTGGAACGCGCTCGCGGGCTTCGAGTATCAGCGCTACCACTTCTCCGACAGTGTCGGCGCGAGCGGCAGCAGCGTCACCAGCGTGTCGCAGTGGAGCATGCCGATCGTCGTCGTGGCCCCCGTCGGTCGCCAGATGTCGGTCGATATCACCACCCACGTGGTCCACAACGACGTCTCCGGCGCGAGCTCCTTCACATTCACCGGGCTCACCGATACCCAGCTCCGCATGCTGTACACCCTCAGCCGGGACCGGGCCGTCGCGTCGCTCTCGCTCAACCTGCCGACCGGGACGCGTTCATTCTCGACCGACAGCTTCGTGATCGCGAGCTCCGTCAGCTCGCCATATCTCTCGTTCCCCGTTTCGAGCCTGGGAACCGGTTTCGGCGTCACGGCCGGGCTCGCCTATACGGTTCCGGCTGGTGGCTGGAACGTGGGCGTGGCCGCCAGCGTCCGCTACACCTCGAGGTACGACGCGATCACCAATCCGACGGTGACCTACAACCCCGGGCTGGAAGGCCGCTTGCGCGTGGCGACCGACCGGCTGGTCGGCCAACAGGGGCGGATCCTGCTCGGCGCGACGTACAGCACGTTCTCGACCGACCAATTCTCCGGGTCCGGAATCGTCAGCGGCTGGTTCAATCCCGGCACGCGGATCATCGTCGACGCGGGCTACGCGTATGTCGCCGGCCGTACCACGGTGGTTCTCAGCGGATGGGATTTCTACCGCAGCTCGGGTACCGACAACGGCAACCAGAGCCCCGACACCAAGGAGAATGTGTTCAACGCGGAGCTGCGGGTGGGCCGTCAGCTGTCGCCGCGCGTGGTGGTCGAGCCGCTGGGCGCGTTCCGGCAATGGAGTCCGGGCAGCATCCGCGGCGGCCGGCTGTACATGTTCGGGGCCAACACCCGCATCGGCATCAGCGATCAGGTCTCGGCCACGGTCAGCGGCCGGTTCGCGACGGGCTGGGTGATCAGCGGTGCGCGGTCGGACCTGACCGGTACCGGTTTGACGGTCCTCTTGCGCTATCAACGATAAATCGACTGGGGGCGTCGGAATTCTTGACGCTCCCGAGGGCGAATAGTAGGTTGGCGCGACCTTCAACCATGGATTGACGCGCCAGATGCCAGCAGAGCTTGGCGGATCGCAGATCTCCTCGTTGCTCGAGGCCTTACCGGGAATCGCGAGTG
>DASYRD010000067.1:0-2389 GCA_036004745.1 Gemmatimonadales bacterium | reverse complement strand
CCGAGAGCCGAGCCGGTCATGTCGCGGCGAAGGCCATGTCTGCGGTGTCTCAGTCCGGAGATCACACGGCAGGTCTCGGCGGGGTAGGGGGCGCAGCACGCGGGCAGGGAGAGGAACGGAACACGAGAGGCCCGTCTGCGCAGCCCAGGTCAGGGCAGCGCGCCTCGTATAAGCCGACGGCGAAAGCGAGTCGTGCGCAGCGGGCGTCCGAGGGGGTCGTAGTACTGTCGATCGTCGCGACGAATAACGCGACGGGAGGGAAGGGCCCCTGCGGTGGGCACGTCGAGGGCGCAAGCACGCGCAAGGGCATGGCCGGCAGGACCGGTCCCAATTCCCCCGATCATCATCCGATGGTCGACCACGTGCGCCAATTGCAACGTCGACTCTGGGTCGCGGCCAAGCGATCCCCGGAACGCCGCTTTCATGCGCTGCTGGATCGGATCTACAGGCGTGACGTCCTGTGGGCAGCATGGACGCGGGTGAAACGGAACCGCGGCGCGGCGGGCGTCGATCACGAGACGCTCGACCGCGTCGAGCAGTATGGGGTGGAGCGCCTGCTCGACGAGCTTCAGGCTGTACTGCGCGCTGGCACGTATCGTCCGCCGCCGGTCCTGCGACGATACATCCCGAAGGCCGATGGCCGTCAGCGGCCGCTCGGCATTCCGACGGTACGAGATCGGGTCGCGCAAATGGCGGCCACGATCGTGCTGGAACCGATCTTCGAGGCTGATTTCCGGGCTTCGTCGTACGGCTTCCGGCCGAGGCGCAGTGCCACCCAGGCCCTGGAAACGCTGCGCGTGCACGGCGCGCGAGGCGGGAACCACGTGCTGGACGCGGACATCCGTGACTACTTTGGCAGCATCGATCACACGAAGCTGCTGAAGCTGGTGGCGCAGCGCATCTCGGACCAACGGGTGCTGAAGCTGCTGCGGCAGTGGCTCGCGGCCGGGGTGATGGAGGAGGGGCAGTGGCGCGCCACGACGACTGGCACGCCGCAAGGCGGGGTCATGTCCCCGCTGCTCTCCAACGTCTACCTGCATGTCCTCGACCGAGTCTGGGAAGACCGGTGTGCGCATCTCGGCACCCTGGTCCGGTATGCCGACGACTTCGTGGTGATGTGTGATACGAAGGCGGCGGCCGAGGAAGCCCGACACCGCGTGAGCAGCGTGCTGACGCGGCTCGGGCTCGAGCTGCATCCGGAGAAGACGAGGACCGTCGATCTCTCGCACGGGCGTGAGGGTTTCGACTTTCTCGGCTGTCACCTGCGCAAGCGCATGAGCGGCGCGATCTGGGAACGGGCGCGGCACCGCGTCTACTACCTCCATCGCTGGCCGTCGCAACGCGCGATGGCGCGGGTGTGCGCCCGTGTCCGAGCCCTGACCTCTCGGGCGCGCTGCCATGAGGATCTCCGCCGCGTGATTGCGGATGTGAATCCTGTGCTGCGCGGCTGGGGGCAGTACTTTCGCACGGGCAACGCGGCGGATCGCTTCATCCAGATCGACCGGTATGTGACCGCCCGCCTGCGTGGCCTCCTCGCGCGCCGAGTGGGCTCCCGCCGTCGTGCGGGCACGGCCGACCTCTGGCGCCGTCCCTTCTTCGAAGCCTTGGGTCTTATCCGCCTGCGCGGGACGATTCAATATCCGGGGGTGGCGCATGCCACGACCTGAAGACCACCTGGTAAGCCGTGTGCGGGAAATCCGCATGCACGGTTTGAACGGGGGTCTTGCTAACAGCCGGTCCCTGACCGGCCACAAGTAGGATCTACCAATGCATGGGTGATCGACGTATTGCTCTGACCGTTATCGCGCTCCTAAGATTAGGCGCAGGCGCTGCTCTCTTTGCCCAGGCGAGCGGTGATGCGGCTGCGGCCGCCGGCACATCGAAACATCGCGTCGCGATGGTCACTCACAACGGCGTGCGCGTCCCTTATCTGGACTGGGGTGGCACAGGCCCGGGGATAGTTTTCATCGCCGGGATGGGCAATTCGGCCCACATCTTCGACGATTTTGCGCCGCGGTTCGTCGATCGTTCTCATGTGCTCGCTGTGACCCGCACCGGATACGGCGAATCGGACCGGCCTGAACGCGACGGCTACGATCTCTTATCGCGCGTCGAACACATTCGAGAAGCACTCGATGCGGTGAAGATTCAGAAGGCGGTGCTCGTCGGCCACTCGCTTGGCGGCGACGAGATCACGGCGTTCGCGGCGACGTATCCGAGCCGCACCGCCGCACTCGTCTATCTGGATGCGGCAATCGATCACGCGGCGGCGCTGCGGACACTTGGCGCGTTGGGCAGTTCGCTGCCGTCGCCTCCGGATCCGACAGCGTTGGAGCGGTCGAGTGCCTCGAGCTTCCGGCAATACCTCCGACGGATCACGAGCGTCGAC
>DASYRD010000066.1:0-87667 GCA_036004745.1 Gemmatimonadales bacterium | reverse complement strand
CCAGCCCGACTTTGCGATACGTGAGCGCCGCCTCAGGCGGGCTGCCACTCACGCAGGTGCGTGAAGCCGAAGCTTACGCAGCCAGAGCCAGTTCAGAGTTGGCTTTTGTAGTTTCCCAGTTGATTTACCAGGTGACTGAGAACCTGGGCACGCAACGTTACCCTCGCCAAACCCGTCGAAGCCTGTCGCCCCCGAAGAGTCGCTATGAAACTAGCCCCTTTCCCTTCCCCAGCCAACGGGGTACAGTATAACCACAGGCCCCACATGATCCTCGCTCTCGCGTTGCTCACGCAGACAGCCACCCTCGCAGCGGCCCGCACTCCCGCGCCGACCGCCACGCCGATCCGCGTTTGGCGTACCGACTCCACCGTCGCCGTCTCCCTGAAGGATCCCGGCTACGTCACCCTGCTGCACGTGAGCGCGGACGGGCGGATCAGCGTGCTGTTCCCGC
Organism: Gemmatimonadales bacterium; assembly: GCA_036004745.1. Classification (GTDB taxonomy): domain Bacteria; phylum Gemmatimonadota; class Gemmatimonadetes; order Gemmatimonadales; family GWC2-71-9; genus 20CM-2-65-7. Next base: position 87,216 of record DASYRD010000066.1, on the reverse strand, counting down.
TCGAACCGGGCCTCGACACGTGGGTGCCCGCCGAAACGCCGCTGCAGATGTCTTTGCCGCCGAGGGCCCAGGGCAGCGCCGCCACGTTTGTAGCGATCACGTCCCGCTGGCCCTTCGACTTCGCGGCGCTCAGCGCGGGAACGGGGGCAGGATCGACGTGGGACTACGGGCGCGCCTGGCTCCTGCAGCCGACGGCGGGCGACCCCCTCGCGGCATTGCTCGACATCGCCGACCGTGTCACGGATGGCCGTCCCTACGACTACGGGACAGCGGCCTACGAGAACGGGGGCACCGTCGCGAACCGCCGCACGCCCCGGCAGCCTGACGTGTGCTTGAGCTGCGTGCGTCACGGCGCTCCGGTCGCGGCGGCGCCCGCGGCCTTGGCCACCAACGCGGTGGACTGCGCCAACGCCTCGCTCACGAATTCGTTCTGCGGCGTCAACAGCGGCAGTGTTTCGATCGCGGCGCCGCCTGCCCCGACCCAAGTGGTCTACCAGCCTGCACCGCCGGCACCCACCGCAGTCTACGTGCCCTACTTCGTGCCTGTCACGCAAGGATTCCATCAGCGCTTCATGCCGCCCTCGCCAGCGCCCGCGGCGCCGGCCCAGGCGATGTCGCAGGGGGTCGCCTACCCGATAGCACCTCGCCTCATCGTGCCGTCGTCCACGCAAATCCACACGTTCACGACACGGCGGCCGTAGCCACCACGTTGTAACGTTCGGTCTACGCTCGCTCGACGCGGTTTCGCCCGGCCTGCTTCGCTCGATACAGCGCGGCATCCGCGGCGGCGCGCAGGTTCAGCAGGTCGCCGATCGGCTCAGGGTACGCCGCCACACCGCACGACGTCGTGACGATGTAGGGCGAGCTGCGCCACATCCACGTGCTGCCCGCGATCGACTCCCGAATGCGCTCCGCGACTTCCAGCCCAGGGCCGAGCGCCGTCCGTGGCAGCCAGATCGCGAACTCCTCTCCCCCAATGCGCGCGACGAGGTCTCCGTCCCGAACCGCTGCCTCGAGGAGGTACGCGACGTGCTTCAACGCGGCGTCACCCGCCGGGTGGCCCAGCGTGTCGTTGAGCTTCTTGAAGTGGTCGAGATCCACGTAGATCAGGGTCGCGGGAGGCACGGGGCGGCTCCCCTCGCCGCGGTACTCCATGAACACGCGCTCGAATTCGCGCCGATTGCAGAGCCCCGTGAGGGGATCCCGAATGGCCCGTTGCTCCGCGTCGTGGACCGCGCGCGCCGCCGCGAGCCGGGGCCCGAGCTCTGCCACGAGAGTGCCCATATGCTCGATGAGGGGCGCATCGGGTTCGAGGGGCGCGCCGAGTAACACCAGCGCACCAATCACCATGTTGCCGTCCGCGAGTGGATATGCCGTTCCGGCGCGTTCGCTGCGGCGGCGCTCGGGCATCCCCGGCCCGAACACGTCCTCGCCCCGATTCGAGACGATGGGCACTCCCGCGGTGATCGCCCGGGCCGCCGGAGCCTGGGCCGCGAGAGGCAATCCGACCAACCGAGGGTCCGCTGCCTTCGACACGACGAGCACCTTCGCTTCCGTACCGTCGCTCGCCGCGAGCACGAGCGCCGCCCCGCGACTCGCCAGTTCCTGCGCCAACTCGACTCCCGCACGCGCGATCCCCTCGAGCGTCTGGGCGCCCCCCGCCACGCGCGCGAGCCGCCGGGACAACACCTGACCTCGCGGGGCCTCGTCGTGTTGTTCGGCGAGCCGCATCCCCGCAACGAACCGCCGCAGTTCGGCCGCCGCGGCCTCGGTGATCGCCTCGGCGTGGTGCTCTCCCGCCAAGAGCAGTCCCGCGCCGAACGGGAAGTCGCCGACCGCGACGTACGTCCCCTCGGGATCCGGCGCGATGTGTGCCCGCCCGTCGACCGAGGCGAGTTGCACGAGCGCCGCGCCGCGGCGCAGGCTGTCCTTGGAGAGGGGCCGATTGAGAATCACTTCGAGGGGGCCCTCGGCGGGGCCGACGACCCACCCGGCGCGCGCCGCGTGGGCGCGCGCCAGGAGATCGAGGATCTCACGAAAGTCGAATGGCGGTGGACCGCGGCGCCGCAGTCGTCCGGGGCGCCAGCGGAGAGTCCAGCCGAACGTCGCCGCGATTGCGCCTGCCGCCGCGAGTAAACTCCAGAGCGAGTCGCGCCAGACTGCTACTCCAACGGCGACGAGGCCGACCACCTGCAGGGCGAGTGCGAGCCAGCTGCGAGCTCCGCGCGCGGCGGGCTTAGGAGTGATTGATGCGACTCGCGGCGGCGGCGGCGCCGAACCCGTTGTCGATGTTGACGACGGTCACGCCGGACGCACAGGAGTTGAGCATGGCGAGCAGCGCGGCGAGCCCGCCGAAGGACGCGCCGTAGCCAACGCTCGTCGGGACGGCAATCACGGGGACTTTCACCAACCCACCGACGACGCTCGGCAAGGCGCCTTCCATGCCCGCCACGACGATAATGACGGACGCCGAGCGCAGCACGTCGGTCTGCGTGAGGAGCCGATGGATCCCGGCGACGCCGACGTCCGTGAGACGCTCGACGCGGTTCCGGAACGCGCGTGCCGTGACGGCGGCTTCTTCCGCGACCGGGAGGTCACTCGTCCCGGCAGTGCAGACGAGCACGGTGCCGCGTCCCGTTGGAGCGGGCTCGGGGTCGGCCGGCAGGAAGACGGTGCGACCCAACTCGTTCACCTCGGCGCGCGGGAAGCGCGTCGTCAGCGCCGCGACTTGCTCGGCGTCAGTCCGTGTCGCCAGGAACGTGCCCGCTTCACCCTCGGCGGCCACGAGTCGCTCGGCGATGGCCACGACCTGCCCGGCAGTCTTGCCCTGACAAAGAATCACCTCCTGATGCCCCTGCGTGATGGGCCGGAGGTGATCGATCGTCGCGAACGGGAGCCGCTCGAAGTTCACGCGGCCGCCAGCGCAGGCGTTTCCGCGAGATAACCCGAGAAGATCGCTTCGGCTTCAGCCATCGATTCGATCGTGAAGAGCCGTTGGCGCAGCTCCGCCCCGCCCGGCAAGCCCTTCGTATACCAGCCGAGGTGCTTGCGGAACTCGATGGCCGTCTTGCGCGTGTCGCCCTGAAGGCGGAGCGCGAGTCGCGCGTGCTCGAGCGCCGTTGCGAACCGCTCCGCCGCCGTGGGATCGGCGCGCTTGGGCCGCCCATCGAGCAGATCCCTGCCCTGCGCAAAGATCCACGGGTTGCCGAACGAGCCGCGCGCGATCATGACTCCGGCACACCCCGTGTGTTGCCGCATGGCGAGGATATCCTGCGCCGTGCGCACGTCCCCGTTGCCGATCACCGGGATCTCGAGCGCTTCGACCACCCTCGCGATCTCGTCCCAGTTTGCTTGCCCCTGGTACATCTGCGTGCGCGTGCGGGGGTGGAGGCTGAGCGCCAGGGCTCCGGCGTCCTGGCAGCGCAGCGCGATCGCAACAGGATCCCGCTGCGTCTCGTCCCAGCCGCTGCGGATCTTCACCGTGACGGGGAGGCGCGTGGCAGACTTCACCGCCCCGATAATACCGGCCACGAGCGTCATGTCCTTCAGGCACCCCGAGCCGCCGTTGTTCTTTACGACCTTTTTCACGGGGCACCCGAAATTGATGTCCACGAAATCGGGCTCGAACAGCTCCGCGACCATCCCCGCCGCCGTCGCCATGACCTGGGCGTCGGCCCCGTAGATCTGGATGCCGATCGGGCGCTCGCAGGCCTCGAAGCGCATCTCGGCGAGCACGCGCTCGATCCCCAGGGAGATCCCCACCGACGAGATGAACTCCGACACGACGGCGTCGGCGCCGAACCGCCGGCACAGCTGCCGGAACGGCGACTCCGAGACGCCCGCCATGGGGGCCAGGAAGAGGGGGACCTGGTGGTCCGTACGATACGGGAACTGCATACGAGGGAACGTAATAGCGCGTTGCGCGCCGAGCAACCAACCATTACGTTTCGCGCCCGATGCGGCTACGCGAATTCTTCTCCGACGACGCAATCGCGCTGGACCTCGAGAGCACCGCGAAGGACGCGGTGCTCAAAGAGCTGGTGAAACTGCTCCACCTCGACGAGAAGGCCGAGGGGATGCTGTTCAAGATGCTGAAGCGCCGGGAGACCCTGGGATCGACGGGGCTCGGCCAAAGCATCGCGATCCCCCACTGCCGCTCCCTCGTTGTGAACCGCCTGCGCTGCGCCTTCGGCCGCCGACTCGAGGGGATCGACTTCAAGGCGATCGATGACAAGCCGGTGCACTATTTCTTCTTGATCGTCGCGCCGCCGCTCGAAGTCTCGAACCAGTACCTACCCGTGCTCGGCAAGATCGCCCAGTTCGCCAAGGAACTCGACGTGACCGACCGGCTCGCCAAGCTCAAGACCCCCGCCGAATTCCTCGACCTGCTGGAACAAAAGAACATCTGAATCAGCGCCGCTGACCCGCGGAAAGCGCGGCGGTCGCGCTTGCCTTGATATCGGGGTCGTCTGGGAAAAGCCGTAAGGCCGCGCTCGCGGCGTTGCGCGCACGCATCGTATCGCCGGCGGCCAGGAGCGCCCGGGGCAAGAGCGTCCAGGCAGGCACGAACCCGCTGTCGACGGCGGTGGCGGCCGTCAGCTGCTCCGCGGCCGGCTTCCACAACCCCGCCTCACCGTAGAATCGAGCCAGATCGAACCGGGGACCAACGACCGCCGGTGCCACGGCGATCGCTTCGCGCAGGAATCGCTCCCCACTTCCCCACCGGCCAGCCTGGAATTCGTCCTTACCAACCATCCATAAGGTGCGGTAGGACCGCGGCGAGTCGCGCGTGGCGGCTTGAAAGACGGTTTCGTCATCGTGCCAGACGCCCTCACGGGCGATGCTGCGACCGGCGCCGAGCACGACGACGAGCGCGACCAGGGCCAAGCGCTGGCGGACCGGCCAGGGCCAAGCCACTCCGAGACTCGCCAAGCCGAAGAGGACGCCGAACGACGGGAGATACAGCGTGCGCTCGGCGACGAGCAGCTCCGTGGGCACGACGACGTTCGCGACCGGCGACACCGTGATGACCAGCCACGCGAGACCCAACGCCACTCCGGGCAGCGTCCGGCGCCACCGCCAGGCGGCCCAGCCCGCGCCGCCCCAGACGAGTGCGCCGGCGAGGTGCGCCAGCGTAACGCGGGTCGTCACGACCAGCTCGCCGGGAGAGTAGTCTGACGAGAGGTGCATCGGCACGAACAACAGGCGCCACCACTCGAGTGTCAACGGGAGCATGGCCCAGGCGCGTTGCCAGAAGCCGAGTCCTTCCAGACCCACCGCCGTTCCGCCCGCGCCAAGGACACCCGCGCCGACCCACTCATGCGTGACGTAGTAGCCGACGATCGGCACGAGGGCCGCGGCTGCGGGCCGCCAGGCGGCGCGCACATTGGACCCCTGTGCGACGCACACCAGCACGATGGCTGCCGGCAGCGTGGCCGCCAACTCCTTCGACCCGATGGCAAACGCGGCGCAAAGCGCGACACCGATTGCTTGGAGGCCGCGGCGCTCGACGCTGAGCGCGCACAGCAACGCCGCTGCGTACCCCGACGCCGCCATCAGCTCGGCACGACCCACCACGTTCGCGATCGCCTCGACATGCACCGGGTGCACTGCGAACAGCAGTCCCGTGACGAGGCCGGTAATCGGATCGGCGAGTCGGCAGGCCAGCAATGTCAGGAGCGCCGTGGCGACGGCAGCCCAGAACACGTTGACCGCGTGGAACCAGTGGGGGCTTCCAGCCAGCCGATAGTCGAAGGCATAGGATGCGAGAACGACGGGCCGCCACAGCGAGCCGCCGAACCCCACGGGCCAGTACGGTTCCTTGAGGACGGCGCCGAGCGATGGGGGGTGCTGGAGCAACGGCCGCTCGGCGATGATCCAGCGATCGTCGGCGGCAAACCCGTTGCGAATGGACGGCGCTGCCGCGACCGCGGCGAGAAGGCCCGCCACGAGGGCGGCCTGCCGCGCCGTTACTCCCACTCGATCGTGGCGGGGGGCTTGGAGCTGACGTCGTAGGCGACGCGATTCACGCCCCGCACCTCGTTGATGATACGGCTGCTGATGCGCGCCAGCACATCGTAGGGAAACGGGTACCAGTCGGCGGTCATGCCGTCGCGACTGGTCACCGCCCTGAGCGCCACCACGTGATCGTACGTGCGGCCATCGCCCATCACGCCGACCGACTTGATCGGCAGAAGCACGGCGAAGGCCTGCCAGATCTGATCGTAGAGCCCGGCCTGGCGGATCTCCTCGATGTAGACCGCGTCCACCTTCCGCAGCAGATCGAGGCGCTCTTCTGTCACGGGACCCAAGACGCGGATCGCAAGGCCGGGGCCCGGGAATGGGTGGCGACCCACGATTTCGTCAGGCAAGCCCAGCTCGCGGCCGACGAGCCGCACTTCGTCCTTGAACAGCTCGCGCAACGGCTCGATGAGTGTCCACGGGATATCGGCCGGCAGACCACCGACATTGTGATGGGTCTTGATGGTGGCCGACGGTCCCCCCTGGGGCGATGTGGACTCGATGACGTCGGGATAGAGCGTGCCCTGCACCAGGAACCCGATATCGCCTTCGACATGCCGCGCCGCGTCGGCGAACACCGAAATGAACGTGTGGCCGATGCGTTTGCGTTTCTCCTCCGGGTCCTCGATGTCCTTCAACTCTTTCAAGAACGCGTGCGTCGCGTCCACGACGCGCAGGTCGATACCCATGTGGGCGCGGAACGTCCGCTCGACCTGGTCGCGCTCTTTGAAGCGCAACAGGCCGTGGTCGACGAAGATGCACGTCAGGCGGTCGCCGATCGCTCGATGGACCAGCGCGGCTGCCACGGCCGAGTCGACGCCACCCGAAAGACCGCAGATCGCGCGCCGCGTGGGGCCCACCATCTCCCGGATCTTCCCCACCGCGTGATCGATAAAGTGCCCGGGCGTCCAGTCGGGCGTGCACCCGCAGATCCCGAACAGGAAGTTGTGAATGATCTCGCCGCCTCGAGCCGTGTGCGCGACCTCGGGATGAAACAGCACGCCGAAGATGGGCCGCGAGTCATGCTGCATCGCGGCCACGGGGGCGTTCGCGCTCGTCGCCGTAATCCGGAACCCCGGGGGCGGTTGCTCGATGCGGTCCCCGTGACTCGCCCAGACCGTGACGTGCGCCTGCGCCTCGAAGCCGGCGAAGAGTCCGTCGGGCGCGCGGACGGAGATCTCGGCGCGCCCGTACTCTCTCGCGTCCGATGGCTTGACCTTCCCCCCGGTGAGGTGCGCGATCAACTGCATGCCGTAGCAGATCCCGAGCACCGGCACGCCGAGGTCCAAGACCTTGCCGTCCGCCGTCGGGGCCCCTGGATCGAACACCGAGCTCGGCCCTCCGGAGAAGATGATCCCCTTGGGTTGGAACTCGCGAACGAACGGCAGATCGGTGCCGCGCGCCGCCGGATGGATCTCGCAGTAGACGTGCGCTTCACGGATGCGGCGGGCGATCAGCTGCGTGAATTGCGAGCCGTAGTCGAGGATGAGGATCCGGTTCACGCCTTGTACCACGTCGTGGGTTCCGCGGTCTCGCCTCGCAGCAGGTCATCGAGCGTCTCACGAGGCCGCGACACAAAATAGCGGTCACCTTCGACGACCACTTCGGGTGGACGTGGCCGCTGGTTGTACGTCGAGCTCATCACGAATCCGTAGGCGCCGGTGCCGAGCACCGCCATGGCCTCGCCCGGCATGATCACGGGCATCTTCCGATCGAGGGCGAGGAAGTCGCCGGATTCGCAAATTGGACCCACGATGCTCACCACTTCCTCGCCCCGCTTGCCGTCTTTTAGCGGCACGATCTCATGATGCGCGTTGTAGTGGCTCGGCCGAACAAAATCGCTCATCCCCGCGTCCACGATCACGAAATCTTTCCCGCCGGCATGCTTGCGATACAAGGCCTTGGTCAGGAGCACGCCCCCGTTCGCCACCAGGAACCGGCCCGGCTCGCACAAGAGGCCGAGTCCTGCGGCCTTGACCGCCGGGACGACGGCCTCCGCGAACGCCTTGGGGGCGGGCGCCTTCTCGTTGTGGTAGCGCACCCCGAGCCCGCCGCCGACATCGAGCGCTTCGAGGCTGTCGATCCCGGACGCGCGCAGCGCCGTGACGAGCTCGAGCAGCTTCACGGTGCCGCGGTGATAGGGCGTCACATCGGTGATCTGGGACCCGATATGCATTGCGAGCCCCCGGAGCGTGAGGAGGGGCTCGGCGGCGATGCGCGAGCCGACCGTCACGACTTCGTCGAAGGGCACGCCAAACTTGGTGGTCTTCTCCCCCGTCCGCGTGTAGGGGTGTGGCGTCTCCGTCGCCACGTCGGGATTCACGCGAATGCCGACTTTCGCCGGCTTCTTCACGTTCTTGGCGACGGCGAACAGCGTGTCCAGCTCGCTCGTGGATTCGACGTTGATGAACCCGACGCCGGCGCGAATGGCCTCCTCGAGCTCGGCCGGGGTCTTGCCGACACCGGAAAACACGACGCCGTCGGGATCGAACCCGGCGGCGAGCACGCGGCGCAGTTCGCCCACCGACACGATGTCGGCCCCGGCGCCCAGCTGCTTGAGCACGCGCAGGACGCCGAGGTTGCCGTTCGCCTTGACCGAGTAGCAGATGCGGTGGCGGATCCCCTGGAGGGCGTCGTCCAGGGCGTGGTACTGCGCGCGAATCAGATTGGCGCTGTAGACGTAGGCCGGAGTTCCGACGCGATCCGCGATCGCCTGCAGCAGTCCTGGATCGATGCCTAGTACGCCTGCGCCCACACGGCCTCCGCGACGCTGGCCTTGCCGCACCACATGCACGTCTTGGGAGCCTCGGGACTGCGGAACTCGGGATCGGGGAGCACGCGGATCGTCGCGGCCGTTTCTTCCTTGATCTGCGACTCGCAGGTCGCATCACCGCAGAACCCGCCGTACGCGAAGCCGCCCGCGCCTTTCATCAGCTCGATGAACTGCGCCTTGGTCACGCCCCGGACCGACGCCTTTTCGCGCCGCTCCTTCGCGGCGGCGTAGAGGCCCTGCTGGATCTCGTCGAGGGCCTTGGTGACCGCGGCGACGATACCCGGGAGCGGCATGGGCCCCTTGCCGCCGGTGCGACGCGCGAGCATCGCCTGACCCGCCGCGATATCACGGGGCCCGATCTCCAGCCGCACCGGGACACCCAGCGCTTCCCACTCGTAGTACTTGGCGCCGGGCTTCATGTTGTCGCGCAGATCCAGCTCGACGCGGAGTCCGGCCTTCTCCAAATCGGTCTTCACCTGACTCCCGACTCCTGACACCTGACTCCGTTCTTCGTCGGTCTTCCAGATCGGCACGATCGCCACCTGCACGGGAGCGAGCTTGGGAGGTGCGATCAAGCCGTTGTCGTCCGAGTGCGTCATGATCAGCCCGCCAATCATGCGCGTGGTCACGCCCCACGACGTGTTCCACACGTACTCGAGACCACCGGCTGCCGTCTGGTACTGCACGTTGAACGCCTTGGCGAAGTTCTGCCCCAGGTTGTGCGAGGTGCCCGCCTGCAGCGCCTTGTTGTCCTGCATCAACGCCTCGATCGCGTACGTTCGCAACGCGCCGGCGAATTTCTCCGACTGCGTCTTGGGCCCGGTGATCACCGGCATCGCCATCCACTCCTCGGCGAAGCGCCGGTACACGCCGAGCATCTGCCGCGCCTCGGCTTCCGCCTCGACCTCGGTCGCATGCGCCGTATGCCCTTCCTGCCAGAGGAACTCCGTCGTGCGCAGGAACAGGCGCGTGCGCATCTCCCAGCGGACCACGTTGCACCACTGGTTCAAGAGCAAGGGCAAATCGCGATAGCTCTGGATCCACTTCGCGAACATCGCGTAGATGATCGTCTCGGAGGTCGGGCGCACCACGAGCGGCTCTTCGAGGGCCGACGCCGGGTCAACGCCCAGGACACCGTTCGTGACTTTCAACCGCGTGTGCGTGACGAGTGCCACTTCTTTCGCGAACCCCTCGACGTGCTCCGCTTCCTTCGCGAGGAAGCTCATCGGGATGAAAAGCGGGAAGTACGCGTTGCGGTGGCCCGTCGCCTTGAACATGTCGTCGAGGGCGCGCTGCATCAGCTCCCACAGGCGGTATCCGTGGGGCCGGATGACCATGCATCCGCGCACCGGCGAATAGTCCGCGAGTTCGGCGTGGGCAATGACGTCACCGTACCACTCGCTGTAGTCTTTCGCGCGTGGTGTGATTTTCTGGGCCTGCGCCATCAGTCGAAGAATCCGTTGAGAAGTTTGTCGAGCGGCACCTTCGCTTCGGTGCCCCCATTCAGGTCGCGCACCACCGCGACGCCGGCGGCCCGTTCGTCGGGCCCGATAATCACGGCGCGTGGCGCGCCGCGCGCGGCAGCCAACTCGAGCTGTTTACGGACGGCCGCGTGCCGCAGACCGTATTCCACCGCGATGCCGCGATCCCGCATCGCATGGGCCAGGCGCAGCACGGGCGCGATGTCCTCGCCCGAGACGGCCACCAAAAAGGCGCCGAGCTCGGTCGACGCCTTGGGGGCGACGTGCCGCTCCTTCAATAGCTCGCCGAGCACGACGTCCCCCATCCCGAAGCCCAGCGCGGGCAGATCGGGCCCCCCGAGCGATTTCAGGAGGCCGTCGTAGCGTCCGCCCCCGCAGATCGCCCGCAGCTCTTTCGCGCTGTCGAACAGCTCGAACACGATCCCGGTGTAGTAGGCCAGCCCGCGGACGATCGTGAGATCGACCTGAACGAACTCGCCGAGCCCCATGGCGCCGAGCGCCTCGACGGCGGTGCGCAGCGGGTCCCCGGCTTCGTCCCCGCCCTTCACCTTGGCGAGCGCCTTCGTGACGGCGTCGATGCCGCGCAGCGCGGCGATCTCGAAAGTGGCGTCCGCTTCCCGTTTCCCGATTCCCGCCTCCCGCAGCATCTCGGCGAGCGCTTCTTTGGGCACCCGCTCACTCTTGTCGATCACACCAAAGGCGGCTGGCAGTTGCGGTTCCGTGACGCCGTGCCCGAGGAGCAATGCCCGCAGGACGCGCCGGTCGGAGACCCGCGCCTGGACGTCCTGCGGACCCAAACCGAAGGCCCGCATGATGTCTAGGGTCGCCGCGATCAGCTCGGCGTCGGCCAGGGGGCCCGCCTCGCCGATGATGTCCATGTTGAGCTGGAAGTGCTCCCGCAGGCGTCCCCGCTGCTGCCGCTCGTACCGAAACAGCTGCGGCATGGAGAACCAGCGGATCGGCTTCTTGAGGGCCTGGGCCCGCGCGGCCACCATCCGCACCAGGCTCGGCGTCATCTCGGGCCGCAGCGCCACGTCCCGGTCGCCCTTGTCCTTGAAGCTGTACAGCTGGCCGACGATCTCGTCCCCACTCTTTTGCGTGTACAACTCGAGGGACTCGAGGGGGGGCCCATCGTACTCTTCAAACCCATACCGCGCGGCGACGCTCCGCCACGTGGCGAAGATGTGATTGCGGAGGCTTAGGTCTTCAGGGTAGAAATCGCGGAAGCCGGGGAGCGCTTTCCCTTGCATCACAACAATTTAGCCCACCGGCGCGAACCCGGGCAAGCGGCTCAACGCATCGCCGACCGTGTGAAACGAGCCCGTCACCAACACCGTCGCCGCCTCGTCCTGCACTTCGCGCAACGCGGTGTCGAAGTCCGGCTCGATCTGCGCAATGGGACCGCCGCTGACGTCGCTCACCGACCAGCGCTGCATCACCGGAATCGACGGCGGCACCGTCAACACCAGCCGGTCCACGGCGGGCGCCAACAGCTCGAGCATCGGCCGCCAGTCCTTGTCGTTGCGAATGCCGACCAACGCGTGCAGTGGCCGGGCGGGACCGTGACTCGACAGCGCGTCCACCAGGACCCGCATGCCGTCCGGGTTGTGCGCGACGTCGAAGATCCACTTGCCCCGGACGTCGAACCGCGCGGGGATGTACGCATCCGCGAAACTGGCGGGGATCTCCTCACCGATCGGCGGCCCCTGAGGGAGCGCATCCCCGGGAAGCTGCTTCAACGCGGCTGCCGCGACCCAGGCGTTCGCCACTTGATGGGGACCGCGCAAGCCGAGCACCGTGCCGGCGGGGGGAGTGCGGGTGGTGTCGGCCGCCACGATCGGCGCGGCGCCCCGGCGCTCGGCTTCGCGAATGATCTCCGCCCGCAACTCCGCGTCGGGCTCACCGGTCACGAATGGCACCTTCGGTTTCGCGATGCCGGCTTTCTCGCGCGCGATCCCCTGCAGATCGGTCCCCAGGTAGTCGGTGTGCTCGAGTGCGATCTTCGTGACGACGCTGACGAGCGGGGTGATCACGTTCGTCGCGTCGAGCCTCCCGCCCAGTCCCACTTCGATGACCGCGACATCCACGCCGCGCGCGGCGAAGTCAGCGAGCGCCATCGCCGTGGTCGCTTCGAAGAAGCTCGCGCCCGTCCGCTCGATGTGCGGCTTCAGGAGGGTGACCCACTCGGCGAAGGCCTCCTCGCTGATCGGCACGTCGTTGACCACCATCCGCTCGCAGGGGGAGACCAGGTGCGGTGACGTATACAGTCCGACGCGCAGCCCCCGCGCGCGCAGCTCGGATACCAGGAACGCGCACGTCGAACCCTTCCCGTTCGTGCCGGCAACGTGGATCGCGGGGTAGTGGCGCTCGGGGCGGCCCAGCACGTCGAGAAGACCCTCGGTTGGGCCGAGGCTCCACTTGATGCGGCCGGCTTGTCGTTCGAAGAGAAACTGGCTGGCGGCTGCGAACTTCAGTCGGCGACCTCGGCCGGCCGGGCACCCGTCATGTGCCGCAGCAGCTGGGCTGTGGTGTCGCGGAGCTCACCGCGCGGGACGACGGCGTCGAGCATGCCGTGCTCCAACAGGAACTCCGCGGTCTGGAACCCTTCAGGAAGATCCTGCCCGATCGTCTGCTTGATGACGCGCGGACCCGCGAATCCGATCACCGCGCCAGGCTCGGCGAGGATCGCGTCGCCCTGCATGGCATACGACGCCGACACGCCCCCGGTCGTGGGGTTCGTAAGGATCGAGACGAACGGGATCGACGCCTGCTGCTGCTCGGCGAGCACGACCGACGTCTTCGCCATCTGCATGAGCGACAGCACGCCCTCCTGCATGCGAGCGCCACCCGACGCGGAGACGATGATGAGCGGAATGCGCTTGTCGATCGAACGCCGGGTCAGGCGGGCGATCTTCTCCCCCACGACCGACCCCATCGATCCGCCCATGAACGCGAAATCCATGACGCCGAGGTTGATGGGCTGCCCGTGGAGACGCGCGTACCCGCTGCGGATCGCGTCGAAGGGGCCCGCCTTCTTGACGGCCGCCTTCAGTCGGTCGGCGTAATTCTCGAACTTGAGGGGATCGGCAGCCTTGAGCTCCGTGAAGAGCTCGTGCCACGACCCCTCGTCGACGAGGAGGTCGATGTAGTCCTGGGCCGTGATGCGGCGATGGTGCCCGCAGTTGGGGCACACATTGAGCGCGCGGATGAAGCGCTCTTTGATGTCGATATGGCCGCACTCCTCGCACTTCTCCCACGCATCGGCCGGTATCTCGAGCCGGACTCGTTCGGAGGTGCGAGGCTTACGTTCCTTCTTGAACCAGGCCATTAATGCCATAGGGGGGTCACGAAGCTGCACAATTTGTGAGCGCCTGAGTGCGGACGCCAGCCCCAACGCGCTAACTCGTTGTCAAAGCTCCGCGTAGCCAGACTGCCGGGACTCCCACGCGACGCGCAGCGCGATCCCTACACCCACCGAGCACGCCAACAGGAACGACCCGCCGTACGAGAAGAACGGCAGCGGGATGCCGGTGATGGGCATCAGGTTGATCGTCATCCCGATGTTTTCGATGATGTGCGTGAACAGCATGCCGGCGATCCCGAACACGCACAGGCTCGAGAACGGATCGGTCGCCTTGCGGGCGACGCGCAGTAGGACGAAGACGAGCGAAGCAAAAAGCGCGAGCGCCACGACGACGCCCACGAATCCCAGCTCCTCCCCGACGACCGAGAAGATGAAATCCGTATGCTGCGCCGGCAGGAAGGCGAGTCGCTTCTGCGTGCCGAGCGTAAAACCCTTCCCAAAGAGGCCACCGGAGCCTACCGCGACCTTCGACTGAATGACGTGCCACCCGGTGGCCCGCGGATCCACTTCGGGATTCAGGAAGGCGAGGAGCCGGTTCTGTTGGTAGGGCGCAAGTTTGTTCCAAAACGGCAGCGCGAACACGCCCATCGCGACGTTCGCGGCGACCACCGCGAGTCCTTCCCACAGATAGGGGCGCCACCAGAGCAGCAGCGCGGCCAGCACCGCAAGCCAAACACCCCACGCCACCGTCGAAAACGCGAGCGCCAAGCCGATCGCCGGCGAGGCGAGGAGCACCAGCAGGGACGGCTTGGTCCCCGCCCAGAGCAGCATGCAGAACAGGATCGCGATGAAGACGATGGCACTCCCCAGGTCGGGCTGCAGCATCACCAGGAAACAGGGCACCCCGGCGATCACGCAGGGCGGAATGAGATCCCGCAGCGTGGCCGGCGGCTCCCGCAGCCCCGCGAGCCAGCGCGACAGCATCAGGATCACGGCGAGCTTGGCGAGCTCTGCGGGCTGGCCGAGCCGCAGGTTACCGAGGGCGATCCACGATTTGGTCCCCGCCGCCGTTCCCGCCCCCGTCCCGAAGAGCAGCGTCAGGGCGAGCAGAAATACGGCGATGCCGTACACGAACGGCGTGGCCCACTCGAGCATCCGTGGGGAGGTGCGGAACATCAAGAACGCCGCGACCGCGCCGAGCGCCAGCCAGATGAGTTGGCGATGCCAGATCCCCTCCACGAAGGTCGGGACTTCGGTCTGGCCGGCGGAGTAGAGCGTGGCCAAACCGAATGCTGCGAGCGCCAGGACGGCGCCGAGCAGCGGCTTATCGAGCTGGCGGAGGCGTGTGAGCACGCAGCGTGTCGACGAGAGTGTCGGCCGGCGGGAGAATCGGCCGCAGCGAGTCGGGCCTGATCGAATCAGGGCGCGGCAACACGGGGAGCTGGAACGGCTGCGGCGCCGAGTCGGTCGGCACCGTGACGCGCAGTCTCGTGGCGGCGGTCTCCTCGAGCCCGAGATAATGCGCGATCGCGCGGCTGACGATCGGGATCGCCGCGGTGCCGTGCTGTGAGAACTCGATGATCGCGCCCACCACGATCTCCGGCTTCTCGGCGGGGGCGAAGCCGATGAACCAGCCGTGCGAGGCGCCGTGCGGGTTCTGGGCCGTTCCCGTCTTCCCGGCGATCTGGAGTCCCGCGAGTCGCCCGCTGCGGGCCGTGCCCTCCTCGACGACGGCGATCATCGCCTGGCGCAGCCCGTCAAGTTGCTCGGGGGTGAGGTCGAGCGACAGCTGCGTGCCGGTGCGCGTGGGGCGCACGACGTATGGGGTGCGAACGCGTCCATCGCTCGCCAACATCTGGAAGAGCCGGACCATGTTCGCCAGCGTCTGCGCGTTTTCTCCCTGCCCGATCGCGAGGTTGAGCGCCACTGCCGAGGTCCACCGCCGCGCACCGTAGAGTCGATCGTAATACTCCGGCCCCGTCGGAAACTCCGAGGGGATTTCGCTGGGCAGGTCGATGCCGGTCCGGCCGCGGAAGCCCCACTCGTTCCCGTCCTCGACGAGCGACGTCACCCCCAGTTTGATACCGAGCTGGTAGAAGTAGACGTCGCAGCTCTGGGCGATCGCCTCGGTGAGCGTCAGATCGCCGTGCCCCGATGCCTGCCAGCAACGGAAGAAGCGGTTTCCGTACTGCAGCCCGCCCCGGCATGGGATCGGCATCCGCGTCCGAAACGTCACGATGCCGCGCTTCAGCGCCATCGCCGCCACGGCGAGTTTCCAGGTCGAGCCCGGCGGATAGCGCGCCTGCGTCGCGCGGTCGAGCAGCGGCAGCGCGGGATTGTCGTTGACCGAGCGCCAGTACTCGGGCGAGACGCCGCCCACGAACGCGTTGGGATCGAAGCCGGGCGCGCTGTACAGCGCGAGCACTTCCCCCGTGTTCGGATTCAACGCCAGGACCGCGCCGCGCTGCCCCTTGGGGAAGTTCTGCGCGATGTAGCGTTGCAGGTCGAGATCGATCGTCGTATGCAGCTCGGTGCCGGGAACGGGCTCGAGGGTCCGCACCGCTTCGGCTTCGCGCACGAGATGGCCCAGCGCGCTCACCTCCACGAATCGCACGCCGTCCGCGCCGCGCAGCGAGTCGTCATACTCGCGCTCGAGTCCGTCCTTCCCGACCTGGCCTCCCAATCGCACCGCGGCGAAACGCGGCGTCGCGCGCTCGCCCTCCGTGACTTCACCCACGTAGCCCACGAGGTGCGCACTGACCGTCGTATCGGGATAGTGACGCTTCGGCTCGGTCTGGATGAGGAGCCCCGGAATCTCGAGGCGTCGTTCTTCGAGCGCGGACACGACCGCGAAGGGCACATCGGCGAGGACGAGCGCGGGTTGGTACGGCGCCTTGGCGGCCCGCTGCAGCGCGCGCAGAATGTCGGCGCTGTCCAGGTGGGCGATCGGCGCGATCCGCGCCAGCGTCGCGCGCAGGTTCGCGGGAGGCCCCGGCAGCAGCGACACCGTGTACCCGGGCACATTCTCCGCGAGGACCTTGCCGTTCCGGTCGAAGATGATGCCGCGCGGGGCCGGCAGCGGAATCTGGCGCAGCCGGTTGGATTGGGCCTGGAGCTGGTACTTGCCGTGTCCCAGGATCTGCGTGCGGAAGAATGCCACGAGCAGCACGACGAACACGAGCCACACGAACGTCGTCACCCACCGGAGGCGCTGGTCGAGCAGGTGCGGGTGGAGCGTGCTCACGCTTCCGCCCGCCGCACGGTGACCCAGCGACCGAACATCCACAGCGCGACGATCCCCACCGCGGCCGTCGTCGCGCCTTGGATGGGCGACCACACCAGGAGCTCCCAGCCCAACTGCGCGCCCGCGAGGCGCCCGGAGGCGAGCAGCACGATGAGGTTGCGCAACCAGGTCCCGGCAAAGAAGAGACACCCGTTCACCAGGACGTTCTCAGCGAAGAACACGGCCTTGGCCCACGAGGACAGATACCCAATGAGCGTATGCGCGAGCGCGCCCGCGCCGAAGCTCGCCGGCGTGAGCGCGTCGCGCAGCAACCCGATCACGAATCCCGCCGCCGCGCTGCGACCGGGCTGGGCCCGGATCGTGTAGATGAGCAACGCCAGGAGCAGGAAATCCGGGGCGATGCGATCTCCGCCGAGCCGCTCGCGCACCGTGAAGTGCAGGATCACGAGGCCGATCAGCACCAGGACGTAGCGGTACTTGTCGGTCTTTCTCACGGGTGCGTCGAATCGGGTTGGAACGCGCCGCGAATGTCGGAGCCAGACCCACGCACGCCGGTCAACACCATGACGTGCGACAGCGCTGACGGATGGATCGCGGGCCGGATGAGATAGGTCCGCTCCCAGCCCCGCGCCTCACTCGCGAGTCCCACAACAGTGCCGATGGGAATCCCGCGCGGGTACACGCCACCGAGACCCGACGTGACGATCACCGTCCCCTCGGGCACCTGCTGCCGGTATGGGACGCCCTGCAGCTCGAGGAGCCACACGCCCGGGCCCGCGGCCCCATGCGGCGCCACGATGCCGCTGACGCTCCCGTCGCTCGCGATCGCGCTCGCGCGAAACTCGGGGTGCGCCCACGTCAGCACGACACTCGTCTGCGCGTCGACCGAGGCGACGATACCCACCAAGCCCTCAGCGCTCACCACCGCCGAGAGGGGCCGGATGCCTTTCTGCCGCCCCGCCGACACGATGAACGTCAGCGGATTCGTGGGCTCCGGTTGGTGCAGCACTTCCGCCGGGACGTAGCCCCACCCCAGCCGCGTGCCGAGCCCGAGCAGACTCCGCAGCCGGACGTTTTCGCTGCGCAGCTCGGGGAGGAACGTCGCGGCCAAGGCGGCGGAATCGCGCTGCGCCACTACGGCGTCGTAGTGCGCGCGTGCGGCGGCGAGGAGGCCCGTCTGCTGTTGCAGGGCGAGGAACGGTGCGAGGACGGTCTGGCGCAGGCCCTGGGCGATGGGATCACGCCAGGTGTCGGGCAGGCTCATCGCCGCTACCGACAGCCCGACGCAGCCCAGAAACAGGAGCGTGTCGGCGCGCGATGCGTAGCGATCGGCTCCGAGCGGCATGGCGCCCTAGACTACGTCGTCAGGACGTTGCGGTACTTCTCGGGGTCGTCGAGAATCCGCCCTACGCCGCGGACGACGCAGGTCATGGGATCTTCATCGAGGTGGATCGGCAGGCCCGTCTCCTGTTGCAGTAATACGTCGAGACCGCGGATCAACGCGCCTCCACCTGTCATCACGATGCCGCGGTCGACGATGTCCGATGCCAACTCGGGCGGCGTGATCTCGAGGGCGCGGCGCACCGCGTCCACGATCTGTTGAATCGGTTCCTGCACGGCCTCGCGGATTTCGCTCGAGTGCACGCGCACGATCTTGGGAATGCCGGAGACGAGGTCGCGACCCTTGACCTCCATCTCCCGTTCCTCGCCGACGGGGGCCGCCGAGCCGATCTGGATCTTGATCTGCTCGGCGGTGGGCTCGCCGATGAGGAGGTTGTAGTTCTTCCGCATGAACTGGACGATCGCTTGATCGAGCTCGTCGCCGCCGGTGCGGATCGACGTGTCGGACACGATGCCCGAGAGCGCGATGACGGCGATTTCGGTCGTGCCGCCGCCGATGTCGATCACCATGTTGCCCGTGGGCGTCTCGACGGGAAGCCCGACACCGATCGCGGCCGCCATCGGCTCCGCGACCATCCACACCTCTTTCGCGCCGGCCGATTGCGCCGAGTCACGCACGGCGCGCTTCTCCACTTCCGTGATTCCCGAGGGCACACACACGATCACCTTGGGTTTCACGCGGAAGACGTGGCGCTCGATGATCGTCTTGAGGAAGAAGCGCAGCATCTTCTCGGTCACGTCGAAGTCGGCGATCACGCCGTCTTTGAGTGGCCGGACTGCCAGGATGCCGTCGGGCGTACGGCCGAGCATGCGCTTCGCTTCGAGACCGATGCCCTTGATCTTGCCGGTGGACTTCTCGATCGCGACGACCGAGGGCTCGTTGAGTACGATGCCCTCGCCCTTCACGTAGATCAATGTATTTGCGGTGCCGAGATCGACGGCAATCTCATTTGCCGGGCTCCAGGCTCCGATTCTGAAGTTCGGCCAGCGAAAAGGCACGTGTGGTCTTGTCGTCTTTATCGAAAGGGTTATGCGGGCGCGCGCGAGCAAATCAAGGTAATGAAATGCGTAACCTCAAGCAAGGATGAAGCTTGAGGTGGCTCCCCGCCATCACTGACGGCACGGCGCGTGCGGGTCCGACGGAACCGGCCCGTCGACCAGAGGCCGGTGTCCCAGATCGGCAATCGCCACCACGAACCCCCGCGCCAGCGTCGCGACGCGGGCCAGCCCGTTGTAGTCGATGTAGGCCGGCTCGTCGGTCACCTGGTGGTAGTCGGCGTGCTCCCCCCGCGACATGGCAACCGCCGGGATCCCATAGCGCGCGTAGCTGTAATGGTCGGCGCGGCAGTAGTACTGGAGCGGGTGCCCGGGCGCGTCGAACTCGTAATCGAACGTGAAGGGCTGCGGCAACCGGCTGTTCACCTGCTCCAGCAGGTCGCCGTACTCCTTCGACAGCCGGCGGACGCCGACGACCTCGAGGTAGCCGGGGCCCCCCTTGGGGAGATCGGACGCATTGCCGCGACCGACCATGTCGAGGTCCACCTCGCCGACGATCGAATCGCGCGGCACCGTGGGGTGGTCGGAGTACCAGGCTGACCCGAGGAGCCCGCGCTCTTCGGCCGCGTGCGACACGAACAGCACCGAACGCCGCGGCGCGGTACCCGCCGCCAACGTGCGCGCCACCTCGAGGATCGCTACCGTGCCCGAGCCGTCGTCGTCGGCGCCGTTGAAGACCGAATCGGGCCGCGGCGAGCCACCGCGACTCGCGCGCAGGCTGTCGCGCAACGCCGCCACACGAGTCGCCTCTTCAGGCGTCGCCGGCCGCATCGGGGAGTCGGCGCCCATGGGCCGCACCACCCGGTTGAACGCGAATGCCGAGTCGTGGTCCACGGCGCGACCCGTGTACCCAACGTGGTCGTGATGCGCGCTCATCGAGACGTACTGACCCTTGAGTTTCGGATCGCTCCCGGGCAGGATCGCCACGACATTGCGCGCCGGATACGGGAGTGGGGTCCGGAGCGCGCGCACGCCGCCCCCCAGCGCGACGCCCACCATCCCTGAGGAAGCGCTGGCGGCGTCGACGGTCCCGCCCAGCATGGCGCGCGCCGCCGCCGGCGTGACGAGCCAGAGGGGCCGCGCGCCAGGAGGTGGAGCGGTCGATGTGTCCGTGGTGATGCGGCCGGCGAGGACCTGGGGAATGATGTCCGGCGGAATGCGATCGAGCACGACGATCACCGCGCCCGCCGCGGCCCGCCCCGCGGGCGACTGGCGCGACGGACCGAGGGTGGCGAAGATCGCGCGGAAGTCGCGCGCGGAGTCGGGCACCGCGAGGACGAGGAGCCGGCCCGCCGCGGTCGCCGAGTCGACCCAAGTGTCGGGTCGATTGACCCACCCGCCGAAGACAGCCTGGACGCCCGTCGCTGACCAATTGAGTGGCGTGCCCAGGGGCAGCAGGTCCCGCCGCACGGCCAAAGACATCGTGCCCGCCGTAACCCGCGCGGTGGTGTCGACGAAGAGACGAACGAAGGGAATGACCTGGAAGAACGTTCCGCTGTCTCCCGCGGGGCGAAGTCCGAAACGCCGGAACCGCGCGGCGATCCATTCCTGCGCCTTCCAGTCACCGATCTCGCCGGTCTGGCGTCCGCCCATCGAGTCGTGGGCGAGCGCGAACAACGACGCGCGCAGGGTGTCGCTTGAAATGGCGGGGGCGCGGCGCTGCGCGACGCCGGTCCCGGACACGGCGAGCACCAACAGGACTGGCAGGAAGGCAGGAGTACGTGTCATAGAGTCAACCTACCGGTCGGTGTAACTCCAAGCAAGACTGATGCTTGACGCCCCTCGCGCCCGCCGCTACCGTTCCGCCATGCGACGCGTCACGCCCGCCGAAATCGCCGTTGTCGATCTGGCTGTCTGCGATCGCTGTGGTTTGTGCCTGCCCCTCTGCCCTCCCGAGTCGATCCACCTCGAGCTGAACGTGTTGACCGTGGACGGGACCACCTGCACGGGGTGCGAGAAGTGCGTCGGCCCCTGCCCCGTTGGCGCGCTCGCCATGGTCGCCAATGCCTGATATCGACGTCTTAGTCATCGGGGGTGGGCCAGCGGGAGCCGTCGCGGCCCTGAAGGCGAAGGAAGCGGCGCCGGAGTTGGAGGTGGCGCTGCTGGAGCGTGACCGCGCCGTCGGGTCACCCGTCCGCTGCGCCGAGGGCGTGGGGGATGCCGGTCTCCGTGAATTCGCGATGCCGGAGGGGGCCGACTGGGCGGCTCGGAAGATCACCCGCGTCATCTTTCTTGCCCCGGACGACACCGAGGTAAAGGTGGCGGAGCGCGACGTCGGGTGGGTGCTCGATCGCACGCGCTTCGACGCGCACCTGGCTAACCAGGCGGCCGCCGCCGGGGCCGAGGTGCTGGTGGGCACGGAGGCGACCGGCATGACCCGCGCGGCCGATGGACGCTGGCACGTGCGGGTGAAGCAGCGCGGTGGGGAGGAGATCTACCGGGCGCGCGTCGTGATCGGCGCCGACGGCGTCGAGGCGATGGTGGGCCGCTGGGCCGGGCTCGATACGCGCGTCCCGGCGCGCGACATGGAGTCGTGCGCGCAGTACGTGCTCGAGGGGATCGACTGTAATCCCGACGCGATCTACCTCCAGTTCGGCGACCGCATCGCCCCTGGAGGATACGCTTGGATTTTCCCTCGCGGCGTCGGCGTCGCGAACGTCGGACTCGGCCTCGTGGCCTTGAAGACCGACGGAAGGAACGCGCGCGCCTACCTGGACGAGTGGGTGGCGCGCCGCTACCCGACGGCGACGCGCACCGGATTCACCGTCGGCGGCGTGATCGTGCACACGACGATCAAGCGCACCTACGCCGGCGGCGTCATGATCGCGGGCGACGCGGCACACATGATCAATCCCCTGTCGGGGGGCGGGATCGTCAATGCGATGAAAGCGGGGCGGCTCGCCGGGTGTACGGCCGCGGCCGCGATTCGCGAGGGCGACACGAGCGAGAAACGTCTCGCCTCATATCACAAGGCGTGGATGGACCTGCTCGGCGACGACCACCTCAAGTACTACCGCATCAAACAGGCGCTCGAGGATTTGGACGACAGCTTTTTCAACGGGTTGGCGCGCACGGTGAACGCGATTCCCGAACCGAAGCGATCACTCGGCCGGATCTTCGCGCACGCTCTGGTCAAGCATCCACAGTTGATCCCGGTGGCCGCCAGATTCTTCCTCTAACCGCCTGAAGCATCGACGTCCCCACCGCGCACCGGTTGGCCACGTGCGCCACGAATCGCCCGACTGCGCCTAAGGAATCCTGGCGCAAACCAAACGGCACATTCGTCGCGTCCCACATGTACACCGGCACCCGTGGCAGATGCCAGGGCAACGCGGCGTCTCCTCGGACGCCGCCAAACCCCAGCTCGTATCCCGCCGCCTGCGCGAGTCGCTGCACGCGGGCATCGGCGGCCCCGAACGGATACGCGATCGCCCGTCCCGCCTCGGGACCGAGTCTTCCGATCAGCACCGTCCGGGCGCGGTACAACTCGTCGTGGGCCGTCACGTCATCGACCCACGTGAGCCGCCGGTGGCGCGCACCGTGCGAGGCAAACTCGAACCCCCGCGCCCGCCAATGCTCGATGTGCATCCAATCGAGGTGCCTGAGCCGGCGCCAGGTATAGCGCATGTCCCAACGGTTTTCGCGTCCGACGAAGTCGGTAATCAGGAATGTCGCGGCCGTGAATCCGAAGCGCTCGAGCACGGGGTACGCATACTCGGCCAAAGACTCGTAGCCGTCGTCGAACGTCAACAGGAACGTGCGTGGGGCGTGGGGCGTGGTGGGTGCGGCGAACTCCGACAAGGTCAACGTGCGCCACCCGGCCTCCGCGAGCGAGCGCATCTGGCGCTCGAACACCGATCGCGCGACGCGCGTGACGCCGAGCTCCGGCGCCCCACCGATGCGGTGGTAGCAGAGAACGGGTGGCGTCACGTCGACTCACCTGCGCGCGCGAATAGCGCGCTTGGTGTTCCGACACCGATCATATGAATTAAGAGACCGTTCAGTAGCACGGGCACGGCCTGAGGCAACCCAGTCCCGTGTAATGCTGATAATGGAAGCACGACGAGGTTCATCGTCAAGTACACAGCAACCCCATACAGAGGTCCCCACACGAACGGCCGGCGTGTGAGGAAGGGGAACCGGCGACTGAACAGGTAGAACACCGCCACAATGGTCGTCGCGATGGTGAAGTGCAGGACGAGCCCGAGGAGCGCCGTAGGCCAACCACCCGCGGTGGCCGCCTCCCGGCCCAAGAGCCCACCGGCAATCCCCTTAAAGATCCGCAGCGGGCCGACGTCGTTGCGCAAGCCGAAGAACACGATGGCATCGAGCCCGTCCAGGATGCCCACCGTGAGGCCACCATAGAGGACCGCGCGCCCCGCGCTGAGCGCCCTCACCGTCCCAACGACCAGACCACCCCAACCTCCGGTGCCCAATCGGTGGATTTGGGGGCCAGCCCGATCGCGTTATCGATCTTCAGGAAAAACCGATCCCGAATCCGCCACCGCACGCCCGCTACCAGGTCCCATTCGTCCATCGCACCGCTCTCGCCACCTTCGAAGGCCAGATTCAACCGCACGGACGGTGACAGGCTCTTCAAGTACTCCACCGAGAACTCACCGAGATCCCAGAGTTTGTCATCGTGGTTGTATTCGACGGTGATGCGGGTCGTCATCGTGCCCCAGGGAAAGGCGCGAATGATGCCGAAGCCGGGTTTCACGTCCCAGTCCGGGTTGCCGATCAAGACCTTCCCTGTTTGCGAGGGAACCGTGACCTCGACGAAGCCAAACAGCTCGGGCCGAGCGCCGTTCTCGCGCAGGAGGCGCATGCGCACCTGCCCTTCGATGTCGCCCAGGCCCGATTCTTCGATTCTATTGGGCGTTGCGGACGTGTCGTCGGGGGCCTTGTCCAGGCGGGCGTGGATGCGGCTCGCCTCAAATTCGAGGGCGAGCCAGTCGGTCACGCCGTACGCGACGAAGAGCAACCCCTCCGTGCTGTGGAACCGGCCACGGTAATCCTGCTGCAGCCCGTAGCCCAGCGCGGACGGTTGATACTCGCGGTTGTGATCGGTGCTGTAGGCGAAGAACGGATTCACGAGGAGTTCGCCTCGGCCCACGTACATCCCGAAGCGCGACGTCGGCACGCCGAGGCCCCGGTCTTGGGCGGCCGCAGCCGTAGAGGCGAATACGAGCAGGAGCAGGATCTTCAGGTTAGTAGTCTGCACCGCATCCTCCACGGCAAGTGTAGATGAGGGCCAGAGTGAATGTTCCGAGCACCAGCGCCACCGTCTTCCAGAACCCCTCGATGGGATCGCCGAGCCGCAGCGAGTCGACGGCGCCACGCGGCACTGCGATGCGACAGGTGTCGCAGGTGGTGGGTTGTACGAAGGGGATGCCGCTGATCGAGTCGGGCCCGACGCGCACCGCATGCCAGCGTCGCGCGGTGCCGCCGGACCAGACTTGGACTTGCTGACGTGGCGAAAGCGTTCCCGGCTGGAGCTGTTTCGGTTGATGCCACCCCGCGCCGCATGACGCGGAGAAAACCGCGAGCGCCGCTGCTGCGGCGACGCCTTTACGCCCCGCCCGGATCGTCCGCCGAAGGACCATAGATGGACGGTACCTTGCCCCCCATAGGCCGCAAGTACGTCGTGAGCTGACCGCGATGGTGGATCGCGTCGAAGAACATACCCCACACAAAGTTTTCGATCGTGTCCTTCCAGGGGGGAGCGCCCGCCATCAGGAACTGACCCTCCTTGGTCCACCCCGTCTCATCGAGCGTCGCCATGCGATCGGTCACCGCTTGCGCGCTGCGCTCGAATGACGCGACGACGTCGGCCATCTTGGTCGGCGGCGGCTGGTCCTTCCATTCCACCGTGCCCGTCTCGAGCAGCGAGAGCAGCGCGGACTCTTCGTACGCGAGCAAGCCGGCCAGCTCAGCCGCGGTGCGGGATTTCGGATCGGGGCGGTAGTCGTGGCGCCCCTGGGGCACTGCCTTGAGCACCTTCACGAACGTGGGGATCTCGGACTTGCGGCGGGTGATGCAGAATTCGCGCGTCGACATAGGAGAAACCTCGCAAAGTTTGACCCCGAACATATCCCGAACCTGGGCGGGGCGCCAGATGCCTACGCCCCCGTGCTCCCGAACCCCCCTCCCCCACGCTCGCTGGGCGGCAAGTCGGCCACCTCCTCGAGCTCCACGGCCTCCACGCGCTGAAACACGAGCTGGGCGATGCGCATGCCGCGCGTCACGACCACCGGCTCGGCGCCGAGGTTGATCATCGGAATCATGAGCTCGCCCCGATAGTCGGAATCGATCGTGGCGGGCGAATTGGGGAGGGTCAAGCCGTGCTTCACGGCGAGCCCCGAGCGGGGCCGTACTTGCGCTTCGTAGCCGGCTGGAATGGCCAGCGCCAGTCCGGTGCGGACCAGACGACGCTCGTGAGGGTTGATCGTGAACTCAGGCTCGGCGCTCGAGACGTCGTAGCCCGCGGCGCCCGTCGTCTGGCGCGTGGGAAGTGGCAGGCCGTCGTGGTTCGGCAGCCGCCGGATCTGGACGATCACACCAGCGTCTTGGGATCGACGAGCGCCAATCCGAATGCCTCGGCCACACCGGGGTACACCACCTTCCCTTCGACGACGTTGAGTCCCAAGGCGAGCGAGGCGTCCTGCTGGCAGGCCTGCTTCCAACCGAGCCTCGCGAGGCGCTTGGCGTACGGGAACGTGGCGTTCGTCAGGGCCAGCGTGGACGTGCGCGGCACGCCGCCCGGCATGTTCGCCACAGCGTAGTGAATGATGCCGTCGACCACGTACGTCGGCTGCTCGTGCGTCGTCGCCTTGATCGTCTCGATGCAGCCGCCCTGATCGACGGCGACGTCCACGATCACGGACCCCGGCTTCATCAGCTTCAGGTCTCCGCGCTTGACGAGCTTCGGCGCCTTGGCGCCCGGCAGCAGCACGGCGCCGATGACGAGATCGGCGTGCTTCAGCTGCTCGAGGATGTTGTGCCGGTTGGAGTAGAGGAGATCGACGTTGGGGGGCAATACATCTGAGAGGTAGCGCAGTCGGTCGAGCGACACATCGAGCAGTGTCACGTGCGCGCCGAGGCCTGCAGCCATCTTGGCGGCGTGCGTCCCCACGACGCCCCCGCCGATGACGAGCACCTCGGCGGGGAGCACCCCGGGCACGCCGCCCAGCAGAATGCCGCTGCCACCGAACACCTTCTCCAGGTATTTCGCGCCTTCCTGCACCGCCATCCGCCCCGCGACCTCGCTCATCGGCGTGAGCAACGGCAGCTCTCCCGTCGAGAGCTGCACCGTCTCATACGCGATCGCGACGCAGCCAGACTTGATGACCGCCTTGGTGAGGGGCTCCGACGCGGCAAAGTGGAAATAGGTGAAGAGCACCTGCCCCTTCCGCATCCTGGGCCACTCCACCTCGATCGGCTCCTTGACCTTGAGGATCAGCTCGGCTTTCGCCCAGACCTCATCGGTCGAGGAGACGATCTGCGCGCCGACGGCGCGGTAGGCGTCGTCCGAGAAGCCCGAGCCGAGGCCCGCGCCCTGCTCGACGAGCAGCGTGTGCCCGTCGCTCGCCAGTGATTCGGCGCCGGCGGGCACCAGGGCCACGCGGTTCTCGTTGGTTTTGATCTCTTTCGGGACGCCGACGATCATTTGGCCTCTTTTGGTCCGAGCGATACGACGGTTTGTCGTTCCGGCGCGAAGAATTCGGCAGCGGCAGCCACCACGTCGTCCGCCGTCAGTCCGGCCACGATCGCCAGCATGTCGTCGAGGCTCAGGTACGCCTCGCCGTTCACCGCTGTGCTGGCCAAACGATACATCTTGGCGGTAGGACTCTCCAGCGACAGCATCAACTGTCCGAGCGTCTGCTGTTTGGCGTCCTCGAGGGCCGCGCCCGTCAATCCCTCTTTCGACATCCGCGCGAGCTCGCCCTGGATCGCGGCGATCGCCTCGCCTGCGCGCGCCGGCTGCGTCCCCACATACACGCCGGCGACACCCATCGCGCGGTAGAACGACGTGAAGCTGTAGATGGCGTAGGCCAACCCCAGCTCCTCGCGGATGCGCTGGAACAGGCGGCTCGACATCCCGCCCCCGAAAATGTTCGACAGCACGAGCAGCGCGAACTTGCGGCGATCCGAGTACTGCACCGTGTCGGTGGCGAACACGATGTGCGCCTGCGCCGTGTCCTTCTCGAAATGTCGGACGAGGCCCCGCGCCGCCGGAGGAACGGGAGTGGCCGGTGGCGCATTCCGCGTTCCGCCGTCCGCGTTGAACCAGCCTTGCTTCGCGACCTCTTCGAGCAGCGCCTCGTGGCTGAAGTTGCCCGCCCCGGCGATGACGCAATTGCCCGGGAAGTAGGCCTTGCCGTGCAGCTGCTTCAGGTCATCTGCCGACAACGCGCCGACGGTCTCCCGCGTCCCGAGAATCTGGAATCCGTAAGAGTGCTCGGGCCACAGCGTTTCGTAGGCGAGATCGAAGACCTGATCGTCGGGGGTGTCGAGGACGGTGCTGATCTCCTCGAGCACGACCTTGCGCTCGAGCTGCAGATCGACGTCGCGCAGCACCGGGCGCCGCACCAGGTCGGTGATGACGTCCAGGGCGCGTGGCAGATCCGCGTCGAGGACGCGGGCGTGGTAGGCGGTGGAATCGCGGGAGGTGTACGCGTCGAGCGAGCCGCCGCGCGCCTCGAGGGCGAGGGCGATCTCCTGAGCGGAGCGCTGCTCGGTCCCCTTGAAGACCATGTGCTCGAGGAGGTGCGACACGCCCATCTTGGGACGGGCCTCGTGGGCGCTGGCGGTGCGCACCCACACGCCCATCGCCGCCGAGCGAACCGACGCCACGCGCTCCGAGAGCACCGTGACGCCGTTCGGGGCGGTGGTCCGATGGATTTCCCGGTCTAGCCGGACGGTTTCCATCGGCCCGTCAGTTCTTTTCGATCAACGCCTTCCGGGACAGCTTCATGCGGCCGCGCTCGTCGACTTCGAGGAGCTTGACCCGCACGTGGTCGCCCCGCTTGACCACGTCTTCGGTCTTCTCGGTGCGGCCGTGCTGCAGCTCGGAGATGTGGAGCAGGCCCTCGACGCCCGGCGTGATCTCGACGAACGCCCCGAACGCCGTGGTGCTCTTCACCACGCCCTCGTAGATCTTGCCGACTTCAGGCTCCTGAATGAGCCCCGCGATCATGTCGCGGGCTCGCTCGCCGCCCTCGCCGACCGCCGAAATCGTGACCAGACCCGTGTCGTCCACGTTGATCTCGGCGCCTGTCTGCTCCTGAATGCCGCGGATCGTCTTGCCCTTCGGGCCGATGAGATCGCCGATCTTGTCGGGACGGATCTGCATGGTGATGATGCGCGGCGCGTACTTCGAGAGCTGCGAGCGCGGCGTGGGGATCGTCTGCTGCATGATGTCGAGGATGTGGAGCCGGGCCTTCTTGGCTTTCTCCAACGCGTCGGTGATGATCTTGAAGTCGAGGCCCTCGATCTTGATGTCCATCTGGATCGAGGTCACGCCTTCGCGCGTCCCCGCCACCTTGAAGTCCATGTCACCCAGGTGGTCTTCGCTGCCGAGGATGTCGGTCAGCACCGCGACGCGCTTCCCCTCCTTGATGAGCCCCATCGCGACGCCCGCACAGGCGGACTTCACCGGTACGCCCGCGTCCATCAGCGCGAGCGAGCCGCCGCACACGGTGGCCATCGAGGACGAGCCGTTCGACTCGAGGATGTCGGAGACGATCCGCAACGTGTAGGGGAACTCTTCGTAGGGCGGCAGGATCGCCTGAATCGCGCGCTCCGCCAGGGCCCCGTGTCCGATTTCGCGCCGCGACGTCCCGCGGATCATCTTCACTTCCCCCGTCGAGAAGGGCGGGAAGTTGTAGTGCAGCATGAACGACTTGGTCGTCTCCTGCGCCACGTCGATCGAGTCGATGCGCTGCTCGTCGCGCGTGGTGCCCAGCGTCACGGAGACCAGTGCCTGCGTCTGACCGCGCGTGAACAACGCGGAGCCGTGCGTGCGCGGCAGCCACCCCACCTCGCAGCTGATCGGCCGGACCGTATCGAGGTCGCGCCCGTCCACCCGCTCGCCGGCCGACAGCACCTGCTCGCGCATGGTGTGGTACTCGATGTCCTCGATGACGCGCGCGACGTCCTTGACGTTCTCGGGGAACTCTTCGGCCAATTGCTCCTGGATCGTCGCCTTGAGGGCGCCGAGCGCCTGGGCGCGTTCCGCCTTCTCCGGCAGATTGAGCGCCTCGGAGATGCGCGGCTCGGCGAGTGCCTTCACCCGCGACACGAGATCCGCGGCCGGCTCGACCTTGGTCCATTCCATCTTCGGCTGGCGCATCTCAGCGGTCAGCTCGTCGGCCGCCTCGAGCAGCTCCTGGATGCCCTTATGCGCGACTTCCAGGGCCTTGATGATCTCGGCCTCGGTCAGCTCCAGCGCGCCGCCTTCGACCATGACGATCGAGTCCTTGGAGCCCGACACGATCATGTCCACGTCGGAGAACTCGAGCTGCTGGAACGTGGGATTCAGGATCCAGGCGCCTTCCACGCGGCCAACCCGCACGGCGGCGACGGGCCCATTCCAGGGCACCTTCGACATCGACAGCGCCGCGGAGGCCGCCGTCACGCCGAGCACGTCGGCGTCATTCTCCTGGTCGGCGGAGAGGACGTAGATGAAGACCTGGACTTCGTTCTTGAAGCCTTCGGGGAAGAGCGGACGGACCGTCCGGTCGGTCACCCGGGCCGAGAGAATCTCCTCATCGGAGGGGCGACCTTCGCGCTTCAGGAAGCCGCCGGGGATCTTGCCCGCGGCATAGGCCTTCTCGCGGTACTCGACGGTGAGCGGGAAATAGGGGAGGTTTGCGATGTTGTCGGAAACCGTCACCGCTGCCAGGACAACCGTCTCACCATATTGGACGAGGCAGGACCCCGCCGCCTGCTTGGCCAGCCGCCCCGCTTCGAGTCTCAGGGTACGGCCCGCGAATTGACGCTCTACGTGCTTCACCAGTTTGCCTTTTGTCTAGAGCACAGGAAAAAACGCGGAGCGCCCCGGTGCTCTTCCCGGGGCGCCCTGCGCGACGCCGATCTGACTAATGGCGGAGGCCCAGCTCTTCGATGAGCTGCCGGTACTTCGCGAGGTCGCTGCGCTTCAGGTATTCCAGCAGGCGGCGGCGGCGGTTGACCATTCGCATCAGGCCGCGCTGCCCGTGGAAATCCTTCGCGTGCGCCCGGAAGTGCTCGGTGAGGCTGTTGATCCGCTCGGTGAGCAGCGCAACCTGCACCTTGGTAGATCCGGTGTCGCGGTCGTGGAGCCCGTATTTCCTGACCGGCGTCGTCTTGTCGTACATCAGAGCT
Organism: Gemmatimonadales bacterium; assembly: GCA_036004745.1. Classification (GTDB taxonomy): domain Bacteria; phylum Gemmatimonadota; class Gemmatimonadetes; order Gemmatimonadales; family GWC2-71-9; genus 20CM-2-65-7. The sequence continues at coordinate 56,569 of DASYRD010000066.1, read as the reverse complement.
AGTTCCCTAATCGTTGTTAGCTGCGTAACTTACCCGGCTTCGACCCCGTTGTAAAGTGCGCCCGTGACGAATGCTGCCACCGATCTCGTCGGCCGGACCCTCGGTCCCTACGACCTGGAAAAGCTCCTCGGCCAAGGGGGCTTCGCCTGGGTCTTCGTTGGTCGCGAGGTGGACGGGACCCCCGTCGCGGTAAAAGTGTTGAAGCCCCGCTACGCCGGGGACCCCCAGTTCGAGCTGCGCTTTCGCAACGAGAGCGAAATCGCCGCCAAGCTCCAGCACCCCAACATCATCCGCATCCGCACCGTGGCGAAGCAGGGGGACCACGTGTACTTCGCCATGGACCTGTGCGCCGACAGCCTCGGCGCGCGCCTCGCCCGCGAGGGCCCCCTCCCCGAAGCAGACATCGTGCGGTTGGCGTCCGACATCATCGCCGCGTTGGACTTCGCGCACGGCCAGGGCGTCATCCACCGCGACCTGAAGCCCGACAACGTGCTGGTCCGATCGGACGGGACGGCGGTGCTCACCGACTTCGGCATCGCGCGCGCCGTCTCGGGCTACGTCGCGTCGACGGGCGTCAACATGACGATCGGGACTCCCCACTACCTCTCCCCCGAGCAGGCCCAGGGCCGAGGCATCGACCAGCGGGCCGACTACTACGCGTTGGGTGTCACGCTCTACAAGGCTGCCGCCGGGGAGGTACCGTTCAGCTCGAATGACTGGTTCGAGTTGGCGCGGATGCACGTGGAGGATCCGCCACCGTCCCTCCGCAAGAAGCGCCCCGAGCTGTCGAAGCGGTTCGAGCGCGTCGTGCTCAAGTGCCTCGCCAAGCACCCTGACGATCGCTACCAGAACGCCACGGAGCTGCAGGCGGATTTGGGGGAAGTGCTGGAAAAACGGCGGGCGACGATCGAGATCGGCGCGGCGCCGATCGGCACCAAGCACCAGCAGGCCATTACCGGCGCCATGTTGCAGCGGCGACGGATGTCATGGCTCGCAATTGCGGGTGTGGGGGTGCTGCTCGTGGGACTGATTGCGCTCGTCGTTACGCTGATGCGGTGAAGAACTTCCGGACCGCGGAGTAGAGTCGGGCGAAGAGACCGGGCGTGGGGCGTGGCGCGTGGGGCGTTTGCGCGAATCCTTCAACGAGCGCCGCCTGCACCGCCTCACGCAATGCGCCTTCATACTCCTTCGGGAACGGCCGAGTGACCAGCCGGACTCCGAATCCAGGCGAATCGGCGGCGCTTGTCAACTCGACGATGCCTGGATGTGCTCTTTCGATCACGTCCATCACGCGTTGCAACCACGCCCCACGCCCCACGCCCCCTTTTTCGTAGTACGCCCCTGCCACGGCCTGCACGACGCGCTCGGCCTTCACGCGCCCGGCCACGTAGTCCTCGAGGACGGCTCTAACGGGGGAGGACGCGGATGACATCGTTCACGATGGCCAGGGCCATGATGCCGAGGATGACCAGGAACCCGACCTGCGTCAGCCGCAGCCGGAGCTGAATGGAGAGGGGCCGTCGCAGAATCGCTTCCGCGATCAAGAACACGGCCTGGCCGCCGTCCAGCACGGGGATCGGCAATAGATTCAGGACCGCGAGGCCAATCGAAATGTTCGCCAAGAGGATCAGGAATCGGTCCAGTCCCAAACGGGCTGCCTGGCCGGAAACCTGCGCGATCGCGATCGGGCCCCCCAGTTCGCGGAACCCCCGCCCCTGGATCAACCGCTTCACGCTGGCCAGCACGAGCCCGAGCTGACCCACCGTCCGCATAACGCCGCCGCGCAGCGCGGTCATGATCGGGAGGCGCTTCCGGGCCGTCGGGTAATCTCCTTCCGCGCCAATCAATCCGAAGGTCTTGGGCCGGGGCGACAGGCTGTCCTGTTCTTCCTCCGCACGCGGTGTAACCTGCAGATTCACCAACGCATTCTCGCGCCGCACGGTAAGTGCCACACTCTTACCGGGATTTGCCCACAAGGTGAAGAGTACGTCGTTCCAGGACCGGACCGAATCGCCGTTCGCGCGAACCACGACGTCACCCGATTTCAACCCGCCGCGAGCGGCCGGCTCACCCGGATAGACCAACGCGATCTGCGCCGGAGCGTACGGGAGAATCGCCCATTGGACCAGACGGAGGCGTGCACGCCGGTCGTCCGTGAGGTGAACGCTGAGACGCTCAGTGCGGCCCGCGATTTCCAACCGTGCCTCCGGACCGCTCGTGAGGAGCTGCTGCTGGAAGTCGTCCCAGGTCTTCACGGTGTCGTCGTTCACTCGTACGATGCGATCACCGCGATGCAGCGTCGCCAGGGCTTCGGCTCCCGGTGGCAACATGCGGGCGAGGACGGTATCGACCTGAGTCGTGGTCCTGACCGGCACACCTGAGGCAGCGAAGAGGACGGTAAAGATGACGAACGCCAATACCACGTTCATCGTGACGCCGGCGAGAATCACCGCCATCCGGGCCCACAGGGGCTGCTTGTCGAACGCGCGTGCCGGATCGATCGGCACGGAGCTCTTGCCGCCCTCCAGCTCGCCCGCCATCCCTTCGTCTTCGAGCCCCGCCATCTTCACGTAGCCGCCGAGCGGGAGCCAGGAGATCCAGTACTCCGTCTCGCCGCGGCGGAATTCGACCACGGGGCGGCCGAACCCCAGCGAAAAGCGCAGCACCTGGATGCCGACCGCCTTCGCCACAAGGAAGTGTCCCAGCTCGTGCACGAAGATCAGCACGCCCAGAACGACGATCAGCGACGCGATGGTCAGGAGCACGCGACCTCCCGGGCGATGCGGCGCGCTTCGGCGTCGGCGCCGAGCACGGCCTCGAGCGATCCAGCATCCCCAACGCGGTGGTGCTCGAGCGTGCTGGCGATGATCTCGGCGATGCGTCCGAAGGAAATCCGCTCCGCGAGGAACAGCTCCACCGCCACCTCGTTTGCCGCATTGAACGCCGCCGGCGCCGTCCCACCTAGGCTGGCCGCGTGCCGTCCGTGCAGATAGGCCGGGAATAGCTCGGGCCGCACCGACTCGAAGGTCAAGTCGCCGGCCGCGACAGGATCGAAACGGCGGGTCCCCGTGTCGGGCACGCGGTCGGGATGCGTCAGCGCGTACAGAATCGGCAGCTCCATCGTCGGGAACCCTACTTGGGCGAGCACGGATCCATCCACGAACTCCGTGAAGGCGTGGACCACCGACTGGGGGTGCACCACGACTTCGACCTGCTCGTACCCGATGCCGAACAAGAAGTGCGCCTCGATGACCTCGAGCGCTTTGTTGACGAGCGTGGCCGAATCGACAGTGATCTTCTTGCCCATCTTCCAGGTCGGGTGACGCAGCGCTTCGGTCACGCTGGCCTTCGCGGCGCGCGCCGCTTCCCAGGTCCGGAATGGGCCCCCGGACGCCGTGAGGATCAGGCGGGACAGCTCCGTGGGACGCCGCCCCGTCACGCACTGCAGGACGGCGCTGTGTTCCGAGTCCACGGGGACGATCTCGCCCCCGCCCTCTCTCGCGGCCCGAGTGACGAGCTCGCCGGCCATCACGAGGGTTTCCTTGTTCGCGAGGGCGACGCGCTTCCCCGCCGCGAGGGCCGCCAGCGTCGCCTCGAGGCCGGCCGCGCCGACAATCCCGTTCACCACGATCTGCACGTCGGGATGGGTCGCCGCTTCGACGAGACATTGCGCGCCGGCGCCGTTCACGAGTCCCACGAACGCCGGCTGCCACTCTTTGGCCTGGCGCGCGAGCAGGTCCTCGTTGGAGCGCCCAGTCAACGCGATCACCTTGAAGCGGTCGCGCTGGCGCCCGAGCACCTGCAGCGTGGAGCAGCCGATCGAGCCGGTCGAACCGAGGATCGCGACGCCGACGGTCATATGACGCCGAAGAGCCGGAAGAGACCGGCGGCCGCAGGCACGACGAAGTAGAGCGCGTCGAGACGGTCCAGCACACCGCCGTGCCCGGGAATCAGCGCGGAGGAGTCCTTCACGCCGGCTTCGCGCTTGAAGAGCGACTCGGCGATGTCACCCACCTGGGCGAGCACGCCGACGACGCCTCCAACGGCCAGCAGTTGCCCAATCGTGAAGCTCCACCCGACCCGATTGAGCACGAAGAGCCCCAGGAGCAACGCCGTGACCACCGAGCCGAGGAATCCGCCCACCGCGCCGGAGCGCGTCTTGTTGGGTGAAAGGACGGGCGCGAGTTTCGGGCCGCCGACTTTGATACCGACGCCCATGGCGGCCGTGTCCCCGATCCAGGTGAGGACGAGCGGGAAAAGCGTCAGACAGAGATACGCGAAAGGCTGGTGGGCGGCGTTCGTGCCGTGGCGAATCGGGATGATGAACGCGAGGAGCGCCGACGCATAGAGACACCCGAACAGCGTCACGGCCACCGTGGTGAGGGGCCGGCCCGTGGGTCCGCGTCGCACCATCGCCATGACCAGTATCACCATCATCCAGAGCGCGCCCAGATACAACGCGGGCTCGGCCCAATGCGTCTCGGATCCCTTGGCCCAAAAGGCGAGCAGTGGGATTGCCGCCGCGGCTACGAGACCGGTCCGGTCGAGCGCGTCGATGCCCTGGCGCCGGGCGAGATCATACACCTCGCGCGTGCCCAACACGCCGAGCACCGCAAGAACGGCGGCGAGGGCCCAGCCGCCCAGCCACAGGACGCCGACCGCCAAAGGAATGGCCACGCCTGCGACGGCGATGCGCTTCGCCAGGTTACTCGCCATCAGACTGTGACTTTGCCGAACCGGCGCTCGCGCCGCTGATAATCGAGGATGGCGTCGAAGAGCGTCTGGCGCGTGAAGTCGGGCCAGAGCACGGGCGTGATGTACAACTCGGTATAGGCGACCTGCCACAGCAGGAAGTTTGAGAGACGCAGCTCGCCCGACGTACGGATCAACAGATCGGGGTCGCCCCAGGGCGCCGTGTAGAGCTTGGCCTTGATGGCCTCCTCGTCCAGGTCCTCGAGCTTCTTGGTCCCCTTGAGGACTTCTTCGGCGAGGAGCCGCGCGGCACGCGCAATTTCACCCCGCGAGGAATATGAGATGCACAGGTTGAGCGACAGCTTCGTGTTCGCCGCCGTCTCGCGCTCCACGCGCTCGACGGCCTCGCGGCCCGTCGGGATCAAGCGACTCCGATCCCCCAGCACATGCACGGCGACGCCCTGCTGCGCCAGCTCCGCCACTTCGCGGGCGATGTACTCCTCGAGCAGGTCCATGAGCGCCGAGATCTCGGTGGGAGGGCGCTGCCAGTTCTCCTCGGAGAAAGCGAAGAGTGTCAGCACCTCGACGCCCGCCTCGATCGCGCCTTCGACGGTCTCGCGGACCGCCTTCATCCCCGCGCGGTGGCCGAAGGGCCGAGGGAGCCGGCGTTCCGCCGCCCAGCGCCCATTGCCATCCATGATGATCGCCACGTGGCGGGGAATCGGGCCCGGCAGCATCAGACTTCCATCATCTCCGCTTCCTTGGCCTTCACCGCGGCGTCTACGAGCTTCAAGTGCTCGTCGTGGATCTTCTGGAGGTCCTTCTCTGCCTTCTTGATCTCGTCTTCCGAGACGTGCTCCGTCTTCTTGATCTTCCCCATCGTCTCGGTGCGCGCGTGACGAATCGCGACGCGGCCCTCCTCGGCGAGTTTGTGAATGACCTTCACCAGCTCCTTGCGCCGCTCTTCGGTGAGGGGTGGCACGGGGATGCGGATGATGTTGCCGTCGTTGGAGGGAGTGAGGCCCAAGTCGGAGGCGAGAATGGCCTTCTCGACCGCCTTCAGGAGCGTCTTGTCCCAAGGTTGGATCGTCAGGAGCTTGGGCTCGGGAGCGGCGACGCTCGCCACCTGGGTCAGGGGCATGTCGTTCCCATAGGCCTCGACGCGTATCAGATCGAGGAGCGCGGTGCTCGCCTTTCCGGTCCGGACGGTGGCGAACTCGCGCTTCACCGCCTCCACCGTCTTGTCCATCTGCTGCTTGCCGTGCTTCAACTGGTCGGCCAGGGTGGTCGTCATTTGACGATCGTGCCGACGCGCTCTCCGGCCAGCACTCTAGCCGTCGCGCCGGGCTGGTTGATGTTGAATACCACGATGGGGAGCTTGTTCTCCTTGCACAACCCGAAGGCGTTGGCGTCCATCACGGCGTAGCCCTTCACGAGCGCATCCTGGAACGACAGCTCCGGGATGAACTCGGCCTTGGGGTCTTTCTTGGGATCCGCCGTGTACACGCCGTCCACGTTGGTCGCCTTGAGGATGACTTGCGCCTCGATCTCGAGCGCCCGCAGCACCGCCGCGGTGTCGGTCGAAAAGTACGGGTTTCCCGTTCCGCCCGCGAAAATGACCATGCGCCCCTTCTCCAAATGGCGCACGGCGCGGCGCCGAATGTAGGGCTCCGCGAGCTCCTCCATCCGGATCGCCGTCATCACGCGGGTATCGACGCCCTTCTTCTCGAGGATGTCCTGCAGCGCCAGGGCGTTGATGATGGTGGCCAGCATTCCCATGTAATCGGCCGAGACGCGGTCCATGCCCTGCTGGCTGGCGGTGGTGCCGCGCAGGATGTTACCGCCGCCCACGACCAGACCCAGCTGCACGCCGGTCGCCGCGACCTGTTTCAGCTCGTCCGAGACGCGCTCGATGACGCCGAAGTCGATGCCCGCGCCGGCGCGACCCGCGAACGCCTCCCCTGAGACTTTGAGGAGCGCGCGCGGGTACGCCAGCTTGGCCGCCACCTAGTTGCCTCCGAGCTCGAAGCGCATGAAGCGGCGGACTTCCACCTTTTCGCCGGTCTTGCCCGACAGCTCCTTCACGAGCTCACCGACGGTCCGCTTGTCGTCCTTCACGAACTTCTGCTCGAGCAGGACGCGCTCTTCGTAGAACTTCCGCAGCATGCCATCGACGATCTTGGCGCGGATGTTCTCGGGCTTCTTTTGCTCGGCCACCTGGGACTCGTAGACCTTGCGCTCGCGCTCCACCACGTCCGCCGGCAGATCTTCGATCCGCACGGCGAGCGGGTTCGTCGCGGCGATATGCACGGCGACCTCCTTGGCGAGCGCCTGGAAGTCGTCGGTGCGGGCCACGAAGTCGGTCTCGCAATTCAGCTCGACCATCACGCCGACGGAGCCGTCGAAGTGGACGTAGGACCCGATCCACCCTTCGGACGCTTCGCGCCCGGCGCGCTTGTCGGCCTTGGCCGCGCCCTTCTTGCGGAGCAGGTCGATGGCCTTTTCGAGGTCGCCGCCCGTCTCTTCGAGGGCCTTCTTGCAATCCATCATGCCCGCGCCCGTGCGGGCGCGCAGCTCGGCCACCAGTTTTGCGGGAATCTCTTTCACCGTTGCCACTTTTCTTCACTCCTCATAAAAACGCCGCCCTCGCGCCGTTGGGCCGGAGGGCGGCGGTCAGTAATACACCCAACGGGTCCGGTTACGCCTCGCCCCCGCTGACGGGCTCAGCTGGAGGCGGCTCTTCCGTCCGCAGCCGGGCGGCAATCGCCTCCGGCTTGGGCCGCCGCTTGCGACGCGCGGGCCCCTTCTTCTTCCCACCTTCCGCCTCCGCCTCGACGCCCGTCTCGGTGGAGTAGGTCGTGCCTTCCCCTTCTTCGGCCGACTCGCGCAGCGGCATCTGGTGCCGCGCTTCGCCGATCACGTCGGAGATCGCCCCGGTGATGAGCGAGACGGCGCGAATCGCGTCGTCGTTGCCGGGAATCGGGATATTGATCAGGTCCGGGTCGGCGTTCGTGTCCACGATCGCAACCACGGGGATCCCCAGTTTGTTGGCTTCGGCGACCGCGATGCGCTCCTTCTTCGAGTCGACGATGAACAGGGCGCCCGGGAGCCGGCCCATGTTCTTGATGCCCGCGAGGTTCTTGTCGAGCTTGCCGCGCTCACGATCGAAGAGCAGCTGCTCTTTTTTCGTGTAATTCGCGAACTCCCCGTCGGCCGCGCCCTGCTCCAGATCTTTCAGACGCTTGATCTGCTTCTTGATCGTCTGGAAGTTCGTGAGCGTGCCGCCGAGCCAGCGCTCGGTCACGTAGAACGCGCCGCAACGCCGGGCCTCGCTCTCGAGGATGCCCTTCAGCTGCTTCTTGGTGCAGACGAAGAGGACCCCTTCCCCCTTCAGCACGACGGCGCGGAGCAACTCCTGCGCCTCATGCAGCTGGTGGAGGGTCTTCTGGAGATCGATGATGTAGATGCCGGAGCGCTCGGCGAAAATGAACCGGCGCATCTTCGGATTCCAGCGGCGCGTCTGGTGGCCAAAATGGACACCGGCTTCCAACAAATCCTGTAACTGAGGCTGGGCCATGCAATCCTTTCCTTGGGTTTTGACTCCGCCGCCGCTCTCACCTCTCGCCCCACCCCGAAGGGACCCAGGACGAGATCAAGCGGCGTGAGAATTTACCGCTTACTGAATTGGAACCGCTTCCGCGCGCCGGCGCGGCCCGGCTTCTTGCGCTCCACGGCGCGCGGATCGCGCGTCAGGAGGCCCTGCTCCCGCAGTTTCTTGCGATGCCGGTCGTCGGCGAGCACCAGGGCTCGCGCGATGCCGAGGCGCAGCGCGCCGGCCTGGCCGGTCATGCCGCCGCCGTTGACGCGCGCCTTCACGTCGAAGGCGCCGAGCGTGTCCGTCGCCACGAAGGGCTGCTGGATGTGGCTCACGAGCGAGGGCCGCGGGAAGTAATCCCCCAGCGTCCGGCCGTTGATGTGCCACTTCCCCGACCCCGGCGTCAGATAGACGCGCGCGATGCCGAGCTTGCGGCGCCCGATGGCGTGCCAGCGCAGCTCCGGTTGAATCGCCGTCACTTGGCCTCCACCATGGCGAGGGGCGTCGGCTGCTGCGCCGCGTGCGGATGCGTCGGGCCGGCGTACACCTTGAGCATCTGCTTCACGTGCTGGCGCGACAACGTCGTCTTCGGCAACATCCCCCACACCGCTTTCTCGATCACGCGTTCCGGGTGCTTGTTGATCACGTTCTGGACCGGCGTGAAGCGCTCGTGGCCCATGTAGCCCGTGTGCCGGAAGTACCGCTTCTGCTCGATCTTGCGGCCCGTGAGCTTCACGCGCTCGGCGTTGATCACGATGACGGCATCACCGCCGTTCACGTATGGCGTGAACGTCGGCTTGTGCTTGCCGCGCAGAATCTGCGCAATGCGGCTCGCGAGCCGACCGAGCGGTTGATCTGCCGCGTCGACGACCCACCAGTTATGCACGATGTCTGCGGTCTTCAGCGTGTACGTCTTCATGCCCTTTTTAGCGCCCGGAATTTGACAGACGCGATATCTAACCGGGCCGTAAGGGCCTGTCAACCCGAGGGTTCCGCGTTTTGGAGGGGTCCGAGCGTGACGAGGGACGCGCCCTTGTCGACGGTCTGGCCGGGCGCGACGTGGATCGTCTGAACGACGCCGGGACGAGTGGCGCGCAGCTCGTTCTCCATCTTCATCGCCTCGACGACGACCAGTCCCGCCCCGATGTCCACGTGTTGACCGACCGTCACTTCCACCCGGACCACGAGCCCCGGCATCGGCGCCCTGACCACGCCTCCACTCGAGGGCGCCTTGCCCCGTCCGGTCAGGGCCTGGATCTGCCGAGTGCGATCGTCGACCGCTTCGACCTCGAACCGCTCGCCCACGGCACCGAGGGCCCAGCGCAGCGGGGCCACGCCATCCAGGCTCTGCGCGGCGACGGTCCACGAATGACCGGCGAGCAGGAGGTGATAGAGAGGGGTCCCCGGCACGGCGGCGAGATGCGCCTCGAACGGCTCGCCGTCGACGGTCACACGGCCGCCACCGACGTCGATCTCGTAGGTGCGACTCCGCAACGTGACGAAATACTTCATGCGCCCTCCGTTCCCACGCTAAAGCGTGGGCCCGGTGAAACGCTGTCCCTAGGGACAGTGATGTCCCGGGCGCACCCTTCAGGGTGTGAACGGGTCATGCGGCCTCGAGTACAACCACGGTTTCCACGTGCGCCGTTTGCGGAAACAGATCGAATGCCCGTATTCCCGCGATCTGGTAGTTCACGTTCAGGCGATGGAGATCGCGCGCCAGGGTCGCCGGGTCGCACGAGACGTAGACGAGCCGCTGCACGGGCTCGGAGGTCAATCGCAGCGTGACGTCCCAATGGAGCCCGGCGCGCGGCGGGTTGACGACGACGGCGTAGGGCTCGGGGAGGCTCGGCAGGACGTCTTCAGCGCGCCCGGCGATGAAGCGCACGGGCGTCCCGCCGAGCGCTCTCGTGCGCGCCCAACCGACGGCGGCTTCGTCGGCGTCGACGCTGACGACATTCGCCCCACGCTCCGCCAGAATCGCGGCCGTGTCGCCGATGCCGCCGTAGAGATCCCACACCGTCCGGCCCCGGATTTCGCCGATCTGGTCGACGGCCCAGCGCCGCGCGAGGATCCCCATCTCGGGGTTCACTTGCTCGAACGCCGTGGCGGGGAACCCCGTGGCGGGACCTGCCATCACGCGCGCGGCCCCGTCCACCGGGTGCCACCAGCAAATGACCTCCGTCCCCTCGGTCCCCGATAGTGCGCGACGCAGGCGCTCGGCGTCGAGCCACGGCTCTCCCGCCGCTTCCGCGATCAGGTGCCGGTTCCCCTCGCGGTCGAGACGCAGCGTCAGTCGCGTCAGTCCGGGCGGGAGGAGACCGAGGTGTCCGCGCACCTCGCGCCACAACGCCATCAAGCGGAAGTCCGCGATATGACAGTCGGCGAGCGGGAACACGAAGTTGGGCCGGTCGTGCGGGTGCAGGCCCGCCGTGCCGCCCTTCACCTCGAGCGAGATCTTCGACCGATAGCGCCACTCCTCCACCGCTTCGACGATCTCGGGATCGGGCACGTCGAGTTTGCCGATGCGGCGCAGCGCGTCACCCACGATCGCGCGTTTCGCGGCGAGCTGGGCGTCGTACTCCATGTGTTGCAGCTGACACCCGCCGCATCGATCCTGCGTGTAGTGCGGACAGGGCGGCGCGACGCGTCCCGGCCCCGCGCCCGCGACCTCGCCGAGGGCGGCGCGCCCGAAGTTGCGCGATAGCTTGAGGCTCCCGTCCTTGATCTTGATGCGATCGCCCGGCGCCGTCCGCGGGACGAACACGGCCCGCCCGTCGGCGAGCCGCCCGACGCCGTCACCACCGGCGGCGATCCCCGTGATCGTCACGACGTCATTCACGTAGACTCTCCCGCCGCCCCGCCTCAACCCAGACGGATGGGCGGTCGGGCGGTTGGGCGGTCAAAACGGGATGGGAGGCGCTCCGGCGCTCGTCGGCGAGCAGCGCCGCGGTTACCGCTACGGCGCGCTCGAGACCCTCGAGCGGTGGAGCCGCGAGAATCGTCGCGCCCACGCGCTCCAAATAGGTGATGTCGAGCGCGCCGCGCCGGAACTCGGGGTCGTCCATCACGCGGAGATGGAACGCCTGGGCCGTCGGCAACCCGACGATCACCAGCTCGCGCAGCGCGCGGCGCATCCGCTGGATCGCGATGTCGCGCGTCTCGCCCCAGGCGATGAGCTTCGCGAGCAACGGGTCGTAAAACAGCGTCACCTCGTTGCCCGCCTCGACGCCGCCGTCCCACCGGATGCCGGGACCCGACGGCACCCGCAGATACTGCAGCACGCCCGTCGCCGGGAGGAAATTGTTGAACGGGTCCTCGGCGGTGATACGGCACTCGATCGCGTGGCCGCGGGGATGCAGCAGCCCGCCGTGGACGCGCATCGGCTGGCCCTCCGCGATGCGCAACTGCTCCCGCACCAGGTCCACGCCGTACACGAGCTCGGTCACGGGGTGCTCGACCTGAATGCGCGTGTTCATCTCGAGAAAGTAGAACTCGCCGCTCGGCGCGAGGAGGAACTCGATCGTGCCGGCTCCCGTGTACCCGACCGCGCCGGCGGCGGCTGTGGCCGCCTCTGAAAGGCGGCGCCGCAGCGCCGGGCTCACGACCGGCGAGGGTGCCTCCTCGATCAGCTTCTGGTGGCGCCGCTGAATGCTGCACTCGCGCTCGCCGAGGGCCACCACGCGCCCATGCCGGTCGGCGAGCACCTGGATCTCGATGTGACGCGGCCGCTCGAGATACTTCTCGACGTACACGCTGCCATCGCCGAACGCCTTCTGCGCCTCGCTCCGCGCACCCTGAAACGCCGATTCGATTTCGCCCTCCACGCGCACGAGCCGCATCCCCTTCCCGCCGCCCCCAGCTGCCGCTTTGAGGAGTACCGGGAACCCCATGCGCTGGGCCTCGCGCCGTGCATCGAAGGCGTCGCGCAACGCCGCGGCGGTGCCCGGGACGACCGGCACGCCGGCAGCCTGCATGCGGCGCCGAGCCTCGGTCTTGTCGCCCATGGCCCGAATGGCGCTCGCCGGCGGTCCGATGAATACGAGGCCCGCCTCGACGCACGCGTCCGCGAACGCGGCGCGCTCCGACAGGAAGCCATAGCCGGGATGGATCGCCTGGCATGCAGTCGCCTTCGCCGCGGCGATGAGCTTCGGAATGTTGAGGTAGGAGTCGGCGGCGGGCGCGGGGCCGAGCAGCACGGCGGTGTTGGCGGCGCGCACGTGTGGGGAGAGCCGATCGGCGTCGGAGTAGACGGCGACGGCCTCGAGGCCTTCCTCGTGGCAGGCGCGAATGATGCGCAGAGCGATTTCGCCGCGGTTCGCGACGAGGACCCGCTTGATCAACACCCCACTTCGGCCTTGATCCCGAACGTGTCGAGCGGCCGGCAGAGCGCCGACGTGAGATCCGCCGCGCGCTTGTACAACGTGACCGCGGCGGGGCTCCACGTGTCGTGTTGATCGATAGCGAGCTTCAGGGCCGCAAACACGAAATCCTCGGCGGGCACGCGGTCGTTCTTGGACTCCTTCCCCGCCACCCAGACGAGCGGACGCGTATTCCACCGCACTCGCGGACGCACCTCGGGCGCGCGCTCGAATCCCACGCTGGCGCACAGCGGGCCGCCGCGCCGGTCGGCGAGCGCCGGGAGCGCCGACCCGCGCTGACGCGCTTCACGCAGAACGCGATTCCGGAATACGGAATCGCCGGTCCACGCCGCGAGGGGAATGATCAAGAGGTCGAGTCGCAACCCGCGCGCGAAGCGCATGTACCAGGACGCGTAGGTGTCGGTTTCGCCGGCGGTCAGGAGGATGCCGCGGCGTGGGCAGGCGCGCAGCAGGTTCTCTCCCAACTCTTCGAGCACGGGCGGCAACCGGAGCCCTTCGGGAAGGGATTGCCACGACGCGTTTGCGCCTTCGACGCCGTCGGCCTCCCAGGCGAGCAGCGCCTTTTGCCCCCACAGGTAGACCCGGAACACGAGCGCGGAATCCGCCGCGCGGGTGCCGCGTCCGTACCCCGCGGCGCGGGCGAACGCCAGCTCGGCGGTATCGATGACGGCGCGTGCCCTCCCGGTATCGCCCGGCGGGGTGCGATGCGCGTGGAAGGCGCCCACGACCTGGACGTAGGCCCGCCCCACGTCGAGCCACGCTTCCGCGTCGGTCGAGTCGGCCGCGATGCGCGCCCACAAGGCCGCGCGCACCGAATCGGCCGGCGCCGGCGCCTGAAGCGACAGCACCAGCGCCGCCTTATAGAGGAATATTCCCATGCTTCTTGGACGGATTCCGATCGCGCTTCGTGGCGAGCGTGGTCAGTGCCTCGATGAGGCGCGGGCGCGTGTCGCGCGGATCGATGATGTCATCCAGGTAGCCGCGCGCGGCCGCCTGGTAGGGATGGGCGAATTTGTCGCGGTACTCGTTCGCCTTTTCTTCCGTCGCGTCATCCTTATAGAGGATCTCGACGGCGCCCTTGGGGCCCATGACCGCGATCTCGGCGGTCGGCCAGGCGACGTTGTAGTCTCCGCGCACGTGCTTCGAGTTCATCACGTCGTAGGCTCCGCCGTAGGCTTTTCGCGTGATCACGGTGAGCTTCGGGACCGTGGCCTCGCAGTACGCGTAGAGCAATTTGGCTCCGTGCTTGATAATGCCACCGTGTTCCTGCGCCACGCCGGGGAGGAATCCGGGCACGTCCTCGAAAGTGACCAGCGGGACATTGAAGGCGTCACAAAACCGAATGAAGCGCGCGCCCTTCTGCGAGGCCGCAATGTCCAGCACGCCGGCGAGGTTCGACGGTTGATTGGCGATGATCCCCACGGGCCGCCCGCCGAGCCGGGCGAAGCCCGTCAGCAGGTTCCCGGCGTAGTCGCGGTGCACCTCGAAGAACGTCCCACCATCCACCACGCGGCGGATCACGTCGTGCATGTCGTACGGTTTGGCCGCTTCGTCCGGCACGATCTCGAGCAGTTCCTCATCGCGGCGGTCGGCCGGGTCGTCGGATGGACGGATGGGCGGGTCGTCCAGATTATTCAAGGGCAGGTACGAGAGCAGCGTGCGCACCGCCGTGAGCGACTCCAGCTCCGAGTCGTGCACGAAGTGCGCGACCCCTGAGGTGCCGCCGTGCACATCGGCGCCGCCGAGGCGCTCGAAGTCGACCTCCTCGTGCGTGACCGTCTTCACGACGCTCGGGCCGGTGACGAACATATAGGAGATGCCGCGGACCATGAACACGAAGTCGGTGATGGCAGGGCTGTACACCGCGCCGCCGGCGCAGGGTCCGAGGATCGCGCTGATTTGCGGCACGACTCCCGAGGCAAGCGTGTTGCGCAGGAAGATGTCGGCGTAACCGCCGAGCGACACGACGCCCTCTTGAATGCGGGCGCCCCCCGAATCGTTGAGGCCGATGACCGGAGCACCGTTTCTCACGGCCAGATCCATCACCTTGCAGATCTTCTCGGCGTGCGCCTCCGACAGTGACCCGCCGAAGACGGTGAAGTCCTGCGAGTAGACGTACACGATGCGACCCTCAACCCGCCCCCAACCCGTGACCACGCCGTCGCCGAGAACCTTCTGGTCGGCGAGCCCGAAATCCGTGGCGCGGTGCGTGACGAAGCGATCGAGCTCGACGAACGAGCCGGGATCGAGCAGCACGTCGAGCCGCTCGCGGGCCGTCATCTTGCCTTTTTGATGCTGGGTCGCGATGCGGTCGGCGCCGCCCCCCTGCTCGGATTCGGCGCGCTTCTGCTGCAGCAGCTCCAGTTTCTCTCGCATGCTCATGCGGCAAAGATAGACGCCTAGACGCCGAGTCGCCTAGCGGTGCCCAGTGAAAAAGGGGTCAGGAAAGCTTCTCCTGACCCCTCATTCCTAGTACCCGCTAGGCGTCTGGGCGTCTAGGCGTCTACTGGCGGGTCGTCGGGCGGCGGCGGCGGCGCCGGTGTCGGCGGAATGATATCCCCCGCCGGGAATCCCGTCGCGGCCAGCACGATCCGATGATGGATCGGGTCCACCTCGAGCACCTTCAACTCCACCGCCTGCCCTTCCTTCACGGCGTCGGCGGGGGCCGAGATGTCCGGAATGCCGAGCTGCGACATCGGGATGAAGCCTTCGATGTCGTTGCCGAGATCCACGACCACGCCCTTGTCCATCAGCCGCATGACACGGCCGCGCAGCTCGGTGCCCACCGGGTACGTCTCGCCGATGCGCAGCCACGGATCCTCCTGCGCCTGCTTCAAGCCGAGCGAGATACGCTTGTTCTCGGCGTCGACGTTCAGGATCAGCACATCCACTTCATCGCCCTTCTTCACGACTTCGGACGGATGCTGGACGCGCTTGGTCCACGACATATCGGAGATGTGAATCAGCCCGTCGATCCCCGGCTCGATTTCGACGAACGCGCCGAACGAGGTGAGGTTGCGGACCTTGCCGCGCAGGCGCGTGCCCACCGGATACCGCTGGGGCAACGCCATCCACGGGTCCTGCTCGGTCTGCTTCATGCCGAGCGAGACCTTCTCCTCGCTCTCGTCAACCTTGAGCACGACCGCTTCGATCGATTCGCCGATCGACACGAGCTTCGACGGGTGCCGCACGTTGCGCGTCCAGCTCATCTCGGAAATGTGGACGAGCCCCTCGATGCCGGGCTCGAGCTCGACGAACGCGCCGTAATTCGTGATCGACACCACCTTCCCCTGCACGCGCGTGCCGACGGGATACTTGGCGGCGACGTTCTGCCACGGGTAGGTCTGCAGCTGCTTCAAGCCGAGGGAGATGCGCTCGCGCTCCCAGTCGATGTCGAGGACCTTCACCTCGAGCTCCTGGCCGATCTGCACCATTTCAGACGGGTGCGACACGCGGCCGTAGCTCATGTCGGTGATGTGCAGCAGGCCATCCACGCCGCCCAGGTCGATGAAGGCGCCGAAGTCGGTGATGTTCTTGACGACACCCTTCCGCACCTGGCCGACCGACAGCTCCTTCATCAGGACGTCGCGCTTGGTCTTGCGCTCGGCCTCGAGCAGCACGCGGCGCGAGACGACGATGTTGCGGCGCCGTTTGTTCAGCTTGATGATCTTGAACTCGAAACTCTGGCCCAGCAGCTCGTCGATATTCGGGACGCGGCGTAGCGCGATCTGACTGCCGGGGAGGAACGCGTCCACACCCATCAGATCCACGACGACGCCGCCCTTGATCTTCTTGACCAACGTTCCGCTGACACCTTCGTCCTTCTCGTGCGCTTCGCGGATCTTTTCCCAGACCCGCATGAAGTCGGCTTTCTTCTTCGAGAGGACGACGGCGCCTTCCTGGTCCTCCAGGTGCTCGAGGAAGACTTCGATCTCGTCGCCTTCCTTGAGGCTCTTGGGATCCTTGAACTCGTCGATCGAGACGGCGCCCTCCGACTTGAACCCGACGTCGAGAATGACGGCGGTGTCGGTCACCCGGAGGACCTTCGATTTGACGATTTCACCTTCTTCGATGTTCGAGAGCGTGCCTTCGTACAGCTCGGTCATCTTCGCGATCTCGTCGGACGAATACTCCTCGTCGAGACCGGCACGGACACGCAGAACGGAGTGGGTGGTCTTTCGGGCGGGGCGCTCTTCTTCGGACTCTTCTATGTCGTTCGCTTCTACCAACATTCGGGACACCGGTTTAGTCATGGGTTTGAGGTTGTCCTCCGGAGCCCTTGTGCTCCGGGGAAGCCGGGAAACTTAGCCGGGGACCCTGCGCCGCGCCAGTTCTACGACCTGCCGCACCTGCTCGTCCAACGTGAGGGCCGTCGAATCGAGGAGCACCGCGTCGGCGGCGGCCTTGAGCGGGGCGACGGGCCGCGTCGAGTCGGCTTCATCCCGGGCCGCCAACGCTCGACTCTCACGCCGCACGTCGTCGTCAGCAACGGCCCGGCCCCGCTGCGACAGGCGACGGCGGGCTCGTTCGTCGGGCGTCGCCGTCAGGAAAACCTTGAGGGGGGCGTCCGGAAAGACCACCGTCCCGATATCCCGACCGTCCACGACGACCCCAGACGGATGGTCCGCCGCGGCCTCGCGTTGCCGCGCGTTGACCCACGTGCGGACTTCCGGGATCGCCGCGATCTGTGAGACGTGCCGCGTCACGCGCTCGCTGCGGATCGCTTCCTCCACATCCACGCCGGCGACCTCGGGCCGGAAAGAACCGCCCACAAGCACGAGGCGCACGGGAAGATCTTCGGCGAGCGCGACGATTCTCTGATCGGACCAAGACGGTTGGTCGAGATTGTCGAGGGCTGCGAGTGTCAGTGCCCTGTAGAGTGCTCCCGAATCGAGATGCGCCCAGCCGAGCTGCTCGGCCACCAGCGCCGCCGTGGAGGATTTGCCCGATGCCGCCGGACCATCGATCGCCACCACGCGCAGCATCAGCGCAGGATCCTCTTCAGGTCTTTGAAGAAGCCGGGATAGCTGATCGCGACCGAGCGCCGCTCAGAGAGGCGGATGTCGGCCCCCGGCACGGTACCCAGCACCGCGAAGGCCATGGCGAGACGGTGATCGGAGGCCGTTTCGACTTTGCCCCGCGGGGGCCCCCCTCGCTCGCTCCCCTCCACGTGCAGGTCGTTGCCCCTGGCCTCGGCGCGGACGCCGACGGCCCGGAGATTCGCCGCGACCAGCTCCAGGCGATTGCTCTCCTTCACGCGCAGCTCGCCCACTTCGCGGAACACCGTCTCGCCCCGCGCTCGACTTGCCAGCACTGCCAGAATGGGTACCTCGTCGACGAGCGTCGGAATCTCGGCCGCGGATACTTCGGTCCCGCTGAGATGCGCCGGCTTGGCGATCAGGTCCGCGACGGGCTCACCACCTTCGTCACGCAGATTGACGCGGTCAACGCGGGCCCCCATTCGTTGCAGCACGACGAGGTACCCGGTGCGGGTCGGGTTCACGCCAACATTCTCGACGAGCAACTCCCCCTGCTCCGCCAGCACCGCGGCCGCGACCAGGAACGCGGCGCTCGACGTATCGCCCGCGACGGAGATCTCGAAGGGCGGCACGCTGATGGCTGACGGCTGATAGCTGATCACGCTGTCGTGTTCATGGATCGACAGCCCGAGGTGCGCGAAGAGCCGCTCGGTGTGGTCGCGCGAGCGATAGGGCTCGCGAATCGTCACGGGTACGCCACCCGTGAGTCCCGCAAGGAGGAGCGCGCTCTTCACCTGCGCGCTCGCGACGGGACTCGTGTAGACGAGGCCGCGCAGCCGGCCGCCACGAATGGTAACGGGAAGCCCATCTCCTGACTCCTCAATCCCGGCTCCCATTTGTCTCAAGGGCTCGGTTACCCGCCGCATCGGGCGGCGGCGCAGCGACGCGTCGCCCGTCAGCGTCGCGGCGAAGCGCTGGCCGGCGAGAATGCCCAGCATGAGGCGCGCAGTCGTCCCGGAGTTACCGCAATTCAAACGGGAGCTGGGAGCCAGGAGTCGAGAGCCGGAAACCCTGACCCCCGACTCCTGAATCCTCGAAATCTTCGCGCCAAGCTGACGCAGCACGCGGGCGCTGCTCTTCACGTCCGCGCCCGTGAGGAGTCCGGCGATCTGGCTCTTGCCGCGCGCGAGCGCCGCGAGCATCAGCGTGCGGTGCGAAATGCTCTTGTCGCCCGGGGGTCGGACGACGCCTGCGACCTTCACGGTTCGACCCGGCGCCGCCACTCCGCGGCGCGCGTGAGCCACCCATTGAGCGCCGGTCCATCGCCCGCCTCGAGCGCGCGCTCGACGGCGCCGAGGGGCTCCTCGAGCGCGCGCAGCGCCGGCAGCACCTGGTCCCTGTTCATTAATAGGATCTCGGTCCAGAGCGCGGCGTCGCTGGCGGCGAGGCGCGTGGTGTCCAGCGCACCCGGTCCGAGTAACACGCCGGGGGGCGTGGCACCGGCGAGGAACTGCGCCAGGAGCGACGCGACCACCTGGGGCACATGGCTCGTGGCGGCGAGCTGGGCATCGTGACGCGCGGCATCGATCGTGACCGCGTGCGCCGCGAACACCGTCTCCCAGAAATGAACGATCTCGCGCGCGGCGCCCTCACCGGCGGCGCAGGGCGTCACGTAGACGACGGCGCCCCGAAACATGTCCGCGCGCGAGGCCTCGAAGCCGTGCCGGTGCGTCCCTGCCAGCGGATGGCTCCCGGCGAATGTCGCCCCAAAACCGAGGCGTTCCGCGAGGGCCACGATCGCCCGCTTGACGGAGCCGACGTCGGAGATGAGCACCCCGGGGCGAACGTGAGGCGCCAGGGCCTCGAGTTGGGTCAGATTCGCGGCGGGAGGGGCGGCGAGGATCAACAGGTCGGCGGCGCGCGCGACGTCTACGGCCTTGGGCGGCGCGTCGTCGAGGGCGCCTTGCTGGACTCCTGCGACGCGTTCCGACGGCTCCGGGGACCACCCGACGACTCTTGCCACGCCCGCCAGTTTCGCCTGACGGGCGAGGGAGCCGCCGATCGCACCGAGGCCGATGATCCCCAATCGAGAGGGTCGCACGGAGACAAAGGTATACGACGAAGGGCGGCTCCGGGGAGCCGCCCTTCGTTTGCTACTCCAACGACTGCGCGGTTCTTACTTCGCCGGCTTCGCGTTCACCTTGGTCGAAATCGCCTGGTTCACGCCGATGGCATCGCGTCCCGTCACACCGCCCGAAGCCAGCAGGCGGTAGCCACCGGTGCTGCCGTCCGAGAAGCTCAGGTCCGTGAACGTCGCGACGCCCGAGTTGCTCGTGGTCAGCGTGGTCGTGCCGAGCAGCTCCTTGGGAACGCCGTTGTTGTTGTTCGCGACAATCGAGATCCGTACGCCGCCCACCGTCGCTCCAGTACCCGGATCGGTCGCGCGCACCTGAACGGTGAACGGTTCGCCGACCGTCACGGTCGCCGGCGGCTGCACTGTGAACGTCAGCGTCACGGTCGCAATGTTGTTGAGGCCGAAGTCGCTGCCGATGCCGCCCGTCGAGCCCCCGATGCCGCCGGGGTTGACGGTCGACGCGGACAGCGCCTTGGGCAAGAAGATGTAGGCGAGGCGCTCGCCCCACGACGCGCTCTTGAAGGAGAACGACGAACAGGTCGCGGGATTGAGGAAGTACGCGTCGGCGAACGTGAGGATCCCGACGTGCTCCTCATTCAGCATCGACGTCGTCGCGGCGTTGACATCCACGCACACGCCGACGATGGCGTTCGGGTTGAACGTCGTGTTGCGCGGCAACACCTTCCAATCGTAGTGCTGCGCGATCGCGCTGGGACGGCCATACACCAGCAACCGCGACGGCGCCGGGTTCCCGGACAACATCGTCGCCCACGTCACGCCAGACGGCGGCGCGACACCGGAGAAGAGATCGCGGGAGTTAACCGGATCGACCGTCGGATCAGTCGCGCCGCCGCGGACGCCCAATCCGCCCGCCTGCGACGTCGTCAACGCGACCGTGTAGTCCTCGGGGAACGTCGCCGGGAACTCGGCCGCATCGGTGAACATGCACTTGGTCAGCTCGTTGATCAGGTTGGAGCCGGCCTGCACGCTGCCACCGGTGCCGGCTTGCGCGTTGTCGGCGATCATGGCGATCACGTCGAAGCCGCGATCGCGAGCGCCGGCGCTCCCCGCGCCCGCCGTCGCCATGGCGCTGATCAGGTCGCGGGCCGTCTTCGCTTGGCCGGACGAGAAGTACTGTGACACCATGGGGTTCATGGCGTTGAAGTCGCACGCCGGTAACGTCGTCAGCGCCGTCACGTCGGCGACCGGACCTGCCGGGCTCGCCGCCTGGCGTTCGCCGCACGCCACCACGCCGGCACCGATGATGCCCAGCGCCACTCCGAAGACCCAACGCCTCATAGCTACTCCTTGTAAGTGTGACCCACTGAGTTCTGGGGAACGTCGCACTGCTGCGCAAGCGCCGCACCACCGGCGTACGGTGGCCAAGTGAAGGCTGCACAAGCTGTTCGGCCCCATGGCGGCAGCGCCGGCCGCACGGGGTGTAACGTTTTCGCTACAAACTCGGGGAGCGGCTGATACTCCTTTGGGGGCCTAGGGGTCGGTGCGCACGAGCGCTTGAAAGCGAGGGTCCGTCCGGACCTGCGCGAACCACCAGGTATGGTCGTTGGCCAACGAGGCACGCTCCTGGGGGTTGGTGGCCAGGTACAGCGTCAGCAGGCGGATCGCCTCATCGCGGTCGCCGAGGATGCTCCGCAGTGCCACCTCGAGATAGACCAGATCGCGGGACGGATCGACATTGGCGTCGGCTCGCGCCCGGAGTGCGACGTTGCGGGCGCTATCCGCGCGCCCGGCGCTGGCGAGCACCATCGCCAGGAACATTTGCCCGCGGCGGCGCCGATAATCCTGGAGGTTGGAAGGGAACATGGCGGCGTACTGATCGACCAGACGCCACAGCTTCGGGATATCGGGCTTGGAGCCGCGCAGCGCGAACATCGAGATCTGGCATTCGGTGAAAGCCCACTCATTGGGGAACCGCCGCTGGCCCTGCTGGCACCATTTCGTGGCTTCGGCGGCGTCGTCCAGATCCAACGAGGCTGAGTAGAGCCGATACAACACTTGACTGGCTTCTTGGAGATATTCGTCGGCCTCGTACGCGTGCAGCGCTGCAAGCTTCCCTTCCGCGGTTTGCGACCGGTGCATCAACAGGTGACTCAGCAATGCCAGGGCCGACGCGCGTCTGGGATTGGAGCGGGACTCGCCGCCGGCGCGCAGGTCCTGCTCGGCAGCGTTGAGCAGCTGCTCCGCCGTGTACGGCGCCGGATCGAGATTGAGGAGGAAGCGAATGTACCGCATCGTCCCCCGCAAATGGAGCGCCTCACTGTCGGGCCGGATCTGCAGGGCCGCGGCCGCGAACTCGAGGCCCCGCGCCGACCACTCCGAGGCAGGCCCCTTGTCCAGCCCGGCGATGCGACGCTGCTCCCAGGCGAGCCAGCCGCGATTCACGATCGGCGTGGTCCAGCGCGCATCCCGTGCCGAGGCGCGCGCGAGCAGCGAGTCGGCGCGCGCCAGCTCGCGTGACGCGTTCGCCACATCACCCTTCGCGACCAGCGCCTCCTCGCCCTTCTTGGCTTCTTCCGCCTCCAGCACGAGCTCCCAGGCGCGCACGTCGCGCGTTCCGGCGCGCGTTTCGCGCACTTCGATCTCGTCGCCGATCGCCTGACGCAGGAACGCGGACACGGCCTTCGCGAGCGTATCCTGCAGGGCGAAGAGCTCGGCGCGCGGGGTCTCGAGACGCGTGCTCTTCGTCTCATCCCCCGTCGTCCCGTCGACGAGCGCGACGTCGAGGCGCAGTCTCCCCCCCACCTCGGTCACGGTGCCCTGGACGATCGTCCCGGTCCTGAGGGCCCGGCCGACGCTGTCGGGCGCGACCGCGGTGTTGCGATAGGGGCGCACGCCGTTGGCCGACGTGACCTCCAACGCCTTGACCTCGCTCAGCTCGTGGATGAGCGCCTCGGTGAGTCCGTCGGCGAGGTACTGCGTCTGCGCCGAATCGCCGCGATGCTGGAAATACAGCACCGCGACGCGATGCGGATCGAGCCCGGCGGCCTCCGGACCGCCGCTCCGATTGGCGCGGATCCACCCCGCCGCCACCCAAACGCCGAGCAGCAGCAAGGCCACCGCGCCAGCCGCCGCGGCCGGGCGTGCCCAGCGCCGCGGCACCGTCGGTCGCAGGCCGCGAGCGGCGGTCTGCCGCCGGATCCCCGACGCGGTGCCCGGCAACGCCAACGCTTCGGCGAACAGGGCGGTCGTGGCAAAACGATCGGCGGGGACCTTGGACAAGGCGCGAAGAATCGCGTCCTCCATCGGCTCCGGAATGGTGCCACGCACAATCGACGGCGGCGAGACCATATCGAGCGAGTGGCGCGCGATGATCGCCTGCGCGGTGGGCCCGGTGAACGGTGGCTGGCCGACCAGCATCTCGTACGTGACGCACGCGAGACTGTACTGGTCGCTGCGCCCGTCGATCTCGAGCGACCCCGTCGCCTGCTCGGTGCTCATGTACGCCGGGGTCCCGATGATCGTCCCGGTCTGCGTGAGCTGGTTCTCGCCGGCGGCATCCAGCGCCCGGGCGATCCCGAAGTCCGCGACGACGGCCGTGCCACCCGACAGCAGGATGTTCTCCGGCTTGATGTCGCGGTGCACGACGCCGCGGCTGTGCGCGTAGCTGAGCGCGGCCGCGACTTCGGTGGTGATCCGCACGGTGTCTTCCTGCGAGAGTTGATGCTCCCGGTTCAGGCGATCGCGCAACGACTCGCCCTCGACGAGCGGCATCACGTAATAGAGGAAGCCCGCGGCGTCTCCGGAGTCGTACAACGGCAGGATGTGGGGGTGTTGAAGTCGGGCGGCGATTTCGATCTCCCGGACGAAGCGCTCCGGTCCGATCTGCGCCGCCAGCTCCTCGTGCAGGACCTTGATGGCGACACTGCGGCGATGCTTCAGGTCCTCGGCGAGGAAGACCGTCGCCATGCCGCCGCGTCCCAGCTCGCGCTGTACGGCATACCGCTCCGCGACTGCCTCACGCAGTTTATCGATCAGCTCGGCCAACCCCACCGTCCTTTCGTACCGGCCAAGTGTAGCGTGCGCGCCACACGGATGCTAGCGCCGGCGACCTGGGGACCGTTACTTCAACGTGGTTCTCCCATGGGATCTCCCTCCGCCCCCCTCTCACCGAGGCGCTCCCGGGCGCCCAGCATCACGCGGCTCTTCGCGGCGACGTTCATCGCCGTGGCCCTCGTCGGTCTCGTCACGCAGATCGCGACGTGGCGCAGCGCGCGCAGCACGCAGGCCGCGATGGTCGAGTTGGCACAGCGCCTCGATCAACTGCAGCGCCTGCGCCCCTCCGCGGAGGTGGCCGCGCGGGTCACCGAGCTGCAGGATCTCGCCGTCGACGCCGGTGACGACGCCGTACAGGCCGCCGTGGCGGCGACAGTGTTGTTCGTCGCGATGCTGACGGTCCTCGGCCTCGGCTTCTGGTACAACCGGCGCCGCCTGGCGGAGCCGTTCGGACGTGTGGTCGCGGCGCTCGAGCGCGTCGCCGAAGGACACTTCGCCGAGCGCGTCCCCGAGGATCAGCCCGACGAATTCGGCACCATCGCGCGCGGCGTGAATCGCATGGCCGCGACGCTGGCGTGGCGCGAAGGGATGCACGAGTACCTCGCGCAGCTGCTCGCGGCCCTGAACCTCCCTCCCGACGACGCCGCGAGCGGCCTGACCCAAGCTCTCGGCGTGATCGCCGGCGCGACGAGCTCCACCGGCATCGCGCTGTACCAGCCCAGCTACGATACGAACGAGTGGGTCGCCACGGCGGCGCGGGGTCTCGAGCCCCGCCCCGTGTCGCGCACGACGATGCGCACGATCGTCGGCGACGCCGATCAGGCCGTCCACTATCACGGCGAAGGCGCCAACCCCATCCGCTACCAGCTGCACCTCACCGTGGCGGTGCCGCACGGGCTGGTGTTGGCCCCGCTGCGGTCGGGTCGCAAGCTGATCGGCGTCCTCTGCGCCATCCCCGGCGCGCCGTTCGGCGCCGACGCCCGCGCGGCGCTCGAACAAGCGGCCCCGAATCTCGCCATCGCCGGCGAACGCGAATCGGCGCACCACAACACTCGCCGGCTGGCGACCGAGGTCCGCCTCACCGCTCGACGGCTCCAGGAGGTCAACACCGAGCTCGACGTCGCGATGCGGTCGAAGGATCAGTTCCTGTCCAACATCTCGCACGAGCTGCGGACGCCGCTCAACAGCATCATCGGCTTCACCGATCTGTTGCTCACCCAGGACCTGGGTGGTGGTCCGCTGTCGGCACAGCAACTGGACTTCCTCGAGACCGTCGCCCGGAACGGCCGCCATCTCCTCGAGCTGATCAACGAGCTGCTCGACCTGCAGCGAATCGCCGCGGGCCGCATGGATCTCCGGCCCGAGGCGATCGAGGTCGCGGCGCTGCTCGCCGAGGCGGCCGGGAGCGTGCAGGCGCAAGCGCAAAAGCGCGGCCATGCGCTCGTCGTGCACCCGACGCCGGCAGGGCTCCGCGTCATGGCCGACCGTCAACGGGTG
This sequence comes from Gemmatimonadales bacterium, assembly GCA_036004745.1. Lineage (GTDB taxonomy): Bacteria > Gemmatimonadota > Gemmatimonadetes > Gemmatimonadales > GWC2-71-9 > 20CM-2-65-7. The sequence continues at coordinate 31,276 of DASYRD010000066.1, read as the reverse complement.
CGGCAGGTGCTCCTCAACCTGTTGTCGAACGCCATCAAGTTCACCACCGACGGCGGGCGCATCGCCCTCGAGGCCGTGCCATCAAACGGGGGCGCGGCGGTGCGTATCGCCGTGACCGACAGTGGCATCGGCATTGCGCCCGACGATCAGGCCAAACTCTTTCAGGAATTCGTCCAGCTCGACGCCTCGGCGAGCCGGAAGTACGAGGGGACGGGACTCGGCCTGGCCCTGTCGCGGCGGCTCATCGAGCTGCACGGCGGCACCATCGGCGTGGAAAGTGAAATGGGTAAGGGCAGCACGTTCTGGTTCACGCTCGGGGCGGCGCCTTAGGAGATCATGTGGCAACCATCGTCGTGGTCGAAGACCAGCCCGACAGTCTGAAACTGCTGTCGACGCTGTTGACGCTGAAGGGACATCAGGTGATCGGCCTGCCCAACGGCGACCGCGTAGCGGAAGTCGCGCGCACCCACCAACCGACGCCGGCCCTGATCCTGCTCGACATCCAGCTCCCCGGTCGAGACGGGTACGAGGTGCTCGAAGAGTTGAAGGGGTTGCCGCAGCACCCGTGGAAAGTCGTCGCCCTCACCGCGCACGCGATGCCCGAGGACCGCGCCAAGGCTCTGGCGGCCGGTTTCGACGGCTACATCACCAAGCCGATCGATGTGCGCGCGTTTCCGGAGGAAGTGGCACACTACCTCACCGGAGGTTGATCTCATGAACGACGTGCTCTTGTTGCTCGGTCGTGTCCTCTTCGCTTCCCTGTTCATCATGTCCGGTTACAACCACCTCACCAACGTCGAGGGACTCGGCCAGTACGCGGCCAGCGGCGGCGTGCCGGCACCCAAGGTGGCGGTCGTCGTGACGGGCGTGATGATCCTGGTGGGCGGGATCAGCCTCCTGCTCGGCTACGAGCCGGCGATCGGGGCGGTCTTGCTCGCGCTTTTCTTGATCCCCGTCGCCATCATCATGCATCGCTTCTGGGGCCTGACCGATGCAGCGATGGCGCAGAGTCAGCGGATCCACTTCTGGAAGAACATCGCGATGGCGGGTGCTGCGCTGATGATCTACTACTTCGCGACCGTCTACCCGGGGGCCTGGCCCTACAGCATCGGTCGCTAGAAGACTAGGGGCGCGGGGGCGCGACCGGCGCGGGAGCCGCCTCGGGCGCGGGCGTGACCCTGACGCGGGTCTCGCGGCGACCGCGGCGTGTCTCGACCCGAACGGGTTCTCCGTCGTTATCCCCGTCGCCGGGGCGGCGGATCAGGACCGAGCCGTTGACGGTGTTGAGCTTGAGGGTCATCCCGCCACTGCCGATCGTGCCGCGGACATGCCGGGGGCTGATCTTGCCGAGGACCTGAAGCGCGAACTCGGTTTCGACGCGCCCATTCACCGTAGACGCGTCGACGACCGCGTTCAGGGTGCTCGGCAACACGGCAGTGACGGTGCCGTTCACCGTCCCCAGCTCCATGTCACCGCCCGTCAACGCATCCATCGACGCTTCGATGCTGCCGTTGACCGTGTTCGCCTGCACCGGGCCGACGCTGGTGTGCACGAGGATTCTGCCGTTCAGGGTGTTCGCGACGACGGGGGCCGCGGCACCATCGATCACCACTTCGCCGTTCATCGTCGAGACGTCGACCTTCACGCCGCGCGGAAGATGGACGGTGAAGCGAACCGCGACGTCGTTCTTGTGCACGTGGCTCAGGTGGTACTCACCGGACGCGCCGCAGTTGCTCTCGCGCGCTTCCCACACGGCGCAGATCGTCACACCGCGATCGCTCGTCACGGGGACCAGCTGGACGGCGCCCGGTTCCGAATGCCGCCAACTCTTCTCCGCCGAGACTTCGAGGACGTCGCCCGTGCCCTGCACGACTTCCACCGGGCCGTTGGTGTTGCGAATCCACACCTGCTGAGAGGTGGTCACGCGTCCGGTCCACTTCCACTCGTCGCCGATTTCGCGACCGGGACCGAACTGATCGCCTTCGCCATCTATATCGAAGTTGCCGAGGGAGCGCAGTGAGGTCCATGGGACCCCGAACCCGACGCGCACGCGGCTGATCATCAGACCGGCGCTGAGTACCAACGCAAAGAGCACGCCGCCGCGGATGATTTCGCGACGCCACGTGCTCAAGAACTTGCGGAACGTCAGGGGCTGATCGGCCGGCATGCTCATAAGTAGTGGCTACGGGGGCAGGCCGTGTCAAGTTTCAGCCGGTCAGGACAGCGCGCACTTCGCGGCGGTCGGGTCGAGCGGAGCCGCCTCGACGGTGACCGGTGCCAGCATCCCGCCATACCACACGTGGGTGGCTGCCTCAACGGGGCTCGGTGCTGGGGTTTCCATGGTGCCGGCCACGCGCCGGATCGTCTCGACGCGGCTGGCCGTGATGGCGGCTTGGGCGGCGAAGCCGTATCCAACGGTGAGGGCCGTCGCAACTAGAATCGTCAAGCCACGCATATACGCTCCTCCTCTATGTCGTCTCGCGCCGTCGGGCCAACCCCGACTGCACGCTTCAGTCGGTAAGACGCACGAAGAGGAGGAAAGGTTGCACGCGAGTGGCGCTTAACGGTTTCCGGACGGCTGCGCCTCGGGCGCGATGAAGAGCGGCGGGGGCTCCGCCTGCACCAGGTACTCGAACTGGCGGCGAAACTCCTCGAGACTGACGCCCGCGGTGGCGGCGAAGCGGGCCAACTCGTGCGGATCCTCGAAATCATCGCGCCGGAGTCGCAGCATGTAACGCCGCGCGATCGCGTAGCGCGCCGAGCGAATGTCGACGAGCCGGATCTGCGGACGCCCTGTGGTCGGATCCAGGAGCTGGTGGAACGGGATCGGTACGAAATGGCCGGCCTGGAGCGAGATCACCACGCCGGTCCCACCCTCGAGCAGATACTTCGCCGCGCAGTAGCCGAGGTCACGCGTGTACTCCATGTCGAGCGGGATCGGGTCGGCGCAGCGCAGCTCGTAGCCGATGTTCTTGGCGGCGATCGTCGTCTTGATCCCGAAAGTCTTGAGCCGCTTGATGACCTCGGCCTTGAGAATCTCTCCCAGGTTGACCTCGGCGATGCGCACGTTCCCGTGGCTGTCGCGCTCGACTTCCTCGAGGCCGGCCAAGTCTTCGTTCGGAATCCCGAGGACGAGCCCTTCCGCGATCACCGTGACGCCGTCGCGCCGTCCATCGGAGAGGCGCTTGATGATGGCGCCCGTGAGCGTGTCGACGACGGTCTTGAGGTGAATCGGCCCACCTTGGAATTCCTCGGGGATGAGCGTGAGACTCGCCCCCGCGGCCTTGCCGATCCCCAGCGCCAGGTGACCCGCTTTGCGACCCATCGCGATCACGAAGTACCAGCGCGACGTCGTGCGGGCGTCGACCATCAGGTTTTTGACGATATCGACGCCGTAGTGCCGCGCGGTTTGGAAGCCGAACGTGTCGACGTCCGGGGGCAGCGGCAGGTCGTTGTCGATCGTCTTGGGCACGTGTACGACGCGAATCCGTCCGGCGGCTTGCTGCACCAGCCGCATCGCGGAGTAGGCGGTGTCGTCCCCGCCGATGGTGATCAAGTCGGTCACGTTGAGGCGCAGCAGCGACACGAGACTGTTCTCGAGCAGCGTGGGATCGGTCGTCGGATTGGCGCGCGAGATCCCGATGTGCGAGCCGCCGCGGAAGTGGATGCGGCTCACCTCGGTGATGTCGAGAGGCATCACGTGTTCGATGTCGCCCTGCATGATCCAATCGAAGCCGTCACGCACGCCGAGGACGTCGAGGCCCTCGAGGCGGGCGCGGATCGTGGCGGCGCCGATGACGCTGTTGATGCCGGGCGCGGGCCCACCGGCCGCGAGGATGGCGAGGGTTCTACGTTGGGTCATAGGTCTCCAAATCTAGCCAGCGCGGGTTGCGGACGCCGGTCCCGCCTGTACCTTCTCCGCCGCTGGCCTTTCTGGCCGCTCCTGCCGCCCCGGCGCCCTCCATAGACGCCCCTCCGACATCGCGACCTCCCTGCCAGGCACGGTGTCTCGTCCTGCGAGGAGGGAGTATGTCCGCTCGTCTGCTAGCCGTTGCGGGCCTCGTCGTCGTCTCCACGGTTGCGCCACTCGCCGCGCAGGAGCCGACGCCGCCCGGCGCGCCGGGCCGGTTCTGCCTTCGCGCCAGGCCAAAGCCCGATTGCGCCGCGTTCGCGGTCACAACTATCGGCGGCTTTGTGATGTTCGGCAGAAGCAATGGCGAATCGAGTTCCATGCGCGGCGTGCTGGATTATGGGTTCATGTTCAATACCAGCGCCCGGGACGCGTTCGGCGGATCGTTCTTCGCGAGTCTGGACGGGGATGGGTTCGCTCTCGGCCCCGCCGTGCGTTACCGCCGCTGGCTCACGCAGACGTCATCGCTGGATGTGGCGGTGGGCAAGCCGATCGTGGGCGACGAAGCCCAGGGCGCGGTATTCGGGCTCGTGAAGTGGAGCCCCAACCACTGGCTCGCGGTCGCAGCGCGACCGGAAATCCGGCGCGCGGTGGTCTGTGGACCGTCTACGTGTACCTACGAGTCACGGGGTCGCCTGTCGCTGGGCACCGAAGTCGGCGCGGCACCCGGACTCGTGCTCACCGGCGTCGCCGGCGTCGGATTCGTGGCCTTTCTCGCGATCTTGCTCGCAGCGGGGGGTTGGGGTGATTGAGTCGTAACCCGTGATGCCCGGGGCAGGACTCGAACCTGCATGGGGTTGCCCCCAAGGGATTTTAAGTCCCTTGCGTCTACCAATTTCGCCACCCGGGCCTGCCGAAACTTACCCAGCCTTCTCCACCCTCGCGCCGCCCGACGCCTTCACGTCGGCAATCACCGGCTCGCGCCCGTACGCCCTCACGAACGCCCGTGTGATGGCGGCGACGATCTTCTTTTCACCCTTCCCCACCAGGACGATCGCGGCCCCTCCCCAGCCCGCCCCCGTCAGTCGGGCGCCCAGTGCCCCCGCCCGTTTGGCGGCGTGGACCACCGTATCCAATTCCGGCGCGCTGCATTCGTAGAACCGGCGACAGGATTCGTGTGACTCGTACATCAACTCGCCAAAGCCCTTGAGCTTCCCGTGCGAGAGGAGTTGTGCCCCGAACCGCGTCCGCGCCGTTTCGCCGACGACGTGCACCGCTCGGGACCGCAGGGGCTCCTTCAATGCCTTCTTGAGTCGCGCCAGCCACTCCGCGGGCCAGCTCGCGAGCCATACGAGCTCCGGGAGCTCGACCTTGAGCCGCTTGACCGCCGCCTCGCACTCTTCCCGCCGCTTGTTGAACGCGCCCGCCAGCAGGTCGTGACGTACCCCCGTGTCGACAACGAGGAGCCGGCAGGCCTTGGGGAGCGGAATCTGCTCGGCTTCGAGCGACGCACACTCGAGGAGCAGCGCGTGCCCTGGCTTGGCCAGCGCGGCGATCGTCTGATCCATCACGCCGCAGCGTACGCCCACGTGATCGCGCTCGGCGCGGAACGCGACCCCCGCGATTTGGCGCCCCGTCAGCTTCGCGCCCGCCAGCTCGGCGAGGGCCTTGGCTGCCGAGACGGTCAAGGCCGCGGACGACGAGAGCCCGGCCCCGATGGGAACGTCGGACGTCACCGCTACGCGCGCCCCGCCGCCCGACGGGAGTGCCTCCGCCGCCCACAATTCGCGCAGCACGCCAGCGACATACGCCGCCCAACCCGCCGGGAGCTGGTCCCGCCACGCAACGCGCACGACTGCGCCGTCTCGACTCGACACGACTTCCAGCAAACCATCCGGCGCGGGCCCCACCACGGCCGTCGTGCGCGCGGCGATGGCGATCGGCAGCACCGGACCGCCGTTGTAGTCGGTGTGTTCGCCGATCAGATTGACGCGACCCGGCGCCGACGCGGCGGCGCGGGGGGGCGCGCCGAACGTTTTCTGAAACAGAGCTATCGCGGGGTGTGGCATTAGTTTGACAAGGGTTGGAGGCAATGCTACCGTATGCCAGCCGGTTTCACCATCTCCCCTTCGTTCTTTCCGGAGAACACACGTATGCGGCGGTTTGCGTTGTTGTTGTGCGCCGGAGTCCCCTCGCTCTTAGCCGCCCAAGGGTTCGGCGTCTACGAGCACAACACCTGCGCCATGGCGCGCGCCGGCGTTGCGGCGGCGAGCCCCTGCGCCGACGGGTCAGCCATCTTCTTCAGCCCCGCGGGCCTCGCCGGCCTGTCCGGGACGCATTTTAGCACCGGCGTCACGCTGATCGGTGCGACGGGCAGCTTCACCGACGACTTCCTCGCCCAGAAGACCGATCTCGACAACCCGCTGATCCCCGTCCCCAACGCTTATCTGACGCACGCGTTCTCCCCCAAGCTCACGGTGGGGATCGGCGCCTACGCGCCATACGGTCTCGAGACGAAGTGGCCCACGACGGGGTTCGAGGGGCGGTTCGTCGGCTACCACACCGACCTGAAGTCGATCTACATCCAACCGACCGTCGGCTACCAGGTGCATCCGCGCCTCAAGGTCGGCATCGGCTTCGCGTTCATTACGAGCCGAGTGGAGCTGCACCAGCGCGCCGACCTGTCGCAACAGGCCGTGCCGGCGCAGCCCTTCACGTTCGCGGCCCTCGGCATCCCGAATCAGACCGACTTTGCCGACGCGGCGCTGACCGCGACGGGGACCGGATTCGCCATCAACTTCGGCGGAATCCTCAAAATCAACGATCGACTCTCGATCGGCGGCCACTGGCTGACCCGCAAGACGATCGACTACAGCGGCGACGTGGTCTTCACGCAGGTCCAGACGGGACTGACGTTGGCAGGCGGCAACCCCCTGGCCCTTCCCGCAGGAACGCCCGTGGACGCGCTGGTCGGTCCCGAGTTCGGGACGGGCGGACCGCTGTCCAACGGCAAGGCCAAGACATCGATCACGATGCCGCCTCAGGGCAGCCTCGGATTCGCCTACAAGGCAACCGATAAGTTGACGGTGATGGCCGACTACCAGCTGGTCGTCTGGGGCTGGTTCAATTCCCTGACGATCGACTTCGAGAATCCGGCGTCGCCCGACATCACGCTGCATCCCGAGAACAAGGACACCCACGGGTTCCGGTTCGGCGGTGAGTACCAGTACTCCCCCAAAGTCACGCTGCGCGGCGGGTACCTCTACCACACCGGCTCTTCGCCGGCCACTTTCATCACACCGCTGCTTCCCGAGGGCGCGCGCAACGAGTTCACGATCGGCGCCGGGATCAACCTGACGCCTAAGTTGCACGCGGATCTCGGCTATCAATACATCAAGCAGAATTCCCGGCGCGGCCTCGTCAACGTGCTCGCCGGCAACACCGGCCTCTTCCAGTTCCAGGCGCACCTGTTCGGCGCCGGTCTGGCGTACACCTTCTGAGGGACGCGACCATGACTCGGACGACCAAGCTCTTCGCGGCCGCCGCCCTCGGCATTGTCCTCGGCGCGTCGGCGTGCCAAGACGACCAACTCTTCCGGCCGGCGAACTTCGTGCCGATCGATCCCTTGTTCGAGCGCTACGTCTCGATGGGCAACTCGATCACCGCAGGGTTCCAGTCGGCTGGCATCAACGACAGCACGCAGTCCCAGGCGTATCCGGCCTTGCTCGCGAATGCGATGCGGTCGCCTTACTTCCCGCCCTTGCTGAACCGGCCCGGGTGTCCGCCCCCGTTCACGAACGTCTTCACCCAGGCCCGCGTCGGCGGTGGAACGCCCACCACCTGCGCGCTCCGCAAGACGCCTGCGGTCCCGCCCCCGTACGTCAGCAACGTGGCGGTGCCTGGCGCCGAAGTGCTCGACATCTACAACAACCTCGACACGGCGTCGAACGCGAACGTCCTGACGACGTTCATCCTGGGCGGCTTGACCCAGGCGCAGATGATGACGCGTGCCCAGCCGACGTTCGTGTCGATCTGGATCGGCAACAACGACGTACTGGGGGCGGCGACGAGCGCGACGAACGGCGGCGATACCACGAAGATCACGTCGGTCGTCAACTTCCAAGCGCGGTCGACCGCGGCGTTCGACGCCGTCGAAGCCGCCGGACCGCGGGGCGCGGTGGTGATCGGCGTCGCGAACGTGACGCTGATCCCGTTCTTCTCGCGCGGCGCCACGTACTGGGCGATCAAGAACGGCCTGGTGCCGGGTGCGGCGTTCCCCCCCACCTTCACCGTGGACAACAATTGCGCGCCGATCGCCACAGGCATTCCGGGCGCGCGCGGCGACTCGACGCTGGTGCCGTTCCCCTACGGAGCCCTGCTCCTCGGCACCGCGCAGGCCGGCGGTCCCGCGACGCTCAGCTGCGCCGACACGGTGCCACGCGTCGTGGTCCCGGCCGAGCTGCGGCGGCTGGTGGCGACGGTCACGGCCTACAACACGTTCGATTCGGCGCAGGCAGCCACGCGCGGGTGGGCGTGGGTCAATCCGAATCCCCTGCTGGCAGCACTGGCCACGGACACGGCCCAGGTGCGCGCCTTCCCCTACTTCCCGCAGGGGAACGCCGGCGACACCGTGGCGGTGCGGCGGCCGTTCGGGCGCGCCTTCTCGCTCGACGCGGTGCATCCCAGTGCCTCGACTCACAAAACGATCGCGAATGCTCTGCGCACCGCGATCAATGCCAAGTACGGCACGTCGATCCCCGCGATTCCCTGAGCGCGAACCTCAGCGCGGACGAGGGGTAACGGAGCGGCACCCGGCCAACCGCCGGGTGCCGTTCTGCTAAACCCCGGGCTTTCGCCCGGGGTCAGTCAGTCCTTCGAAAGGTCCCCTTGAGAGGTTCGCCGTTCTTGTTCGCGGTGGTCTTACTAACCCCGGGCGCAAGCCCGGGGATGGCACAGAGCGTCCCGCGCACGGACAGCCTGCGCGCGGGGGTCCTGCGCGTCACGTTCGAGCCGCGCGTCGAGACGTGGAGCTCGCAGTACCTGAACGGCCGCCGTTCGCCGCTCGGCGCGCCGTTCAGCGGCGATTCGGCGAACGCGTGGTTCCCGTCGGTCACGCGCCTCGAGCGCGACATCCGCACGGTCACGGGCCTCACGGCCTTCACGGCAACGCTGGGCCACGACCCCCTCGCGATCCGCGCCGAGCGGCGCACCACCGCGATTGGGCTCGACTTTGGCGTCTCGAGCAAGCTCGCGATCGCCGTGATGGTCCCGCTGGTGCGCGTCAACGTGCAGGAGACGTACCGGTTGGGCCCTACAGGGTCGAACCTCGGCTCCATCGTCGCCGCAGATTCGACTCGCTATCGCACGTTCTTCACGCATTTCGATGGGGCGCTCACCGCTCTCGGCGACAGCATCGCCGCGGGAGCCTATGGCTGCCCGGCGGGACCGGCGTGTGCGCGCGCGCAGGCCCTCCAGGCGCAGGGGCAGGAGCTACGGGACGCGCTGTATCGCGCGGTGTTCGGCACCATCGACACGGTCGCGCAGTACCTGCCCATCCGCATGTCCGACGCCGGCCAGAGCCTCGCGACGATCGTCTCGGGAATCGGGCGGGCCCTCGCGGACACGTTCGGGATCGCGCAGTTCTCGCGCGACACGTTCCTGCTGCCGCTGGCGCCGGCGTCGGGCGCGGTGCTGGACAGCGTGGTCAGGGAGAGGATGAACACGCTCGCGCTGTCGCCGTTCGGAGCGAATACGGCGAGACGGTACCGCTACTTCGCGGGCGACGCGGAGGTGAGCGTGCGCTACCGATTCTTCGGCGGGCGGTCTTGGGCTGCGGCGGCGGCGCTCCTCGTGCGCCTGCCCACGGGGCATCAGGACTCGCCCAACGATGCGTTCGATCTCGCCACCGGCGATCACCAGACCGACATCGAGCTGCGCGTGGCCCAGGAGATCACGGTGGCGCACCGCTTCTGGCTCAACGTCGCGGTGCGCGCCGGACAGCAGCGCCCCGGTACGCGCGAGCGGCGCGTGGCACCTTGGGACTCGTGGCTCGTGTCGCGGAACGCGCTGTCGCGCCTCGACTGGGATCCCGGAGACTACGTGGCGGTGGACTTCGCGCCGCTACTCCGGCTCGGGGATCATCTCGGCGCGGGCGTGACGCTCGGGTATTTCACGAAGGGGCGCGACCGCTACACGTTCGCGACCGCCGCCGATTCGGTCGACCTCGCGACTCGGTTCGGCGCGCCGCTCTCAGCCAGCCTGCTCGATGCGGGCACGTCGGAGCGGCGCACGCGCATTGGGGCGGCGGTCACCTACACGGGGCCCAACGTGGAAGGGGGTCTGTCCTTCGAGCACACCGTCAGCGGCTACGGCGGTTTGATCCCTGTGGCGAGCGTGTTTCGGATCGTGATGCGGACTTCGCGCTTGCCGTTCTGAGCAGCTCGGCGGCGTGACGCAGGGCCGTCTCCATGTCCGCGTCGCCCAGCATCCGCCCGATTTCCTTCACCCTCGCCTCGCCCTCGACCACCTCGACATCACTCGTGGCGACGCCACCCTTTTTGGCCTTTGTGACTCGGAGGTGGTGGTCGGCGTACGCGGCGATCTGCGGCAGGTGCGTGATGACGAGCGCCTGACGCTCGGCGCCCGCCACGCGCGCGAGGGCTTCTCCCACCCGGACACCCACCTCGCCGCCAATGCCCTGATCGACTTCGTCGAAGACCAACGTTGGTACCGCGTCGTGTGCGGAGAGAACCACTTTCAACGCCAGCATCAGGCGCGACAACTCGCCGCCTGAAGCGACTCTGGCCAAGGGACGCGCTTCCATTCCGGCGTTGAGGGCCACGTCAAACACCACATCCTCATGGCCATGTGAGTGGGGCGTGGGGCGTGACTGTATGCGCGCCGTAAACGTCCCCCCCGCCATTCCGAGTGCGGGAAGCAGCTCGTTCACCGCCCTCGACAACCTTTCAGAACCTCCAAAACGCTTCTTGCTCAGCGCGGCGCAGGCTTGCCTGAACTCCGCGGCAGCGTTGGCTCGGTCGTCGGCCAGGTTCCGGAGATCCAGGTCGGCCGTGTCGAGCAGCTCCAGCTCGCGCGCCGACGAGTCGCGGGTGGCGAGAATATCGGGGATCGAGGGGCCGTACTTCTGCTGCAAGCGGAACAGGAGGTCGCGCCGCTGCTCGACGGCGGCGAGGCGGCTCGGGTCGGCTTCGATGCCGGACGCGTAGTCGCGCGCCGTCTGCGCCAGCTCCTGCGCGTTGGCCGTCGCGGTGTCGAGCAGCTCCTGCCATCTGGCGGTGGACGGATCGACCTTGGCGAGCGCCGCGAGGATCTTGTGAGCGCGCGCGAGAACTGCTGAGTCGAGCGTCTCCTCAAGCTCACGAGCGAGGCGCCCAAGCTCGTCGGCGTGGGCGAGGCGCTTGGCGTCGGTCTCGAGCGCGTCGTCCTCCCCGACTTTAGGGGCCGCCTTCTCGATCTCCTGCACGACGTGACGCAGATAGTCGGCCTTGCGACGCACCTCGTCTTGCCGGGCCGTCAGCTCCGACTCGCGCTGCTCGAGATCGTGGAGCCGCTGATGCGCATCGCGCACGGCCACACGCTCGACCTGGGCTCCCGCGTACGCGTCGAGGATGTCGCGTTGGGCATCGGGTTTGAGGAGCGACTGCGTCTCATGTTGGCCGTGCAGGTCCACGAGCTTCGCGCCGACCTCGGCGAGCATGCCGACCGTCGCCGGCGAGCCGTTGATCCACACCCGCGACCGCCCCTCCTTCGTCACCTCGCGCTTGAGAACAAGATCGTCCCCAAAGAGAGCCTCGATGACGGTCTTGTCGGCGCCGGGGCGAACGACGTCAGCCGAGGCGCGCTCACCGAGGAGCAGGGCGAGGGCGTCGACGAGCATGGACTTCCCTGCACCGGTTTCGCCGGTGAGGACGTTGAGACCTGGCTTTAGGGGGAGCGTGACATCGGCGATGACGGCGAGATCGCGAACCCGCAGCTCCGTCAACACTACTTGCGCGTCCGATCGCTGAGGTCACCCCAGTGCAGCTTTTTCCGGAGCCGCTTGAAGAAGCTCTCGGGGCCCAGGCGAATGAGGTTGACCGGGTGATCGGAGCGGCGCACCTCGATCTTTTCGCCCGGCTGGATCGGCGCGCCCACCTGCCCGTCGAACGAGACGAGCACCTCATCGCTCCAGGGAGGAATCGGCTGAATGCTCACGACGGCGGTGGCCCCGAGCACGAGGGGCCGCACGGCGAGCGTATGCGGGCAGATCGCGGTCACGACGATCGCGTCCACCGTCGGCACGACGATCGGCCCACCCGCGGACATCGAGTACGCCGTCGAGCCGGTGGGGGTGCTGACGATGATCCCGTCGGCCGAATACTGCGCCACTTCGTCGCCATCGACCGCGACCTTGACCCGCACGACGCGGGCCACGCCACCCTTGTGGACGACGATGTCGTTCAAGACGAGCGGCTCAACCCGGCCAGCCTTGACGTTCTTGCCGCTGATGGTCGATTGCAGCGCGAGGCGCGGCTCGATGATGTAGGCGCGTCGCGCGACGGCGTCGAGCGCGAAGTCGAGCGACTCGGGTCCCGCCGTCGTGAGAAACCCGACGCGACCCAGATTGAGACCCAGGACAGGGGTCGCCGCCCCGTTGAGGAGCCGGGCGCCCCGGAGCAGCGTGCCGTCGCCGCCGAGGGTGATCAGGCACTCCAACTGATCGGGCGGTACCTCGCTGAGCGGAGGGACGGCGCCATCTCCCGTCGGCCACAGGGCTTGAATCCGCTCTTCGGTGAACAGCTTGAACCCGGCGCTCGCGGCCTTCTGTTGCAGCGTCGCGAGGAAAGCGCCGAGATCCGGGTAATTGGGGTTGCCGACGACCCCGACGTTCATCGCGTGGTGAGCGACTCTTCGGCGGCGAGGGCGCGGATGCGGGCCGCGATGCCGGCCCCCGTGAGGCCGACCTCCGCGAGCTGCTGCGCGCGCGGCGCGTGCTCGTAGGTGCGGTCCGGCACGCCGAGGGCCACAACGCGCACGTCGGGCGACGTCGTCTGCACGACGCCGGCGAGCGCGGCGCCAAAGCCGTTCACGACGACCCCGTCCTCGACGGTGACGAGCAGTTTGTGATCGCGGACCAGCGCGTCGAGCATTTCGCGATCGATCGGCTTCAGGAAGCGCGCGTTGACAACCGTGGCGTTCAAGGCTTCGGCGGCTTCCATCGCCGGCGCGCACATGACACCGACAGCCACGATCGCGCAGTCCTTGCCCTTCCGGAGCAGCTCCCAGGTCCCGTACGGGATCGGAGCGACCTCCGCGGCGGGAGGAGCCTCGGCGGGCGCCTTGTCGCGCGGATAGCGCAGCGAGAAAGGCCCCTCCTCGTGCGCGAGCGCGCAGCGCAGCAGCCCGATCAGCTCGGCCCCGTCCTTGGGCGCCGTGACCGTCATGTGCGGCACCGCCAGCATGTAGGCGATGTCGTACAGCCCCATGTGCGTCTGGCCGTCCTCCCCGACCATTCCCGCGCGGTCCATGCAGAAGATCACGGGCAGCTTCTGGATCGCGACGTCGTGGATAATCGAGTCGTAGGCACGTTGCAGGAACGTGGAATAGATCGTGACGATGGGACGGACCCCCTGCGTCGCGAGGCCGGCGGCAAATGTCGTAGCGTGGCCTTCCGCGATCCCCACATCGAAGAACCGCTCGGGCCACTTCTTCTGGAAGATGTTCGTGCCGGTCCCCGAGGGCATCGCGGCCGTGATCGCCACAAAGCTGGGGTTCTCGGCGGCGAGCTGCGTGATCGCATCGCCGAAGATCCTGGTCCACTGCGGCGGACCCGCGGTGACCGGCTTGAGCTTCCCGGTGACGGGATCGTACGGCGCGCGCGCGTGATACTTCTCGAGGTCGGGCTCGGGGAGCGGGAAGCCTTTCCCCTTTTCGCTGATCACGTGCACGACGCGCGGACCCTTCAGGGTCTTCACGATGTCGAAGGTCTGGATCAGCTGCTCGACGTTGTGCGCGTTGATCGGCCCGAAGTAGCGGAACCCCAGCTCCTCGAAGAGCATCCCCGGCGACCACAGGTTCTTGATGCTCTCTTCGACGCTCTTCGCGAACTCGACGAGCTTCGGACCGCCGACGATGTGCGACGTCTTCTCGATCATCCCCTTCACCCACTCGCGCAGCCGCACGGTGACGGGGTTGGCGATGATCGAGCCGAGGTACTTGTTGATCGCGCCGACATTGGGGGCGATCGACATCCCGTTGTCGTTCAGGACGAGGATGATGTCGCGACCCGAGTGCCCGGCGTTGTTCATCGCCTCGTACGGCAGGCCGCAGGTCATCGCGCCGTCGCCCACGACGGCGACCACCTTGAAGTCTTCGCCCTTCAGGTCGCGCGCCGTGGCCATCCCGAACGCCGCCGATAACGCCGTACCCGCATGACCGGCTCCGAATTGGTCATGTTCACTCTCAGATCTCCGCAGAAACCCCGACAGCCCGCCCGGCTGGCGCAGGGTCGCGAGCCGGTCGTTCCGGCCCGTGAGGATCTTCCACGGGTAGCCCTGGTGGCCGACGTCCCAGACGATCTTGTCGCGCGGTGAGTCGAAGGCCCAGCAGAGGGCGACCGTCAGCTCGACGACGCCGAGTCCCGCGCCGATGTGGCCGCCGGTCTGCGAGACGACGTCGATCAGCCGCTGCCGCACCTCGTCGGCGAGCTTCTGCAGCTCCGCCCGGGGCAGCTTTTTGACGTCTTCCGGACCGTGAATCGACTCGAGGAAGGGCACGGTTAGTTGGGCCTCGTCACGATGTAGTGCGCCAGCTCTACCAGCGTAGGGGAAACTAACCCCGCTTGGCGCAGCTGGTCTACGGCCTGCGCCGCGAGGCGTTCCGCCTCTGCTCGGGCGGCGCCCACGCCCAGGAGCGTCACGAACGTCGCTTTCGCCCGCGCCGCGTCTTTCCCGGCGGTTTTGCCGAGCTGGTCGGAAGTCGCGGTGGCGTCAAGCACGTCGTCGGCGATCTGGAAAGCGAGCCCGATCGCTTCGCCGTAGGCCCGCAGCGCCTCCACGTGGCCCTGGGGCGCGTCATCGCCCGCCGCCAGGCCGCCAATCACGCACGACGCGGCGATCAAGGCGCCGGTCTTGCGACGGTGCACCTCGGCGAGCTGATCGACGGGGAGCGTCTTGGCTTCGGCTTCGAGATCGAGCGCCTGACCGCCGATCATGCCCCCTGCGCCGGCCGCGCGGAACAGCTCCATCGCGATCTCGCGTTGCCGGCTCGCGGAAAGCCGCAGCGCGTCGAGGCCGTGCGCGAGCACCCGCGCCGCGAGCGCCACCATCTGGTAGCCGGCGCGCGTCGCGCTGGGGACGTCGAACGCACGATGGGCCGTCGGGCGTCCGCGACGCAGATCGTCGTCGTCCATGCAGGGGAGATCGTCGTGCACCAGCGAGTACGCGTGCACGACTTCGACGGCGGCGGCGAGCTCGCCCACGCCTGCGCCTCCGCTTCCGCCGAGCGCTTCATGGGACGCGAACACCAGGGTGGGGCGAAGACGCTTGCCTTCACCCAGGAGGCTGTAGCGAATGACCTCGTCGCCTCGGTCCGCCCACGCCTTGAGGACTACATCCACGCGAGTCCGGGCATCGGCGAGGTAGGCAGCGAGTCCGCGACTAGGGGCCGGAGCCTTCACCCTTGAGCGCTTTCTTGACCTTGCCCTCGGCCTGGGTGAGCTGCTCGCGCGCCGCGCGCAGCCGCTCGACGCCCTCCTCGAAGAGCTTGAGCGCTTCGTCGAGATCCAGGTCTTCGGCCTCGAGCTTGCGCACGATGGCTTCGAGACGCTCGAGCTGCTCACCGAACCCAGGCATCGACCTCTCCGTCGGTCACGCGCAGTATGAACTCGCGTCCTGAGGGAAGCTGCTTGATCTTCTTCAGCACGCGGCCGTTCTCGTCACGCGCGACCGCGTACCCGCGCGCCAGGATCTTGAGGGGGCTGAGCGCCTCGAGATGGGCGCTGTGTGCGGTGAGCAAGGCGCGGGACTGCTCGAGGCGAAACTGCATCGCGCCGGTCAGGCGATCGCCGGTGCGGTCGAGCCGATCGACCGCGCGTTGCGAGCGCTGCGCCAATCCCTGCGCCAGCCGCTCGCCCAGGCGCTCGATGTGCACCAGCACTTCCGCGCGATCGGGGGTGGCGGCTTCGGCCGCGGCCGAGGGCGTCGGCGCGCGCAGATCGGCGACCAGGTCGCACAGGGTCACGTCGGTCTCGTGACCGACGGCCGAGATCACGGGGACCGAGACGGCGGCCACCGCGCGAGCGACTCGCTCACTGTTGAACGTCCACAGGTCTTCCGCGGCGCCGCCACCCCGCCCCACGATCGCGACGTCGACGTCGAGCCCTCCCTTCGTGAGCCGCGCGAGTGCCGCGCACACCGACGCCTCCGCTCCGTCACCTTGTACCTTGGCCGCGACGAGCACCAGCTCGGCCATGGGCCAGCGCCGCGTGAGTACCACTTCGATGTCGCGCAGCGCCGCGCCGTCGGGACTCGTGACGACGGCAATCCGGCGTGGGAACGCGGGAAGCCGCCGCTTCCGCGCGGGATCGAGGAGGCCGTCTTTCTGAAGCGCGGCGCGCGCTTTCTCGAACGCGAGCTTCCACAGGCCGCCCTGCTCCGTCGAGAGCAGTTCTTTGACCGTGAGCTGGAATTCTCCCTTGTCTTCGTAGACCGAGGGTTGGACGAAGGCGAAGACCTGCATGCCTTCGGGCGGCGGCGCCGGCAACCCGCGATTGTCGTTGCGGAACATCACGCAACGGATCTGCGAGAACCGGTCGCGCAGGGAGAAGTACCAGTGTCCCGAGCGCCACGCCTTGAAGCCGGTGACCTCGCCGCGGATCCAGAGGGGCGGGAGTCCCGCTTCGATCACCGCGCGCGCCCGGCGCGTGACCTCCGTGACGGTCCACGCGCCCTCCGCCGAAGCGGCGGCAAAGAGATCTACGGGTGCGCCCACTGCCGGGCCGCCTGCACGGTGTTGTAGAGGAGCATCGTGATGGTCATCGGGCCGACGCCGCCGGGAACCGGCGTGATCGCCGACGCCACTTTCTTCGCCTCGGCGAACTTCACGTCGCCTACGAGCCGGTAGCCCTGCTTCAAGGACGCATCGTCCACGCGGTTCACGCCTACGTCGATCACGACAGCACCAGGCTTGATCATGTCCGCGCTCACGAATTCGGGCTTGCCGATCGCGACAATGAGAATGTCGGCCTGGCGCGTGATGCTGCCGATGTCGCGGGTGCGCGAATGGCACACGGTGACCGTCGCGTTGCCCCCCGGGCCATTCTGGAGCAGCAAAGCCGCCATCGGCCGCCCCACGAGATTGGATCGGCCCACGATGACGGCGTGAGCGCCGGTGGTGTCGACGTCGCTGCGCATCAGGAGCTGTTGCACGCCGTAGGGCGTCGCCGGACGGAACCCGCTCGGGTCACCGATCGAGACTTTCCCGACGTTTTCGGGGTGGAAACCGTCGACATCCTTGGCGGGATCGATGCGCCGCAGCACCCGCGTCTCGTCGATCTGCTTGGGGAGGGGCAGCTGCACCAGGATGCCGTGAATCTTGTGGTCCAGGTTCAGGCGCTCGATCAGGGCCAGCAGGTCCCCTTCCGTCGTCTCCTTGGGCAGCTTGATCGTCTCGTGGTACAGGCCCGCTTCGTCGCAGGCTTTCCCCTTCATCCGGACGTAGACCTGCGAGGCGGGATCGTCGCCCACGAGCACGGCGGCGAGTCCCGGCGTCACGCCGCGGCCCTTCAGAGCCGCGATTTCGCCCGCCAGCTCCGTGCGCATCGTCTTGGCAACGGCGGTGCCGTCGATGAGGCGTCCGCTACCGGGCAAAATCCACCGCCCGCGTCTCCCGGATCACGACGACCCGGATCTGTCCCGGATACTGCAGATCACGCTCGATCTTGCGGGCGATCTGCTCGGTGAGCCTCGCCGCACCGGCATCGTCCACCGCATCGGGCGTCACGACCACGCGCACCTCGCGTCCCGCCTGGATGGCAAAGACCTTTTCGACGCCTTTGAACTCCGCGGCGATCTCTTCGAGCTGGGTGAGCCGCTTCACATAGGTCTCGAAGGCTTCGCGACGCGCGCCCGGCCGCGATCCCGACACGGCATCCGCCGCCTGCACGATCACGCTGACCGTCGACTCGTGCGGGACGTCGTCGTGGTGCGCCGCGATGCAGTTGATGACCAGCGGCTTCTCGCCGTACTTGGTGGCGACTTCGACGCCCAGCTGGACGTGGGTGCCCTCGTGCTCGTGGGTGAGCACCTTGCCGATGTCGTGGAGCAGGGCACCGCGCTTGGCGAGCACAACGTCGAGCTTCAGCTCCGCCGCCATGATTCCCGCGAGCCAGGCGACTTCCTTCGAGTGCTCGAGGATGTTCTGCCCGTAGGAAGTCCGGTACTTCATCCGGCCCACGAGCTTCACCATCTCGGGATGGAGGCCGTGGATCCCCGTTTCGTAGACGGCCTGCTCCCCTGCCTCGACGATGCCCGCGTCCACGTCGGCCTGGGCCTTCTTGACGACGTCCTCGATGCGGCCCGGATGGATGCGACCGTCGGCGATGAGGCGCTCGAGGGCGAGCCGGCCCACTTCGCGGCGCACCGGATCGAAGCACGAGACGACGACGGTGTCGGGCGTATCGTCGATGATGACGTCGACGCCGGTGGCGGCCTCGAAGGCGCGAATGTTGCGACCTTCGCGTCCGATGATGCGGCCCTTGAGCTCGTCCGAGGGCAGCGGGATCGCGGACACGCTCGATTCCGCCGTCTGCTCGGCGGCGATGCGTTGAATGGCCAGGGCCACGATCTTCTTGGCCTCGCGGTCGGCGTTCTTCTTGGCCTGTTCCTTGATGTCCCGCACGAGCGCCGCGGCGTCATCACGGGCCGCGTCTTCGAATCGCGTGATCAGCTCTTGTTTCGCGTCCTGGGCGGTGAGTCCCGCCACCTGCTCGAGGCGCGCCACGATCTCATGTTCGCGCTGACCGAGCGCGCGGGTGCGGTCCTCGAGCTGCTGCTCGCGGCGGCGCAGATCCTGATCGCGTTGGTCGACGGCGCTGAGTTTCTGGTCGAGGGTCTGTTCACGCCGCGTGAGCTGCTGCTGCAGCTGCTCGCGCGCGGCGACGACTTCTTCCTTGGCGGCGAGGGCGATGCGCTGGCGCGTCTCTTCGAGGGAGCGCGCGGTCTCTTCGGCGGCGCGAGCGGCGCGGGCGCGCAGCCGGTGATCCAGGAGGTACAACGCCGTTCCAGCGACGATGCCGCCGCCGAGAACGGCCGCAATGATTGCGAACATGGATCTATCCCTTCACACCGGAGCCGGTGGCTCCGATGAAGTTGCTAGTGACCCAGCGAGACCTTTCGCTTCCCCGGGGGCAGCATCTTCACGAGATCGTCGGTCACCGCGGCCAACCGCGCGGCGACTTCGCGCTCGCCCTTCTTCGCCTGAAACAGCTCGTTCGTAATGTCGAGAGCCGCGAGGATCGCCGCCTTGTGTGTCTCGACCATTTGCCCCTGACTGAGCACCTTCTTGAGCGCTTCATCGAGGTAGGCAGCCACTTCACGCGTGTACTCGGGTGGCAGGTCGGACCGGACGGTGTACTCCTCGCCGCCGATCATGACGCGGACGGCATGCAGTTTGGTGCTCATTTCGCACCTCCAGCGCCCGCCGCTCCCGTCGTGCCCGTGGCCGCCGCGGTTCCTCCATTGCCGCGCACCGGCTCGCGCGCCTGCTCTTCGAGGAACGTGAGCCGCTGCAGCAATTCATGCACGCGGACCCGCGCGGCTTCCACGCGCTGACGCAGCACCTTGTTCTCCGCTTCCGACTCGCCCGACTGCGCGGGGGGGGGCGCGTGCTTGGCAGCGCTCGTCCTCGCGGCGCTCCCCGCCGACTTCAGCTCACCTTCGGCTTTGAGGGCGCGCGCGCGCCAGCTCGCCAGCTCCTCCGCCACATCGCGCAGGACGCCCTCGAGCTGATCGATCGCCTCTCGGACCTCAAGCCTCTCTCCGACGTACGTCAAGCTCACCCTCCAGCGCGCTCAGCATGCGGCCGAGCAACGCGTCGACCTCTTTGTCCGTCAGTGTCCGGCTGGGATCCCGGAACGTGCAGCGCCAGGTAACGCCACGATTCCCCGCCGGCAGACCAGCCCCCCCCGCCCGGTACTCGTCCAGCACGTCGAGCCGCGTCAGCAGCGCGCCGCCCGTCTTGCGTAGCACCGCTTCCATCGCCGCCGCCGTGATTCCCTCCGGCACGACGAGGGACGCATCCCGCGAAACAGGTGGCTGGGTCGGGACCGGCTGGTAGCGCGCCAGCGGTGGCGGCGCCACAGTCACCCGAACCTCGAGACCGTATAGCGGTCCCGCCCATTTCGGTGCATCGGCTTCGAGCGAGCCGGCCCAACCCGCGACCGCGCCGTCCGCCCCAACCGCCTGCCACCCCACGCCATCCGCCGCGGGCTGAACCGTGAGGGATCGATCACCGGGGGGGGCAGCCACCCCTACAGCTAACTCAAAGTGGCGCTTCAGGTCCCATATGTCCATATCAGGTACTTTCGCACCCCCCCCGTCGGTCCAATGGGGGGGTCGCCGAGCCCCGGTAAGTACGATTCCAAGCCACAGTTGCTCGTCGGGGAGAGCCCCTTTTCCCTTCCGAAACACGACGCCCGCCTCGAAAAGCCGGACGTCCCGCTCCCCCGCCCGCCAGTTGTGCTCCACCCGACGAACCAGACCCGGGAGGAGCCGGGACCGCAGGTGTCCCTCCTCGGCCGAAAGCGGGTTCTGGACCGCGATGGCGTCGGGATCGTCGGCGGGACCGAGCGACAGCGTGCGCGCTTCGAGCAAGCCTTCCCGCGCCAGCCGCTCGCGGATCCGTCCGAGGGTCAACTCGGAAGGCGCATCAGGCACCGTACCGGGCCGGTAGGGCCGCAACTCGTCCGGGAACGACTGGTAGCCGCGCAGCCGCGCGACTTCCTCGATCAGGTCGACCTCGCGCGTCACGTCGATGCGCCAGCTGGGCACCTGCGCCGCGAGCCGTTCGTCTTTGGGGGCCGCGACGAAGCCCACGGCGGAGAGGAGACGCTCGACGTCGGCTCGCGGCACCGGGACACCCAGGAGGCGTGTGACCCGCTCCGGCCGCAGGAAGACGCTGCGCGGCTGCTGCGGCTCAGGCCACAGGTCGATCGGCGCTTCGCGGACTTCGCCGCCCGCGACGGCGCGAATCAGGTCGATGGCGCGATTCAGGGCGTCGGGCATGGCGAGCATGTCGATGCCGCGCTCGAATCGATAACTCGACTCGCTCGACAGGCCGAGGGCGCGCCGCGTGCGCCGAATCCGCGTCGGCTGGAAGTACGCGCATTCGAGCACCAGATCCGTCGTCGTCGCCGAGACCTCGGAGTCGGTGCTCCCCATCACGCCCGCCACGATCGTGGGCCGCTCGGCGTCACAGATCGCCGTCATTTCGGGTGTCAGTTTTCGTTCAACGCCGTCCAGCGTCACGATTTTTTCAGACGCTTTTGCTCGACGAACAACAACAGCCGGCCCGCGCAGCTTCGCGAGATCGAACGCATGCAGGGGCTGATTGATCTCGAACAGGACGTAGTTCGTCGCGTCGACGACGTTGTTGATCGGTCGATGCCCGAGCGACGTGAGCCGATGGGCGAGCCAGGCAGGGCTGGGGCCGACCTTCACGCCACGAATCACGGCGATCATGTAGCGGGGGGCGCCTTCGGGGTCTTCCAAGCGCACCTCGACTCCGTCCACGACGGCCTGACGGCCGGACGGACGGACGGGCGCGAGTGCTCGGGCCGTCTGGCCGTCCGCTCGTCCGACCGGCGGCAGTTTCACGACTCCCCCCATCACCGCCGCCAGCTCTCTCGCCACACCCTTATGGCACAACAGATCCGGACGATTCGCCGAGACGTCGAGGACGATCTGATCGTCGGCGATCGGAATCGCATCGAGGAAGCGGGTGCCGGGGGCGGCGGTGGTGTCGAGCTCGAGGATGCCGGCGTGGTCGGCGCCGAGGCCGAGCTCCTTGGCCGAGCAGAGCATGCCGTTGGATTCGATGCCGCGAATCTTGCGGCGGTCGAGCTTCAACCCGCCGGGCAGCGTCGCGCCGACGGGAGCGAAGGGATAGGCCTTGCCGGCCTGCACGTTGGGGGCGCCGCACACGACCTCGAGCGGCGTGCCGGTGCCGGCGTCGACCTGACAGAGCGACAGGCGGTCCGCGTTGGGGTGCGGTTTGACCTCGAGCACGCGGGCGATGAGCACGTCGCCCAGGTCCTGGTGCAGCGGCACGACGGCGTCGACGGGCGCGCACAACATCGCGAGCCGGTCGGCGACCTCCTTGGCGTCGAGGGGGCGCCCCAGCAGCGCCTCGAGCCAGCGGCGCGAGACGATCATTCGGCGAACTGCCGCAGGAAGCGCACGTCGCTCTCGGAGAAGAGCCGGATATCCGGGATGCCGTGCCGCGTCATCGCGATCCGCTCGGGGCCCATCCCCCAGGCGAAGCCGGTGTACTTCTCGGGATCGACGCCGCAGTTCTCGAGGACCGCGGGGTGCACCATCCCGGAGCCGAGGATCTCCATCCACCCCGTCTGCTTGCAGGCGGGGCAGCCGCGCCCCTTGCAGAGCTGGCACTGCACGTCCATCTCGGCCGAGGGCTCGGTGAACGGGAAGTACGAGGGCCGGAACCGCACGGCGGTATCGCGCGTGAAGAAGCGGCGCGCGAAGGCGGCGAGCGTCGCCTTGAGATCGACGAACGTGATCGTGTCATCCACCGCCAGGCCTTCGATCTGCTCGAACATCGGCGAGTGCGAAGCGTCGAAGGGATCGCGGCGATAGCAGCGCCCCGGGATGACGACGCGGACCGGCGGCTTGTAGGTCTCGAGGGTCCGGATCTGGACCGGTGACGTGTGCGTGCGCAACACGACGTCGCCGCCCAGATAGAAGCTGTCCTGGGCGTCGAGCGCCGGGTGGTCTTTGGGGAAATTCAGCGCGTAAAAGTTGTAGCGCTCGGTCTCGGCCTCGGGGCCGACGGCGCGTGTGAAGCCGAGCTCGCGGAAGATGTCGCAGATCTCGTCGATGACCTGGGTGACGAGATGGAGGCCGCCGCGCCACTGGGGACGACCCGGCATGGTGCGGTCCACGCCGGCTGGCTGGGCGGCCCCGTGCTTTAAGGATCGCTCGCGCGCCTCGAAGGCGGCCTCGAGGTCGCGCTTCAGGGCGTTCGCGGCCGCGCCGACGCTCTTCCGCGTCTCGGCGTCGAGGCTCGCGAGGCCCTTCAGGATTTCGGTGAGGGCGCCGGCTTTGCGCCCCAGCAGCTCGGTCTTGAGCTCCTGGAGCCGGCGCGCGTCGGCCAGGGGAATCTCTTTGAGACGCTCTCGCAGCGCATCGATCCCCACGCTCATATCAAAGAGCCTTCTTCGCGACCTCCGCCAACTGCTCAAACGCCGACGGGTCGCGCACGGCGAGGTCGGCGAGGACCTTCCGGTTGATCTCGACCCCGGCTTTCTTGAGGCCGTTCATGAACCGATTGTACGACAGCGCGTGGAGCCGAGCCGCGGCATTGATGCGCTGAATCCAGAGGCGGCGGAATTCGACCTTTTTGGCGCGCCGGTCGCGGTAGGCGTACTTCGCGGCCCGCTCGGTCGCCTCCTTGGCGGCCTTCCACAGCTTGCTGCGCCCGCCCCAGTATCCCTTGGCGAGCTTCATCACTTTGTTCTTGCGCTTCAGGCGCGCGACGTTGCTTTTGACGCGAGGCATGGTGTCTCCTTACGCCATCAACAGGCGCTTGAGGCGTCGATCCGCATGCGAGACGAGCGCAGCCTTGCGCAGGTGGCGCTTCCGCTTCGGATGCTTCGAGGTCAGGATGTGGCGCTTGTAGGCGCGGTAGCGGCGCAGCTTGCCCGTCCCGGTGAGCCGGATGCGTTTCCGCAGCGCGCGCTTCGATTTCATCTTCGGCATTGCTTCCTCTATTTCGGTGCGAGCACCATTGACATGTTGCGGCCTTCGAGCTTCGGATCCTGCTCGATCTTGCCGATATCCTTCAACTCGAGCGCGACCCGATCGAGCACCTCTCGGCCCAGCTCGATGTGCGCCATCTGCCGCCCGCGATACATCATCGTGACCTTCACCTTGTTGCCCTCGGCCAGGAACTCGCGGGCATGCCGAGTCTTGAAGGCGAAATCGTGATCGTCGATGCCGGGCCGGTATTTCACTTCCTTCAGATGAATGACGTGCTGCTTCTTCTTTGCCGCTCGTGCCGCCTTCGCCTGCTCGAACTTGAACTTCCCATAGTCCATGATCTTCACGACGGGGGGCCGGGCGAGCGGCGCGACCTCCACCAGATCCAGACCCCGTTCTGCTGCGGCCGCGAGGGCTTCGTCGATCGTCAGCACCCCCAACTGGTCGCCGTTGTCCGCGATCACCCGCACCGGACTGATACGAATCTGCCGGTTGACCCGGGTGCGCGGCGCTCTGCTGTCGGGAATTGCCAGGTGTCGAGTCTCCTCCGTTGGAGCAATAAAAAAGCGGATCTCGTGACCACCCGAGATCCGCGTCCTCACCCCCTGGCCCCCTCTCCACTTCGTGGCGAGGGGGAACGAGACGGTGAAATCACGAACCCTGTCGCACTCTCCGTGAGAGGCGAATCGGGTGGGGCGTCACGCGCCCGCTTACCGTATTGTGGGCAGCAAGTTACCCGAGCCTGAGCGGCTCCACAAGGCCGAATGACTTCCCTTCTCTGCCGAGTCGCCCCGCCACGACGACGGGGTCGTGCTCGAACACCAGCAGCCACCCCTCGGCCTCGGCCCGCCGATAGAGCCGGCGCCGGCTTTCGAGAGTCACGAGCGGCTCGAGATCGTACCCCATGATCCACGGCAGCGGGAGATGCGCCGACGTGGGGACCAGATCGGCGAGGAAACAGGCGCGTTCGCCGCCGCTGTCGATCAGGATGGATGTGTGGAAGGGCACGTGACCGGGCGTGGGCAGGCTCCGAATGCCGGGGAGCACGTCGGTTGCCCCGTGCAGGAATCCGAACGGAATCCCTTCGAAATTGGGCCGCAGATAACTCGCCATCGTGCGTTCGTTCGTCTGTGAGAGCTCTGCGAAATCGAGCTCCTGCTGCTGTACGACATAGCGCGCCTTGGGGAAGGCGGGCACGATCTTCCCTGACGGATCGCGCCACGTGTTGCCGCCGGCGTGATCAAAGTGAAGATGCGTGTTGAGCACCCAACGAATGTCGTCAGGCCCGTGCCCCAGCTCGCGCAGCGCGTCCTCGAGCTTCGTGCGACCATCCTGGCCCTCGTTCGCGACGCCGTAGATCCCGCGGAACTTTTCGTCTTCCTTATTCCCGATCCCGGTATCGATCAGCATGAGCCCGTCGTCGTGCTCGATGAGCAGGCAGCGGAGCGCGAGCGGGATGCGGTTGCGTTCGTCGGCGGGGATGCGTCGCTCCCACAGCGGCTTCGGCACGACGCCGAACATGGCTCCCCCATCTAGACGTTGCGTGCCGCCCTCGAGGGCGTGGCAGGTGAGGCGCCCGACGCGGAATGTGGTGTGCGTCATGGAGTGGGCGGTTGGGCGGTCGGGCGCCCATCCGGCCGTCCGCCCGCCAAGAGGTCCGCCAGCGTCACCGCCCCCTGTTCCTGCGCCAAGCCCACCAGCCGCCGCAAACACTTCGCCGCCGCCACCGCATCCCCCACGGCCCGGTGGCGGCCTTCGATCGTGATGCCGAAATGGTAGCTCACCGTATCGAGGTTGCGTCGAGGAAGGTCGGGCAGCAAGCGCCGCGCCAGGCGCATCGTGCAGACCCGTGGCCCCTGGACCAGCAATCCGCGTGCGCGCTCCACCTCGGCCGAGACAAAGGCCCAGTCGAAGCGGGCGTTGTGGGCGACGAAGACTGTCCCCCGCAAGACGTCGAGCAAACCGTCCACGATCGCCTCGAACGGAGGCGCCTCGCGCAGCATGTCGCCGGTGATCCCCGTGAGACTGCCCACGAACGGAGGAACCGGAATGCCGGGGTTCACGAGCGAGTGGAACGCCACCTCCCCGTCGATGACGACCGCGATCTCGATAATTCGATCGCCGCGCCGCGCGCGGGTCCCCGTGGTCTCCGTGTCGATGACGGCCCAGCGGCAGGCATCGAGCGTCGGACTCTCGCTCGGCGCCGACACGAGGGTCCAGCGCCCATCGGTCGTCCGAGTGAACCGCGGATCGGGACCGAGGAGCGCGACGGCGATGCGGTCGGCGGTGTGGCGGTTCGCCTGTACGATCCCCAGGACGTCGCGCACGATGGCGAGGCTCGGCGCGGGACCCGCTCCAGCCTCCAGGTACGCGAGGGCCCGGGTGGTGAGACTCGAGGACGGGAGCGCGCCCAGCCCGCTCAGACGTCGTCTCGCCGCAGCGGCAGGGTCATGCAGCGCGGGCCGCCGCCGCCCCGCACCAGCTCACTGCCGTCCATCGTAATGACGCCACGCTCCCCATCCTCGAGGGCTTCTTCTCCGGTGAGGAGGTTCACCGCGGAGACGATCCGGAAGCCGGCGTGCTCCAGCTCGGTGAGGGTCGCCTCGTTGCGCGCATACGTGATCCCGACGCCGGGACGGACGGTGAAGAAGTTGCACGCCGAGGCCCATTGTTCGCGCTCCTGCAGCGTCCGCTGATTCCCGCCGCAGAACACCGGCTCCAGCGGCTGATTCACGGCCTGCATCGCGGCGAAGAAGTTCGGCATTTCCTTCACGCCCTTCGACTTCTTCTTCCGATGCAGCACCGCCAACCGCTCGGGACCCACGAAGTGCGGTGGATAGACGCAGCAGATCTCTCTGTCGATCTGCGTGAAGATCATGTCGAGATGGATCGCGGTGCGCTCCGCGGGGAGCACCACGATGACGACGTCGGTCACGTTGCAGTGCTCGAAGACGAGATCGCACAGGTGGTCGAGCGCCGCCGGGCTCGAGCGCTCGCTGAATCCCAACACCACCAGATCGGGGCGGATCGGGTGTACGTCGCCGCCCTCGAGCGTGTAGTTGTTGCGCTTCTCTTCCGACCCGTCGTACAGGATCCCGGCGTTCTCGAGCTGCGGGTGGTAGCGGAACAGCGCCTTGATGAGCAGCTCTTCGGTCCAGCGCACGCCGTAGCGCATCGAGCCGATGATCGAATGCTCGCCGATCACGATCCCCACGTCGCGCGTAAAGAACAGATTGGGGAGGGGCGGCAGCGCGTAGCCGACTTCGTTCAGCGCACGGGCGATGGGCCCCGCCTCTTCGACGGCTCCTTCCACCATCAGCGCCACGAGATCCTCGGGGCGCAGCGCGGCGAACTGCTTCGCGAGCGCGTCGGACGGCACGACCTCGAGGGCCCGCGTCGTCAGGAACTCGCGCACGTCGGGGCGCCCGGCGAGCTCCGTGAGCAAGTCCCGCACTTCGTACACGTCGGCGAAGCGCTCCAACACGGCGACGAGGCGCCGATGCTCGCGCTGGGCGCTCTCCAGGTCGATGATGTCGTCGTAGAGGTAGTCTTCGCGATTCCCGGGCGTGACCGCAAACAGCTCATTCCCGGGGGTATGAACCAACACCGCGCGGAGTGGCCCGATCTCTGACGTTACGTGGACTCGAGGCATGGGGGAAACTAACTAACGGCGTAGAACGGCGTGAAAAGGCGTGCAAAGGCGTGGGTTGACACGCATTCGTACGCTGTTAAAACGCTCTTCTACGCAGTTTACAGTCAGCGATTAGCCAGTGCATAGCTCAGCGTCTCCAGTTCCAGCGCCATGTTCACGGTCTTGACTTCGACATCGGCGGGGACCGACAGCGGCACGGGCGCGAAATTGAGGATCGCCTTCACGCCGCAGCGCACCAGGCGATCGACGACGTCCTGAGCCGCGGGGCCCGGCGTCGCGACAATCGCGATGTCGATCGGCTCCTTCTTGAGATCACCCTCGAGCAGCTTCACGTCGCGGACGACGAGGCCATTCCAGCGCGAGCCGATCTTGCGGGCGTCCTGATCGTAGATCGCCGCGATGTTGAAGCCGCGCTGCCTGAACCCCTGATACTGCACCAGCGCGCCGCCCATCTTCCCCGCTCCCACCAGGACGACGCGATACGCGCGCTGCAATCCGAGGATGCCCTGGATCTTCGCGCTCAGCTCGGGGACGGCGTAGCCGAGCCCGCGTTTGCCGAAGGAGCCGAAGAAGGACAGGTCTTTGCGCACTTGGGCCGACGTGGTGCCGCCGAGGCGCGCCAATTCTCCCGACGAGATGGTGACGCGACCTTGCGCCAGCGACTGCTCGAGGAACCGGAGGTAGAGGGAAAGACGGCGAACGGTGCTGTCGGAAATCTTCCGCATTGTGAATTATTTCACAATTGCTGACTCCCGCGCAAGAGCCGCAAAAGGCGCACGAAATCACGCGGCGCCACCGTTTCAGGACGCGCCTTGGGATCGAACCCCAGCGCCGTCAGTCCCGCGGCCGTCGCTCCCGGGACGGCATTGTGCAGCTGCTTGCGGCGCCGGCTGAAACACGCCGTCACGAACGCGCGCAGCGGGGCCACTTCTTCCGGCCGCACGAGCGGCTCGGCCAACGGCGTGAACCGCACGAGCGCGCTCTGCACTTTGGGCGGCGGCCGGAATGCCCCGGGTGGGACGGTGAAGAGCCGTTCCACACGGCAGACCGCCTGAACTCCCACCGACAACGCCCCGAACGTCTTGCTCCCGGGTGGCGCGGCGATCCGCTCCGCCACCTCGTTCTGCATGAGGAAGATCACGCGCTCGGGAACCGGTGGTGCCAGCGCCTTATCAATCAATGGCGACGTGATGTAGTAAGGAATGTTGCCAATCACTTTGGTCGCGCCGTAGCCATGCCAATCGAGCTCGAGTGCGTCACCAGTGACAACGGTCAGGTTGTCATGGGCGGGGAGCGCCGCGGCTAATCGGCGGTCCTTTTCTATCGCAATCACTCGCAACCCACGCGCGAGCAGCTCCTTTGTGAGGGCGCCGGGGCCCGGCCCGATCTCGAGTACTGACTCACCATGTTGTGGATCGAGGGCATCGGCAATACGGGCGAGAATCGTCGGATCACTGAGGAAATGCTGGCCCAGCCGGCGAGGCGTCAAGCCTTGAGCAAGACGAGCGTGCGGTCGTCGCTGGCGGGGGCGCCCCCCGTGTAGGCGGCGATATCGGTGAAGACGGCTTCGAGAATCTCGCGCGCGGGGCTGGCGCGCAGGTTGCGCACGTGACTGAGCACGCGCGCTTCGCCGAAGCGCTCGCCAATGTCGTTGCGCGCATCGACGAGCCCGTCGGTGAAGAGCGCGAGGACCGCCTCCTTGCGGCGCCACGGCTTCGTGCGCTCCTCGCCGCCCACGCCGAGGCCCAACGGCGGCCGCGTCGCCTCGAGCCGCTGTGCCTCCCCCGTCGCGCCGTCCACGAGGAACGCATGGGGGTGGCCCGCGTTGGCGTACGCGATGCGGCCCGCCGCCGGATCGATCACCGCATAGAAGAGGCTCAGGAACATCTCCGTGCCTGCGAGCTCTTCCGCGAGGGAGCCTTCCATTTGCACCAGGGCTTCGCTCGGCGACTCCGCGGTCTCCGCGTGGATCCCCGACGCGGCCATCGCCAGCGCCATGATCAGGGCGGCCCCGAAGCCGTGGCTCGACACGTCGCCGATCATCACGCCGAGGCGGTCGCCGTGCAGGCTCAACAGGTTGTAGAAATCGCCGCCCACCGAATCGGCGGACCGCACGCGCGCCGCCACATCGGCCTTGGCCGCCAAGACCAGGGGCGACGGCAGCAGCTTGAGCTGCAGGTCGTGGGCCAGCTCCATCTCGCGCCGCACCCGCTGCTGGCCCTGATCGCGCTCGACCAGGCGCGCGTTCTCCACGGCCGCGCCGATCTGGTTCGCGATCGCCGCGACCAGCTTGCGATCGCCGGCGGTGAAGGCGTCGCCGCCCAGCCGGTCGGTCAGGTTGATGACGCCGATCGGCTTGGGCGTGCCGCCGGGCGCCGCGTACACGACGGGGACGGAGATGAACGCGCGACCTTTGTATTGGCGCCCGGTATCGCCGCAGCCGGGATCGGGGATCGTGGGGTCTGAGGGGTCGTAGCTGAAGATCTTCATCTCGCGGAACACGCGCGCCGCGATCGAGCAGGGGTCATCCACCTCGACCGGATCGACCTCGCCGAGGTCGACGCCGCGCGCGGCCACGAGGCGCAGCACGTCGGCCTGCGGGTCGTGCACGAGCAGCGTCGCCCGCCGGGCGCGCACCACGGTCGCCACCTCGCGCAGGATGCGGTGCGCCGCCTCGTCGAGCCGGATCGTGTGGCCGAGGATCTCGCTGATCGTGTAGATCAGGTCGATTTCTTCGTAACGCTCCGACAGCTCGGCGGCGACCTGCACCGCTTCCTTCTCCGCGCCGAGCACGGCGCCGATGATGTCGGCGAGCGCCTTGGTTCCTGCCCCGTTCTCCTTCCCGCCGGCGACCTGAAGCCAGGTGCCTTCGATGTCGGGGATCGGCTGGAGCGTCTCGACCGGTGGCGTGGGCGGCGGGTTCGCCTCGTCCACGAGCAGCCGCAAGTGGCGGCCGTCGTACCGCCAAACGCGCAGCGTCGTGCCGGAGAGCGCGGCGAGCGCCGGGAGCAGGCGCTCGAGGCGCGTCACCCCGCTCGGAGCGTCAGGCAGATGCCGTTCCCTTTCGCGTTGAACGCCACGTCGTCCACCAGGTGGCGGATCACGAACAGCCCGCGCCCGTCCTCACGCTCGAGGTTCTCGGGGCGAGTGGGGTCCGGCAGGTGGGAACGGTCGAAGCCGCTCCCGTCGTCGGTGACGTGAATCCGCACGGCGTCGCGGCCCAGCTCGACGCGGACGCGCACGACCCGGGCGGGGTCTTCGCCGGTGCCGTAGCGGATGGCGTTGCCGAGCGCTTCGGCGAGGGCGGTGCGGAAGTTGAAGTTGAGGCGACGGGGGGAGAGGGTCCCCTTGGGGAGGCTGCTCGACACTAGCTCGACGGCGTCGCCGACGACTCCGAGGTCGCTCGGGACGTCGAGCCGCATTTCCAGCGCGGTGACATGCAGGCGCAAGGACATTAGAACGCGGCCAGCGCCTCCTCGGCCGTCTTGGTGATCGCGAACAGCGTGTCGAGCTTGGTCAGCTCGAACAAGGTCTGGAGGTCCTCGTTCAGGCCGGCGAGGCGCAGCTCGCCCCCCTGCTCGCGGATCTTCTTGGAGAGCGACACCAGCACGCCGAGCCCCGAGGAATCGATGTACCCGGTCTTGGCGAAGTCGACCACGAACTTGCGGCCGCCGCCCTCGAGCGCGTCGAGCTCCGTCTGCTTCAGCTCCTGGCGATTGCCGACGATCAGCTGACCGTCGACGCCGACCACCACAACCCCGCTTTTGTCCTTCTTGACAC
>DASYRD010000065.1:0-37329 GCA_036004745.1 Gemmatimonadales bacterium | reverse complement strand
TATCGCGCGGGGAGCTTCGAGTTGAAGGACGTGAGTTTGCACGTGCCCGCCGGTTCGATCTACGGTTTCCTCGGACCGAACGGCTCTGGCAAGACCACCACGATGCGGCTCGTCCTCGGCTTGCTGCGTCCCCTCGGCGGCCGGATCTCGGTGCTCGGGGACCGAATGCCCGAGGACGCCCCCAAGATCCTCGCGCGCGTCGGCTACGTACCGGAGCAACCGCACCTCGATGCCACGTTGACGGTGCGGGAGATCATCACCTTCCAGGCGGCCTTCTATCCCACGTGGGACCGGTCCGTCGCCGAGGACCTGCTGCGTCGCTTTGAGCTCGAGGACGGCAAACTCTTCGCCCGCCTGTCGAAGGGACAGAAAGCGAAACTGATGATCCTGCTGGCGCTCGCGCAGCGCGGCGAGCTGCTGGTGCTCGACGAGCCAACCGACGGCCTCGATCCTGTCGTACGACGCGACATCCTCGCCGCGCTCCTCGAGTACGTGTCGCAGCGCCAGGCGACGATCTTCATTTCGAGTCACCTCGTCCACGAGCTGGAGCGCTTCTGCGATTGGGTCGCCGTGATGGACGACGGCCGCGTCGTCACGGAAGTGCCGATGGAAAAGCTGAAGCAGGGGACGAAGCGCCTCGTCGTCTCCGGCGCGCCGGCGACGATCGGCGCGACGCCGTTCGTCGTGCTGTCGCGGGACCGGTCCAACGGCGCCGAGCGCTGGATCGTTGGGCAATGGGAGCCGGAAATGAAATCGTACTTCGAGGGCGTCGGGGCGTCGCTCGTGGACGTCATCGATCTCGATCTGGAGGACGGCTTCGTTGAGCTCCTCCGCAGCTTTCGCACATCTCGCGGTTAGGAGGCCGGCCATGTTCCGCGTCATCCTGTATGGTCAGTGGAAGTGGTCGCGGCTCATCGTGGTCGTGGGAACGATCGCGGCCTTCGCGCTGCCCATCATTTCGGTACAGGGGGCCACGGGAGGGGGCGCGGATGCCAGTCCCCTCCGCGCTCAGGAGCTGCTGCGCACCGTGCAGTCGTGGGGCACGCTGTACCCCGTACTGGCGGCGGCGGTCGGGCTCCTCGTGGCGATCGCGACGTGGGCGGCGGATCATCGCGGCCGTCACATCCACGCACTGACGTTGCCGATCCCGAGGTGGCGCTACGTACTGCTGCGCTTCGGCGCCGGCGCAACGCTCTTGGCGGGTCCCACCCTCGCCGTGCTCGTGGGTGCACTCCTAGCCACGGCCACCGCCACAATCCCATCCGGCTTGCAAGGGTACCCCGTGGCGCTGGCACTGCGGTTCGCGGTCGCGGCCTGCGTCGCGTACGCGGTCTTCTTCGCCATATCGGCCGGGACGGCGAGAACGGCCGGCATCATCCTCGGCACGATGGCCGCCCTCGTTCTGGTGCAGGTGTTAGCGAGCCTCGCCGACATCCCACTCAATCTCGTCGACGTGCTCCAAGTCGTGATTCTCAACTGGCCTGGCCCGTTGGCGGTGTTCACGGGTCGCTGGATGCTTATCGATGTGTAGACCAGTCTGCGCATTCCTGTTGATGACCGTGGCGTGGACGAGCTCGGCGCAAGCTCAGGACACGACGGTGGCGCGGCTCCGCTCGCGCGCGGACAGCCTGGCGCGAGCGTGGCGCGAAGCTGGCGCGCTCGCGGACCTCGTGGACAGCCTCGAGCGCGCCCGCGCCGGTGAAGGTCGCGACACGATCGCAGTAGGCGCGCTCCGCATCGTCACGAATCCTTCGCCGCTCCCCGTGCGCCAAGCGGCCGCTCGCGCCTGGCCAGTGATCGACAGCCTCTACGGGACCGTCGCCGCCGATCTCGCGAAGCGACCGTACCTCATCCGCGCCGTCGATCCCGACACCGCGGCGCCGAGGTCGGCGTTTCATGTAGGGCTGGAGGTGCCCTGGGACCTGGATGAAGCCTCGGTCGTGACGCTGCTGCTTACCAACGTTCCCATGACGCCGCCCGACCGGGTCCTGGGCGACTGGATGGGCGCGCCCCTGCGTCCCGCCGTCCGGAGCCAGCACGATCGCGCGACCGTCTACGTCCAGTTGGTCACCGCCCCGTCGGACGCGTCGAGGCGCTGTTTTCTCGGCGAGATTGCGCCTTGCATAGACGCCCTGGGGTTGGGCGATGCGACTCATGAATTGGAGCGCTGGTATCCCAGTCCAGGCGAGCGGCGGGCACTCGTTACGGGGTCGTATGCCGAGTACTTCAATCACGGCGCGACGGCAGCCCCGTTCCGCGCGTGCGCCTCGGGGAGCGACACGGATTGCACCGAGCTCCTTCGTGGTCTCCCAGGCAACGCGTTGCCCAAGCCCCTCGGGTACGAGGCGCGAGCGACGCTCGTGCACGTCGCCCTACGCCTGGGCGCGCGCGACGCATATCGTCGGCTGCTCGCCAATCCGTCGGATCCGTTGCCGGCGCGCCTGGCGGCCGCCGCCGGAATGCCGCTGGATTCGCTGGTCGGCCGCTGGCGCGGAGACATGATGGCGTCCCGTCCGGCGACGGTGCTGCTCCCGGCGTGGGCATTTGCGGTCGCGCTGGCGTGGACGGCACTCTTCGCGGGGTGCGGCGTGTGGAGCACGAGATGGCGCGCGGGCTGAGACGCTGGGTAGTCGCGACCCTCGTGGCCTGCGGCATCATCGGCCTCGCGTTGCTGCCGCCGCGTGGCGCCCCGCCCAGTCGCGCCCGACTCGTCTTTGCGATCCCACAATCGACGCCGGCGCGGCTACGCGCGCAGGAGTTGGCGGCGCAGTGGCGGGCAGTCGACGGTGCCGCGCGACTCTTGGAGCAGCGCGTGCGAATGAAAGGCGCGCTCGCCAAGCGTGATCCCCGCAGGCTTGGACCGACGGTCGTTCTCACGGGCCCCCCGTCGATTCCGTCCGCCGCGGTATCACGCGTCAGCTCAGCATTGGACAGCGTGTGGTCGGGGCTCGGACTGGGAGAGACGAAGATTGGCGTGCTCGTGGTCATCGACCTCGGCTCCGCCAGCGCCGACCGCTCGATGTCCGCGCCGGCGCAAGAGGCGCCAATGTACCTCGAGCCCGACTCGACGGACCGCGCGACGTGCGTGGCCCTCGTTCCGGCAGGCCGCTACTGGAGCCGCGTCATCCTCGGCGAACCGATTAACCCCCGCTGGCAGGGACAATTCGCCCAATGGTTGAAAGCGAGTCTCGGCCCGTGCGCGTTCTACGCGACGTATGGCGCGCCGAGCAGGACGGTGCGGCGCTGGCTGGCGGCGCGGGGTTGGGACATCGGGCGGTTCTTGAGCACCGAGCGTCCTCTTGGTCCCGGGTGGTCGTCGGTCGACCTCCTCGGCGATCCGCGCTACAGCTGGTATTGGGAACGCATCTACGTGTTTCGTCCCGCGACGGTGGCCTGCATGGCTGGTCGCCCGGCCGGGTGCCGCGCCGCCGTGTTGCGAGGAGCGAGTGACGGCGCCCGTGCGGATTCCTTGCCGCGCCTCGTGCGCGTCGAGCAGCGTCGCTGGTGGGAGACCCAGGATCTCATCCCTGGGGAGCGATACCTCTCAGACGTTGCACGTGCCGTGGGGCGCGAGCGGTTCCTCGGCTTCTGGGGCTCGCCGCTGCCCGTGGATACGTCATTGGCATTGGCGCTGAGGAAGCCCGTTGGGGAATGGACGGCGGAATGGCAGCGCGGCTACACACCGCGCTTGCGTCTGGGTGCCGCCGCGCCCGTGTGGGCATACGCGTTCGCGGCGCTGCTCACGCCACTCCTCGTGTGCGGGGCGGCGATCACAGCGCGGCGGCGCCAGGTCCAGTGAGAACGCTCTTCGCCGTGCTCGCCGTGGCATTCGTTCCCGCGACGGTCGCCGCCCAGACGAACCGCTGGGAGCGGCAGGTGCAGGAGCAGCTGCACCGCGTGTCGCCCAACGCCAAAACCACCAAGATGGGCGCCCTGAACCTCGAGGAATCAGAGTGGTTCGCGGTCACGCTCACCGCCGGCGTGTCCTACTCGATCTTTGGCGCGTGCGACAACGACTGTTCGAGACTGCAACTCATCCTGACCACGCCCGATCGCAACGAGCTCGCCACCGATCGCCGGGGCGAAAACTTCCCAGTCGTCCACTTCACGCCGCCGGAAACGCGCGTGTTCCGCGTGAAGGTCGTCATGGAAGCCTGCCTGGTGAGCCCGTGCTGGTACGGCGTGGCCGTAGTTGAGAGGAAGTGACGACCGTGTAGGTTTCTCGCATGCTTCTCGGCGTAGCCCTGGCGGCGATCGTGACGCTCGTGGGTGTGACCTTCGCTCTCCGTAACGCCCTCGCGCGGGAACGGCGCCTGGCGCGCACCGATGATGTGACGGGCGTGCGCAGCGCCCGGGCCTTCTACGAGGCGGCCGCCATGGAGATCGAGCGGTCCCGCCGCTATCAGCACCCCTTCAGCGTGGCCTGTGTGGATCTGGGCACGCGCGTCGGCGACGAGCTGCTCCGCTCGACGGCCGCCGCGCTCCGCAGCGCCCTGCGTGCCACCGACTTGATCGCCCGGCTGGGCCGCGACGAGTTCATCGTGCTCATGCCGGAGACGCCCGTCGCCGCGACGAAGATCGTGCTCGAGAAACTTCGCACGGGCTTGTTGGAGGTGCGCACTGGTGACGGGCGCCACATGAGCACGAGTATCGGCGGCGTCACGTTTGTCGACCCGCCCACCGGGGTCGCTGACATCGTGCGCGCCGCCGATGAGCGCATCAGCGACGCGAAGGCCACCGGGCAGATTTCGCACGTCGCTTGGAGCGCCACCCCGTCGGCGGCCGAAGGACGATGACTCGCCGCAACATCTCGAGCGGCGCACCCTGGGAACCGATGGTCGGGTACTCGCGGGCCGTTCGCGTGGGACGGACCATCCACGTTTCCGGGACCACGGCAACCGACGCATCGGGTCAGATCGTTGGGGTGGGCGACCCCTACGCCCAGGCGATGCAGGCCCTCAGGAACATTCAGCGCGCGCTCGTGCAAGCAGGGGCGCGGCTCGAAGATGTCGTGCGCACCCGCATCTACGTGACCCACATGGAGCATTGGGAGCTGGTGGGCCGGGCGCACGGCGAGATCTTCGGCGCCATCCGGCCCGCGTGCACGCTCATCGCCGTGGCTGCCCTGGTCGATCCCACGATGCTCGTCGAAATCGAAGCCGAGGCCGTGCTCCCCGAGTGAAGGTTGCCGTGAGCGGCGCGACGGGCCTGATCGGCGGCGCGCTCGCGGCTCGGCTCAAGCGTGAAGGCCACGAGGTCGTGCCGCTCGTGCGCCGCGGAGTCTCGCCAGGTGAGCAGGCGATCGCGTGGGACCCGGCGCACGGGACGATCGACCGCGGCGGGCTCGAAGGGTGTGATGCGGTCGTGAACCTCGCGGGGGAGAGCGTCTTCGGCCGCTGGACCGCGGCAAAGAAGCAGCGCATCCGGGAGAGCCGGGTCGCCGGGACGCGGCTCGTGAGCGAGGCGATCGCGGGTCTGTCGCGACGCCCTCGCGTGCTGCTCGCTGCATCGGCGATCGGCTATTACGGCGATCGCGGCGCCACGGAGCTCACGGAAGAGTCGTCTCGGGGGGGCGACTTTCTCGCCGACGTCGCGCGCGACTGGGAAGCCGGCACCGCCCCGGCCGCGCAGGCAGGCGTACGCGTCGTGAACACACGCTTCGGCCTCGTCCTCACGCCGGCGGGCGGTCTCCTCGGGTCACTACTGCCTCCGTTTCGGCTCGGCCTCGGTGGCCCCATCGGCAGCGGCAGGCAGTATTGCTCGTGGATCGCCCTGGGAGACGTGTTAGATGCGCTCCTGTTCCTGCTCGCGACGGACTCCATCTCCGGACCGGTCAATGTCACGGCGCCGCATCCGCTCCCGCACCTAGAGTTTGTGCGCACGCTGGGTCGCGTGCTGCGGCGCCCCACCGTGATCCCCGTGCCAGCGTTCGCCCTCCAAATGGTTTTCGGACAAGAGGCGGCCGCCATGATGGCGAGCGGGCAACGCGTGCTACCGGCGCGTCTCGTCGCCGCCGGCTATCGTTTTCACCACGCCGACCTGGAGCCCGCCCTGCGTCACTTGCTTGCCGCCCCCGCCGGTGGCTCGTAGTATCGGAAATGACGCTTCCCGACGCGTACCTACCCCCCGAAACGCACCAGCCGGATGTCTCCGACCGGTCGCGTGGTGTCGCGGCCGTTTTGGGATTCTTCGGCGGGGTCTTTGGGCTCCACCGCTTCTACGTCGGAAAGAACAAGACGGGCATCGCGATGCTCGTGACATTGGGCGGAATGGGGATTTGGTGGCTCTATGACATGGTGTTGCTCGTGACGGGGGAATTCCGCGATGCGGATGATCTGCCGCTCCGGAACTGGTACGTCGAGGAGCCCCGCCAACTCAGAAGCCGCTCCGATCCTCGTGTCGACGTCATGGAGCAGGAGCTGGACGCGTTGCGTGACCAGTTCAACGATCTAGCCGAGCGCGTGGACTTCGCCGAGCGGATGCTTGCGCAGCATCGCGATCGGCCTCAACTGCCGCGTGGGTGAGGGGGAGAGGAACCGGATGAAGGTCGGCGTACCGAAGGAGGTGGCCGCGAACGAGCGGCGCGTGGCGCTCGTGCCCGACGCGGCCGGGCGACTCGTCAAGGCGGGATTCGAGGTGGTCGTCGAGCGCGGCGCCGGGAACGCCGCGGCGTGTCCCGACGACGCCTACAAGGCCGTCGGGGCGACAGTGGCCGACCGCACCACCGTCCTCGGACAAGTCGACGTCGTCCTCCAGGTGCAGCCGCCGGCCGCCGGTGACATCGCGCTGTACCGCGAGGGCGGCGCGCTGGTCGCGCTCTTCCAGCCCGGCGCCGATCCCGGTCTTGTCAAGCAGATGGCGCAACGGAAACTCACCTCCTTCAGCCTCGTCCTCCTGCCGCGCATCACGCGCGCCCAATCGATGGACGCGCTGTCGTCGCAGGCGACCGTCGCGGGCTACAAAGCCGTCCTGCTCGCGGCGGTCGCGACGGGTCGCTTCTTCCCGATGCTGGTCACGGCGGCGGGCACCCTGCCGGCCGCGAAAGTCCTGGTCCTCGGCGCCGGCGTCGCCGGCCTCCAGGCGATCGCCACGGCGCGCCGTCTCGGCGCGATCGTCTCCGCTTTCGACGTGCGGCCCGCGGTGAAGGAGCAGGTCCAGAGCCTCGGCGCGGCGTTCCTCGAGATGGCGATCGAGGAGCACGCCGAGACGTCGGGCGGATACGCGAAGGAGCTGTCCGAGGAGACGCATCGCAAGGAGCTCGCCTTCCTCGCGGGCGCCGCGAAGGACGCCGACATCGTGATCACCACCGCGGCGATCCCGGGGAAGAAAGCGCCGATCCTGATCAGCACGGCCGCCGTCGAGGGCATGAAGCCCGGTTCGGTGATCGTCGATATCGCGGCGGAGACGGGTGGGAACTGCGAGCTGACCGAGGCGGGGAGCGAGATCGTGCGCCACGGCGTGGTGATCCTCGG
This sequence comes from Gemmatimonadales bacterium, assembly GCA_036004745.1. Lineage (GTDB taxonomy): Bacteria > Gemmatimonadota > Gemmatimonadetes > Gemmatimonadales > GWC2-71-9 > 20CM-2-65-7. The sequence goes on along the minus strand of DASYRD010000065.1, from coordinate 29,857 downwards.
GCCCCTGAACCTGCCGAGCACGCTGCCGCTGCACGCGAGCCAGATGTACGCGCGGAATCTGTCGGCGTTCCTGACACACGTGGCCAAGGACGGCCAGCTCCGTCTCGACTTCGAAGATCCCATCATCAAGGACACCTGCGTGACGCACGCCGGTGAGGTGCGCAAGCCATGAACGACTTCAGCTCCGTCCTGTTCGTCTTCGTGCTGGCGACGTTCATCGGCTTGGGCGTGATCCGCCGCGTGTCGCGGCTGCTGTACACGCCGCTGATGTCGCTCACGAACGCCATCTCCGCCATCGCGGTGGTCGGGTCGATCGTGGTGACGGGCGCCGATCATCCGCTCACGATTCGCATTCTCGGGGCGGTGGCGCTCTTCGCGTCGATGACCAACATCGTGAGCGGCTTCATGATCACCGACCGCATGCTCAAGATGTTCAAGAAACAGTGATGCACCTCTTCGGAGAGCTCGCGGCCGTCCTCGCCACGGCCCTCTTCATCTTTGCGCTGTATTGGATGGGCGATCCCAAGACGGCGCGCCGCGGCGTGTTCGCCGGGGTGACGGGGATGACGGTGGCGGTGCTGGCCACGTGGATGCAGCCGGAGATCCTGCACCACGGGTGGATCGTAGTGGCCATCATCGCGGGGTTCGCCGTCGGTATCCCGTTGTCGCGCGTGCCGCTCACCGCGGTGCCGCAGCGGACCGCCCTCTCCCACGCGTTCGGCGGTCTCGCGGCCGGCCTGGTGGGCACCGCGGAATACTTCCTGTGGCTGGGGGAGCATTCGGCGCAGCTCACGCCCTTCCGGACGAGCGCGCTCGTCGCCGAAGTGATCCTCGGGTTCCTGACCTTCACGGGCAGCCTGATGGCTGCGGGCAAGCTCCAGGAGGTGCGCTGGATCCCGCAGCGGCCCGTCACGTATCCGGGCCAAAACTTCGTGAATATCGGCGTGCTGGTGATCGCCGTCGCGCTCGGTGTTGTCCTCGTCCTCAATCCCACGGCGCCCTCGTCGGGCCAGATCTTCCTCGCGATCGCCGCCCTGGCGCTGGTGTTCGGCGTGCTGCTGATCATCCCGATCGGCGGGGCCGACATGCCGACCGTGATTTCCATTCTGAACGCATACGCGGGGCTCGCCGCGGTGGCGATGGGCTTCGTGCTCGACTCGAAACTCCTCGTCACGGCAGGCGCGCTCGACGGCTCGAGCGGTCTCATCCTCTCCGTCATCATGTGCAAGGCGATGAACCGCTCGTTCACCAACGTACTGTTCGGGGCGTTCGGGAAGGCGCAGCCGGCGCTCGCCGCGGGCGAGCAGAAGGAGTGGAAGCAGGAATCTGTGGAAGGGGCGGCGCAGCTGCTCGAGCAGGCGCGCAACGTCGTCATCATCCCCGGATACGGCATGGCCGTCGCGCAAGCACAGCACAAGGTGCGCGAGCTGTACGACGCTCTCACCAAGCGCGGCGTCACCGTAAAGTTCGCGATCCACCCGGTAGCGGGCCGCATGCCGGGCCACATGAACGTGCTCCTCGCCGAGGCGAACATCCCCTACTCGGCACTCGTCGAGATGGACGAGATCAATCCCGAGATGCCGCAGACCGATGTCGCGCTCGTCCTCGGCGCCAACGACGTTGTCAATCCCGCCGCGCGCTCCAACAAAGGCACTCCCATCTACGGGATGCCCATCATCGACGCCGACAAGGCGAAGACCGTCATCGCGGTGAAGCGCAGCAAGAATCCCGGATTCGCCGGGATCGACAACGAGCTCTACGTCCTCGACAACACCTGGATGCTGTTTGGTGATGCGAAAGCGGTGCTGGGGGATCTCGTGAAGCAATTCGGCAGTGGCGGAATTCACTAAGGAGGAACTCATGTATCGTCCCATCACGCTGGCGCTCGCGGCGACCGCGGTTCTCAGCGGGTGCGGTCCCACCGATCATCCCCTGTCGGGACCGCAATTCGCGCACGTGCAGGACCTGGACGGAACCCCCGATCTCATCGTCGATGCGAAGGCTCTCGCAACCTCCTGGGTCGTCTATGATCAAGAGCTCAAGGAGTCGTTCTGCACGCTCCAGGAAGGCGGCGTGCCGCCCGGGAAACACCGCGTGCTCCGTTTCACCGTGACGACGCCGAACATCGGCGATGCCGACGTCTTTATCGGCGATCCCAACCGTCACTGGGATCCGAACGGGGACGGCGACGGCAGCGATTCCGATGGCCTGTTCGAGAATGACGCCTGCCACCGGCACTACCACTTCCGCAATTACGCGACCTACGCCTTGCTGTCCGCCGATGGCGCCAGGACGTGGCAGGCGGCCAAGCGGGGTTTCTGCATGATCGACGTCACGCCGTGGAACAACAATGATGGCGGTGTTGCATCGTGGGTGTACCGCGCATGCGGGCGGCCTTCCCGTCCCGATTTGGGGATCGCGGAGGTTCCCGGTAACCAAGGGATCAGCGTGGGCTACGCGGACACGTACGTGAAGTGGCTCGGTGGGCAGTACTTCGTGTTGGACGGCGCCGACGGTCAACCCGTCATTCCCGCGGGCACGTACATCATTCGCATCGAGGTCAACCCGGGCTTCCAGCCGAAAAAGAACGAGCTATGCGGAGCGTTCGATCTGGCCACTGGCCTGTGTCACAACTTCCGCGAGTCGAACTACGCGAACAACGTCGCGATGGTCCTCATCACCATCCCCGACCACCCAGGAAAGAAGGGGTACGGGCCGGGCGGCGGGCAGGATCCCGTGGACGAGCTCGTGGACGACGAGAACCGGCCGGATAAGTAGAGAGCGTCCGGACCGTGGACACCGCCACACTCGCCCTCATCGGCCTCGTCATCATCGTGGCGGGGCTGCTGTCGGGTGTGGTCGAGCGCACCCGCTTCCCGCAGGTGGCGCTGTTCCTGCTCCTCGGCCTCATCATCGGCGTGTACGGTTTTGGACTCGTCGACTTCCGCATCGACTCCCGCATCCTCGAGAGCATCGCGACGTTGGGGCTCGTCCTGGTGCTGTTCACGGACGCGGTCGGGATCGACATCGCCGAGGTCAAGCGCCACCGCTCACTCGTTCGCCTCGTCCTGGGTCCCGGAACGCTCGTCACCGCCGCGCTCATCGCGTTCGCGGCGTGGGCGTTGCTCGGCCTCGCGCCTGGCCCCTCGGCGATCCTCGGTGCCGCGCTTGCCTCGACCGATCCCGTGATGATGCGCGGCTTGTTGCGCAGCGGGAACGTCCCTGCGGCAGCGCGGCAGGTCCTGGCCCTCGAGAGCGGACTCAACGATCTGGTCTTACTGCCCATCGTGCTCGGCGCCATGGCGGTGCTCAAGAGCAGTGGCGGGGAAGGGGGCGGCTGGGGCCGCGCCGCGCTCAACCTTTTCGTCGTCGGCCCGGGCGCGGGAATCGCGGTCGGGTTCGTGGGTGTGGCGTTGCTCGATCGCGCGCGACGCCTCGTGGGCGTGCGCCGCGACTACGAGTCGCTCTACGCCCTCGGCCTCGCATTCACGGCATACGCGGTCGCGGAGGCGGCGCACGGCAGCGGGTTCCTCGCGTCGTTTGCCGCTGGTCTCACGATCGCCGCCTCGGACGCGGAGTTGTGCGACTGTTTCCTGGACGTCGGTCAGGCCGCGGCCGAGATGTTCCTGCTGTTCACGTTCGTGGCGTTCGGCAGCTCGCTGATCTGGACAGGACTCTCCGGCATCACGGCGGCCGGCCTCGCGTTCGCCGTGCTCGCGCTCGTCCTCCGATCCGCGGTGCTCGCCATCGCTCTACCAAAGAAGGGACTGGACCCTCGGAGTCGGCGCCTGATTATCTGGTTCGGGCCGCGCGGGCTTTCGACACTCTTGCTGGTATTGCTCCCGGTGTTCGCCGGTGTCGCCGGCGCCGACAAACTCTTCGCCCCCGCGGCGCTCGTCGTCTTGTTGTCGGTCGTCGGACATGGCGGGGCACTCATGCTGGGACGGCGGCCCGCATCGGGGGGGCGCGCCCTCCCGCTCATTCCGGAGGCGGCGCCGTCCGCGGAGCCGTCGCCGGTCGAACGTCGCGACCGCATGACACTCGGTGAGCTGAAGGAGCTGCAGACGCGCGGCGAGCAAGTCGTGCTGCTCGACGTGCGCAAAGATCGCGCGTGGAACGAGAGTGAGGAGAAAGCGAAGGGCGCCATCCGTCTGCATCCTGATGGGGCGGCGCGGCGTGGTGCCGAGCTGGCGCTTCCCCGCAGCGCATGGCTGGTCGCTTACTGCGCCTGACACAGCGAAGAGACAAGCGCCCGGGTGGCGCGAGAACTACAGCAGGCGGGGTGGCCGAAAGCCCGGGCGCTCGTCGGCGGATGGGATCTGTGGCTCGCTACCGGGATGCCGGTTGAGCCGCGATGATCCCCGCGGCGCGATGCGCGATGCCCATGATCGTCAGCATCGGGTTGACGCCTGACGAGGTCGGGAAGACGCTCGCGTCCGCGACGTAGAGGTCGCGCACGCCCCACACGCGATTCTCCGGATCGACGACTGAGGTGGCCGCACTCGAGCCCATCCGGCACGACGCCATCTGGTGGAACGTGACGAGGAGCAGCTGGTTCGCCCCCCACCCGGCGGCGTCGACGCGGCGGAGCCACTCGTCGCGGGCGTTCGGACGCCCGGGCTTGTAACTGACCCATCGCGCCAACGGCGCCCAGACCTCACGCGCCCCCGCCGCCTCGAGCAGCTCCGCGCCCGCGGAGAGTGCGCGGCGCAAGTGCACGGCGTCGTAGCGCGACACGCGGTAGTCGACCACCGGGCAACCATCGCGATCGACACTCACGCGCCCGCCAAAGCGATCCCGCAACAGGATGCCGCACACCGTCGTGTGGGCAAGGCGCCCCATGCGATCCGCATACTGCGCCGCCGACTCCCACGGCGCCGCCAGCGCGAGGAGCGATGGGTGCACCGGCGCCGTCTCGAACTTGAAACCGTACCCGCGATCGAGATCGGCGAACTGGTCCGAGTAGTGCGCCTGCAGCGTACCGGTCCACGGCCGCACCGCGTCGTCCATCGTGCCGAACACGGCGGTGGCGGGATGCAGCGCCAGGAATCGTCCGAGGGCCGGCAGCTGCACGCCGGAACGCAGCAGCAGTGCGGGAGAGTGGATCGACCCGCACGCGACGACGACCGCGCCGGCACGAACGATGAGCGCATGGCCGCCGGCCCGCGCTGCCACGCCCGTCGCTTGCCCCTGCGCGATCGAAACGCGTCGCACGTCGCAATCCACGACGATGCGCGCGCCCCGAGCCACGGCGTCGGGCAGGAACGTGACGAGCGTCGACTGCTTGGCGGCGGAGCGGCAGCCGTAGCCGCAGTAGCCGCACGCATCGTCTTGCGAGCAGCCGCGCACGTTGCGCGGCAAGAGGCCGTGGTGCCACCCGAGCTGCTCGAGCCCCTTGATCAGGACGCGATCGCGCCCGCTGGGGGTGGCGTGGTCCGTGTTGACGCCGATGCGCCGCGCCGCCGCGTCGAGTGAGCGCGTGAACTCGGCGCCCGTGAAGTGCGGCAGCCCGTGCTCCCGGGCCCACTCGTCGCGCACCGACTCGGGCGTAGCGAAGCTCGTCGTGTAGTTGACGACGGTGCCGCCGCCCAGCGTCGCGCCTTGCAGGATCACGAGACTCAGGTCGCGCGTCGCCAGCAGTCCTCCCGCATCGTACAGTCGCTCGAGCCCGTCGCCTTCCTGCTGGGTGAAGTCGGCCTCGTTGCGATAGGCGCCCTTCTCGAGCACGACGACGTCTTTGCCGGCGGCCGCCAGCTCCGCGGCGACGACCGCGCCCCCCGCGCCCGAACCGACGACCACCACGTCGCACGTGAGCGTCGTATCCCGCGTGATCGCGAGCGGGCGAAGCGGTTTGGGGACGGGGGGCGGCGGGCCGGGCGCGCCGGGGTAGCCAAGCGCGCGGGCCGCTCCCGGGGTGGTGTAGTGCGTGACGGAGACGAGGCGTTTCAGCGCCTGAAACGCTTTGCGCCGCGGGGGCAGCCGGCTCGTCGCCCAGCCGCGCAGGTAGCGCTCGCGTTGCGCCGGCGTCATCGCGCTCAAGGCCCGGGGAATCCCGGCGATGAGGAGATTCACGACGCGGCTTTCAAACAGCCTGAGCAGCAGGTCCAGCTCGGCGCGGTCCGCGGCGCGGGGCAGCATCGCCACGTGGCCGGCGACCCGCGCGGCGAGGTCCACTCCGCCGTCCGCGCCGCCGCCCACCAGCGTGGCGGCGACGGCGCGGAGCGCGGTGAGCGCGCGCGGGCTAAGGCTCAACTCTCCTGCACGAACGTCAGCTTGAAACCGTCCGGGTCCGAGATCATGAATACGCGACTGCCCCACTCCATCATCTTCGGCTCCTGATCGAGCACGCCACCGCGCTCCTTGATCTGCGAGGCGAGGCGGTCGATGTCCTGAGTGGTGTTGCAGTAATAGCGGGTGCCGACGCCCTTCAGGCGGTCTCGGCCCTTGGCGAAGTCGTCCTGGCTCAGCATGAACGTCACGGAGCCCGCGTGGAGCTCGACGCCGATCAGCACGCCCTTCGACCGCCACTCATCGCCGATCATGAACCCCAGCACGTCGCGATAGAACGCGATGCTGCGCTGCAGATCCGTGGCGGTGAGCGAGAGTGCGATGCTGCGCAAGCGCAACGTTTCGGGCTGACGCCGCGCCGGGAGTTTGGGTTTGGGTTTGGATTTGGTGGGGGTCCGCTTTTTCTTCTTCGTGGCCATGGGGTTCCGCTCCGTAACGGTGACTGAGAGCCTCAAGCGTAGCGAAGGAGCGGCGACATCGCCAGATTCCCGTTTCCCCGAACCTTCAACAAGAAAAGGAAATCACGATGCCGACGAGCAATGCCAGCGCCGCATGGGAAGGGAAACTCAAGGAGGGCAAAGGTACGTTCAAGGCCGAGAGCGGCGCCTTCAGCGGACCGTTCAGTTTCGGCACGCGGTTCGTCGGCGGGAAGGGAACGAACCCGGAGGAACTGATCGCTGCCGCGCACGCCGCGTGCTTCAGCATGTTTCTCTCGGGCGCGCTCGAAAAGGCCGGGACGCCCGTGACGCGAGTCGAGACGCGCGCCTCGGCCACGATCGACATGGTCGACGGCGCACCCACGATCACCAAAATCGAGCTCGTGACGCGCGGGAAGGTGCCGGGGATCGATCAGGCGACGTTCGAACAGGCGGCGCAGGCGGCGAAGCAGAATTGTCCGGTGTCGAAGGCCCTCAGGGGCGTCGCGACGATTACCCTGGAGGCGAAGCTGGTGTGAGGGCCGCGCGCCGGCCGCGGCCTTCGTCGACCAATAGGAGCAGGCCGCCCCCGACGAGCAGGAACAGCAGAATCGTCGCGACGCCGGCGCGCTGACTGCCGAAGGTCTGGGTGGCGATGCCGAGCAGGGCGGGTCCGGCAAACGACGTCAGACGACCTGAAAACGCGAAGAAACCGAAGAACTCGTTCTCGCGGCCGGGAGGGGCGAACCGGGCCATGAGCGACCGGCTGGCGGCCTGGTTCGGGCCCGCGAACACGCCGATCGCCATTCCCGCGATCCAGAACCACGTGCGCGTCGGGGCCCAGACGGCGAGCGCCGTGGCCGCGGCGAGCGCCGCGCAACTGATCAGCACTGTCCGTCGGCCGCCGATGCGGTCGTCGACGTATCCGAACAGAAATGCGCCCGCGCCCGCCGCGACGTTGATCCCGATCCCGAACTTGATCACCTCGCCCAACGTCATGCCGAACGTGCCCGCCGCGTAAATCCCTCCGAAGGCAAATACGGTTATCAGGCCGTCGTTGAAGAGCAGCCGCGCGAGGAGGAAGAGCGCGGCGTCGCGGTAGCGGCGCACACCGCGAAACGTCGCGCCCAGCTCGCGGAACGCTCCCACGACGTCGAGCCGGACACCGGGACGGCGCTCTTCGCGCAGCGTCAGGAACAATGGCAGCGCGAAGACGACGAGCCAGACGGCGACGAGCAGGCACGTCGCCCGGATGTTTGCTCCCCCCGTCCGGACCACGCCGAACCACGGTGTCTCGGTCTGTACGAAGCCGATGAGCGCCAGGAGCAGGGCCACAAGGCCGCCCGCATAGCCGAGCGCCCACCCGTACCCCGACACGCGGCCGATCTGGGGTGCCGGGGCGACCGTGGGGAGCAACGCGTTGTAGAACTGCATCCCCAGCTCGAACCCGATGTCCGCCAGCACGAACAGGCCGAGGGCGAGAAGCGCCGCGGAGGTGCCCCCGGGGGCGATGAAGGCCAGTGCCGCCGAGGCGAGCGCGCAGGTCGCGGTCGCCGCGGCGAGGAAGCGCAGGCGTAATCCGGCACGATCGGCGAGTGCCCCCAAGGCCGGCGCGATGAGCGCCACCGTCAATCCCGCGATCGACACGGCGCGCGACCACCACGCCGTTCCCGTGATCACATCGGGCGCGAAGGCCTTCGCGAAATACGTCGAGTAGACGAATGTGACGACGAGCGTCGTGTAGGGGGAATTCGCCCAATCGAAGAGACACCAGGCGAGGATGCGCTTCACGGCTGGCAAAATGGCGCCGCGGAGGGACCGCCGCTAGTTTGCACGCGTGCCCTGGAGGTGGACGGTCTACCTGCTCCGCTGCCGTGATGGCTCCCTCTACACCGGGATCACGAACGACATCGCGCGCCGCCTCGCCGCTCATCGGGCAGGGAAGGCGAGCGCCTACACGCGCTCGCGCCGGCCGCTACGGCTCGTCTATCGCGAGTCGGCGCGGGATCGCAGCGCGGCGCTGCGCCGCGAAGCGGCGATCAAGCGGCTCACCCGTCAGGCGAAGCTGGAGTTGATTCGCCGGTGAGCCTCTCCCGACGCGACATCGTTGGAGCCGTCGTCGCTCTCGCCATCGCCGGCGTGTGCGTGGCATTGGGATTCTGGCAGCTCGATCGACTGGGACAGCGCCGCGCACGCAATGCGATCATCGCGGCGAGTCTCGGCCGACCACCTCTATCGGTAGATCGGGGGACGGTCCCGGACTCGGTGGTGCAGCGGCGTCTGGTCGCGACCGGTGTCTTCGACTTCACGCGGGAGCAGGTGTGGCCCCTGCGGAGTTTCGACGGTACGCCGGGCGTGGCTTTGGTTACGCCGCTGCGACTCGCCGACGGTTCGGCGGTCTTCGTCGATCGGGGTTGGGTGCCGTCCCCCGACGCCCAGCACGTCGATCGGGCCTTGTACCGGGAGGCCGACAGCGCGACCGTCGAGGGACTCGGCATGATCCCGCCGCGGGGCCACTTTGACGTCGAGATCGCCGCGCTTCGCGATTCGGTGCCATACGCCTTGCTCCCGTTCATCGTCCAGGAGATCGGGGTCGCCGCGCCGCGGGGGCTCCCCCGACGCTGGCCAGCCCCCGCCTTGGACAACGGGCCGCACCTCAGTTATGCCATCCAGTGGTTCAGTTTTGCGGTGATTATCGTGGTCGGGACGGTCGCACTGCTGCGTAAGACTACCATTTTAGCCTCTTCCTAGCGATATTCCGCGCCCAGCAGCCCGCAGTGTGCGTACACTGATGCACACTCTGCGGGCGTTTCATTCCGCAACGAAGGAGTCTCCATGGCGGCTGCCCTCCCCCTGAAGCGTCCCGTGAAGGTTGGTGAGTTGGTGCGTCGCCGGCTGCGTGAATTGAAGCGTACGCCGCGCGAGCTCGCGGAGGCGGTCCAGGTGTCTGAGATCTATATCGCGGACCTCGTGGCGGGACGGCGCGTTCCGCCCGCGCCGGGGCGGATGGATGTCTACGCCCCGATGACCAAGTTTCTCAAGCTGCACCGCAACGATCTCCCCACGTGCGCCAAGGCGGAGCGCGACGGCACGACGAAGAGCCGGCGCCGCGCCAACCCCGACGTGCGCGAGCAGATGCTGGCGTTGTGCACCGATCCCGCCCGCGCCCGCGCGTTGAGCCGGCGGCTCATCAAGAAGGACGGCGTCCCGCTCGAGCGGGTGATTGTGGGGCGTCTTCTGGAAGTCGCGCAGGGCTTCGTGCGGCGTCAGCTCGACGATGATGTCGGGATTCGTATCGCGGCGAGCCGCGACGGCTGCACGTATCTCGAGAAGCGCATGAAGCTGATGGAGTTCCTGGACGCAACGGCCGAGACGCTCTCGCCCGCCGACTGTGAGGAATTTGTCCGGCCTCGCATCGCGGCGTGGGAGATCGAGCTCGACACCAACGCGATGCGGATCGTGCTCCGCTCTCAGGAGCCGGCGCCGCGGCAGGTGAGGGCGTTGAGTATCTGACGGTAGCGGACTGGTAGTGTAGGGGCGCAGCATGCTGCGCCCCTGCTTTTTTTGCCCTTACGCTCGCTTACCACGCAAGTATTTTTCAGCCCACAGTTTCCCGCACGCCGTCGTTCTTCCATCGGAGTCATGCCCATGCGCCGGTTGCTCGCCGCGACCTTCGCCGTTGCCGTGCTGTCGACTACTCCCCACGCCCTCGCCCAGACGCCTGCTCCCGCCGCCGCCGACACGAGCAAGAAGAACAAGCAAGACGAGTTGCCGCTCACGACGACGCGGACCGTGGAGTTCGAGACGTCCGAAGGGACCTGGATGTCGCTCGACGTCTCGCCCGACGGGGCGAAAATCGTGTTCGAGCTGCTCGGTGATCTCTACACGATGCCCACCGCGGGCGGCGCCGCGACGCGCATTACATCGGGCCCGGCCTTCGATTCCCAACCGCGCTGGTCTCCGGACGGCAAACGCATCGTCTATCTCTCCGACCGGAGCGGCGCCGAGAACATCTGGCTTTGCGATCCCGACGGCAAGAATGCCAAGGCGCTGACGAAGGGGAACAACAATCTGTACGCGTCGCCCGAATGGACGCCCGACGGCAACTACATCGTCGCGTCGCGCACCAGCGGCGTGCTCGGCAGCGTGTACGAGCTGTGGCTGTATCACAAGGACGGCGGCTCCGGGACGGCAATGCTGCGCGTGCAGGCGGGGCCGAACCAGCCCCCGCCGATGAACACGCTGGGCGCGGCCTTCGGCAAGGATCCGCGCTACATCTGGGTCTCCCGGCACCGCGGGGGCTTCGGCTACAATCTGCAGTATCCGCTGTGGCAGCTCGCCATCTACGATCGCCAGACGGGCCGCACCTACACCCAGACCGACATGTACGGCAGCGCGATGCGTCCGGTGTTGTCGCTCGACGGCAAGTGGCTCGTCTATGCGACACGTTACGACGCGGAAACGGGCCTGCGGCTGCGTGAGCTCGCGACCGGCGACGAGAAATGGCTCGTCTACCCCGTCACGCGCGACGATCAGGAATCGCGCTTCACGCGCGACCTCTACCCCGGCGCCTCGTTCACGCCCGATGGCCAGGCGCTCGTCGTGTCGTACGGCGGCAAGATGTGGCGCGTGGCCGTGCCCTCGGGGCAGGCGACCGAGATTCCGTTCACCGCGAAGGTCGAGCAGAAGCTCGGGCCGATGGTGCACACGCCCGTTCGCGTCGACACGGGCGACGTGCTCGTCCGCCAGATTCGGAACGCCAGTCCCTCGCCGGACGGGCGCCGCATCGCCTTCAGCGCACTCGATCGCCTGTACGTGATGGATCTCCCGAACGGCACGCCGCGGCGCCTCACCACCGACGCCGTCAAAGAGCAGGTGCCCGCCTGGTCGCCCGACGGGCAATGGATCGCCTACGTCACGTGGACCGACAACGGTGGCACGGTGAACAAAGTCCGGTCCGATGGCCGCGGCAGGCCCATGCGGCTGAGCGTCGACACAGCCTTCTACGACACCCCCGTCTTTTCACCGGACGGGGCGCGCATCGTCGTGGTCAAAGGTCCGCGCGCACCGCGCGTGGCGGAGCATTTCGCGCCGGGATACGAGCTCGTGTGGATGCCCGCCGCCGGCGGCGCGGCGACGCGGATCTCGCCCATCAACGCCTGGGGACGGCCGCACTTCAGCCGTGATCCCAACCGGATCTACATCTACGAAGGCCCCGAGGGGCTCGTCTCGATGCGCTACGACGGCACCGATCGTCGCGCGCACATCAGGGTGACGGGCTACACGTATCCCGGCCCCGGCGCCGAACCCGATCTCGCGGGCGAGATCATCATCAGCCCCGACTCGGATCGGGTCGTGGCGCAGGTGGGCAACTACGTCTACGTGGTGACGTTGCCCCTCGTGGGCGGGCAGACGCCCGCGATCAATGTGTCGGACCCGTCGTCGGCGGCGTTCCCGGCCCGGCGCCTCACGATGATCGGCGGCGACTTCACGGGGTGGACCGCCGATGGCCGGCAGGCGTACTGGTCGATCGGCCGGAGCTTCTTCCGGTTCGATCCCGCCGTCGCGGATTCGGCGGACAAGACCAAGGCGCGCACCGATTCGCTCCGCGCCGATTCCTTGAAGAGCGACAGCGTGAAGGCGCTGCCCGACTCCGTGCAGAAGCGCCTCAAGGCCCGCTCGGATTCCCTTGGCAAGTTGCCGGCGTACGAGGCGGCACGGGTCGACGTCTCGATCCGCGTCCCGCGCGACATTCCGCGCGGCACGGTCGTGCTGCGCGGCGCTCGCATCGTGTCGATGAAGGGCGACGAGATCATCGAGAACGGGGACGTCGTCGTCACGAACGACCGCATCGTGTCGGTGGGACCGCGCGGACAGGCGCCGCCGGGGGCCCAGGTCATCGACGTGGCCGGCAAGACGATCATCCCTGGATTTGTGGACGTGCACGCGCACCCGTGGCCCACTTGGGGCGTGCACGAAACCCAGGTGTGGAAGTACCTCGCGAACCTGGCGTGGGGCGTAACCACGACGCGCGATCCCCAGACCGCGACCACCGACGTGCTCACGTACGCCGACTTGGTCGAAACGGGAGAGATTCTCGGACCACGCATTTTTCACACCGGTCCGGGAGTGTTCTGGGACGAGAACTTCCAGAATCTCGACGACACGCGCAACGCGCTGAAGCGCTACAGCGAGTTCTACCACATCAACACGATCAAGATGTACATGACGGGGAACCGCAAGCAGCGGCAGTGGGTGATCATGGCTGCCAAGGAGCTCGGCCTGATGCCTACGATCGAGGGCGGGCTCGACTTCAAGATGAATCTCACGGCCGTGACCGACGGCTACCCCGGGCACGAGCACAGCTACCCCATCATGCCGCTGTACAAGGACGTGGTGCAGCTGATCGCGCAGTCGGGCATCAACTACACGCCGACGCTGCTCGTGTCGTACGGCGGGCCGTGGAGTGAGAACTACTTCTACGAGCACTTCGACATTCACGACAACGCGAAGGTGCGGCGCTTCATGCCGCACGATGAAATCGATCAACGCGCGGAGCGCCGCCCCTGGTTCCGCGACAACCAGTATGTCTTCCCGCGCATCGCGGCGTCCGCGAACGCCATCGTGCAGGCGGGAGGCCACGTGGGACTCGGCGGGCACGGGCAGATGGACGGCCTCGGCGACCACTGGGAACTGTGGGCGATGGCCGCGGGCGGGATGAAGCCGCTCGACGTGCTGCGCGTCGCGACGATGCACGGCGCCACCGCCATCGGGATGGAGCAGGATCTGGGATCGCTCGAACCCGGCAAGTTGGCGGACCTGATCGTGCTCGACGCCAACCCGCTGGAGGACATTCACAACACGAACACGATCAAGTACGTGATGAAAAACGGGCGGCTGTACGAGGGGGCGACGCTCAACGAAGTCTGGCCGCGGCAAAGGGCGTTGCCGACGATGTGGTGGTGGGGCACTGAGCCGACGACAGCAGGGAGTCACTAGGCGTCTCCCTGAGGCCTTGGTTTCTGTGTCTTGTCTAGTTACCTTGCGCGTGCTTAGAACCGCGAGCTGGCATCCCCCCGGATAGTCCCGCTCAGGGACTCCGTCGCTGAACACACGCACGGTCCTTTCCCCAGGTTCCAAAACAGAAGCAGCGCTTGGTCGAGGTGACATTGGGTCACTTCGCGGCGCGCGTGTGTGTGCAGTAAAGGAGTTTTATGCCATTCGCAGCCCTGGGCCTCGCGCCCGAGCTCGTTCGTGCCGTAGCCGATGAAGGTTACGAGCACCCCACCCCCATCCAGACCGAAGCCATCCCGTTGGCCCTCGCGGGCCGGGACCTCATTGGGTCCGCCCAGACCGGCACCGGGAAGACGGCCGCGTTCGTGCTGCCGATCCTCCAGCGCCTGAGCGCGGGGACGCGCGGCGTCCTCCGCGCGCTGATCCTCGTCCCGACGCGTGAGCTGGCCGAGCAGGTCGTGACCAGTATCCGCGCCTACGGTCGCCACACCCATCTCAAGGGCGCGGCCGTGTATGGCGGCGTCGGGATGGAACCGCAGACGAAGGCGCTGAAGCACGGCGCCGACGTCGTCGTCGCCACGCCCGGCCGCCTGCTCGACCACATGGAGCGCGGCCACGTCAATTTCGGGAAGCTCGAAGTACTCGTGCTCGACGAAGCCGACCGCATGCTGGACATGGGGTTCGCCCCTGACGTGCGGAAGATCTTGAACGCGCTCCCCGATGAGCGACAGACGATGCTCTTCTCGGCGACGATTTCGCCCGAGGTGGATGCCCTGGCGCGCCGCGCCTTGAACGGTCACGCGTCAGTCGAGATCGGCCGCCGCGCTCAGCCCGCCGACGGCATCGAGCACATCATCGTCGCCGTCGACAAGCTCCAGAAGAAGGGAGCGCTCGGGTCGATCCTGAAGGCCAAGCCGGCCGGCCAGACGCTCGTCTTTACGCGCACCAAGTACGGCGCCGACAAGCTCGTGACGTTCCTGCGGCGCGAAGGCATCGCGGCCAACGCGCTGCACGGCGACAAGGCGCAGAGCCAGCGCCAGCGCACCCTCGATCAGTTCCGCTCCGGCGAGGCCGAGATTCTCGTGGCGACCGATATCGCGGCGCGCGGCATCGACGTGGACGGCATCCGCATGGTCGTGAATTTCGACGTGCCCACCGATCCCGAGGTGTACGTGCACCGGGTGGGCCGGACCGCCCGCGCCGGCGCCCAGGGCCTTGCCTTGACGCTGATTTCGCCCGACGAATGGCTGCTGATGGCCGACGTGGAGAAGCTGATCGGGAAGGGATTCCCGCGGGAAGTGATTCCCGGGTTTGAGCCCTCGGTCCCGCCGATGCAACCGAGGGTGCAGAACGCCGAAGCGGCACGGCCGGAGCGGTCGCTCAGGCCGCGGCGCGGCGGCAAGAAGCGGCGCTAGGCCTCAGCCTTTCAGGTTGCGGACGAAGTTCGCGACCGGTTGCGCCGGCAGCGTAAGCAGGCGCACGGTGCCGCGCGAGGACAGCTCGACCGAGACGCGGGCGATCGTCTCGTTGTCGGGGCACTCCACGATGCTGACGAAGTCATAGGGGCCGAGCACCGCGTACTGCGCGGTCACCTTGGCCCCGAACTTCTCGATCTCCTTGTTGACTTCCTGCAAGCGCTTGGGCTTGGCCTTCAACGCCTTGGCGCCATCGTCGGTCAGGTTCGACAGCAGGATATAGGTAGGCATGGGACCCCGTTAAAAGGAGACGTCGTTCCTACGCTCTTTTTTCAATCGTCACGTAGTCGCGCTGCGGTGCGCCGATGTACACCTGCCTGGGCCGCGCGATCTTCTGCTCCTTGTCGAGCAACATCTCCTGCCACTGCGCCAGCCACCCGGGCGTGCGTCCGATCGCGAACAGCACCGGGAAGATGTCGACCGGCAGTTTCATCGCCTCGTAGATGATCCCCGAGTAGAAATCCACGTTGGGATACAGCTTGCGGGTGACGAAGTACTCGTCCTGCAGCGCGATGCGCTCCAGCTCGATCGCGATATCGATCAACGGGTTCTTGCCGGTGACGTCGAACACCTGCTCGGCGGTGCGCTTGATGATGGTGGCCCGCGGATCGTAGTTCTTGTAGATGCGGTGCCCGAACCCCATCAGCCGGACCTCGCCCTGTTTCACCCGGTGGATGTAGGCGGGGATGTGGTCGACCGTCCCGATCTCCCGCAGCATCCGCAACACTTCCTCGTTCGCGCCGCCGTGGAGCGGTCCGTACAGCGCGGCGGCGGCGGCCGCCATGCACGAGTACGGGTCGGCGTGGGACGAGCCCACGGCGCGCATCGCGCTGGTCGAGCAGTTCTGTTCGTGGTCGGCGTGGAGGATGAAGAGCACGTCCAGGGCCCGCTCGAGCGTCGGGTTCGGGACGTATTTCACCTCGGTCGCCTTGAACATCATGTTGAGGAAGTTCCCGGTGTAGCTCAGGTCGTTGTCGGGATACGCGTAGGGCATCCCCATGGTGTGCCGGTGGGCGAAGGCGGCGAGCGTCGGGGTCTTCGCGATCAACCGGAAGATCTGGTTGCGGCGGGAGGTCTCGTCCGTGATGTGCTTCGCCTCGGGATAGAACGTCGACAACGCCGCGACGGTGCTCACGAACACGCCCATCGGGTGAGCGTCGTGATGGAACCCGTCGATGAACTTCTTGATGTTCTCGTGAATGATCGTGTGGTGCGTGATGTTGAACACCCACGAGTCGAGCTCCGCCGCCGAGGGCAGCTCTCCGTGCAGGAGCAGGTACGACGTCTCGAGGAACGTGCTCTTTTCGGCGAGCTGCTCGATGGGGTACCCGCGATACCGCAGGATGCCGCGGTCGCCGTCGATGTAGCTGATCGCGCTGCGGGTCGAGGCCGTGTTCATGTACGCCGGGTCGTAGCTCATCAACCCGAAGTCGTCAGGCGAGGCCTTGATCTGGCGCAGGTCCGCGGCCTTGATCGTCCCGTCCTGTATCGGGATCTCGTACGCGTTTCCCGTGCGATTATCGGTGACGGAGAGCGTGTCCTTCGCCACTGCGCGTCCTCTGTTGGGTGCGCGGGAAAGATAACCTGTGGCGGGGAGGGGCGGGCTTTCGTATCTTGGCGCACCGTGGCGACCAGTCTCTATCCCACGCGCTCCAGCGCGGGCGCTATTCTCGGCCAGCAATTGGCGGGGCAGGGCTACGTGTCCTGCATCTTGCTCGGCATCACGCCCGAGGGCGTGGAGATCGCCGCGCACGCCGCCAAGGCGATGGGCGCGCAATTCGACGTGATCGTCGCGTCGTTCATCAAGCTCGGCTCCAATCTCGCGCCGATCGGCGCGATGGCGGAGTCGGCGCCCGCCGAGATGGATCCCGATTTCCTGCCCGGCATGAACCTGCTGGAGAAACTCCAGTCCGCGATCGATGAATCGCGCGCGCGCGTGAAACAGGATCTCGTGCTCTACCGCACGCAGCGGCCGGTGAAGGACCTGAAGGGACGGACCGTCGTCATCGTGGACGGGCAGATCGTGTATCCGTGGAAGGTGCTGGCGGCGGCCAAGGCCGCCGAGCAGCTGGGTGCCAAGCAGGTGGTGGTGGCCGCGCCGGTCGCGGCCGCGCCCGCGGCGGAGCGCATCCGGGCGCGGCAGTATATGCTCGTGTGTCCGAGTGTGGTGCTAGAAGCGGAGGGACATCCCGCGCCTTACGGTGACGCGGGCGCGGGTGCGGAGGGGCCGGAACGTTTGAAGAGCATCATGATCGCACATCAGGCTGCGTAGCTAGCCGTCTAGTTCGACCACCCCGCGTTCCAGCCACCGATGCTCGCCCTTCAACACGTCCTGGGCGACCTTGTAAGTCGGTACATCCTCGTTGCGCCATAGGCCTTTGAACTTCGCGCGGATGCGCCCGCGCGCCTGCCGGCAGAACACATCGGCGAGTTGCACGGCGCGCTCGCCGCTCGCGCGGTCGCGCGCGAGGAGCCACCGCGCCCGCGCGCAGGTGGCGGCCATCGCGAACAGCTCGGCGCCGACGTCCACCAGGCGGAAGAGCACGGCTTGGCGCAGCTCGAGCTTCGGTCCGAAGCGGATCATCGAGTGGAACACGCCGCGCGCCAGACGCCGCGCGTTGCGCTCGACGAATCGGACGTGGCCCGCGAGAGACCCGAAGCCGGCGTAGCGTGGCCAGAATCCCCACCCCAGCCAGCGCGACGGATACCACCACCCGTAGAACAGGGCCGAGCGGCCGAGGCCCGCGAGGCGTTGCCCGAACGACTTCCCGGGCATGACGACGTCGCCGGCGACCTGGAGATGCTTGTCGACGGCTTCACGCGCGATGAACAGGTGCATGATCTCCGATGAGCCTTCGAAGATCAAGTTGATGCGGAAGTCGCGCATGATGCGCTCGACGGGGATCGGCGCCTCGCCGCGCGCCTTGAGCGAGTCGGCCGTCTCGTAGCCACGGCCGCCGCGGATCTGCAGCGTGTCGTCGATGATGCGCCAACCCGCCTCCGAGTTGTACAGCTTGGCGATCGCGGCCTCGAGGCGGATGTCGTAGCCGCCGCGCTCGGCCATCGCGCCGCACAGCTCGGCCACGGCCTCCATCGCGAAGGTGTTAGCGGCCATCGCGCCGATCTTCTGGGCGATGGCGTCGTGCTGGCCGATCGGCCGGCCCCACTGCACGCGCTCCGCCGACCAGCGGCGCGAGATCTCGAGACAGCGCTTGCCGGCGGCGACCGACGAGATCGGCAGCGTGAGGCGGCCCGTATTGAGCGTGATGAGGGCGAGCTTCAACCCTTTGCCCTCGCCCCACAGCAGGTTCTCCTTGGGGACGTGGACGTTGGTGAACCGGATTACGCCGTTGTACATCGCCTTGAGGCCCATGAAGTGGCAGCGGTGCGTCACCTCGACGCCGGGCCAAGTGGTCTCGACGATGAACGCGGAGATCTGCCGCTTCTCTTTGCCGCGCACGACCTTGGATGGCGTGCGCGCCATCACGACCATCAGCTCCGCCTTCGTCCCGTTGGTGCACCACAGCTTCTCGCCGTTCAGAATCCAGTCGCCGTCCTCGCCCGGTACCGCCATCGTCTCGAGCGCGGCGGGATCGGAGCCCACGCCGCCCTCGGTGAGGGCGAACGCGGAGATCGCGCCTGTGGCGAGGCGGGGGAAGTATTTCTTCTTCTGCGCGTCGGTGCCGAACATCTTGAGGGGCTGCGGCACGCCGATCGATTGATGGGCGGAGAGCAGGGCGGTGATCGAGCCATCCACCGACGACACGAGCTCGATCGCTTTCATGTACGACAACTGTGACAGGCCGAGCCCGCCGTACTCGCGCGGGATCTTGATGCCGAAGGCACCGAGCTCGCGCAGGCCTTGAATGACGGCCTCGGGGATCTCGCCTTCACGATCGATCTGGTCGGAGTCGACTTTTTCGCGCAGGAACCGCTCGAGCTTCTCGAGGAAGGGTTTGGCGCGCGCCACCTCTTCGGCGTCCTGCTCCGGGTACGGGTGAATCAGGTCCATCCGCAGGTTGCCGAGGAACAGATCGCGAACGAAACTGGGCGCCGCCCATTCCTGCTCGCGTGCCGCTTCGGCGACGTCACGTGCCTCATCGGCGCTGACGGACGACGGGGGTGGGCGTTTCGGTTCGGCGGAGGTGGCCATACGCCTAATCTATGCTGGCGTCCCGGCGGGCAGGAGGCGCGGACGCAGGGCCAGGGCCGCCAGGGCCCCCCCCGCCAACCCGCCGAGGTGGGCGAAGTTGTCGATGAACGGGTTGGCGAGACCCGTCAGAATCTGCCACCCCGCCCAGATGAGCAGCACGAACCCGATCCGTTTGTCGCGGACGTAGAAGCTGTCTTGCCAGCGGTACAGCACGACGATGACCGCGGCGATGACGCCGAAGATCGCCCCTGACGCTCCCACAGATGGCCCCGGACCCATCGCCATGCTGAGCAGCCCACCGGCGATGCCGCTCGCGAAGTAGACGACGGCGGTGCGCGCGCCGCCGAAGGCGTGCTCGCACGCCAGCCCGACGATGTACAGCACGACGATGTTGCCGAAGATGTGGTCGAAGCCGCCGTGCAGGAACATGGCGCTCATCAGGCGCCACCACTCGCCCGCGAGCACCCGCTCGCGCACCAGGGCCCCCGCCTCGATGATCGTCTCGCGATCGGCGAGCGCGCCCGCCGCGATCTCCCACGCGAACATCGCGACGTTCGCCGCGATGAGAAACAGAATGAACGGCGGCGCGTGCCGCATGCCGCGCTCGAAGTCGATCCGACCACTGGGCCCGCTGGAGGCGAGCATGTCCGGTGTGATCGTGATCGGCTCTTCGCGCTGGCGGGGGTCCGTCAACGACGCTCTCCCGTGTCGAGCATGACACCGAGGGCGAGCGCGACGCGCCGGTCCATCAGGCGCTGCGGATCGCCGGTCATGTCGAGGACGTAGCGGTCGAGGATCGTGAACTTGCGCTTGAACTCGCCGATCACGTCTTCGCTGTCGGGGCGCAGGATGATGAAATTGGTGCGTAGCAGGCCCATCATGGGGCCGAGCAAGCGCCGCAGCAGGGACAGAATGACGGAGTCTTCCTTGGCGAGGAACAGCACGCGCCCGTCGGGTGCGTGGATGTACCAGCGCTTCCGGAAGAGGTTGTACAGGATGTTCTTCGCGAACTTGGCGAGCGGTTTGCCACGGAAGTCGCGCACGGTGTAGGTCGCCGTGATCGGCTGCCACTTCTTGTCCTGCAGGACTTCGATGAGCCGGTCGCGCTTCGAGGCATCCCGATAGAAGGTCACGTGGCGCTTGACCGACAGCGCCACACCCACGACGACGAGTGCGACGAAGGCCAGGAGGGAGCCGAGGAGGAGGAGGATCCCCCGCGCCGCGCTCCCCACGGGGGTCTGATCCGCAACGGCCCCGAACGCGACGAAGATGACGATCGCTGCCGCCAATGCCGCAAGGAGGGCACCGAGGTTGCGGAGCAGGTGGGCGGGCCGCTCGATGTAAATGATGTTGTTGCCCTTCTCGTCGCCCACGTCGTACTTCTCGGAGATCCTGAGCATCTGCTGGCGCAGCAGGAAGATGTCCCGGTCGAAGACGGGGTCGGCTTGGACCTGTACCGGAACGCCCGCCGACCCGGCGGGGACTCGATTCTCGCGTCCGCATTGCGGGCACTTCACCAGCTTCCCGGCGAACTCGTCCTTCAGCTCGTACGACGTTCCACACTGACAGGTCACACGCACCGACATGGACGGCCTCCAGCGGTGAGGGAATAGGCGCGGGGAAAGCTTACCGTCCCCGGGCGAGGGCGGCTAGATTTGCGGCGCCTTCTTCCGGAGCTCTCGTTCATGCGCCGCCTGCTGCTCTTTCTGACCGTCGCCGCGGGACCCCTCGCGGCGCAGAACCAGCCGATCCTGATCAAGGCGGGCCGGCTCATCGACGGCCGGTCGGCCCAGGTCCAAACCAACGTCGGGATCCTGATCGACAGCGAGCGCATTCGTGCCGTCGGTCCTTTCGCGCAAGTGCAGACACAGTCCCCCAACGCCCGCCTGATCGACTTGTCGCAGATGACGGTCCTCCCGGGCTTCATCGATACGCACACGCATCTGCTGCTCCAGGGAGACGTCACCTCCCAGGAGTACGAGGACCAGCTCCTCAAGCAGTCGATTCCGTATCGCGCCATCCTCGGCGCCCGCAACGCGCGCATCGCGCTCGAGCACGGGTTCACGGCGATCCGCGATCTGGAGACCGAGGGGGCGATGTACGCTGACGTGGACGTGAAGCTGGCGGTGAACCGCGGCGAAGTTCCCGGCGCCCGCGTCTTCGCGTCGACGCGCGCCATGGCGCCGACGGGGATGTACCCGATCGGCACGCCCAACTGGGAAATCGACCTGCCGCACGGCGTCCAGACGGTGGACGGCGTCGAGAACGCGCGCCTCGCCGTGCGCGACCAGGTGCAGCACGGGGCCGACTGGATCAAGTATTACAGCGACCGGCGCTATTACTTCACGCCGGACAGCACGCTCCGCAGCTGGGTGAACTTCACCGACGACGAGGCGAAAGCCATCGTCGACGAGGCGCACCGGTTGGGCCGCAAAGTCGCCGCCCACGCGATCGGGTCCGACGGCATCGCGGCCGCGCTGCGCGCCGGCGTGAACTCGATCGAACACGGCGACGGGCTCACCGACTCGTTGATGGACGTGATGGTCCGGACCAACGTGTACTGGGTGCCCACGGTCACGGTCGGCGTGCACGTCGTGCCGCGCGGCGGCCCGTGGCCGGCGTTCGTGGCGCTCGAGCGTCGCGCCTTCGGGCGCGCGCTGCGCAAGGGCGTCAAGATCGCGCTGGGCACCGACGTCGGCGGATTCCCCTGGACCGAGATCAACCAGGCGAAGGAGTTCGAGTACTACGTGCAGTACGGCATGACCCCGATGCAGGCGATTCAATCCGGTACGTCGGTCGCGGCGGCCCTCCTCGGCCAGGAGCAGAACATCGGCGCCGTGGCGCCCGGGCTCTTCGCCGACCTCGTCGCGGTCGCCGGGGATCCGCTCCGCGACATCACGGAACTCCAACGCGTCAAGTTCGTTATGAAGGGTGGCACGGTATACCTTTCCCAATAGTGCGGCGCGCGTTCGGACTCGTCCTCTTCCTTAGTATCGGCGCCGTCGGATCCGGGGTGGGGCAGATGACCCCACCCGGCACCGGCGGCGTCGCGGCGTTGGCGGGCCTTCTCGAGCAGCTGGGCGCGAACAAGCGCGTCCTCGTGATCGGTGCCCACCCCGACGACGAAGACACGCAGCTCCTCGTCCTGCTGTCGCGCGGCCTCGGCGCCCAGGCCGCGTATCTCTCGCTCACGCGGGGGGAAGGCGGGCAGAATCTCATCGGCGCGGAGCTCGGGCCCGGTCTTGGCATCATTCGCACCGAGGAGCTGCTCGCCGCCCGCGACCTGGACGGCGCCCGGCAGTATTTCACGCGCGCCTACGACTTCGGTTTCTCGAAGTCCGCGGACGAAGCGTTCCGCTTTTGGCCGCGTGACTCGCTCCTCAAGGACGTCATCGACGTCATCCGCCGCTTCCGGCCTCAGATCATCGTCTCCGTGTTCGCGGGCACGCCGGCAGACGGGCACGGCCAGCATCAGGTGGCGGGGTTGCTCGCGCGCCAGGCCTTCGACGCACTGCGCGATTCGACGTGGGGGCCCGTCAAACTGTATCGCTCCACCCGCTTCGATTCCGCTGCCACGAACCTCACCCTCCCAGCCGGCACGCTCGATCCCGTCATCGGCCAGTCGTACTACCAGCTCGCGATGGCGAGCCGCAGCCGGCACCGCTCGCAGGACATGGGGCAGCTGCAGCGTCCCGGGCCGAGCAACGTGCGACTCTCGTTGATCACGACGCGTCCCGCCGCCTCCGGCGTGGGACTCTTCGCAGGCGTCGACACGGTGGTGCACGGCGCCGGCCTGGAGCGCTACGCTACGCTCATCGACTCGGCGCGCGCCGCGCTCAACCCGTGGCGCCCCGCCGCGGCGCTGCCGTACCTGACTCGCGCGCTCCATCTCATTGGCCCGGCCGACGCCGATCAGCGCGCGCTGCTCGAGCGGGCCGTGGCGATCGCGGCCGGCGTGGCGATCGACGGGACCACCGACGACGGCATCGTGACGCAGGGCCAGCGCCTCCAGGTCGAGCTGAACGTATGGAACGCCGGAGACAGCACCATCCGCGTCGACACCCTCGACGTGCGCGCGCCGGCGGGGTGGACCGTCGAGCGACTCGATTTCGGAGGCGCGACCGTCTCGGCAGGGGCCGTGAGCACGCAACGCTTTGTCGTCGGCGTGGCCCGTGAAGCGGAGCGCACGCAGCCGTACTTCCTGCGGCGGCCGCTCACGAACTCGGGTGGTCTCTACGACTGGACCGGCGTCCCGCCGGATGTGCGCGGCCTGCCATTCGACCCGCCCCCCGTCGAAGTGCGCGTGCGGCTGACGATCGCCGGGGAGCCGGTGACCCTGGCGCGCGAAGTCGTGTATCGCTACCGCGATCAGGCGATCGGCGAAGTGCGGCGGCCCCTGTTCGTCACGCGCGCGTTCGATGTCGCCATCGCGCCCGACGAGGTCCTCTGGCCCGTCGACGGCGGCGGCAAAGATCCGCGGCGCTTCACGGTGACCGTGACGAACCGCGCGCGCGGACCAGCGAGCGCTCGCGTGACGTTCACGGCGCCAACCGGGTGGCCCCCTGTTCCCGCCGAGAGTTTGGCGTTCGGGCGGGAGGACGAAACGAAGAGCATCACGATCGCGCTTTCGCCCCCGCTGCAGCGCCTCGCCCCGGGCTCGTACGAGCTGCGCGCCGCCGTCGTCGGGGCCGATGGCCGCCGCAATGACGGGGGGCTCGAGGTCATCGACTATCCGCACATTCGCCCGCGCGCCGCGGTGCAGGGGTCCGTCGCGCGTATTCGCGCGGCGGCGATCGCGCTACCGTCACTCTCGCACGTGGGCTACGTGCGCGGCGCGTCCGATCGCGTTCCCGAAGCGTTGCAGGCGGTCGGCGTCCCCATCGAGCTCCTCGGGCCCGACTCGCTCGCGCGCGGCGACCTGTCGCGCTACGACGCGATCGTGATCGGCAGCCGCGCCTACGAGACCGATCCGGCGCTCGTCGCCAACAACGGCCGCCTGCTGGAGTACGCGCGCGCCGGGGGACTCTTGCTCGTGCAGTACCAACAATATCCCTTCGTCGATGGCGGCTACGCGCCGTATCGCTTGAGCATTGGGCGGCCGCACGACCGCGTGACCGATGAGACGGCGCCGGTCACGCCGATCGACTCGGCGCATCCCGCATTTCACTATCCCAACGAGATCGCCGCCGCCGACTGGCGCGGCTGGGTCCAGGAGCGCGGTCTCTACTTTGCGCACGACTGGGATACGACGTACGTGCCGATCCTGGAAACGCACGACGGGCCCGGGCCGGAGCTCAAAGGGGGCGTGCTTGTCGCGCCCCTGGGTCGCGGGACCTACGTGTATACTGGGTTGAGCTTCTTCCGACAGCTGCCTGCGGGAGTCCCCGGCGCCTACCGACTCTTCGCGAATCTGCTGGGTCTCAAAAGAACCAGTGTTCCGTAACCGACTCGTCGTGCTCGCGGTGTTCATTGCCGCCTGCTCGCGGGATTCCCGCACGCCCCTCGTGATCTATTCGCCGCACGGTCGCGATCTGCTCACGCTGTTCGAGCATCGCTTCGAGGCCGCGCATCCCGACGTGGATGTCCGCTGGCTCGACATGGGCTCGCAGGAGGTGTACGACCGCATTCGTTCGGAGCGGGCGAATCCGCAGGCCGACGTGTGGTTTGGGGGACCGTCCTTGATCTTCGCGCTCGCGGCGCGCGACTCGCTGCTCGACTGTCATCGGCCCACTTGGGCCGACGCGATCGCCCCACGTGGCCGCGGAACCGGGGACTGCTACTTCGCGACGTATGAGACGCCGGCGGTCTTCCTGTATCCCGAGTCGCTGCTCACGCATGCCGAGGCCCCGCAGGACTGGGACGATCTTCTGGCCCCGCGTTGGAAGGGCAAGATCATCATCCGGGATCCCGTCGCGAGCGGCACGATGCGCGCGGTGTGGGGCCTGATCCTGAGCCGCAGCCTGCGTACGACGGGCGACACCACGGCGGGCTTTGCGTTCCTGCGCCGGCTCGACGGCCAGACCAAGGAATACGTCCAGAATCCCGCCCTCGTGAGCGAGAAGATCGCGCGCCAGGAGGGGATCGTGACGGTCTGGGATCTGCCTGATGTGCTGATCAGCCGCCGCCGCGGCATGCCGATCGGCTATGTCTTCCCGCGCAGCGGGACCGTCGCGATCGAGGACGGCATTGCCGTCGTGCGCGGCAGCAAGCGGGTGGACGTGGCCAGGGCCTTCGTCGAGTTCGCCGGGACACCCGAGATGCAGCTCGCCGCGGCGCGTGACGTCTACCGGCTGCCGGCGCGGCTCGACTTGCCGGCCGATTCGCTCCCCGATTGGGTGCGCGAGGTGCGGCGGCAGATGGTCGTCGCCGACGTGGATTGGACCCTCCTCGCCGAGCGCGGGCCCGAGTGGATGCGGTGGTGGGACCAGCACGTTCGTGGGACGGGGAAGGGGCGGTGAACGCGTTCCTGGCGGTGCAGGGCATCGAGAAGCGCTGGCCCGACGCGACGGTGGGACCGATCACGCTCGACATCGCGCGTGGGGAGATCGTCGCGTTGCTCGGTCCCTCCGGCAGCGGCAAGACGACGATGCTGCGTCTGCTCGCCGGGTTCGAGACTCCCGACGCCGGGCGCATCGTAATCGAAGGCGAGGACGTCACGCGCACGCCGCCGGCGCGTCGCCGCTTTGGGATGGTCTTCCAGCATTACGCCCTGTTCCCGCACCTCGATGTCGGAGACAACGTGGCGTTCGGACTGCGCGGCGATCCCGACGTGGTGCGCAAGACGAGCGAGGCGCTGCGTCTCGTTGATCTCGCCGGCTTCGAGCGTCGCAAGGTGCAGGAGCTGTCCGGCGGGCAACAGCAACGCGTGGCGCTGGCGCGCGCGCTCGCGCCGGAGCCGCGCGTGTTGCTGCTCGACGAGCCGCTGTCGAACCTGGACCCGGCGCTGCGTGAGCGCACGCGCCGCGAGCTGCGCCAGCTCATCAAGCGCGTCGGCATCACTACGGTCTTCGTGACGCACGAGCAAGAAGAGGCCTTTGATCTGGGCGATCGCGTCGCTGTGTTGAGCGCGGGCCGCCTCGAGCAGGCAGGCCCCCCCGATGACCTCTACGAGCGTCCGGCGACCCTCTTCGTCGCGACGTTCGTGGGCCGAGCCAACGTGTTTCGCGGTCCCTCCGCGCGCGCGCTGGCCGGTGGCGCCGACGCCGGCGATTCGCCCGTCGTCGTGCGCCCAGAGCGCCTGCGTTTCGCGGACGCCGGGCTGGCGGGGGTCGTGCGCGAGCGCCGCTACACGGGTGCCTCCGCGTTTTACATCGTCGAGAGCGACGCCGGCGAGCGCTTTGAGGTCCTCGCCGAGCCCGACGCGGCTAAGGTGGGCGATCGCGTCTACGTCCAGGCCGAGCGCCTGATCCGCTTCACGGAGAACGGCCGATGAGCCGCCGTTCGGCGCAGATCCTCGGAGCCGCGCTCGCGTTGCTCCTGGCCTGGCTCGTGTTGTTTCCCATCGTGGTGGTCGCCCGGGATGCCGCTGACGGCAACGCCCTGCGCGCCTTTTTCGGCCGGGGAGGAGAGTGGGCGGCGCTCTGGGCCAGTGTGTGGATCTCCCTCGTCAGCGTGGCCCTCGCCGCGGCGATCGGTGTGCCGCTCGCCTTCTTGTTCGAATGGTTCGACTTCCCAGGACGGAAAACGCTGGGCGCGCTCGTCGCGCTTCCGGTCGTGCTGCCACCGCTCGTCGGCGTGATCGCGTTCCTGTTCCTGTACGGCGAGTCGGGCTTCATCGCGCGCGCCGTGCAGCGGCTGTTCGGGATGCAGGAAGCGCCGTGGCGTCTCCAGGGACCCGCCGCGATCCTGCTCGTCCACGCCTACTCGATGTACGTCTACTTCTATTTGTTCACGCGCGCGGGGCTCGCCAAACTCGACGTATCGATGCTCGAAGCGTCGGAGGCTCTCGGCGCCGATCGCTGGACGACGATCCGGCGCGTCGTGCTGCCGCTCGTACGCCCGTCGCTGGTCGGCGCCGCCATCCTGACGTTCATGACGTCGCTCGGGTCGTTCAGCGCCCCGTACATCTTTGGGGGCGGCTTCCGCGTGATGATGACGCAGATCGTCGCCACCAAGCTCAACGGGGACTTGCCCCTCGCGATGGTCGAGACGCTCGCACTCGCGGTCGTGGCGGTGGCGGGGCTCATGTTGCTGCGCCGCACCGAAGGCGACGACATCCTCGTCGCGCTGGGGAAGGGGATCGCGCCCCGGCCCCGGCCGATTCGTCGCGCCGGCGTGCGCGCGCTCGCGACGGCGGCCGGGTGGGGTTTCGCGGTGCTCCTGCTCCTTCCACACCTGACCCTGGCTCTGGTTTCGCTCGTACCGTACGGCGCCTGGACGACGCAAATCCTGCCGCCGGTCCTCAGTTTCGATAACTACCGCCGACTCTTCAGCGAGGCCGAGCGACTCCGGCCCCTCGCGAACTCGTTGTGGATGGCGGGCGCGAGCACCGCGATTGCTGTCGCCCTGTCGCTCGCGGCCGGATGGTTGATCGTGCGGCGGCGCGTCGCGCTGCGGCGCGCGATCGAAGGGTTGCTCGCGCTGCCGTGGGCCCTGCCGGGGACTGTGTTCGCGATCGCGTTGGCGATGACGTTCAGCGTGCACGCGCCGCCGCTGCGCTGGGTGCTGGTCGGGACCGCGACGATTCTGCCGCTGGCGTATCTCGTCCGCGCGTTGCCGCTCACGGGACGGGCGCTGCTCGCGGGATACCGCCAGCTCGATCCGGCCCTCGAAGAGGCGGCGGCGAGTCTCGGCGCCGGGCGGTGGCGCACGCTGGCGCGCGTCACGTTGCCGCAGCTCCGGCCCGGGCTCGCGGCGGGCGCGAGCCTCGCGTTCGTGGCGGCGTTGGGCGACATCGTCGCGTCGATCGTGCTGTACACGTATGAGACCCGTCCCATTTCGATCGAGATCCTGTCGAGCCTCAGGCTGTCGGAGACGGGCGTGGCCGCGGCGTTCGGGGTCGTCCTGATGGTGGTGAGCGCGCTGGTGCTCGGAATCGGAGCGAGACGATGAAGCGGCTGGCGGTCCTGATGGTGGTCTGCTTCGTGGACATGATGGGCCTCATGCTCGTCGCGCCGCTGATGGCCTTCTACGCGAAGCGCATGAACGCCGCCGACTGGATGGTGGGACCGCTCATCTCCGCATTCGCCGTGGCGCAGCTCATCTCGTCACCGATCTGGGGGAAGGTCTCGGACCGCTACGGGCGCCGCCCCGCGATGATCATCGGCCTGAGTGCATCCGCGATTGCGTACGCGATCTTCGGCTACGCCACGAGCCTCTGGATGTTGTTCGCGTCCCGGCTCGTGCAGGGGCTCGGCGGCGGCACGACGGGCGTGGCGCAGGCCTATGTAGCCGATACGATGGCGCCATCCGAACGCGCCAAGGCGCTGGGATGGATCTCCGCCGCGACGAGCGCCGGGGTGATGATCGGTCCGGCGATCGGATCGGCGGCGCGGGGCTTCGGCACCGAAGTCCCGGGCCTCGTCGCCGCCGCGCTGATGCTCATCACGGTCGTGTTCGCGTGGAAATGGCTCCCCGAGTCCCGGGTGACGCACACGCATTCGCCGAGCGGCAAGCAGCTGCCCCCCGGCCGGTCAGTCAAACAAGCCCTCTGGGACATCATGGAGCGTCCAACCGCGCCGGCGCACCGGGTGATCTGGATCTACGTCGTGGGCATGCTGGCGCTCAACATCGTGATCGGCGTTCTGGCGCTCTACCTGATGAAGGTGTACGGCGTGACCGAGCGAACGATCGGCTACTACTACACGATCGTCTTCGGCGTCGTCGGCGTCTTGATGCGGATATCGCTCGTGGGCTGGTTCAACGCTCGCTTCGGGGAGGTCCGCACGATGCAGATCGGCACCGTCTCGCTGCTGCTCGGCCTGGCGTTGGCGCCCCTCCCGGCGGCGCTCTTGCCCCCGGGGCCAGGGCTCGTGGTGTTTGTCCTGTTCCTGATCCTCATCCCGGTGGGGACCGCGCTCCTGTTCCCGGCCTCCACCTCGCTCGTCAGCCAGCGCACAGACCGGCACGAGCTGGGCCTCGTGATGGGAGCCCAGCAGACGTTTCGCGGCATCATGGCGATCATCGGGCCCGTGGGGGCAACGTTCGTATTCTATAAGTACGGTCACGGCATCCCGTTCTTGGTTGCCGCGGCCATCGTGAGCGTGGCGCTGGTGCTCTCGTTCCGGGAGCGGCGTGAGGCGCCGGTGGCGGCAACGGCCTGACTTTCACTAGTTTGTGGCCATGATCCTCGCTCTCAGTCTTGCGCTCCTCGCGCCGCCTGCGCCCGCGCCGGCCCGGCCGAAGCTGGTCGTCGTCATCACGGTCGATCAGCTCCGCCCCGATTACTTCGACCGCTGGAAGAACCAGCTCACGGGGGGCCTCTTCCAGCTCGTGAGCGAGGGCGCCGTCTTCGCGGATGGTTTCCAGGATCACGCGGTCACCGAGACGGCGCCGGGACACTCGACGATCCT
>DASYRD010000064.1:0-6351 GCA_036004745.1 Gemmatimonadales bacterium | reverse complement strand
GCACAGCTTTTCATCGGGTGATGCGGTCTGGGAGGCGGGACGTGCCATCAACGCATACTTCTCCTTCAGCGGCATGATCACCTTCAAGAACTGGACGCAGACCGGGCGGCTCGCCGGCGCGCCGGCCGATCGTCTGCTCGTAGAAACGGACTCGCCCTACCTGGCGCCGGTCCCGCACCGTGGCAAGCGGAACGAGCCGGCGTTCGTGCGCGACGTGGCGGAACGCGCGGCGATGCTGTGCAACGAACCGTTCGATGCGCTGGCCGGGCGCACGACCGACAACGCGCGCCGCTGTTTCGGTCCACGCCTCGACACCTCTCTATGACCACCGCCACCAAGGTTCCCTCCGACATCGCCATCGCCCAGGCCGCGAAACTGCGGCCCATCGCCGATGTCGCGGCCGAGCTGGGCCTCGAGGACGATGAGATCGAGCTGTACGGCAAGTACAAGGCGAAGATTTCGCTGGGCGCACTCGAGCGGCGCAAACCGAAGGGCCGGCTCGTCCTCGTCACGGGGATCAGTCCGACGCCAGCGGGGGAGGGCAAGTCGACGGTCACTGTGGGCGTCACGCAGGCGCTGCGCAAGATCGGGAAGAACGCGATCCTGTGTATGCGCGAGCCGTCGCTCGGTCCGGTGTTCGGCGTGAAGGGCGGAGCCGCGGGGGGTGGGTACGCGCAGGTGGTCCCGATGGAGGATATCAACCTCCACTTCACGGGCGACTTCCACGCGATCGCCGCCGCGCACAACCTCCTCTCGGCCATGCTCGACGCGCACCTGCATCACGGGAATCCGTCGGGACTCGACATTCGCCGCATCTCGTGGCCGCGCACGATCGACATGAACGACCGGGCGCTCCGCCACATCGTCGTCGGCCTGGGGGGCATCAACGCGGGTCCGTCGCGCGAAGATCACTACGTCATCATCCCGGGCTCCGAGGTCATGGCGATCATGGCGCTCGCGACGGGGATCGCGGACCTCGAGGCGCGGCTCGCCCGCATCGTCGTCGGCTTCACCACCACCAAGACACCCGTGCGCGCCAGTGATCTCAAAGCGCAGGGGGCGATGACCCTGCTCTTGAAGGACGCGCTCAACCCGAACCTGGTGCAGACGCTCGAGGGCGGGCCGGCGCTGGTGCACTGCGGGCCCTTCGGCAACATCGCCCACGGGTGCAATTCGGTCGTCGCGACG
This sequence comes from Gemmatimonadales bacterium, assembly GCA_036004745.1. Classification (GTDB taxonomy): domain Bacteria; phylum Gemmatimonadota; class Gemmatimonadetes; order Gemmatimonadales; family GWC2-71-9; genus 20CM-2-65-7. The sequence goes on along the minus strand of DASYRD010000064.1, from coordinate 5,163 downwards.
AAGTTGGGACTGGCGCTGTCGGACCTGGTGCTCACCGAGGCGGGTTTCGGCGCCGATCTTGGCGCCGAGAAGTTCTTCGACATCAAGTGCCGACTGGCGGGGCTCGAGCCCCAGGCCGCCATCATCGTGGCCACCGTGCGGGCGCTCAAGATGCACGGCGGCGTGAAGAAGGACGCTCTGGGCACGGCTGACCCCGCTGCGGTGCAGCGGGGTTCTGCCAACCTCCAGCGCCACATCCGCAACGTGAAGCAGTTCGGCGTGCCGGTGATCGTGGCGTGCAATCGCTTCACCGGCGACACGCCGGCCGAAGTCGAGGCGGTGCGCGGCGCGTGCGCCGCCGAGGGTGTCGAGCTGGTGTTGTGCGAAGTGTGGGAGAAGGGCGGGGAAGGCGGCGTGGCGGTCGCTGAGGCGCTCCTCAAGGTCCTCGACGGCACGAAGTCCGCGTTCAAGCCGCTCTACGACGCGAAGCTGTCGATCAAGGACAAGATCGATACTATCGCCAGGAAGATTTACGGCGCCGACGGTGTGCGTTACTCGCCGGGCGCGGAGCGAGCCCTCGAGTTGATCTCGGCAGTCGGCCTCTCCGAGGCGCCGGTGTGCATGGCGAAGACGCAGTACTCGTTCTCGGACGATCCGACCAAACTGGGCGCGCCCACCGGGTTCACGCTCAACGTGCGCGACGTCGTTCCTTCCGCGGGCGCGGGCTTCGTGGTGGCGCTCGCGGGCGACATCATGACCATGCCGGGCCTCGGCAAGAGCCCGGCGGCGGAGCGGATCCGCCTCCATCCGGATGGCACCATCGAGGGATTGTTCTAATGCGTGTGATCGCGACCGACAACGCGCCGAAGGCTATTGGTCCGTACAGCCAGGCGATCGCCACCGACACACTTGTCTTCACCGCGGGTCAGGTCGCGCTCGATCCGAAAACCGGCGAGCTCGTCGGCACGACGACGGCGCAGCAGACCGAGCAGGTCTTCAAGAACCTGGAGGCGGTGCTCGCGGCCGCGGGGACGAGCCTGAGTAATGTGGTGAAGACCACCGTGTACTTGGCCGATATGGCCGACTTCGCTCAGATGAACGAGGTGTACGCGAAGCATTTCGGCACGCACAAGCCGGCGCGGTCGACGGTGCAGGCGGCGGGGCTCCCGAAGAACGCGCGGGTGGAGATCGATGTCATCGCGGTGAGAGCGTAGGGGGGCGGATCGGGCCTGGTGGCCTGAGCAGTCTTCAAAACTGTTTGGGCCCTGAAAAGGGCTCGGTAGGTTCGATTCCTACACGCTCCCGCCACGCCTAGTTGACTTCCTACCCCCCCATTCGCAATCCTAGGAGCCGACCTCGACCGAGGAGGCGCTATGGTGTCCTCGACGCAATGGGCGCGAGTGCGTCCAGATACGGCCGCGAAGCTGCGGCAAGGCGCGTGGTACCGGGTGGTGCGGCTGACCCCAGTTGAAGCCGTACTCGACATCAACGGGCGGCCGACAGCAGTTCCCCGGCCGTCCCTACAGATCACGCCGGCGCCGCCCACCCGGTGGACCGTCGTGGCTCGCCCACAGGGCGCCGGAGGACGGCTCCCGTCGACGTGGGGTCCGCGCTACGGGGTGTGTCCCAACTGCCGCGAGCGCGCGCGCCTCGAAGCCCGCGCCGCCAGCATGCGCTGTCCCAAGTGTAACGGTCATTTCGACATCGGCTGGGACGACTCCTAACGCCCCTTGCGGGCCGGCGGGCGCGATCTGCACATTGTGCACCGCGCCCGCCGGACTTATTCGCAAGGAGCCGTGATGCCCCCGATCCTTTTCGCTCGCCTGCAGGCGGACGTCGACCTCAAGATCCGCCGCGGCGCGTGGTATAAAGTCCTCGACATGACCGACCTCGAAGCGATCATCGAGGTCAACAAACGCCCCGTGAAGGTCCTCCGCGCGATGCTCGAGATTCAGCAGCGGCCCCCGTTGCGGTGGACTGTGGTCCCCCATCCCAAAAACGGTCGCAGGGCGGCGGTGCTCGGTACGGAGTACGGCGTGTGTCCCAGCTGCCGCCAACGCGCGCCGCTCCCCAAGAAGGCGCGCGAGTTGAAGTGCCCGCGCTGTAAGCAGGAGTATGAAGTCAACTGGGGCGAAGCCTATCTGAAGAAGTAGTCTATATTCTTCCCGGTTGCATCACGCTCACGTCATCCTCAACCCGGCCGCCGGCCGGGGCGCGTCGCTGCGGGCACTCGATCCCGTGTGCCGCGCGCTGCGCGCCCAGGGTTGGGCGATGGACGTCGCGCGCACCGAACGGCCCGGACACGGGACGGAGTTGGCGGCGCAGGCCGCCCAAGCAGGCGCGCGCTACGTCATCGCCGTCGGGGGCGACGGCACCGTGCACGAGGTCGCCAACGGGCTCCTCGGCACCCACTCCGACGCGGCGCTCGGCGTCGTGCCGATCGGCTCCGGGAACGACTTCGCCAAGCTCGTCGGCGTCTATCGCCACGATCCCGCCCGGGCGATCGCCCGTCTCGTGACCGCGAGGCCGCAGCGCTTCGACGCGGGGCGGGTCCTGGACGAATGGTTCGTGAACAGCATGGGGTTCGGGTTCGGTCCGGCGGTGGTGCGGACGCGCAATGCGATGCCGGGGCTGCGGGGATTCCTGTCGTATCTCGTGCCCGTGCTCCGCACCTTCGCCTCGTTCCGGGCGCCGCTCTTCGACGTGCGCGCGACCGGATTCGCCGAGCGCGGGTACATGATGATGGTCGAAGTGTGCAACGGGACGACCGCGGGGGGGAGCTACCGGTTCGCGCCGGACGCGGATCCCACCGATGGCAAGCTCGACGTCTGTTTGATTCGCCGGGTGTCGCTGCCGCGCTTTCTGCTGGCGATTCCGCGCGTGATGCGCGGCACGCACGCGAAGATGCGCGAAGTGGCCCTGGTCCGGACTGCGGAGCTCGTGATCCGGTCGCCCGACGGACCGCTCCTCCTTCATTTAGATGGTGAGCTGCGTGAGCCGGGAGTGAACGAGTGCACGGTGACGATCACGCGGGGAAAGCTCAACGTGCTGGTCGCGCGATGACGGCCAGGTACGTGGCGCTCTTGGTATTGGCCGTCGGGCCGTCCGGCCGCCTGGCCGCCCAAGACACTTCCCGCGTCAACCAACCCGCCCACTTCGTGCGCCCCATGGGCGCCTTCTGGCGCTCGCTGCTCATCCCCGGGTGGGGACAATCGGCCACTGGCCGTAATACGACGGGTGCCGTATTTGTCGCGTGGGAGGGTGTCACCGCGATGATGACGCTCAAGGCGCAGCAGGAAGCCAACTACATGGAGAGCATCGGCTCGGCGAACGCTAAGGCGAAGCGCCAGGAAGTGCAGGACTGGCTCGTGCTGTGGGTGTTCAATCATCTCTTCTCGGGCGCCGAGGCGTACGTCTCCGCGCACCTGCAAGACTTTCCCGCCGACTTGAAGATCCAGGCGTACCCGCGCGGCATCGGGATCAGTCTGCCGTTGCGGTGAACGCGCCCCTCGGTGTCTTCGACTCGGGGATCGGCGGTCTCACCGTCGCCCGCGCGCTCTTCGAACGGTTGCCGAAGGAATCGGTGATCTACTACGGTGATACGGCGCGCGTCCCCTACGGTCCGAAATCCCCCGAAACGGTGCGTCGCTACAGCACCGAGATCCTCGCGTATCTCGTCAAGCGCGGCGTGAAGGCGGTGGTGGTCGCCTGCAACACGAGCACCGCGCATGCACTCGAGCATCTCAAGGCCCTTGCCTCGGTCCCGGTGGTTGGCGTGATCGAGCCCGGGGCGCGCGCCGCCGTGGCGGCCACGAAGACCGGCACGATCGGCGTCATCGGCACCGCCGGTACGATCGCCAGTGGTGCGTACGAGCGCGCCATCAAGGCGCTGCGCCCCGACGCGCGCGTACACGCCCAGGCCTGCCCCCTGTTCGTGCCCCTGGTAGAGGAAGGGTGGTTCGATCATCCGGCGACCGAGCTGATCGCGCGCGAGTACCTGGAACCGCTGAAACAGGCGAAGGTGGACGTGTTGGTGCTCGGCTGCACGCACTATCCGCTGCTCAAGCCGCTGCTCTCACGGGTGATGGGCCCGGGGGTGACTCTGGTCGATTCTGCCGAAGAGACGGCGAAGGCGGTGGCGGCGGAGTTGGAGGCGCGTGGGCTGCTATCTACGGGCGGGAGTCACGAGCATCTCTTCGTGGTCTCGGATGACGAACCGCACTTCAGGAAAGTGGGAGCGCGGTTTTTGGGCGAAAAGATCAAGAAGGTGGAAGTCGCCCCATTGTGAATTGTTTCAGTTCCACCCCTTCCTTCGTAATCACCGCGTATCTCCCGCCGTCGAGGAACGCCCCGGGATTCAGATAGGCGCGTCCGTCGGGCAGCGTGTCGACGACAGGGCGGTGGGTGTGCGCCATGACGACGAGCGACAGCTCCGGGCGGCGCGTCAGGAGATCTGCGGCCCACTGGCGCTGCGCGGCCGACGCGCGGTCGAGCACCGCGCGATCTTTGGTATTGTCCGCCAGGTGGCGCGAAAAAAGATCCGCGATCCAGAAGCCGATCGTCGGGTGCAAGATGCGAAACACCGCGATCGTCACGGGACTGCGCAGGACGCGGTGCATCAGCGCGCCGGACCAGTGTTGCTCAGTCAGCCCGTCCCCGTGCGCCACGAAGGCACGCAGTCCTCCCAACTCCAGCTCGGTTTCGCCGCCGTAGAACGCGATGCCGAGATCCTTGCGCAGAAAATCGCCACCCCAGCGGTCGTGGTTGCCGCCCACGAACGTGATCGGGATGCCCCGGGCACGGACCTGCTGGAGTTTGGCGACGCTCGTGAAATGCTTGCGGGGAATGACGGCGCGATACTCAAACCAAAAGTCGAACAGGTCGCCGTTGATGAGCAGGTGATCGCCCGGCTGCGGGACCTGGTCCAGGAATGCGTGAAAGGCGGCCTCGGTGGCCGCCGGCACTTGGCCCAGATGTGCGTCCGCGACGACGATGACTCTGCCGGTTGCTGGCACGGCCCCAAGCTAGGAAGGCGGACCCCGCGCGCAAGCCCGGGGAACACCAAAACCAAGACCACGGGTTCTGATCCACCCCGGGCTGTCGCCCGGGGTCAGTTCAACACATAGATTGTCCCAAGTCATGACTGTTACGCGTCACCCAACCCCGACCCGCTCTCCCGCCGCG
>DASYRD010000063.1:0-49157 GCA_036004745.1 Gemmatimonadales bacterium | reverse complement strand
CTAACCTCCCCGGAGGACGATGCGCGCGAGCACCGCTCGCCTGACGAATTCGCCGGTTCGCCTCGCGGATCTGCGGTTCCCGCAGGTGAACCGGCTGATTCATCGTACCCGGTTGGCGTTCATCCATCTCGACAATCTGCTCGCCTTCGCCAAGCGCGACCGCGATGGTCGCGTGGACGGCTACATCGCGGCGTACCTCCCCGACGAGTGCCTGCTGTTGTTCTTCCGCAAGGGCGAAGCGGTGAACGCCGCGTCGCTGCACACCGCCGGACGCCAGGTCATCACGATCACCGAAGCGTTGAAGCGGATGCGCGCCGAGGTGGAGCGGGGCGAGCTGGCGTACTGCGCCGCGCCGATGGAGCAGCTGGCGTGGATGTACGCGGCGTGTGCCGGCGGGTACCAGAGCCGGTTCATCGACGTCAATCAGCCTGACAAGTTCTTCCCGGTGCTGCAGCAGGAGCAGGTGACGGGCGTGCTCGAGCTGATCTCGAACGGCCGCGTCTCGTATCTCAAGTTCGATAAGGGCCGCTACGTGAGCGGCTACTTCTGCGACAAGCCCGACACGACACCGCCGGCGCGCTATCTCGAGGCGCTCTTCGAGCCGGGTCCCGACGGCGCCGCCCCCGCGATGGGGGCGGGATCGTTCACCGCCGGTGCCGAACTCCCGGCGCAGGCTCCAACCGCCCTCGTCAACACGTACCGTGAGTTGTACTGGCGCATCGTCGACGCCGTGGACCGCGAGTTTCCGGGCGAAGCCAAGAAGCGCGCGCAGAAGGTGACCGCGTCGATTGTGGGGACGCACCAGGCGCTGACCCTATTGAGCGTGCCGCGCGGCGCCGACACGCCGGACTCGGTTGTGCGCCCCGAGGAGCTCTCGACGGCGCTCACCGACTGGACGCTGCAGCTGCTCGAGGGCGCGGAGGTAATGATGCCGGGGACGGCGCCCAAAGTATTGAAGGACGCGACGCGCGAGCATCGCTACGTACTGCAGGCCTCCGGCTTCTACTCGCGGCTCCCCTGGCAGGTGACGTGGTGACGTGGCCGGCACTCTCTACGTCGTCGCCACGCCCCTCGGCAACCTCGGTGATCTGTCGCCGCGCGCCGCGGACACGCTGAAAAACGTGGCCGCCGTCGCGGCCGAGGATACGCGCCACAGCAAAACGCTCATCACGCACGTCGGCTCGCATGCGGAGCTGATCAGTTTCCACGCGCACTCGAGTGAGCGCGCCCTGGAGCGCATCCTCGACCTGCTCGGCACGGGCAAGGACGTCGCGCTCGTGACCGACGCGGGCACGCCCACCGTCTCGGACCCCGGGGCGGCGCTCGTGGCCGCCGCGCGGGCGCGCGACATCCCGATCGCGACGATTCCCGGCCCGACCGCCGTCGCTGCCGCGCTCGCCGTGTCGGGGCTCGGCGCGGACCGCTACGTCTTCCTCGGGTTCCTGCCGCGCAAGGGCGGCGATCGCCGTCGCCTGCTCGAGATCGTCGCCGAGAGCGAGTGGACCGTCGTGTTGTTCGAGGCGCCGAATCGCGTCGCGGACCTGCTCCGGGATCTGGCCGAGCTGTGCGGAGACGATCGGGAAGTCGCCGTGTCGCGCGAGTTGACCAAAGTGTTCGAAGAGACGCGCGCCGGGACCCTCACCGACCTCGCGGGTTACTACGCCGAAGCCCCGCCGCGCGGTGAAGTCACTGTCGTCGTATCGGGAACGGGCAAAGCTCCCCCCGAGGACGTGCCGATCGATCCGGCGGAACGGGCCCGCACGTTGCTGGCGCAGGGTATGACGCGCAAAGACGTCGCCGAGCAGCTCGCGGAGGAGACGGGGATCTCTCGCAACACGGCGTATCGGTTGGTGAACGACTTATGAACGATGGTCGGATGGGCAGACGGGCCGTCGGGCTGTTGTTCGTGAGCCTGTTGCTGCCGCCCATCCGTCCATCAGCCCCTCCGCCGCCCAGTCTCACCATCGGCCGCCTCCACTACGACGGCGGCGGCGATTGGTATGCGAACCCCTCGAGCCTGCCGAACTTGCTCACCGCGCTGCGGGAGCGCACGACGCTCCCGGTGGCCGAGCGCGAGCGCGTGGTGACGCTGACGGGCCCCGAGCTGTGGGACGTGCCCTACATCTATATGACCGGGCACGGCAACGTGCGTTTTTCCGATGTTGAAATCCGGAACCTGCGACGCTATCTGGAACAGGGCGGATTCCTGCACGCCGACGACAACTACGGGATGGATCAGTCGTTCCGCCGCGAGATCGCGCGCGTGTTTCCCGACCACCCGCTCGTCGAAGTGCCGCTCTCGCATCCGATTTATAAGCTGGTGTACGACTTCCCCCGCGGGATTCCGAAGATTCACGAGCACGATGGCCTGCCCGCGCAGGGCTTCGGTGTGTTCTTGGGGGACCGGCTCGTCGTATACTATTCATATCAGTCCGATCTCGGCGACGGTTGGGAAGACCCCGACGTGCACCACGATCCCCCGGAGCTCCATGAAGCGGCGTTGCGGATGGGCGTGAATCTGTTCACCTACGCGGTGAGCGCGGTCCGGTGAGGAGCCGGTGCAACCTGTGCAACCTGTGCAACCTGTGAGCGAAACCGCGCTGCGCCTGCGCCGCCTCGCCCAGCCGCACGCGCGCGCGCGCGCCCTGGCGATGGTGCTAGGGGGCGCCGGGGCGGCCCTGGCCGCCGCGGCCCTCGGCCTGGCGCTGGCGCCGCGCTTGTCGGGCGTCGCGCTGGGGTGGGCGTGCGTCGCCGCCAGCGCGGCGGCGGCGTGGTGGGCGGCGCGGCACGCCCTGCGGGAGGCCGCCCCGGCGCCCGTCGGTCGACTCGTCGAGACGGCGGCCCACACGCGGGCGGGCAGCATCGTCGGCGTGGTCACGCCTGTTCCCGCGGCGGGCGGCACGAGCCCGGACCTCCTGGCGGCCGCCGACGCCCGTGCCGCGCGCGTCGTGGATCGCGCGGCGCCGGTGGTGGACGGCCTCCTCGGCCGCACAACTCGACGCCGGATCGCCTTGGGTGCCGTGGCAGCCGTCGCCGGCGCCGCGCTCTTCATCGTCGCTTCGCCGGCATCGGGCCGCGCCGCCGCATTCTGGAATCCGTTGCGGGCGTGGCGCGACGCGCGCGCGCCGGTGCGCCTCGCGGTCGACCGCCGTCGCGTCCGCCGCGGTGACAGCGTCACGGTGAGCGTGACCGTACCGGGCGCGCGTCGCGCTACGCTGTGGACGCGCGGTCCCGGCGAGCCGTGGCGCCCGGCGCTGCTCGCGCTCGACGGCGAGGGCCGCGCGGCCCGGCGGCTCGGCCCCCTCGAGAGCGACCTGTTCGTGCGCGCGGCGAGCGGCGGCCGTTCGAGCATCGAGCTCAAGATCGACGTGGCCCTCCCGGCCTTTCTCGCCGAGCTGGCCCTGACGGCGCACTTCCCGGGCTACATCGGGCGCGCCGACGAGCCGCTCCTCGTCGGGCCCGACGCCGTCGTCTTGCCCGCCGGCACCGAGATCGTGACGAGTGGCATGGCGAGCGTGCCGCTCGCCGGCGCAGCGTGGACGCAGGGCACGCACGCCGCTCGCCTGCGCGTCGACGGCGCGCGTGTCGACGGTCGCTTCACACCCGCGACCAGCGGCACCTGGCGCTTCGATGCGCAAACACGCGACGGCGCGCCGTTCGACTGGAGCGCGCCCCCCGAGCTGCACCTGATCGTCGTGCCGGACTCGGCGCCCGTCGTGGCGCTGCCGATGCCCGGGCGCGACACCACGCTGCCGCTCTCGATGCGCCAGCCACTCGTGGTCGACGTGCGCGACGACCACGGCATCGCGCGGGTCACGGTCGTCAGCTGGCGCGTCAGCCGCACCGGCCGCGTGAGCGAGGCGGTGCGCGATTCGCTCGACGTGAGCGGGGCGGGTGATCGGGCCGTTATTCAAGGACAACTGGACGCGCAGCGGCGCGGCCTCCTCCCGGGCGACACGCTGCGCGTGTACGTCGAGGCGCTCGACAACGCGCCCACGCCGCACCGCGGGCGCAGCCCCGAGTTGGCCCTGCGGTTGCCGAGCATGGAAGAGCTGCGCGCCGCCGCGCGTGAGGCCGCCCGCGCCGTAGCCGGATCGGCAGACTCGCTCTCCGCGGCGCAGCAGGAGTTGAGCGATCGGACGCGCGATCTCGCCCAGGAGCGCAACCGCGACGCGAGCGGTGGCAACGCGACGCGGCAGCCGGTGGGCCAGCAGGGCACGCTGCCATTCCAGGCGACGGAGCGGGCCGAGGAGATCGCGCGCCAGCAGGCGGCGATGTCCGAGCGGGTCGCAGAGCTGGCGCGCGCCGTGAACGAGATCGCGCGCGCCGCCGAGGCGGCCGGCGTGAACGACACCGCGTTCCAGAATCGGCTGCGCGAGGTGCAGGACATGCTGCAGCGCGCGCTCACCCCGGAGCTCGAGCAGCGCCTGCGGGAATTGCAGGAAGCGCTCGCGCGGCTCGATCCCGAGGCCACGCGCCAGGCGTTGCAACGGCTGGCCGAGGCCCAACAGGATCTAAAGCGCGAGCTGGAGCGCAGCGAGGAGCTGTTCCGGCGCGCCGCCATCGAAGGCGAGCTCGCCTCGCTGGCGCAGGACGCGGAGGATCTCGCGCGCCGCCAGGCCGAGTGGGCCAAGGAAGACGCGGCCCGCGCCGACTCGAGCGCCGCCGCGGCGGAGCGGGAGCTGGCCGCGCGCACCGATTCCCTCGCGCGGGGCCTCGATCGCGCGGCGCGGGACGTTCCGCTCGAGCAGTCGCAAAGCGCGGCGCGGCGCGCGCGCGCGGCGATGCAAGAGGCGGCCGACGCGGCCCAGCAGGGCAACGCGCGCGGCGCGCGGGCAGGAGGTCGCGAGGCGGCCGATTCGCTCGATCAGGTCCCGCGGCAGCTGCGGGGGAAGCGCGATTCCCTGGCGTCGGCGTGGAAGCAGGAAGCCCTCGCGGCGCTCGACCGCGCGCTGGGGGAAACGGCGTGGCTCGCCGCGGGGGAGCGCGAGCTCACCGACGCCCTGCGCGGCGGTCAGACGGGGGCGGCGGTGCGCGGCAAGCAGGCGGCCGTGGAAGAGGGCACGCGCGTCGTCGGGAAGGAGATCGCGGAGGTCGCAGGGCGCCACGCGCTCGTGCCGCCGCAGCTCGAGGCGGCCCTCGGCATGGCGCAGAATCAGATGCGCCTGGCGCGCGAGCAACTGGAGCAGGGGGACCCCAATGCGGCCAACGCGGCGGCGTACGCGGAGCAGTCGCTCGACGCCTTGAATGCATTGGCCCTCGCGTTGTTGCAGACGTCGCGGCAAGTCGCAGGGGCGCAGTCGGGATCCGGATTCCAGGAGGCGATGGAGCAGTTGGCGAAGATGGCCGGGCAGCAGCAGGGCCTGACGGGCGACGCGCAGGGACTCTTGCCGATGATGATGTCGGGAGGGCAGGCGGTGCTGCAGCAGCTGCGCGCGCTGGCGGCGCGGCAGCGCCAGCTCGCCGAGCAGCTCGAGCGGATGCAGGCCGACGGCTCGTCGAGCGCGGCGGGGCCGCTGGCGGCCGAGGCGCGGGAGCTGGCGCGGCAGCTCGAGAACGGGCGGCTCGATCAGCGCACGATTCAACGGCAGGAGCGGCTCTATCGCCGCTTGCTCGACGCGGGCCGCACGCTGTCGGGCCAGGAGCCCGACGATCAGAAGGAGCGCGTCAGTCGGTCCGCAACGGGCGACAGCGTGCACGTGCCCGGTGTGCTCACGCCCGGTGCGACGGGCGCCGCGCTGCGCGTGCGCTATCCCACGTGGGAGGAGTTGGCGCGGCTCTCGCCGGAGCAGCGTCGCATCGTCCTCGAGTACTTCCGACTCTTGAATGCCGCGAAGCCTTAGGGCCGGCGGCGCGGCGCTCGCCTTCACTCTCCTGCTCGGGCTCCTGCTTGGGCTGCTGGCCGCGCCGCTCGTCGGGCAGGCGATCGGCCAGGGCTTCGAGCTGGAGCGCGCCGGGCGATACGCGGACGCCGCGGGCGTGTACCTGACGACGCTGCGCACCGATCCCGCCAATCTGCCCGCCCTCCTCGGTCTCGAGCGCGTCCTGCCGCAACTCAGTCGCCTGGCGGAGTTGTTGCCCCTGGTGCAGCGCGCGCGGGCGAGCGTGCCTGAGAACGGCACACTGCGCGGGCTCGAGCTGCGCGTGTACGCGCAGATGAACGAACCCGACTCCCTGGAGGCAGCCGCCCGCCGCTGGGCCGCGGTCTCGCCACGCAGCGACGCGCCCTACCGCGAATGGGCGCTCGCGCTCGCCGACCGGCGAGCCTTCGACGAGGCGCGTCGCGTGCTGCTCTTGGGCCGCCGCACCCTCGGCGGGAGTCCGGCGACGCTGGCGATCGAGTTGGCGGAGCTCGAGCAACGCGTGGAGAACTGGGAGGGTGCCGCGCGCGAGTGGGGACACGCCGTGGCCGTCCTTCCCGATCTTCTCCCCAACGCCTCGAGCCAGCTCGGGGAGACGCCCGTTCCGCAACGGGCCCGCGTGGTGGCGGCCCTTACGACGTCAGATGCCGCGGCGCGCACTCGGCGACTCGCGGCCGAGGTACTCTTGGGCTGGGGCCAGGCGACCGAAGCGTGGCGTCTCTTCGAACAGTCGATTGCCGGCCCTCCCTCGACGGAGATCGCGTCGGCGCTCAGGCGCTTCGCGGATCTCGCCGGAGCGGTCTCGACGCCGGAGGGCCACCGCGTGCGCGGTCTGGCGTTGTCACGTTGGGCCGAGCTGGTGCCGTCGCCGCTCGCGGAGCGGGCGCGCGCCGAGGCGGTGCGCGAGCTGATCGACGGCGGGGACCGCGTGGCGGCACGCGCGGCCCTGGAGCGTCTCGCGGCCGACTCGCTGGCCCCCGCCGACGCCAAGGCGATGGCCGAAGCGGCCCTGCTTCAGGTGTTGATCGGCGACGGGCAGCTCGACGCGGCCGAGCGCCGCCTCGCCGCCGAATCGAGCATCCTGGGTGGCGAGGATCGCGCAGCGTTGCGCCTGCAGCTCGCGCGCGCGCGTGTGGCGCGCGGTGAGCTCGATCGCGCCGATGCGGTCTTGGAGAACGACTCGAGCGTCGCGGGGATCGCGCAGCGCGGCTGGATCGCGCTGTACCGCGGCGATCTTGCGGGGGCGATCGCGGCGTTCCGCAGCGCCGGTCCCTTTGCGGGCACCAGAGCGGCGGCCACCGAACGCACCGCGATGGTGGCCCTCCTGATGGCGGTGAAGGGCGACGAGAACCGGGACCTCGGCACGGCGCTGCTGGCGCTCGAGCGCGGCGACTCGCTCGCCGCCGTGGCGGGGCTGCGGCGCGTGGCGAGTCAGCTGCCACCGGGGACCGGGCGCGTGGAAGTCCTGCTCCTCGCGGGCCAAATCGCGGCGCACGTCGCCGGCGCGGCGCAGGAGGCGACGGCCGCCCAGCTGTTCCAGGAGATCGTGGCCACGGGCGACACGGGGGCGGCGCCGCCGACGGCGGACCTCGAGTGGGCGCGCCTGCTCGTCCGCCAGGGCCGGCCCGGTGACGCCGTGCAGCGGCTCGAGCATCTCATCCTCACCTACCCGGGAAGCGCGGTGATCCCCGAAGCCCGGCGCGAGCTGGAGCGGGCGCGCGGGGCGGTGCCTAGGTCATGAGGCGGCGGGAATTCGTCAGGACGGTTAGCCGGTTAGGCGGTTTGGCGGTTGGTGCCCGCTTTGTGGGGTTCTATCCGCCTAACCGCCCAACCGCCTCACCGTCGCTCCTGATCCCCATGGACGACTCCCAATCCGATCACCTCAAGGCCTACGGCCTGACGTATCGCGTGATCGGCGCGGGGCTCAAGGCCGAGTGGCTCCTCAATTATCAGGGGGGCGCGTTCCTGCTCCCCGACGGCGACGCCATTCGGCGTGACGCGGCGCTCAACGGCGTGCGCGCCGAGCCGGTCGACGCGGGCCGGGTCACGGCGATCCGCGGCGAGATCGAGTCAAATAACATGGATGCCGTGCCCCTCGAAAAGGCACCCAAGGTTGCCGTGTACGCGCCACCCAACGCGGCGCCCTGGGACGACGCGGTGACGATGGCGCTGCAATACGCCGGGATCCCGTTCACCAAGATCTGGGACCCCGAAGTGTTGAATGGGCGCTTAAAGGACTTCGACTGGCTCCACCTCCATCACGAAGATTTCACGGGCCAGTACTCGAAGTTCTTCCTTATCTATTCGGGGATGCCGTGGCTCGCAGACATGGTGCAGCGCAACTCCGACACCGCGCGCCGGCTCGGCTTCCAGACGGTGCCCGACTTGAAGAAGGCCGTGGCGCGGGGCATCCGCGACTACGTGACGAACGGCGGCTTTCTGTTCGCGATGTGCACGGCGACGGAGACGATCGACCTGGCGCTGGCGGCGGGGAGCACCGACATCGCGGCCTCGTTCGCCGACGGGACGCCGATGGATCCCAACGCCGACGCGAAGCTCGATTGGTCGCAGAGCTTCGCGTTCACGGGCGCGCACCTCGAGCCGAATCCCCTGGTCGCCACGTTCTCCGACATCGACGGACACCAGGTGAACGCGGGCCCGCGCCGCCAGCCCCTCGGCGCGTTCAAGCTCTTCAACTTCAGCGCCAAAATCGACGCCGTCCCGACGATGCTGGTGCAGGACCATCGCCAGGTGATCCCGGACTTTTACGGCCTGACGACGTCGTTCGTGCGCTCGCGACTCAAGCCCGGCGTCACGGTGCTCGCCGACGAAGAAGGCGCCCCCTGGGTCAAATACGTCCACGGCGATCTGGGGAAGGGCACGTGGACATTCTTCGGCGGTCACGACCCCGAGGATCCGCAACACCAGATCGGCGATCCACCCACCGACCTGTCGCTGCACCCGCATTCACCCGGGTACCGCCTGATCCTCAATAACGTGTTGTTCCCGGCCGCCAAGAAGCGCGAGCTCAAGACGTGAGCGTCGAGCGCCTCGTTCCGGCGGTGCGCGCCATGCTGCAGGCGGAAATCGCGGCCGCGCACGGCCGCGAGGTGTCGTTCGTCGTGCGCGCCGACGCGAACGGGATGATCGTGCAGGCGCGCGTCGTCGCGCGCGGCACCGTCGATGCCGTGCTCGCGTTGCCCGGGGTCGCCGAGCGCGGCGACATGCTGCTGCACAATCACCCGAGCGGCGTGCTCGATCCCTCGGGCGCCGACCTCGCGGTGGCCGCGCGGCTGCACGACGGCGGTGTGGGGTTCGGCATTGTCGACAACGCGGTGACGGCCCTGTACGTCGTGGTCGAATGCCCGCGGGCGCGCAGCGTCACGCGCCTCGACTCGGTCGCCATCGCCGAGCTCCTCTCCGAGACGGGCCCCGTTGCCCGCGCGCTCGGCGGCACGACCTTCGAAGACCGCCCCGGTCAGCGCGACATGGCCGCCTTCACAGCCGACGTCTACAACGATGGCGGCATCGCGCTGCTCGAGGCCGGGACGGGCGTCGGCAAGTCGTTCGCCTATCTGGTCCCCGCGCTCGAGTGGGCCAGGACCAACGGCGAGCGCACGATCGTCTCGACCAACACGATCAACCTCCAGGAGCAGCTCGTCGGCAAGGATCTCCCCATCCTGGCGCGCGCGCTCTCGGCGGGGGACCGGCCCGTCACATTCGCGCTGCTCAAAGGCTGGCGGAACTATTTGTGCCTCGCCCGGCTCGACCAGGCGCGCGCGGGGCAGGAGTCGCTCTTCCCCGAAGGACGCGGCGCCGAGCTGGAAACGCTCGCGGGATGGGCCGCGCGCACCAGCGACGGGAGCCTCGCCGATCTCCCCGAAGAGCCGTCGCCCGACGTGTGGGACGCGGTGGCCGCGGAGTCCGACCTGTGCACGCGGCTCAAGTGCCCGCACTTCGATCGCTGCTTCCTCTTCCAGGCACGGCGTCAGGCCGCCGAGGCCGACGTGGTGGTCGTGAACCACCACCTGCTCGCGTCGGACCTGGCGGTCCGCATCGCCTCGGACAACTGGCAGGAGGCGGCGGTCCTGCCGCCGTATCGCCGCCTCGTGATCGACGAGGCGCATCATCTCGAGGACGTCGCGGCCCAGCATCTGGGATCGCAGGTGAGCATGCTCGGCGTGCAGCGCTTGCTCGCTCGGCTCGAGCGCAACGGGCGCGGTCTCTTACCCACGCTCGCGGCGGCGCTCGCGACGCACGAAGACTTGCTCACGTCCGCGAGCCGCGATCTCCTGACGCAGAGCCTGCTCGACGCCCTCGTGGCCGCGCGGCGCGGTTCCGAAGAGCTGTTCGGGCGTCTGTCGCGGCGGCTCGAGACAGAGCCCGGGACCGCGCCCGTGTTGCGCCTCACCGATGCGTTCGCCGAGGACCCCGTTTGGATCGAGGGACTCACCGTCGCGCTCGAGAACCTGCTGATCGCGTTCGGTCGGCTGCGCGACGGGGTCGAAACGATCGCCGACCGGCTCACGCTCGACGATCCCGCCGAGCCGCGCGCCCAACTCGTGGGCGAGCTGCGCGGCGTCGTGCGCCGCCTCGACAGCGCTGCCGAGGCGCTCAAGGCCGCGCTGCAACCGCCACCGCGTTCCTCGGCGGCGGCGGTGCGTTGGCTCGAGCGGCGTGGCCGCAAGACGCCGAACCTCACACTCGCGGCGGTGCCCCTCGATCTCGCGCCGGTGCTCAAGGACGCGCTCTTCGACCGCGTCGAGACGGCGGTGCTGACGAGCGCGACGCTGGCGGCCGGAGGCGAGTTCACGTTCCTCGAGGAGCGGCTCGGCCTCGCGCTGCCGCCATCGCGCGTCGTCATCCGCGAGATCCTGCCCTCGCCCTTCGATTTCCCGTCGCAGTGCATCTTCGGCATCCCCACCGACGTCCCCGAGCCGCGCGACGACGAGGCGGGCCACGACGCGAGTGTCGCCCGCATCCTCGTGGAGATGGCGCACGCGTCGGACGGCGGCATCTTCGCGCTGTTCACGAGCCACGGCGCATTGCGACGCGCGGCGGATTCCGTGCGGGGCCAGCTCGGCGGCCGCTGGCCCCTCCTCGTCCAAGGCGATGGGCAACGCGATCAGCTGCTGCGGCGCTTTCGCGAGGCGGGCTCCGCCATCCTGCTCGGGACCGATTCATTCTGGGAGGGCGTCGACGTCCCGGGACGGGCCCTCCGCGTCTTGATTCTCGCCAAGCTGCCGTTCAAGGTGCCGAGCGAGCCGTTAACGGCGGCGCGTTTGGAGCGTCTCAGCGACGCGGGCGTCGACGGCTTCACGCACTATCTGGTCCCGCACGCCGCGCTCAAACTGAAACAGGGATTCGGCCGCTTGATCCGCAGCAAGACCGATGTGGGCGCCGTAATCCTCTTGGACCGCCGCGTCGTCACCAAACGCTACGGGGAGATGATTCTGGAGGGCCTCCCTCCCGCGTCGAAGGCGATCGGCAATTGGATGGACGTGCGACGCGTGGTCGAAGAGTTCTTCGCGCAGCACGGGATCGGTGCACCGGTGTACTAGTTGCATTCCCCTCTAGGAGACAGACGATGCGAAGCGTGACGCTGGCGCTGGTGGCCGTGGGTGCATTTGGACTCGGATGCGCGCCGGCGACGATGGGGCAGGGTGGAGGGGGGCGCGGTGGCGCTGGCGGGTTCGGAGGCCGAATGGGTGGCGGGTTCGATGCCACGGCCACGCGCTACATCAACCCCGGCACGATGGCGGGCCTCAACGGCTTCACGCACGCGGTTCGCGTCGGCCAGCTGGTGTATGTCTCCGGCGAAGTGGCGCTCGACAGCATGGGGAACCTCGTCGGCCCGGGCGATCTCGCCGCGCAGGCCCGCCAGGCATTCGCCAACCTCGAATTCGTGCTCGACCTCGCCGGGGTGTCACCCAGCGACGTGGTGCAGCTCAACATCTACGTCGTCGGGCTCAAGCCGGCCGATTGGGCGACGGTGCGGGACGCGGGCGCGAGATTCTTCCCGCAGCGAAACCCGCCCGCCGGAACGGTCCTGGGCGTTGCCGCCCTGCCACGGGAGGGCCTGTTGATCGCCGTGGATGCCGTGGGCGTGGTCAAGGCTAACTTCCGGCCTTTGCGGGAATAGATTCATGGCATGTATCGCATCGTTTGGGCGTTCGAGGTGAAGCCGGGGAGCGCCCAGGCGTTCGAGTCGGCCTACGGCCCCGAGGGTGATTGGGCCAAGTTGTTTCGCAAGGCGCCAGGGTACGGCGGGACCGAGCTCTTGAAGGATGTGGACGCGACGGGGCGCTACCTCACGATAGACCGCTGGCGCTCGCGCGACGATTTCTGGAAGTTCCGCGAGGCGTTCCGCGCAGAATACCTGGCAATCGACAAGCGCCTGGCGGCATTGACGACTCGTGAGACCCTGATCGGCGACTTTCAGTCGAACGGAGCAGCGTAGTGTCGGGACACAGCAAACGCGTCAGCCAGCTGCCGGTCTACCCGATGGCGGAGCTGCCGGCCATCAAGCGCCGGCTGATCGCGCAGGGCGTGGACGTGATCGATGTGGGTGCGGGGGACGCGGACTTCGCGCCGCCGCGCGTCGCCGTCGAGACGCTGGCGCGCGCCGCGCAGGATCCGGCGATGAGCCGCTATGCCTTCCAGCTGGGGCTCCCGGCCTTTCGCGAAGCTGCTGCCGACTACATGCGGCGGCGCTTTGGTCAGGCCTTCGATCCGTTCACCGAGCTGCATCCGCTGCTGGGGTCCAAAGAAGGGCTCGCGCACCTCGCGGCCGCGGTGCTCGATCCGCGTGACGTCGCGATCGTGCCGGTGCCCGGGTATGCCGTCTATCACGGCGGCACCGTCCTCGCGGACGCCGAGCCGTACCTGTACGATCTCACGCCGCGGACGGATTTCCTGCTCGAGCTGGAGGAGATTCCCGCCGAGACGCTGAAGCGCACGAAGCTCGTGTACCTCAACTATCCCAACAATCCGACGGCCGCCGTGGCGCCGCGCGAGTACCTGGAGCGCACGGTGGCGCTGTGCCGCCGTCACAACATCCTGCTCGCGTACGACAATCCCTACTGCGAGATCACGTTCGACGGCTACGTCGCGCCCAGCATCTTCGAGATTCCCGGCGCGAAAGAGGTCGCCGTCGAGTTCCATTCGCTCTCCAAGAGTTTCTGCATGACCGGATGGCGGCTCGGCTGGGCGGTGGGACGCGCCGATCGGATCGCGGCGCTGTCGAAGGTGAAGAATTACGTCGACACCGGCGCCTTCCTCCCCGTACAAGCGGCGGGTGTCGAGGTACTGAAGCAGGCGGAGCGGCTCGCCGCCGGATACGCGGGGCAGTTCAAGGAGCGCCGCGACGCGATTCTTCCGGCTTTGCGCGCGAATGGCTTCGACGCCGAGACGCCGCGGGCCACGATGTATCTATGGGTGCCGCTCCCCGAGGGACTCGCGTCGGCGGCATTCCAGCAACGCGCGCTCGAGGAGGTCGGAGTCGTGACGCTGCCGGGCAGCGCCTTCGGCGCGGGGGCGGAAGGATTCTTCCGCATCGCACTCACGGTCGGGACGCCGCGCCTCATCGAGGCGGCGGAGCGCCTGGGAAAGGTGCTCGCCGCTGTTTGACCGTCTTGTTCCGCGCCAGCGGGTCGGCCGCGCCTGGGTGATCACCGCGGCGCTGCACGTCGTGGGCGTGATCCTCGCGGTCACCGTCCCGTGGCAGGCGCCCCGGCAGCCGCGCTACATCGTGCTCGAGCCGATCGACTCGGTCGCGTTCATGCCGTTCCGCGACACGCGCACGGTCCCGAGGCGCGGGCCGCGCGTCGGGACGGCGCGTCCCGAGCCGCCTCCCGAGACGCCGCTCCCGCCGCCGCCTCCCGCGGCGGTGCCGCCGTCGGACAGCGGCACGGCGATGCCGACCTACGATCCCGACGCGACGGCGTTGACCCCGCGCGTGGGGGACGGGCGGCTGTGGGTGAGCCCGCGGCCCGCCCTGCCTTCGACGGTGGCCGAGGCGCTCTATGGCGACACGGTGGGACGGAACGAGCGGGCCGTCGAGCGGCTGCGCGTGATGGTCGACTCGCTGAACCAGGTGTGGGATCAGGTGCAGCGCGACCGCCAGCGGCCCACGTGGGTCACCGGCGAGGGGAGAGGCAAGTTCGGAATCGACTCGCAGTACATCCACATCGCGGGGATCAAGATTCCGACGATGGCGCTGGCGCTGCTCGGCAACCTGCTCCCGCAGGGCAATTTCGACGAGGAGATGCGGTCGCGGCACCTGCAGCTCATGCGCGAGGACATCCTGCGCGCGGCCGACCGGGCGCAGACGTTCCAGGACTTTCGTCGCTACGTCCGTGAGCTGCGGGAGCGGAAGCAGGCGGAGCGCGACGCGGACAAGCGGCGGCAGGGGCAAGACACCGTGACAGCCGTCCCGTAGTGTATCTCGCCGCCGTCCTTCTCGCTCTCCAAGCGCCGAGCCTGGATCGCACCGAGCAACGCATCCGGGGCGCGATCGGCGCCGCGGGTGCGGAGCAGATCACCTACCTGCAGCGGGTCGTGGACATCCCGAGCAGCACCCTGAACCTCGAGGGCGTGCGCAAGGCCGGCGCGGTGTTCCGCGCGTCCTTCGACTCGCTCGGGTTCACGACGCAGTGGGTGGCGGTACCCGATGCCGTGGGCCGGGCCGGCCACCTCGTCGCCGAGCATCGCGGGAAGCCGGGAGCGGTGCGCCTGCTGCTCATCGGCCATCTCGATACAGTAGTCGAGCCGGCGGGTCCCAATTTCGTGCGCGAGGATTCGTCCGCGCGCGCCGTCGGGGGAGCCGACATGAAGGGTGGGGACGTCATCATCCTGTACGCGCTGAAGGCGCTCCAGGCGACGGGCGTGTTGCGCGACATGAACATCACGATCGTGTTCACCGGCGACGAGGAGCATCCAGGTGAGCCACTCGCTGAGGCGCGCCGGGCGTTGATCGAGGCGGCGCACCACAGCGATGTGGCGCTGGCGTTCGAGGCCGGCAACCGCGCCGATGCCACGGTCGCACGGCGCGGCGCGAGCGGCTGGCGGCTGACCGCGAGCGGACGCCAGGCGCATTCGGCGGGCGTGTTCGGCGACGCCGCGGGCTACGGCGCGATTTACGAAATCGCACGCATTCTTGACGCCTTCCGCGCGCAGCTGGGTGGTGAGCAGTACCTGACTTTCAACTCGGCCATCATCGTCGGTGGTACGGACGTCAGCTACGACACGGTGGCGATCAGCGGCACGGCGGCGAGCAAGCTCAACATCATCCCGTCCCACGCCGTTGCGCACGGCGATCTCCGGTTCATCTCCGCCGAGCAGCTGCAACGCACCCGCCAACGCATGCGCGAGATCGTCGCGCAGCATCTGCCCGGCACCGATGCGGGCGTCGTCTTCCGCGACGAGTATCCCGCGATGTCGCCCACGCCGGGCAACGCGCGGCTGCTCGCGGTTTACGACTCGGCCAGCAAAGCGCTGGGCTACGGCGCCGTTGCGGCGCTCGATCCCGGACGTCGCGGCGCCGGCGACATCTCGTTCGTCGCGCCCGTGATCGACGGGCTCGACGGGCTGGGCGCGCTGGGCAGCGGGTCGCACGCGCCGGGCGAGCGGGTCGATCTCAAGACGCTCCCCATGCAAACGGAGCGGGCGGCGCTGTTACTGTACCGGCTGGGCCGGCGACCAGCCACGCAATTCACGAGGGCCGTGACGCAGCCCAACTGATGCTTGCCACGCTGGCGGTGCTGGCGGGGATGGTAGGGGCGCAGCATGCTGCGCCCCTACAGCAACCAACCGTCCTCCGGGCGGCCACCGTTCTGGACGGCCGGGGTGGGGTGCAGCACAACGTGGACATCTTCGTCGTGGACGGCCGCATCGCGCGGATCGCACCGCGCGGTCCTGCGCCGCCCGGAGCGCGGGTCGTCGAATTGGGCGAGCGCACCGTCCTGCCGGGGCTGATCGACGCGCACGCCCATCCCGTCTGGTATTTCAATCGCCAGAACCGCCTGCACACCGCCAGCGACGGCGACACGCCGGCGCAGTCGATCCTGGCGGCGGCTGCGAACGCCTACGCGACCCTCATGGCGGGGTTCACGACGATCCAGAGTGTGGGGTCGCGCAGCGACGCCGACTTGCGCGACTGGATCGCGACGCAGGGCCTGCCGGGGCCGCGTGTACTCACCTCCTACGATCCGATCACCGACCGCTCGCTGAGCCCCGACTCGCTGCGCGCCCTGGTGCGGCAGCGCCAAGCCCAGGGCGCCGATCTGATCAAGCTGTTCGCTTCGGCGAGCATCCGCGAAGGCGGCCAGCAGACGATGTCCGACTCGCAACTCGTCGCGGTGTGCGGCGAGGCCAAGGCGCTCGGCCTGCGCACGCTGGTGCACGCGCACAGTGCCGCGGCGGTCCGCGCCGCGGCGCTCGCCGGGTGCAGCGAGGTCGAGCACGGCATCTTCGTGACGCAGGACGTGCTGTCGCTCATGGCCGCGCGCGGCACGTACTTCGATCCCCAGTGCGCGCTGGTGTTCCAGAACTACCTCGACAACCGCGCGCGCTACCTGGGCATCGGCAACTACACCGATTCGGGCTTTGCCGCGATGGAGCGCGCGCTACCGCTGGCCGCCGCCGACATTCGCATGGCGCTCGCGACACCCGGGTTGAAGGTGGTGTACGGTACAGACGCGGTCGCGGGAGCGGACGGACACAACGCCGAGGACCTGGTGTGTCGCGTGCAGAAAGCGGGCGAGATGCCGATGCACGCGATCATGGCGGCCACGTCGCTCAATGCAGAAGCGATGGGGCTCGGCCATCAGATCGGCGCGATCGCGCCGGGGTTAGAGGCCGACCTCATCGCCGTCGACGGGGACCCGCTGGCCGATATCACGGCGCTGCGGCGGGTGAGTTTCGTGATGAAGGGGGGAAGGGTCGTGCGGTACCAGTAGGGGCGCAGCATGCTGCGCCCCTACGCCACGGCGGCCCCGGAAATGGTTTCATCCTTGCATGCCACGCCGATCGCGGCGAGGGCAGTCAGGACGGCCAGCACGCGCGTTGCGCGCATAAACGACCTCCTTAGACACCACTGCTGGTTGAACCGCACAAAGCTTCGGAACCTCTGCTCGGCCCCCCTTTCGCACGGCTGGAAGGTTATTGGACGACGATCTTCCCCGTCATGTAGGTATGCTCGGTGCAGAAGTACGGAAACGCTCCGGTACCTGTGAATCGATGCGAGTAGTGCGCCCCGGACACCAACAACGAAGAGTCGAAGACACCAGTCGTGTCGGAGGTCGCGGTGTGGGGCTCGGTGCCCGCGTCCTCACAGTTCACCCACGACACCGTGGCGCCTTGGGGCACGGCGAGCGAGTCGGGGCTGTACAGGAAGTCGCGGATCGCCACGAGGTAGTGCATCGAGTCGATCACGGTCACGGGCACCCGACAGGCCGCCAGGGTGGTCACCGGTCCCGCGGTTCGGTCCGAAAAACAGGCGCCCATTATTACCGCGGCGGCGAAAACGCCAAGAGCCTTCATTTGACGACCACGATGCCGGTCATGAACGGATGCGGCGTGCAGTGGAAGGCGTAGGTCCCCGCCGTGGTGAAGGTGTGCCGCCACGTCGCGCCCGCGGCGATGGGGCCCGAGTCCCATGACCCGTCGTCGGCGGTGATCGTGTGTGCCAATTGATCTTGGTTCGTCCACGCGACGGTGGTGCCGGCGGTCACCTCGATTCGCGTTGGCGCGAATGCCATGGCGCGCATTTCCACGGACGTCGCGCCGGCGGCCGCACCGTCGCCGCCCTCCGCCGTCTTCCGCCGCCCGAAGTACCTACTCAGCGTGAACGGGATCGTGAATTCGAAGCCACCGCGGAACTTGTCGTGGCCGCGCGACGATCCCTGCAAGGTCGCGGTGCTGGTGTTGGTCACCTGCAGCGACAGCGAGTGCGGCGAGTAGGGAATGGCGAGGTGCAAGCCCGCTCCCCACACGACCGTCTCGAAACCGCGTTGATCGAGCAGCGTCACATAGTCGAGGGCCACGGAGACCCAGCGGTGCGCGCGCAGCACCGCGCCGCCGCCGACCGCGAAGCGCGCCGTGTCGCTGCCGTAACCGTTCGAGAAGTAGCGTCCCACCGCGAGCAACCGCACAGGGCCCAGGGTCCGCGCCGCCGACAGCTCGGCGTCGACGCTGCGCGCCGCCTCGTTGTAGCCCACCTGCAACGCGCCCCCGAAGCGCGCATAACGCGCAAACGCCTCCCACTCGTTCGGCAGGGCCGGAGCCACATCGGAGTTGGTGGAGTAGTTCACACCGATGACGAGCGGCGCGGCGAGTCGATACGAGAGCAGGAAGGTGGGAGAGTTGCTGACTTTGCGGGTAGGAGCGGCGCTGACGGTAAAGCGGTGCACGAAGTTGAACTGCAGCGTTCCTCGCTCCCCGACCCACCCGCCCGACAGGTTGGGCGTGCGGTCGAGGAGCGACTGGCTCGCCAGTCGCGAGGGGAGCGACGCCGTGACGGCCACGGCGAGTCCGAGGCTACGCAAAGGTGTGTGCATAGTGTGTTACTGTGTTACGTGCTTAGATACTAATGCGGATTGCGGATTGTCAAGCAGACTGAACGGCTGACGTCAATCGTTTCAAAGCGGCCTCCTTGCCCACGACGTACAGCAGCTCATTGACAGGCTCCGACACCGTTCCCCCGGTCAACGCGATGCGGATCGGCTGGAAGATCTTGCCGGCGGCAACGCCCCGTTGCTCAGCGACGGTACGAAGCGCCTGCTCGAGTGCCTGTGGCATCCACTCCACACTTTGTAACGCGGCGACGCTCGCCTCCAGTCCCGCGCGGTAGCCGGCTGGATCCTTCGCGACCTCCTTTGTCGCTTTCTCGTCGCGCGTGACGAACTTCGCATCGAGGCGCACGGCAACCTGGCGCGCGATGTCGAGTGTCGTACGCGAGCGGGCCTTGACGGCGCCGATCGCCTTCAACACCGCATCCGTGTTTCCGTCGACACCAAGCTCATCGAGGTGCGGCTTGACGATGGGATACAACTCTTCGGCTCCCTTCGCCGAGAGATACTGGCCGTTCATCCACTCGAGCTTCGTCGTGTCGAATACCGACGGCTTCTTGAGGATGCCCTCGAGCGAGAAGAGCGAGCGCAGCTCCTCCATCGTGAGGATCTCACGGTCGCCGCCGGGACTCCAGCCGAGCAGGGCGAGGAAGTTGCGCATCGCCTCGGGGAGGAGGCCGAGGTGCTGGTAGTCGCCGACCGCCGTCGCGCCGTGGCGCTTCGACAGCTTCTTGCCGTCGTTCCCGTTGATCATCGGGACGTGCCCGAAGACAGGGAGCGCCGCGCCGAGCGCGCGGTAGACGGCGATCTGTTTGGGCGTGTTCGAGATGTGGTCGTCGCCGCGCAGCACGTGCGTGATCTGCATGTCGATGTCGTCCACCACCACGGCAAAGTTGTACAGTGGTGAGCGATCAGACCGCAGAATCACGAAGTCCTTGATGTCTTCGCCCTGAAAGCTGATGCGGCCGTGCACGGCGTCGTCCCACGCGATCTCGCCAGTGGGCACGCGCAGGCGGATCGTGCCCTCATCGACGTAGGCCTTGTCGGCTTTGAGGAGTTGGTCGGCGACTTCCTGGTGGCGGGCGATGCGCGCGCCCTGAAAGATCGGCTTGTCGTCCCAATCGAGGCCCAGCCATGTGAGGCCGTCGAGGATGACCTGCGTGTGCTCGTCGGTCGAGCGGGCTTTGTCGGTGTCTTCGATGCGCAGCAAGAAGGTGCCGCCGTTCTTCCTGGCGAAGAGCCAGTTGAATAGGGCGGTGCGTGCTCCGCCGACGTGGAGGTAGCCCGTCGGCGACGGGGCGAAGCGGACGCGGACGGTCATCAGCCGTGAAGTATCCGTGGCTGCCGGGGGGTGGAGCAAGTGGTCTTCATGAGAACCTCCTCGATCCTTCATGCACGTCACCCAATGCTTGGTGAAGGTCCCCTCTGTCTCCCTCAAGGAGGTTCCGGTGCGAACAGCACGATTGCTTCTCCTCACCCTGCTGCTCACGCCGGCCGTCGCCAAGGCGGGCACGTCGCCGGATTGGGCCCGGCGCTACATGGTCGCGTATGCGACTCACGCGATCCCCAGCTTCTCCCGCCAAACGAACCTGGGCTGCAACGTCTGCCACACGGCCTTCCCGATGCTCACGTCGTTCGGCCGCCTGTTCAAGCTCAACGCGTACACCCTCACGGGCCTGCAGACGATTGGGGCGGGGCGTGAGGCGGCGCCGTCGCTGAAGATCAATTTGATCCCGCCGGTGTCGACGATGGTCCAGACGTCGTTCACACAGATCGCGAAAGCACAGCCCGGCACACAGAACGGCAACGTGGCGTTCCCGCAGGAGCTGAGCGTGTTCTTCGGCGAGGCGATCTCCCCACGGCTCGGGACCTTCATCCAGATCACATACGACGGCGGCGAAGGATCGGTCGCGATCGACAATGTGAGTCTGCGCTACGCGAACCATGGCACGCTCGCCTCCAAGGAAGTGATCTACGGTCTCACCCTCAACAACAGTCCCACGGTGCAGGACGTGTGGAACACCACGCCCGTGTGGGGCTTCCCGTTCGGGTCATCCGACGTGGCGCCCGCTCCCGCCGCGGCACCGATGATCGCCGAGGGCCTGGCGCAGAGCGTGGGAGGACTCGGTGCCTACGCGCTGTGGAACGGTCACTTCTATGGCGAGGCGACGCTGTACCGCTCCGCGCAGCAAGGCGGCGCCCATCCGCCGGACGCGAGCTCCGAAATGACGACCAAGGGCGTGACGCCGTATTGGCGCTTCGCGTACCAGCGCGAATGGGGCCGCCAGTACATCGAGCTGGGGACGTTCGGGATGTCGTCGCGGCTCTATCCCACCGGCGTGACGGGCCCCACGGACCGGTTCAGCGACTTGGCCGGGGATCTCCAGTATGAGCGCGTGGTGGGGGGCGGAAACTTCGTGGTGCATGCGAGCTACATCCACGAGCGGCAGACGCTCGATGCCACGTTCGGGGCGGGGGGATCGGCCAACCCGGCGAACACCCTCAATACGATGCGGGCGGATGCGACCCTGTTGACGGCGTCACGCCTGGGCGCTTCGCTCGGTTACTTCACCACCAGCGGGGATGCCGACACGCTGCTCTACGCGCCCAACCCGGTGACGGGGAGTGCCACCGGAAAGCCGAACAGCAGCGGCCTCACCGCCGAGGTGCAGGTCATGCCCTGGCTCAACACGCGGTTTTCCATGCAGTACGTCGCGTACCAGAAGTTCAACGGGGGGACCAGCAACTACGACGGCGCCGGTCGCCGTGCGTCGGACAACAACACGATCTACCTGCTGGCCTGGTTCATGTTCTAGGCCGCGGCGTCGGTCATTTGCGTCATGAGTGTACCAGACGACTGACAAACCGAGCAGGAAGGGGGGGCGCGGGCGTGCGGCGCCGCGCGGCACCGGCCTTGCGAGAGCCGCAAGGCCATGGTGCGCCCCCGAGCTTTCCTTGTGTTGCTAGGAGTCGTTTGCGCGGTACCGGGCCGGGCAGCCGGGCAGCGCATCGGCTCGGAGGGGTTCCCACAGCTCAGACTGGCCGGCCGCGTACCGGTCCGCGTGTCCTGGAGGCCAAGCGACGTCGCCGTGGCCGGCGGATTCACCGCCGCATTGCTGATGGATGCTGCCCAGACGCGCCGCCTCGCCCGAACCGGCTGGCGCGACTGGCGCGAGAGCAATCCCATCCTCGGGCCGCGCCCCAGCGTCCGGCGAGTGAACACCTACACGGCCGTCGTGGGTCTCTCGGTGCTCGGTGCCGCAGCCCTGGCGCCGAAGCGCGTACGGCCGTGGGTGCTGGGGATTGCGTTTGTGGTGGAGGCGTCCACGCTCGCCGCGATGTCACAACGGGGCGTCGCCATCAGCTTCTAGTGAGGCGGGGAACGGAGGAGGGGGGATTCGAACCCCCGATAGGGTTTTAAAGCCCTATAACGGTTTAGCAAACCGCCGCCTTCAGCCACTCGGCCACCCCTCCCGGCGTGTGTATTATCCCCACAGCCCCTGCAAGGAGCAAGCCCGAGTTACCCTTGCAATTCGAACCCGATCGCGGCCGCCGCCGCCGAGTGTGTCAGCGCTCCTACACTGATCAGATGGGCCCCGGCGGCGGCGTACTCGGCCACGTTCGCCGCCGTTATCCCGCCTGACGCCTGAATCGTCACCCCAGACCGCGCGCGTTTGACCCACGCGGCGATCGTCGCCGGAGATCGATTGTCCGCCAGGATGTGCGTGACCCCCGCCGCCAGCGCTTCGTCGAACTGCGCGTCCGTCTCGGCCTCAACCACGATGTCGAGCTTCTTGGAAGCCCGGGCCAGCACGTCCCTCAGTCCGCCCCCCACGCCAGTCGCCCCGCGCCCCAGCATCACCCAGTGGTTGTCCTTGAACATCACCGACTCGGCCAGCGACGCGCGGTTGTCGGCGCCGCCGCCCATCCGCACGGCGTAGCGCTCCAGCTCGCGCAGCCCCGGCGTCGTCTTGCGCGTGTGGGTGATCTGCGCTTTCGTGCCCGCGACCGCATCGACCAGGACGCGTGTCATCGTGGCGATCCCCGTGAGTCGCTGCAAGAAGTTCAGCGCCACGCGCTCTCCCGCGAGCAGGGTGCCCGCCCGCGCATTCACCGTGGCAAGCACGGCGCCGGACCTCGCGCGCGCGCCTTCGGTGACAATGGGCCGCAGCACCGCCTCGGCATCGAGCTCACGGAAAACGAGCTCAGCCACGGGGAGTCCGGCCACCACGCAATCGGCCTCGGCGACAAAGCGGCCGGCGGCGAGGGTTTGAGCGGCGGTACCAAGCAGGGGAGTGGTGACGTCGTCGATCGCGTGGTCTTCGGCGAGCGCGAGGCGCACCGCCTCGATGCCGAGCCGCGTCGGATCAGCCAATCGCCAACATCCGGTCGATCGCCTGCCGGGCCCGCCGCGCGGTCTCCGCCGGCACGGTGACCACGTGTTTCAGGTCGCGCAGCGAATCCCGCAGATTCTCGAGCGTGATCATCTTCATGTAGCGGCACTCCGCCCCTTCGGCGGCGGCGATGAATTCCTTCTCGGGATTCTCGCGGCGCAGGCGGTGCAGCACACCCGTTTCCGTCGCCACGACAAAGCGCCGCGCGGGCGACGTCCGCGCCCGCGTCATCATCTGCTCCGTCGACACGATCCGCGTCCGCCCCGCCGCGACGTCGCCCTCGGCCTCGGCGTAGTACATCGCGCTCGTCACGCAGCCGCACTCCGGATGCACCAGAAACTCGGCATCGGGCTCCTCGGCCCGCTTGGCGTCGAGCACATCACGCGTGAGCCCTGCGTGGACGTGACATTCGCCGAGCCATACATCCAGGTCGCGGCCGGTGACGCGCTTCAAGTACTGGCCGAGGAAGAAGTCGGGGAGAAAAAGGATGGGGACGCCCTGGGGCAGGGCATTGATGACGGCGACGGCGTTGCCCGACGTGCAACAGTAGTCCGACTCTGCCTTGACCGCGGCGCTCGTGTTGACGTACGAGACGACGACCCCGTCGGGATGCTCGCGGCGCCAGGTGCGCACGTCCGCCGCCTGGATCGTCTCGGCGAGCGAGCAGCCCGCGCCCGGCTCGGGGATCAGGACGGTCTTGTCGGGGTTCGCGATCGCCGCCGTCTCGGCCATGAAGTGCACGCCGCAGATCACCAGCACCGGCGCGTCGATGGCGCTCGCCTGCCGCGCCATCTGCAGTGAATCGGCGACGACGTCGGCGAGGTCCTGGATCTCGGGGCGCTGGTAGTTGTGCGCGAGGATCGCCGCCCCACGGCGGGCCTTGAGGGAGCGGATCTCCCGAATCAGGTCGAGACTCTGCGCGGCGTGCATGTGCACGAATTGTAAACACTCGCGCTTGACGTGCCAACCGCCGCCCTCCATGCTGGAGCGATGCAGTCCCGCACGCTCGCCATCCTGCTCCTGGCCGCCGCCTGCGACGCCGGCACCGATCCGAACACCGCGGACGTGAGCGGTCACTGGACGTTCACCGAGACGCTCGAAGATGTCGCGCATGGCATCAGCTGCACCGACTCGGGCTCGTATGACATCACGCAGGTGGGGGACGAGTTCAGTGGCGCATATTATCAGCGCGGCGCCTGCGTCACGCCCACCGGCACCGTCGATAACACGGATTCGGGGACGGTGCACGCGGGCCGCGTGATCGGGCGCACGCTGCGCTTCATGGTGACGGCGAACTGCGCCTACGAGGGGAGCGTCAGCGGCGTGCCCGCCACGACGCTAGCGGGGCGCGGCGTGTGCGTGCTTCAGGACGTAGACCGCACGCTCAACTTTTCGGGGACCTGGCAGGCCACCCGCTAATCGCTACTCCCACCACCGGAACCGCTGCGGCTCGAGCTTCGCCAGGCGATAGACGTTGCGGGCGAAGCGAGCCACCAACACCGCGACCATCCCGATCAGCACGACGGTCATCCCCAGGTTCGCGACCTTGCTCAGGGACACCGAGCGGGTCACGCTGAATGCCTCGTAGATCACGACCGCCGTGTTCAGGAGCACCAGCAGGATCCGCACTTCGGTGGGGCCGACGCGACCGTAGGCCAGGCGGAACACGCCGAAGACCGTGGATTCCAGGTACACGTTGATCGACAGCGCGAGATAGGCCACCACGAGGCCGAGGGCGATCCCCACGTCGACGTACGGCGACAGCCCGATCCCGAGCCCGATGACGGTCGTCGAGAAGGCGTCCACGATGTGGTCGAGGTAGTATCCGTACTTGGGACGCTGCGTCTGTCGCACCCGGGCCAGCGTGCCGTCGAGGCTGTCGCCCAGCCAGTTGATCGCGAGGCCGAGGCTCGCGACCCACAGCCAGGCGGGGTGGCGGGTTGAGAGGGTGTAGCCGGCGCCGGCGACGACCGCGCCAAAGGTGCCGAGCACGGTCAGGTGATTGGAGCGGATGGTGCGGGGGACATGCGCGGCGAAGGCCGTCAGGACACGCTTTTCCGGCCCGGCGAGCAGGAAGCCCATCTCACGCGGGGCCGTCATGGCCGATAGGGCTCCATCTTCACTTCGGCGAGGACCGATTCGAGGGGATTGAGCTGCATTGACTTCGGCTGGGCCGGCAGGCGGAAGGTGCCGTCGGTCGTCGCCCCCCGCACCAGGACCCGGACGATGGCCTCGCCCTCGTCGAACTTGATCAGGATCGGCACGTACATGGCAAAACTCTCCGGGACGTCGTCCTGACGTACTCGTACGCGTGCCGTGATCCCGGTGGAATCGCGCGTCGCGGTCCACGAGAAGGTATAGGTCGGGACGGCGGTGCCGTACACCCATTCGTTGAAGAACCAATCCATCGGTTGGCCGAAGTGTTTCTCGACGGTCCGTTGGAAGTCGAGCGTCGAAGCGCGCTTG
Organism: Gemmatimonadales bacterium; assembly: GCA_036004745.1. Taxonomy (GTDB): domain Bacteria; phylum Gemmatimonadota; class Gemmatimonadetes; order Gemmatimonadales; family GWC2-71-9; genus 20CM-2-65-7. The sequence continues at coordinate 23,867 of DASYRD010000063.1, read as the reverse complement.
CCGCGATAGGTCTCGTAGAACTCGCGCATCATCGCCTTGAAGCGATCCTCACTCATCGTGCGAGTGTCCATCATCATGTTGCGCAGCATGTGGAGCACCCAGGCGCCCTTCTGGTACGTGGTGAGCTCGTAGTGGCCGCGCCAGCTCTCCGCCGCCCGCACGCCGAGGCCAATGGGGACCGCCTTGTTGCGTTCCCGCCGGATCTCTTCGCGCGACTCCTTCAGCTTCTCCAGGTATTTGTCATTGTCGTGCAGGATGATCTGCATGTACCAGAGCCCGGCGAACTCGGAGAACCCCTCCGAGAGCCACACATCCCGATAGCTCGCGGCCTCGACGCCGATGCCCCACCACTGATGCGCCATTTCGTGCGCCCGGAAACTCTCATCGTTCCCCTCCTTGCTCCATCCGACGTACGTCATCCACGACAGATGGATCATCCCGGGGAACGCCTGTCCGTGGAAGTAGGGGATCTCGGTCGCGTAGTAGTGATGAAACAAGGGCGGACCGAACACCTGGGTGAAAAACGACAGGCTGTTGGCGATGTCGGAGCCCACGCTCTCCTCGGGCCGGCCGGAACTCGGGAAGACGCGGCGGATGATGCGGTGGGCATCGGTGTTGACGTGCACCGTCACCGGCGGAATGCGCGGGTCCTTGATCTCGAGCTCATCGAACTCGCCGATGTTGAACGAGACGGAGTTGGTGGGCAGCTCGCTGACCCAATGGCTGGTCGTGACGTTGCCCTCGGTGCGCGAATCCACGAGCCGGCCGATACTGGCGAACTTGCGGTCCTTGGGCGTGTGAAAGGTCAACGTGATCGCGGCGCTCTGCTCGAAGCTGTAGCGCGGATACCAGGTCTCCGTCGACTTGATGAACGCCCAGTTGTCCATTAACGGGGTCATTTCGCGGCGGAGGGGACTCGCGAAGGACGGGAGGAACGCGTCGAGCGCGGACCCGAAGCCAATGACGCTGCCGTGATAGACGACGCGCACCAGGGCGGTGTCGCCGGGACCGACGGGCGCCGGAAAGCGGATCCACAAGGCGGATTCATTGTTGCGCCGATAGAACGCGAGCGATTGACCCTTGCTGGTGATAGAGTCGACATCGAGCTCGCTATAGAGATAGAAGGGCGCCCAGCGCTGCTGGTCTCGCCGGCCGATCAGCTGCAGCGTCGCGCGCGCGGAGAACTTGTAGTTCGGATCGATCGACGCCTCGATGTCGTAGGCATCGATCGCCAGGGGCTCGGGGTGCTCGCTCGCGACCTGGACGCCGTCGACCAGGTCCTGGAGGCGCTGGAATTGACAGACGGTCTCAACGCGCTGGCCGACCATCTTGCCGCGCCGGTAGAGCAGGACCTCTTCCGCGAGCTGCGGATCGTATTGCACCATCACGCTCTCGCCGCGCTTGCGCTGGATATACGCCGAGAAGTAGCCGGTGGTGGTTTGGTTCAGTAGCGCCGCGATGAGATTGGCGTCGGCGCTGCGGCTGCGGCCGTCGATGAGGTAGTCCAGCGCGTCATGGACCGCGCCGCTCGGATCGGGGGCCGGCGAGCCCGCCGGCGCGATGCCGAACGTCAGCGACCGCCCCAGCTCCGCGCCCGTCGAGTCGGCGAAGACGAACACGGCAGCGCCGATGGGCCCTGTAATCGTCGAATCGCCGAGGGTCCGCTTCAAATTGAATCGTTCGACCGCCAGGGGAGGCGTGAACGTGATGGAGCCCGACCCGACGAACGCGATTCCAACCGTGCGCCCGGCGACGGGCGTGAGGAGATAGGCGAACCCGGAATCGAGTTGCAGGGTCATGACGTCGCGGCGTAGCGTCAGGCCGCGCACCACGGCGACGCCGGAGCGCACCGGGGCGAGGTTCTTCAGCTGGTCGAAGACGCTGTCGTACGACTGGGCCGCCGCGACCAAGGCAAGGGCGAAGAGCATGGGAGCCTCCGTGCCCCCAGAATAGCGGTCTTGCGGGGTTGCGCGAGCTTCGGTATATCTTCGGGCGATGACGGAGGGCACAGGATTCGAACCTGTAAGGGCTTTCGCCCGCCGGTTTTCAAGACCGGTGCCATACCATTCGGCCAGCCCTCCCGAACAGGATTCTAACCTAGTGTCGAATTCCCGGAGGCGGAACCGTCGTATTACCGTGACCGTTACGTTGAAGTCTGTGCGGAACGTTTGTCCCCCGGGACGCGTAAGTTTTGCGACTGCCCGCCGGCCTGTTCCTGAGCCCCGAAACGAGACGCGCCTATGAAGCTCTCCGACATTTCCATCCGCCGGCCCGTGCTCGCCAGCATGATGAGCGCGGCCCTCGTGTTGTTCGGCGTCATCGGCTACCTGCGCCTGTCGGTGCGCGAGCTGCCCGACATCGATCCGCCGATCATTTCGGTCACCACCATCCTCCCCGGTGCGAACGCGCAGGTGGTCGAGACGGCGGTGACCGACGTGCTCGAGGAAGAGTTGTCCACGATCCAGGGGCTGCGCACGATCAGCAGCGCCTCGGCGGAGCAGACGAGCAACATCACGCTGGAGTTCACGCTCGACCGGCCCGTGGACGTCGCCGCGCAGGACGTGCGGGACAAGGTGTCGCGCGTGCGGGGCCGCCTGCCGGTGGACGTGCTCGAGCCGGTGATCGCGAAGCAGTCGGCGGACGCGCAGCCGTTCTTCTGGCTGGCGCTCTCCAGCGAGAATTACGACCTGATGCAGCTGTCCGACATCGCGGACCGGCTCGTCAAGGCGCGCCTCCAGAGCCTCCCGGGCGTCGGCAGCGCCCAGATCTTCGGTGAGCGGCGCTACTCGATGCGCGTCTGGGTGCAGCCCCAGGCACTGTCGGCGCGCGGTCTCACGATCCAGGACGTCGAGGGGTCGATCGTCTCGCGCAACGTCGAAATCCCGGCGGGGCGAATCGAGTCGACGCGGCGGGAATTCTCCGTCCGCTCCCTCGGCGAGCTCAAGACGCCGCAGGAATTCGGCGAAATGGTGGTGGCGAGCCAGGGCAACCAGCTCATCAAGCTCAAGGATGTGGCCCGGGTCGAGCTCGGCCCCGAGGACGACCGCTCGATCTTCCGCTACAACGGCTCGCCGTCGGTGGCCATCGGCGTGGTGCGGCAGTCGAAGGCGAACCTGCTCGATGTCGCGCGCAACATTCGCGAAGCGCTCCCCGCCATCCAGCGGACCTTGCCGCTCGGCGTGAAGTTGCAAAGCGCGTACGACGGGTCCGTGTTCGTGACGCATTCGATCGACGACGCGAAGCTGACGCTGGTCATCGCCGCGATCCTGGTCGTGCTGATCATCTTCGTGTTCCTGCGCAACGTCACCGCGACCATCATCCCGGGCCTCGCGATCCCCGCGTCGATCGTCGCGACGTTTGCAATCATGTACTTCCTCGGCTTCTCGATCAACAACTTTACCCTGCTCGCGCTGACCATCGCGATCGGCATCGTGGTCGATGACGCGATCATCGTGCTCGAGAATGCCTTCCGCCACCAGGAAGAGCTGCACGAGCATGCCGAGGAGGCGGCGCTGCGCGGCACGTCGGAGATCGCATTCGCCGTCATCGCGACCACGATCGCGCTGGTGGCGGTGTTTTCGCCGCTCGCGTTCCTGACGGGTACCGCGGGCCGGCTGCTCTCCGAGTTCGGCATCGCCGTCGCGGGCGCGGTGGTGATCTCCGGCTTCGTCGCGCTGACGCTCACGCCGATGCTCTGCGCCAAGATCCTGCGGATGCAGCACCAGCACGGCAAGGCCTTCCAGATGTTCGAAAGCGCCTTCAACGCGTTGTCGGAGCGGTATTCGAAGCTGCTGCGTCGCGCCGTCGATCACCGTGTGGAGGTCCTGCTCGGCACGCTGGCGGTCGTCGCGGTCTCCGTCATCTTGTTTCTGGTCTACCCGCCGACGCGGCTGCAGAATGAGTTGATCCCGAACGACGACCGCGGCTTCTTCCTCGTCGTCGTGCGCGGTCCTGAAGGCGCGTCACTCGGGTTTACGGACGGGTACGTGCGGCGCGTCGAGGACATCATCAGCAAGACCCCGGGTGTGAACGGCTACTTCACGATCATCGGGGGTTTCGCGGGCGGGGTGAACAGCGCCTTCATCGGCGTGATCATGAAGGACTGGAGTGAGCGTAGCACCACGGTCGAGCAAACCGTCACGGCGCTGTTTCCCCAGGTCTACTTCGGCATCCCCGGGGTCCAGGCCTTCCCCTTTGCCCCCGGCGCGATCGGTTTCTCGCAACCGATCCAGTACGTGGTGCAGAATCCGGATTTCGCGAAGCTCACGGAGATCATGGGCCCGTTCGTGGGTCGCGCGCAACAGGTCAAGGGTCTCGCGAACGTCCAGACCGATCTCTTCGTGAACAAGCCGGAGCTGCGCGTCACCTTCGACCGCGACCGTGCCGAAGACCTGGGCATACCCGTGCGGGACGTGGCGAGCGCCTTGCAGACGTTCCTCGGCGGCCGCCGCGTCAGCACCTTCACGCAGAACGACAAGCTCTATTACGTGATGGTGCAGCTCGATCCGAGCGATCGTGCGACGCCGAGCGACATGCGCGGGATCTATCTGCGGGGCAAGAATCGACAGCTCGTCCAGCTCGCGGCCCTGACCAACGTCCAGGAGGGCGTCGGCGCGCGGCAGATCAACCACTTCAACCGCGTCCCGGCGTTCACGTTGTCGGCTTCCCTGATGCCGGGACTCGCGCAGGGTGAAGCGCTCGATTCGCTCGACGCCATCGCGCGCCAGATCCTGCCTCCGGGGACCACGACGGCGCTCGCCGGAGAGTCGCGCGAGTACAAGGAGAGCGGGACCGCGATCTACTTCGCGTTCGTGATCGCGCTCATCGTGGTGTTCATGGTGCTCGCGTCGCAGTTCGAATCCCTGCTGCATCCCTTTACGGTGCTCCTCGCCGTCCCGCTCGCGGTGACCGGAGCACTGGCGACGCTGAAGTTTGCGGCCCTCATCCATCGGTCTGGCGCGACGATGAACCTGTACAGCCAAATCGGAATGATTCTCCTCATCGGACTGGTGTGTAAGAACTCGATTCTGCTCGTCGAGTACACGAACCAGCTCAAGGAGAAAGGGCTCGATACCGTCGCGGCGGTCCTCGAAGCGGGCCGGATCCGGCTGCGGCCGATTCTCATGACGTCGGTCGCGACGATCATGGGCGCCGTGCCCGTCGCATGGGGCGTAGGTGCCGGGTCGGCGGCGCGGAAGCCGCTGGGGTACGCGATCGTGGGCGGCGTCTTCTTCTCGACCGCGCTCACGCTGTTCGTGGTGCCCGTGGCGTACGTGCTGTTCGATGGCCTGCTCGAGCGGGCCCGCGGGCGGCGCGACGTGCTGGTGCCGCTTCCCAAAGCGTCGGAGGGCGACTGATGCTCGCGCTGCTCCTCGCGCTGCAAGCCGCCGCGCCGCAAGTCGATTCGCTGCCGCCGATCACGCTGAAGGATGCGTTGGAGCGCGCCGCGCAGCTCGACCCGAACTACATCTCGGCCCTGGGTCAGGTGGATAACGCGGTGTGGGGGCGCCGCAACGCCTTCGCCGTGTTCATACTGCCGTCGGCGACGATCAGCGTAAATCGGCAGAGCACCGATCCGGCGGGTTTCTTTTTCACCGATTCGCTGCTGCGACTCAAGACCACATGGTCGTCGCAACTCAACGTCCGCTACGACCTCTTCACCGGCGGCCAAAAGTTCGCGGAGCTCAGCCGGTCGGGCGCCGCGCTGGAGGGCGCCCACGCGGACGAGTTGCGTCAGCGTTTTGCGACCGCGCTCCTGACTGAGTCGGACTATTACGCGGTGCTGCAAAACGCCGAGCTGGATCGCGTGGCGCGGGAGCGGCTCCGGCGCGCGCGCGAGCAGCTCGGCGTGGCGCGGGCCCGCGTCGCGTCCGGTGCGGCGGTGCTCACGGACTCACTCAATCTCCGACTCGAGTTGACGCGCGCCCAGGTGGCTCAGCTCAATCAGGAATCGGCGTTGCGGATCGCGCGGCTCGAGCTGGGTCGCCGTGTCGGCGCGGCGGGACCCGTCGACGCAGCGCCCCTCGACACCGCCGCGGCTCCAGAGCTGCCGCTGACGCTGGCCGACGCGATCTCGGAAGCCGCTCGCCAGGGCCCCGACTATCGCGTGGCGGCCGCCAACGAGCGCGCGGCGAGCGCCGCGTATCGCGCCGAGCTGGGCAACTACCTGCCGCACGCGACGCTGACGTTTAGCAAGCTCTCGTTGGGCACGAAGTTCTATCCGAACGACCTGTTCAAGCAGACGAATCTCACGCTTGGTATCTCGTTCCCGATATGGAACAACGGTCAACGAGAGCTGGCGCTCTCGCGGGCGCGCGTGCACAAAGACGTGGCCCGCGCCCGCCGGCAGGACATGGATCGCGCGGTACAGCATGACGTCACCGCCGCGTACGACGCGTACCTGACGGCCCACGCCACCGCGCAGCTCGCGCGAGAAGGCCTCGCGGTCGCGCGCGAGAGCTTCCGCGTCCAGCAAACGCGCTACTCGAGCGGCGCGACGACCATTCTCGACTTGCTCGATGCCCAGGTGAATCTGTCCCAGGCCGAGGCGGATCTCGTGCAGGCCCGCTACGGCACCCGTCTCGCGCTCGCCGGCCTCGAGATGATCCTCGGCCGCCGACTTTTCACTGATAAGGACACACCGTGATGCGCCCTCTCATTCTTGCGCTGCTGCTCGTCGCCGCTTGCAAAAAAGCGAACTCCGCCGCCGGGAGCCCCGGGGGTGGTGGGATGCCGCCGATGCCCGTGGAGGTCGCGGCCGCCCAGCGCGACACCGTCGTCGACGCCATCGCCGCCACCGGTCAGATCGAGGCGATCCAGGCCATCGACTTGCGACCCGAAGTCGAGGGGCGGATCGTGGACATCCTCGTCGGGGAAGGCCAGGCGGTCGAGAAGGGCACGCCGCTCTTCAAGGTGGACGACTCCGAGCTGAAGGCTCAGGCTGCGCGCGCCGAAGCGGACCGTGACCTGGCGCGTCAGGCGCTGGAACGCACCAAGCAGCTCATCGCGCAGAACGCGTCGTCCGCGGCGGACCTCGAGCGGGCCGAGGCGACCGCGCGCAGCGCCGACGCCCAGTTCGAGCTGCTCAAGGTGCGGCTCGATCGCTCGGTGGTGCGGGCGCCATTCTCCGGGGTCGTCGGGCGTCGCTACGTGAGTCTCGGAGACTACGTGAACAGCGCCTCGAAGCTCACGGCCCTCAACACCGTCAGCCCGCAGTACGCCGTGCTCCAGGTGCCCGAGCGCTACGCCGACCAGCTGAAGCGCGGGCAGCTCGTGAGTTTCCAGGTCGCGGCACTGCCGGGGCGCAACTTCTCGGGTGAAGTGATTTTCATCGATCCGACGGTCGAGCTGCCCGGGCGCACCATCCTCATCAAGGCCGTCGTGCCCAATCCGCGGCGCGAGCTGGCGAGCGGGATGTTCATCGAGGCCCGTCTCGCCACGAGCATCCGGCCCAACGCCATCGTGGTCCCGGAGGACGCGATCCTGCCCATGCAGGGCGCCACGTTCGTGTGGGTGGTGAAGGAAGGCAAGGCCGACCGCCGCCAGGTGACCCTCGGCGTCCGTACGGCGGGCTGGGCGGAAATCGTCGGCGGTGGCATCGAGGCCGGCGACCAGGTGGTGGTTGGCGGCCTCGAGCGGTTATTCCCCGGCGCGGTCGTGATGCCGCAGGTGGTCGAGCGTCACCGTGGGGCGCCTCCCACAACCGAAGCCACCCGCTAGCGCGGGATGAGGGACGGCGGCGGCGACGTCGCCCGTTCGGGGAGCGGCTGGAAATTGATCGTCGTGTTGCGGAACACGGCGCCCGCAATCACCTGCGCCCGCGCGGCGAGCGCCGGGTGCGTCGCCTGGAGCTCCTGCGCCAGGGCGTAGTAGATCACGCCATACGTCGTCAGGATCCCCTCCGAGGGCTGGTCCACCCAGCCACGCGGGCGCACGCGTGCCGCGCTCTCGGCGTGATACACGTCGAAGAGCAGCGCCTGGCTCCGCTTCACATTCACCCAGCCGAGCGACGGCACCGCTTTGATGCTGTCGGACGGCTGCAGCTCCCGCTCACGCAGCGCCCGTCCAAAGCCGTTGCCCTCGAGCCGGGCCGTGAGGCCGAACTGGTCGGCATAGGAGCCGACGGTGCGCGAGAAGTAGATCGGACGCCTGCCGATCTGATCCTTCATGATCCGTAAGACCGCGACGTCGGCGCGCTCGATGTACGGGCGCCCGAGTTGCTGCGGGTCGAGCGGGACCCAGAATGAGCCGACTTGCACGCTGTCCTTGTTCTGGAGCACGTAGTACTGCTCCAGTGCCGCCAGCTGGGCGTCAGTGTAGCTCATCAGCTTGCCGGTGGGCTTGGGCCACGCGCGGCCGCGGTACGCGGCCGGGGCCGTGCTGGGATCGAACGTTTCGATCGGGCGCCGCTGCATCTGCCGTAGGTACCAGTCGGTGTTGGCGAGCGACAGGTTCACGACGATCACGTCGCGACGGATGCCCTCCACCTCCTGAGCGTACCACAGCGGGAACGTGTCGTTGTCGCCCGCCGTCACGAGGATGCCGTACGGCTCGACGGACTGGAGCAGGTCGGACGCGAAATCGCGGGCGATGGTCTCGCCGGCGCGGGACGCCGTGAAACGGTTGCCGATCAGGGGCAGCAGCGCGACCGCGACGAGCGGCGTCGCAACGGCCCAGCGTAATCCCGCGTTCGGCTGGCGCGGCTTGAAGAACTCCTGCGCGCCCTCCATCACGGTCGCGAGGCCCATCCCCACCCAGATGCCCCAGATCGCGAACGAGCAGATAAAGAAGTAGTCGCGCTCGCGCACCTCGTGTTGCAGGCCCGGCTCACTGTAGGGCTGCGAGAAGCCCCACTTGAAGTTCAGGTAGAAGATGAGCGCGAACGTGAATGTGAAGACGAGCAGCGTCATCGCAATCGCGGTGCGCCGGTCCGAGCGCCAGTGACGCCAGGCGCCGAGGACCCCGAGGCCGCCGAACACGACGGCCAAGACTCGCTGGATACGGTCCGACCAGTCGTGCCCGAACTGCCAGCTGAAGTACTGGAAATAGTTCAGGATCTGTTGCCCGTAGAGCACGATCGTGTGGCCCGGGTTGCCGGGGCCCGGCGGGTACATCGGATTGTCGAAGATCGAGGGCTTGCCGTACTGCTGCCGCGTGAGGACTGCCCACAGAGCCTGCCAGTTCGTCGGCTCACCTTCGTTGATCGGCGGGAAGTGCCCGGCGCGGATCGGCAGGAACGTGTACACGGAGAGTCCCACGATCGCGACACCGAGCAGCGCCAGCCCGAACTGCCAATTGCGGGCGTACATCACTGCGTACGCCAGGGCCAACAGGTACAGCGCGCCGGCGGCGTAGATCGGGCCCGTCCCTTCGAGGCCGAGCGCGATCAACAGGGCCCAGACGCCGGTGAAGAGGAAGAACTGCGACCACTCCACGCGCTGTTCTTCCTCGGTCCGCTGGCGTTGCTGCTTCAATGGCGGGAACAGCAGCACCATCACCACGGGACCCACCAGCACGCCCATCATGTGGTTCGTCGCCGTCAGGGCCAGCAGATACACGATCAACAGCAAGTAGTGATCGTGCGCTCCGCCGGCGGGCTGGTCGTCCCAGCGCACGATGAGCCAGAGAATCAGCGCGATCGACAGGAGGCTCAGCGTGTACACCTTCTCGTTCACCACCGACTGGTTCCACACGGTGAAGGCGGTCGTCGCGACCAGCGCGCCCGCCAGCGCCGCCAGCCGCCGCGGCCACCGGGCTGGCACGATGCTGCGCAACCAGCGCTCGCCGATCAGGAACCAGCACCCCGCCGACACGGCGCTGGTGACGGCGGCCAGCAAGTTGATGCGCTTCGCGTAGGCCGCGACGAAGGGGATCTCGCCCCAGACGTGCGCGACGAGGACGAAGAACGGGTTGCCGGGGGGATGGGGGATGCCGAGCGTGTACGCGGCCGTCATGTACTCCGACGTATCCCAGAACTGCGTCGTCGGGGCGAGCGTCACGATGTACAGGGCCAGCGCACCCACGAACACCGCCAGCGCCATCCAGTACGGGGGCGCTTCGGGTGCCGGAGGCGCGAACGCATTCAGGTTGTGCTGTGCGTGACTCATCTCTTCGCCCGTTAGTGTCTGAACTGCCGCATGCCGGTGAGCACCATCGCCAGGCCATGCTGGTCGGCGGCGGCGATCACTTCGGGGTCTTTGACGGAACCGCCAGGCTGAATGATAGCGACGATCCCCGCTGCCGCCGCTTCGTCTACACCGTCAGGAAATGGAAAGAACGCATCGCTGGCCAGCACGGCCCCTGTGGGATCGTGGCCCTGCTGCCGCGCCTTGTGCACGGCAAGGAACGAGCTGTCCACGCGGCTCATCTGCCCGGCCCCGATCCCGATCGCCGCCTCGTTCCGCGCGATCAGAATCGCGTTGGATTTGACGGCGCCCACGGCGGCCCAGGCGAACCGCAGGTCGTTCCACTCCGCATCGGTGGGCCGCCGCTTCGTCGCCACCTTCCACGTCTTCTCGTCGGCCACGCCGCTGAAGCGGAACCGGTCCTGCACGAGGAAACCGCCGCGGATGCGTTTCCAATCCCAGGTCGGCTCGTCGGTGGGGCGGGGGAGCTCCACGACGCGCAGGTTTTTCTTCGCCTGGAACACCGTCAACGCGTCGGCGTGGATGCGCGGCGCCACGACGACCTCCACGAACAGGTCCTGCATCGCTTCCGCGGCGGCGCGATCGACCACGGTGTTGAACGCGATCACGGAGCCGAACGCGGAAGTCCGGTCCGTGGCGAGGGCGCGCTCGTACGCGTCGGCCGCGTTGCGGCCCAGGGCGATGCCGCAGGGTGTGGTGTGCTTGATGATGGCGCACGCCGGCCGGTCGTCGGGGCCCCAGGGCGCCACGGCGTTCACCGCGGCGTCGACGTCGAGCAGATTGTTGAACGAGAGCTCCTTGCCGTGCAGCTGCTTCAGGTCGCGGATGCCGCGCTCATCGCTCGCGTACAGGGCCGCGCGCTGGTGCGGGTTCTCCCCGTAGCGCAATGACTGCTGGCGCTCCAGCCCGACCGAGAGCCGGCTCGGCAACGCCTCGTCGGAACGCGACAGGTAGCCGAGGATCGCCGCGTCGTAGGCTGCCGTGTGGGAAAACACCTTGGTCGCGAGGCGTCGACGGAGGTCGGCCCCCGGACCCCCCGGGCTTGCGCCCGGGGTCAGTCCACCCTTGAGGGCTTCGAGGACCGTGGGATAATCAGCTGGATCCACGACTACGAACACGTCCGCGTGGTTTTTCGCGGCCGAGCGCAGCATCGAGGGGCCCCCGATGTCGATCTGCTCGATCGCCTGCTCGAACGTGGTGCGCGGTTTCGCGACCGTTTCCCGGAACGGATAGAGATTCACGGCGACGAGGTCGATCGGCGTGATGCCGTGTTGCTGCATCGCGGCGACGTCGGCGGGATGATCGCGCCGCGCGAGCAGGCCGCCGTGCACCTTGGGGTGCAGCGTCTTGACGCGCCCGTCCATCATCTCGGGGAACCCGGTGACGTCCTCGATCCCAATCACCGGCACCTGCGCCCTTCGCAGCGCCTCCGCGGTGCCCCCGGTGGAGACAATCTCCCAGCCGAGGGCGACTAGGCCCTGGGCGAACTCCACGAGCCCGCGCTTGTCCGACACCGACAGCAACGCTCTCACAAAATCCTCACGGGTTGGCTTGGGACGCCGCGTCGCGCCAGCTCGAGCACGACCCTGGGCAGCAGTTGATGCTCCGCTGCGAGCACGCGCGCCGCGAGCGACTCCGGCGTGTCGCCGGGGCGAACCGGCACGCGCGCCTGCGCGATGATCGGTCCGCGGTCGAAGTGCTCGTCGACGTAGTGCACGGTGGCGCCGGACTCGGCGGCGCCGCTCGCCAGCACCGCCTCGTGCACGCGGTGCCCGTACATGCCGGGCCCGCCGTGCGCGGGGAGCAAGGCCGGGTGGATATTAATCATCTTCCAGCGAAATCGGGCGACCACGGCGGGGGGCACGAGCTTCAGATAACCGGCCAGGACAACGAGGTCCGTGTCGGGGCCGAGGGCGGCGAGCAGTTCCGCGGGGTCATCCGGATTCTTGAGGACCGTCGCCGCGATGCCGCCGCGCCGAGCCCGGTCGAGGGCGCCCGCGTGGGGCCGGTTCGTGACGACCAGCGCCACGCGGGCCTCGGGAGCGTCGTGGAGCGCGTCGATCAGCGCCTGCAGGTTCGTGCCGCCGCCCGACGCCAGGACGGCGACACGGACCGCCGTCACTGACTCCGGCTGCAGCGCGCGACCGACTTGGGCTTCGACCCGGTGGTGATGCTCAGCGTGAACGCGCCCGTCGCGTACTTGCCGGCGGTATTCACGACGACCTCGTAGTCACCGGTCTGCGGGAAGATCGCCGTGAGCCGGGCGTTGCAGTTGCCGCCCGAATCGTCGTCCTGGAAGTCGCGGCCGCCGCTGATGCCGGGACCGCGCAGGAACAGGTACGCGTCGAACTCGTCGGACTCGAGGTCGATCGTCACGGTCTGGCCGGCGCGCCCCTGGATCGTCCAGGCCTGCGCGTAGCTCGAGTCGCTCGTAAGCAGGACGTCGTTGCGGGTCAGCGAGCCCTGCTGCGTCTGCCCCACGCTGATAGGGCGCGACGCGCTCGCGGCGGGCGCGGCGGCGGGGGGCGCCGCGCTGGGACGACTGGGCGCCGCGCCGCCGCTGCCGGTGAAGCGGCAGTTGCCCTTCGCCTCGGTGGGCGATTCGCCGTCGGTGACGCGGAGCGTGAAGCGGCCCGTCTGACGCGGCGGCCGCGACGCGGTGTTCACGACGACACGCAGCGGATGGTCGTCCTGCGAGGTGTACACGAGCCGCGCATTGCAGCCGCCGCCGCCGTCGTCGTTCTCCACGAGCTTGTCGCCGCGGCCGCGCGTCAAGATGATGTACGAGTCGAAGTCGCTCGACTCGAGATCCACCGTGAACGACTGGTTCGGCGTGACCGGCAGGATCCAGCGCTGGAAGTACGTCGAGTCGCCGGGGAATTCCGGATCATTGGCTGTGAGGTTGCCCGTCACCGTCTGGCCCATCTGAATCAGACCCGCGACGCGTCCGAACCCGCGGCACACCGTATCCGAAGCGGCCGCGGCCTTTCCCTTGGCCAGGGCGAGACGATACTCGCCCAGCTCGGCTGGCGCGCTCGAGTTGGCGTACACACGATAGTTCGCCGCCTGCGGCAGGACATAGGTGAGCCGCGCGTTGCAGTTCTCGCCGCTGTCGTCGTTGCGCGCCAGCGCATTCCCCGACGCGTCCGCGACCAGGAGGTTGGCGTCGAAGTCGTCGGACATGAGATCCACCGCGACGGTGTCGCCCTTGTTCCCGACGAACGCGTACATCTTGTAGCGCGAGCCGTCGCTGAACGTCTGATCGGCGATGGTGAGCCGCCCCGTCACGCTCTGACCGATGCGGATGGGCGTTTGGGCGGCCAGGGGCGCCAGACCGGGCGCGCACAGGCCGAGGATCATGAGGAAGCGGACGGAACGCACAGGCGGCTCCTTCAGGAGACGGGTGGTGGCGGACAATCTAGCATATTCTCACGTGCCTGAGACACAGCGGCCCTTCACATCGGTGATGGTGAGGCCGGCGCTGACGCGCAAGACGAACGGGCCGGTCTCGTGCTTGTGCGCCGTATTGACGATGATCCTGAGGGGGCGGTCGTCGGGCGGCGTGTACACGATGCGCGCATTGCAGCCGTTGCCGCCATCGTCGTTTTCGAGGACTTTGTCGCCGGGCCCATGCGTGAGGATGAGGTAGGCGTCGAACGACTGGGACATGAGGTCGACCGTGAACGCCTGTCCGTGCGTCACCGGGAGTACCCAGCGCTGGAAGTGGCTCGAATCCCCCGAAAAGATGGGGTCGTCGCTCACCAGCGTGTCTTCGATCGTCTGGCCGACGCGCACCAACCCCTTCACCCGCCCGAAGCCGCGGCACGTCGAATCGGGAAGGGCGACGCCACCTCCCCGCCGCAGCGCCAGCCGGTAGGCCCCGATCTCGGCGCGCGCGCTCGAGTTGACGTAGATGCGGTACGGTCCGTCTCGCGGCAGCACGTAGGTGAGGCGGGCGTTGCAGCTCCCGCCGCTGTCGTCGTTCCCGATCAGCCGGTTGCCGTGCCCGTCCGTGAGGATGGCGTTGGCGTCGAAGTCGACGGACTCGATGTCCGCGGTAATCGTGTCGCCGCCACGCCCGGTGAACGGGTACGCGCGATAGTACGACCTATCGGCGAAGGTCGGCGCGTCCGGGGTGAGGCTGCCACCGGCCGTCTGGCCTACGGTGATGCCGGACCGGTTCGAAGGCGGCGGCGTCACCCGCGGGGGTGCCTGCGGGCACGCCGCGGTGAGAACCAGCGGCACGAGAGCGAAGGCGCGGAGCACGCGCGGAGTCATGTCGTCATGGCGTCGTCTGACGTAGAATCTCGGTCGCCGCGGCGCCGAGGTCAGCGACCACCGTCACACCGAGCGCCCGGGCCTGGCCCTGATGGAGGTTTCCCTGGCCCGTCGCCACCAGAATGGCCTTGCCCCCGAGCCCCCTGGCGGCCTGGACGTCCGACAGGCGGTCACCCACCCACCACGACCGGGTGAAGTCGATCCCGAGGGCCGCCTGGGCATCGAGGAACAACTTGGTCCGCGGCTTGCGGCAGGCACAGGGCTCCGGGGCCTGCGGATGGTGGGGACACAGGTACGACGCGTCGATGCGCGCGCGATCCTCGGCCAGCAGATCGTCGAGCCGCTTCTCCACGGCCCGATAGTCGGCCATAGAGTAGAGGCCGCGCGCGATTCCCGACTGGTTCGTGACCACGACCACGACGTAGCCGGCCTTGTTGAGCCGGCGAATGCCGTCGGCGGCGGCCGGCAGCACTCTCACGTGTTCGGGTTTGTGCAGGTATCCGGGATCCTCGACGATCGTGCCGTCGCGGTCCAGAAAAACCGCGCGCTTGCCGTCAGGCATTGATCGCGCGGACGGTGGCGTCGATCTGGTCGGGAAGGATGGTTCGGGGATCGAGGACCACGCGATCGGCGACGATCCGGGCGATCACAGGCGGCTCGGCCGAGCGCAGCTTCGCGGCCAAGCCGTCGGCCGTCAGCCGATCAGCCGTCAGCCGAACAAGCCAGGTTGGGAGCTTGGCTCCCGGGAGCGAGCCACCGCCGACCTCAGATTCGCCTTGGACGAGCTCGCCGTGCACGCCTTTCAGCAACGCGTCTCCACGCCGTTTCACGCTTTCGAGATCCTCGGTCAGCATCCGCAGCACCGGGATCTCCCGGCGTGCCTGTTCCGGATCGCGATACAACGCGAGCGTCGCCTCGAGAGCCGCGAGCGTCAACTTGTCGGCGCGCACCGTGCGGGCGATGGGATCGGCGCGGCAGGCCGCGATCGCCTCCGCGCTGCCGAGCAAGATCCCCGCCTGGGGACCGCCCAACAGTTTGTCGCCGCTGAACGTGATGACGTCGGCTCCGCTCGCCACCGCCTCGGCGACGGTCGGCTCGCCCGTGAGACCCCACGGGGCGAGGTCGAGCAAGAGGCCGCTGCCCACGTCGTACAGGAACGCCACTTTGCGCGCGTGCGCGAGGGCCGCGAGCTCCGGGGCCGGGACGTCGGCGGTGAAGCCGGTGACCTGGAAATTCGAGCGGTGAACCTTCAGGAGGAGCCGGGAGTCGGGAGTCAGGGCGTTCTCGTAGTCTTTGCGGTTGGTGCGATTCGTCGTGCCGACCTCGACGAGTTGCGCGCCCGACCGCGCCATGATGTCGGGAATGCGGAACGATCCCCCGATTTCGACCAGCTCGCCGCGCGAGACGATCGCGGCGCCGCCGCGCGCCAGCGCGCTCAGCGCGAGCAGCACAGCGCCCGCGGCATTGTTCACGACGAGCGCGTCGGGCGCTCCGGTCACTTCGACGAGCAGATCGCGGCAATGGGCGTGGCGCGAGCCGCGGGCGCCGCGGCCGAGGTCGTACTCGAGCGCCGAGTACCCCGCGGCGACGCTCGCGATAGCGGCGATGGCGGCGGGCGCGAGCGGCGCGCGCCCCAGGTTCGTGTGCAACACGACGCCGGTGGCATTGATCACCGGCTGCAGCGAGGGCGCCGCGATGCGGGCCACCGACCGGCGCACGGCGGCGTCCCAACCGCCCTCCGGCGCGTTTCCACCGTTGGCGCGGGCGGCCTCGACCGTTTCGCGCACGGCGCGGACGACCAAACTCCGCGGGTGCGCCGCGAGCAGCGGCGCGACGCCCGGGCTCTCGAGCAGCGCGTCCACGGCGGGGAGTTTGCGGCGCGGGTCGGTCATGGAGGGGTGCGCGGTGCGCGGTGCGCGGTGTCTGCCTTGACGGGCTCCGGCGGCTTGGGTGTCAGGACGACGACCTGCCCGTCCCCCGAGGCGCCGTTCAGGTTGACGGCCCCGCTCACGCGGATCACGTAGCGGGTCTCGGGCTTCAAGGCCGACGCGAAGCGCAGCACGGCTTTGTCGTACGGCACCGGGCGTTGGGCCAGGAGGCGATGCAATTCCGATGTGTCCGCCGGCGCCGCGGTCGTATCGGCGCGCGCGGGAGCGGGGGCACGCGCCGCCGGCGTCGTATCATGGCGCGCGCTGTCGGGCTTGGCCTTGCGCGCCGCCGCCGTGACGGAGTCATACTGCGGCGGCGTGAGCGCGTTGACGATCGTCACGGGCGTCGAGTCAGGGAGCTGGAGGACGCGGACGTGCGCGGTGTCGAGCGGCACGCCGAGGGCCTGCGAGAACTCGAGCCGCACTGTGTTCGAGTCGACCACCGTCCCGGTGCGGACGCGGGGTCCCACCGTGTCGTGCACGAAGGCAAAGAGCGCGACCCCGGCGATCGAGTCGAGCGTGACCGCCGCGGAATCGTAGGCCTCGCGCCGGTCGCGGCGCCGGTTGTTGTTCTGGTCGGCCGTGGCGTACACGACGTAGCGTCCGGGGGGCAGGGCATCGAGATGGAAGCGGCCCGCCGAGTCGGCGACCGTCAAGTAGCCGACGCTGTCGGGGAGGGGGACCGCCTCGATCAGGGCGCCAAACATGGAGCGCTGCTCGACCCACTGGATGGCGTTCCCGGTCAGGATCCTGTTCGGGATCGCGGGCCCCGTCGAGAAGACGACGAGCTGGCCTTTTTTGAGGATGTTGCGGCGCAGATCGACGATTCCCGGCAACAGCTCGAGGTGATAGACGCGGCCCGGCTTCCAGCCTTCCTTGGGTTTCACGCGGATGCGTGTGCGGCCCCAGCTCACCGACACGTCGCCGTGGACTGGGGAGAGAATCACCTGTTTCGCCAGTCCCGTGATGCCGGCTCCGGTGCCGCTACTGACGCCCATTTCGTCGATCACCTCGTCGAACTGGATGACCGCGTCGTCCTTCCAGTCGGCGACGACGGCGCCCGATTCGGGTCGCACGGTGACGATGGCGGGCGGCGCGACGTCGGGCGGCCCGCCCGGCGGGTCGCCCTGATTGGCGCAGGCCGCGAGGAGCGCGGCCCCGAACACGATTAAACGCAGCCCAGGGCCCTGAGCTTGCCGGCCAGCACGTCGCGCTGCTCGCGCCACGTCCGCTCCTTCTCACGCTCCTTCGCGACCACCTCGGCGGGCGCGCGGGAGACGAAGTTCTCGTTGCTGAGTCGCGCCGCGAGGCCCGAGATCAGTTTCTCCAACCGTTCGCTCTCCGTCGCCAACCGCTTGCACTCCTGCTGCACGTCGATCGAACCGCTGAGCGCCACGACGACTTCACTCCCGTCGCCGAAGACCGCGTGCGCAGCACCGGTCGGCAGGGCGGCGCCATTGAGGGCGAGGCTCTCGAGATGCGCGAGGCGCGTGATCGTCTCGCGCTCGCCCTCGAAGGTCGCCGCGCGGTCGCCGCCGCGCAGCACGATCGCGGCCGCGAGGCGCGTCTTCGGCGAGATGCGGTATTCGGCGCGGATCGAGCGGATGCGCTCGATGGCGGTCTTGACGCGCGCGAACTGCGCGTCGGCGTCGGCGTCCGCGAGCTCGGACCGCGTTGTGGGCCAGTCGGTCACGGCGATCAGGTCGTCGGCCTTCCGGCCGGGGAGCTTCTGCCACAGCTCCTCAGTAATGAAGGGGACGACCGGGTGCAGCAGGCGGAGGGCCGTGTCGAAGCAATGCGCCAGCACCGCTTTCGCTGCCGGATCATCGAGTCGGGGCTTCACCGCCTCCACGTACCAATCGGCCAGTTCGTTCCACACGAACTCGAAGCAGCGTTTCGCCGCTTCGTCGAGGCGGAACTGCTCGAGCGACGCGGTGGCCTCGCGGATCGTCGCCTGGGCGCGCGACAGGATCCAGCGATCGGCGAGGGTGAGGCTGGTGCGTTTCACGCTGTCGATGGTGGCCACGTCGCGTGGCAGCTGCGACAAAATGAACCGCCCGATATTCCACAACTTGTTCGCGAAGTTCCGGCCCGGCGCGAAGGTGCTCTCCAGGTCGTCGGGATCGACGATGACGTCGGCACCGAGGGAGCCGCCGCCGATCAAGGTCCAGCGCAGCGCGTCGGTGCCGTAGAGCTGCACCACGTCGCGCGGATCGATCCCGTTGCCGAGCGACTTCGACATCTTGCGATGCTTCGTGTCGCGCACGGTGCCGGTCAGGTACACGGTCGTGAAGGGCAGCCGCTCCATGAAGTGGTAGCCCGACATCAGCATGCGCGAGACCCACAGCTGCAGGATCTCCGGCGCCGTCACGAGCGTGTGGCCCGGATAGAAGCGCGCGAGGTCGTCGGTGTGCTGTGGCCAGCCGAACGTCGCGAAAGGCCAGAGCCACGACGAGAACCACGTGTCGAGCACGTCGGGGTCCTGCTCGACGGGCCCGCCACATTTAGGACACGTCGTGGGATCTTGCCGATCGGCCCATTGGTGCTTGCACTTTGTGCACGTGAACACCGGAATGCGGTGCCCCCACCACAACTGCCGCGAGATGTTCCAGTCGCGGATATTCTCCATCCAGTGCTCGAACGTGGCGCGCCAGCGCTCGGGCACGATCTTGAACTCGCCGCGCCGGTACGCCGCGAGCACCGGTTCGGCCAAGGGCTTCATCTTGGCGAACCACTGGTCGGAGAGGCGCGGCTCGACGACGGTGTCGCAGCGATAGCAGCGGCGCACCGAGTGCGGGTGCGGCTCGATCTTCACGAGCAGACCCTGGGCTTCGAGCAGCTTCACGATCTTCTTCCGCGCATCAAATCGATCGAGCCCGGCGAGCTCTCTCGGGACGCGGTCCGCCGGTCCGCCCATCCGCCCATCTTCCGTCATCACCAGCGGCATCGCCAACTTGTGCCGCATGCCGATATCGAAGTCATTCGGGTCGTGCGCCGGGGTCACCTTCACGAACCCCGTCCCGAACTCCTTGTCGACGCTGTCGTCGGCGACGACCGGGATCTCCACGTTGGCGATCGGGAGCCGGAGCTTCTTTCCCACGTACGGTTTCCCGCGCGGGTCCTTGGGATGCACGGCGACCGCGGTGTCACCGAGCAGGGTCTCGGGGCGCGTCGTCGCGACCGTGACGAACCCGGACCCATCGACCAGCGGATACTTGATGTGGTACAGGTTGCCGTTGGTGTCGTGATGCTCGGCCTCTTCATCTGAGAGGGCCGTGAGGCAGTGCGGGCACCAGTGAATGACACGGTGGCCGCGGTAGATCAGGCCTTCCTCCCAGAGGCGCACGAACGTTTCGCGCACCGATCGGGAGTACGCCGTGTCGAGCGTGAAGCGGGTGCGGCTCCAGTCGCAGGAACAGCCGATGATCTTGAGCTGCTCGATGATCGTGTCGCCGGTCTCACGCACGAAGGCCCACACGCGCTCGACGAACGCCTCGCGGCCCAGGTCGAAGCGTGTCTTGCCCTCCGCGGCGATCTGCTTCTCCACCACGTTCTGGGTCGCGATGCCGGCGTGATCGGTCCCCGGGAGCCATTCCGCGGCCCGGCCGCGCATGCGCTCGAACCGGATCAGCACGTCCTGGATGATGTTGTTCAACGCGTGCCCGACGTGCAGCACGGCGGTCAGGTTCGGGGGCGGAATGACGATGACATAGGGGTCCCCCGAGGGGCGCGGCAGGAACACGTCGCGCGCGAGCCAGCGTTGATAGAGGCTCGGCTCGACGGTGCGTGGATCGTATTGCGGGGGCAGCTCGAACTCAGGTCCGGGCATTCCTTAATATAGAAGCGGCCGCTAGAATTCCGTCCAATGGCCGACGACCTGCCGCCGAGCCGACTCGTGCGCTGGATGGTGCTGGGCGCGGTGATTCTCTTTGCCGTCAGCCTGTATTTCCGTTGGGGAACCCGGGTGCCCCCTGTGAGCACGCCGGCCGCCAGCGCCCCCGCCGAAACTCGCTGAACCTCGGACATGGCCGCCACGGAAATCCGCGTCACGCTCCCTGACGGGAGCCAGAAAACCCTGCCGGCCGGGGCGTCCGGCGCCGACGTGGCCAAGGCCATCGGCCCCGGCCTCGCCAAGGCCGCGCTCGCGATCCGTGTGGACGGCGACGTGCGCGACCTGCAGCGCCCCGTGCCCGACGGCGCCAAGATCTCGATCCTGACCGACAAAGACCCGCAGGCCCTCGACGTACTGCGCCATTCCTCGGCGCACGTGCTGGCGACCGCGGTGCGGCAGATCTTCCCGCACGCGAAGATCGGCTTCGGCCCACCCATCGAAGACGGTTTCTATTACGACTTCGATATCGGCCGGCCCTTCGCACCGGAGGACCTCGAGGCGATCGAGCAGAAGATGGTCGAGGTCGCCAAGGCCGACTATCCGTTCACGCGCGAAGAGGTATCGCGGGCGGAAGCCAAGAAGCGCTTCACCGACGATCCGCTCAAGCTCGAACGCATCGACGATCTGAAAGAGGGCGAGGTCATCTCCGTTTACACGGACGGGCCGTTCGTCGACCTGTGCCGCGGCCCGCACGTGCCGAGCACGGGGCGGATCAAGTTCTTCAAGCTGCTCAGCGCCGCCGGCGCCTATTGGCGCGGCGACGAGCGCCGCCAGATGCTGCAGCGCATCTACGGGACGGCGTGGTTCAAGAAAGAGGACCTCGATGGGTACGTGCATCGCCTCGAGGAGGCCAGGAAGCGCGATCACCGCAAGGTCGGTCGCGAGCTCGACCTCTTCATCTTCCATCACTGGGCCCCGGGTGCGGTGTTCTGGACGGCGCGCGGGACCACGATGATCAACGAGTTGAACGCGTACCTGCGCGAGTTGCAGCGGGACGGTTACCACGAAGTCAAGACGCCGCTGATGTACAACAAGGGCCTGTGGGAGCTGTCGGGGCACTGGGGGAAGTACCAGGAAAACATGTTCCTCGTCCTCAACAAGGAGTCGGGGGAGCCCGACTTCTCGCTGAAGCCGATGAACTGCCCGTCTCACTACCTGATGTACCTCGCGGGGAAGCACTCGTATCGCGAGCTGCCGTTGCGTTGGGTCACCTTCGACGTGCTGCACCGCAACGAGATCTCGGGCGCGCTCGCCGGACTCACCCGCGTGCGCCAGTTCCAGCAGGACGATTGCCACATCTTCCTGATGGAGAAGCAGATCGCCGAGGAAGTGAAGCGGCTCGCCGACTTCATTCTCGGCTTCTACAAGACGTTCAACCTGACGGCCCAGGTGAAGTTCTGCACAC
This sequence comes from Gemmatimonadales bacterium, assembly GCA_036004745.1. Classification (GTDB taxonomy): domain Bacteria; phylum Gemmatimonadota; class Gemmatimonadetes; order Gemmatimonadales; family GWC2-71-9; genus 20CM-2-65-7. Next base: position 2,219 of record DASYRD010000063.1, on the reverse strand, counting down.
GGCCGCCGGTTCGCGTGGGCGACGACGCGATGTGGGACCGCGCCGAAGCGGGGCTCAAAGCGGCGCTCGAGGCGACAGGGCTGCCGTACCAGACGTTCCCGGGCGACGGCGCGTTCTACGGGCCCAAGATCGACTTCCACGTGGCCGACTCCATCGGCCGGACCTGGCAGCTTGGCACGATCCAGCTCGACTACGCGGCGCCGGAGCGGTTCTCCCTCATCTATGTAGGGGAGGACAACGCCGAGCATCGGCCCGTCGTGATTCACCGCGCCGTGTGCGGCTCGTTCGAGCGGTTCATGGGGATTCTCATCGAGCATTTCGCGGGCGCGTTCCCGCTCTGGCTCTCGCCCGAGCAGGTGCGCGTGCTGCCGATCGCCGAAGGGCAGAACGACGCGGCGCGCCACGTCCACGAGACGCTACGTCAGGCCGGGATTCGCGCGCAGCTGGATGAACGCAGCGATACGCTCAACTACAAGATCCGCGACGCCGAGACGCACAAGGTGCCGTACATGGCGGTCGTGGGGCAGCGAGAAGCCGAAGCGCACAGCGTTGCCGTGCGGGCGCGCGGGGCAGGGAACAAGCAGGTGGTGCTCCCCGTTGCCGAGTTCGTAGCGAAGCTGCAGCAAGAGGTTCGCACCAGGAGTCTCACGTCACTAGTTTGAGAGTATGGATCAAACCACCCCTGTCTTGCTGTCCGCCGTCCGCACCCCCATCGGGAAATACCTCGGTGGACTCGCGGCCCTGAGCGCGCCGAAGCTCGGCGCCCTCGTGATCCGCGAAGCGGTCCGTCGCGCCGGGGTTCAAGACGGGGCGGTCGAAGAAGTCATCATGGGCAACGTGCTGCAGGGCGGCGTGGGTCAGGCACCGGCGCGGCAGGCGGCGATTCACGCCGGCCTTCCCGGCACGATTCCCTCGCTCACGATCAACAAGGTGTGCGGCTCGGGACTCAAGGCCGTGATGCTCGCCGCGCAATCGATCAAGGCCGGCGATGCGCAGTGCGTCGTGGCGGGCGGCATGGAGTCGATGTCGAGCGCGCCGCACTACGTCTACGGCATGCGCGGCGGGATCAAGGCGGGCGACCAGAAGCTCGTGGACGGGATGATTCGCGACGGGTTGTGGGATTCGTTCTCGAACACGCACATGGGCAATCTCGCCGAGTACACGGCGAAGAAAGCCGGCGTGTCGCGGAAGGATCAGGACGAGTTCGCGCTCGCGAGCCACCAGAAGGCCGTCGCCGCGATGGAGGCCTGCCATTTCAAGGCCGAGACGCTCGCCGTCGAGAAGGTCGAGAAGGACGAATGCCCACGCGCCGACACGTCGCTCGAGAAGCTGGCGTCACTCAAGCCGTCGTTCGAGAAAGACGGCAGCGTGACGCCCGGCAACGCCCCGGGTCTCAATGACGGCGCCAGCGCTCTCGTCGTGGCGTCGCTCGCGTTCGCCAAGGCGCATGGCTTGAAGCCGCTGGCGCGCGTGACCGCGTACGCGACGGGCGGCGGCGAGCCCAAGGATCTGTTCTTCGCACCGATCGAAGCGGTGAAGAATCTGATGGCCAAGGCGCATACGAAGATTCTGGACTACGATCTCATCGAAGCCAACGAAGCGTTCGCGGTGCAGGCTCTCGCCGATGGCCGCGCCCTCGGTTGGGATTGGGCCCGAGTCAACGTTCATGGCGGCGCGATCGCCCTGGGACATCCGATCGGCGCGTCCGGCGCGCGGGTGCTCACGACGCTGTTGTACGCCCTGAAGCAGTACGGCAAGTCCACCGGCCTCGCCACGTTGTGTCTCGGCGGAGGCAATGCGGTCGCCCTCAGCGTGGAGACTCTGTGATGCAACAGGAACTCGTTCGCTCCCGGCCCATCGAGCTGCGCAAGACCATCGGCGTAGTGCTCGGCGCCGCGTTCGTCGCGCTCGCCGCGCAAGTCTCCGTCCCGCTCCCCGGCACGCCCGTCCCGATGACGCTGCAGCCGCTGGCGGTGCTGCTCGTCGGCGGGCTGTTGGGCGCGCGGCTCGGTGCCGCGAGCATGGTGCTCTATCTGGCGCTGGGCATTGCCGGTCTCCCGGTGTTCACGCCCACGGTCCCGCTCCTGGGTATCGCACGGCTCCTCGGGCCTACGGGCGGTTATCTCCTCGCTTATCCGGTTGCCGCGTTCGCCGTGGGTTGGTTGACTGACCCCGGGCGCAAGCCCGGGGAAAAACCCCACCTGGCCCCGGGCTCCGTC
>DASYRD010000062.1:0-1633 GCA_036004745.1 Gemmatimonadales bacterium | reverse complement strand
GCGTAGTGAATCGCGCGCACGGGGCCCGACGAGCGCATGCCCACCGGAGGATACCGGCACGCGGCGACGGCCTTCGCCGCGTCCGCGGCCGTGTTGATGAGCGGCACGATGATGCCGTACGCGCCGAAGTCGAGCGCCTTCATGATCGTCGCCGGATCGTTCCACGGCACGCGCACCACGGGCACCGTGTCGGTCTGCGACACCGCCTGCAGCATCGGCCAGAGGTTGGCCATGTCCGTCGTGCCGTGCTGCATGTCGACGCAGAGCGCATCGAATCCCTGGCGTGCCATGACCTCGGCCGTGAAGCCGTGGGACACCGAGAGCCAGCCCAGCGTCGGGCACTTCTTGTCACGCCACATTTGCTTGATCTTGTTGGGTCGCACTGCGTCACCTCACCTTGGGATGTGGCCGGCTGTCCGGCGCGCGAAGCGTAGCACGAGTCATATGGACGACTTGGGGCGCGATCTGATGGTGGCAGCGATCTCACGTCCCATCGCGGCGCCGCGCTCGGCGAACTGGCGACAGAGTCCCGCGTAGCGCGCGGGGTCGAGCAGCGCTTCGATCTGCGACGGCGTGAGACCGGTGCTGACGTGCGGGTCATCCGCCAGCGTCTCGCGGAACGGACGCGCCTGCGTGACCGACGCCTGCGCCGCGTCGTAGACGGCGTCGTGGGCCCGCTGCCGTCCGATCTGCTTGCCGAGCTCGAGCATGAGCGCCTCGGCCATGATCAGGCCGCCCGACAGGTCGAGGTTGTCGCGCATGCGATCCGGAAACACCTGCAAGCCATCGAAGAGCGAGATCATCCGCTGCAGCATGTCGCCGGTGAGCTCGCACGCCTGCACGAGCGCGCGGCTCATCATGATGCTCGTGGTGCGATCGGCTTCGTGCTCCGTCTGCATCGCCTCCAGCGCCAGTGGCACGAGCGCGCGGATCTGCGCCGCGGCGGCGATGATGTCCTGCGACAGCTTCGGATTGCGCTTCTGCGGCATCGTGCTGCTGCCCACCGTGCCCGGCGGCACCGGTTCCTCGACCTCGCCGAACTCCTGTTTCATGAGCGTGTAGATCTCGCGTCCGATCTTGCTGGCTGTCGAGGCGAGCATGCCGAGGAGCGTGACGTACTCGGCCTGGTGATCGCCGATGGTGCGGGCGGGCACGGGCATCGGGCACATGCCGAGACGGGCCGCCATCTTCTCCTGCGTCGCGAGCCCGGGCTCGCCCAGTGACGCCAGCGTGCCCGCCCCGCCGCCGAGCATCGCGACGAATACACGTCGTTCACATCCCTGCAGACGCTCCACGTGGCGGCCGAGCTCGTCGATCCACACCGCCACCTTGAAGCCGAACGTCGCGGGCACCGCGTGCTGGCCATGCGTGCGACCGGGGAGCAGGACGTCTTTGGTGCGCTCGGCGAGGTCGGCAAACGTCGTCAGGATCGTGGCGAGCTGAAGCAAGAAGATCTCGTGCGCCCGTCGCACCAGCAGAAGCTGACCGGTCTGCGTGACGTTCTGCGTCGTCGCGCCCCAGTGCACGTAGCCGCCGGCGTCGCCGTCGCACGCTTTGTCGAGCGCCCAGACGACCGGCACGAGCGGATGGCCGGTCTTCGCGAGTCCAGCACGGACAGAGTCGAGATCCAGAT
>DASYRD010000061.1:0-14399 GCA_036004745.1 Gemmatimonadales bacterium | reverse complement strand
GCGCAAGCCCGGGGAACACCAAAACCAAGACCACGGGTTCTGATCCACCCCGGGCTGTCGCCCGGGGTCAGTTCAACACATAGATTGTCCCAAGTCATGACTGTTACGCGTCACCCAACCCCGACCCGCTCTCCCGCCGCGGCGCCGGCCTATCCGGCACCGCGACCGTCGGCGGACGACCGCAATCCCGGGACGCCCCTCGACCTCGACGCAGTGCTGGCGCTGCGGGTGAACCGCAGCGCTGTCGAACGCCGCGCCGCCACGATCCCCACGCGCCGCACCGTAAAGAAGGAATGGCAGGCGGCGTGGCTGCTCCGCGCGATCACCTGCATGGACCTGACCACGTTGCAGGGCGACGACACACCGGGAAACGTCATTCGCCTCTGCGCCAAGGCGCGGCGCCCGATCCGCCCCGACCTGATCGAGTCCCTCGGCGTCGCCGAGCTCGACATCAAGGTCGGGGCCGTCTGCGTCTACCACAGCCTCGTCCCGACGGCCGTGAAAGCCCTCGCCGGCTCGGGCATTCCGGTGGCCGCGGTCTCGACCGGATTCCCGGCGGGCCTGAACCCGATCTCGCAGCGTTTGGAAGAAATCCGCGCGTCCGTCGCGGCAGGCGCGCAGGAGATCGACATCGTCATCACGCGCGCGCACGTCCTCACGGGCCGGTGGGAAGCCCTCTATGACGAAGTCCGCGCCTTCCGCGACGCGTGCGGCGCCGCACACATGAAAGCGATCCTCGCCACCGGCGAGCTCGCGACACTGACCAACGTCGCGCGCGCCAGCATGGTCGCGATGATGGCGGGCGCCGATTTCATCAAGACGTCCACCGGCAAAGAACCCGTCAACGCAGTGCTGCCCGTGGGCGTCGTCATGACCCGCATGATTCGCGAGTATGAGGGCCGCACCGGTGCCGCCGTCGGCTTCAAGCCTGCTGGCGGCATCCGCTCCGCCAAGCAGTCGCTCGACTGGCTCATCCTAATGAAGGAAGAACTGGGGGACCGCTGGCTCAGGCCCGCCCTCTTCCGGCTCGGCGCCAGCGCGCTGCTCACCGACATCGAGCGCCAGCTCGAGCACTTCGTGACGGGGCGCTACTCGGCGGCCTACCGTCACCCGATGGTGTGAGATGACGACCGCCGCGAAGCTGTTCGAGACGATGGAGTACGGGCCGGCGCCCGAGAGCGCCGCGCCCGCGCTCGAATGGCTCAAAGCGCACAACAACGCGCAGCTCGGCCACTTCATCGGCGGCCAGTGGGTCACGCCCGCCGAGGGCCAATACTTCGAGACGATCAATCCCGCCACCACCGCGGTCCTCGCGCGTGTAGCGCAGGGCGGCAAGGCCGACGTCGATGCGGCCGTCGCGGCCGCGCGCGCCGCCGCTCCGGGGTGGGCGGCGCTCGCCCCACATGCGCGGTCGCGCTACCTCTACGCGCTCGCCCGTGAGATCCAGCGCAATTCGCGCTTGCTCGCCGTGCTCGAGAGTCTCGACAACGGCAAGCCCATCCGCGAAACGCGCGATCTCGACATTCCCCTCGTCGCCCGGCACTTCTACCATCACGCCGGGTGGGCGCAGCTCCTCGCGACCGAGTTCGCGGGTTACCAGCCCATCGGCGTCGTGGGACAGATCGTCCCCTGGAACTTCCCGCTGTTGATGGTGGCGTGGAAAGTCGCGCCCGCGCTCGCCGCGGGGAACACGATCGTGATGAAGCCCGCCGAGTTCACACCCCTGACGGCGCTCTGCTTTGCCGAATTGACCCGGGAAATCGGATTGCCCCCCGGCGTCTTCAACGTCGTGACGGGTGACGGCGCCACCGGAAAGCATCTCGTCGATCATCCGGACGTGCAGAAGATCGCGTTCACCGGGTCGACCGAAGTGGGCCGGATCATCCGCAAGGCGACCGCGGGGACCGGCAAGAAGCTCACGCTCGAGCTGGGCGGGAAGAGCCCGTTCATCGTGTTCGACGACGCCGATCTGGATAGCGTCGTTGAAGGCGTCGTGGACGCGATCTGGTTCAATCAGGGCCAGGTCTGCTGCGCCGGCTCGCGGCTCCTCGTGCACGAAGGAATCGCCGATCGGTTGACGCAGAAGCTGCGCGCCCGGATGGAGAAGCTCCGCGTCGGCTCGCCGCTCGACAAAGCCGTCGACATGGGGGCCATCGTCGCGCCCGTGCAGCTCGAACGGATCCGCGGGTTGGTCGAAAAAGGCGTCGCAGAAGGCGCCAAGATGTGGCAACCCTCCTGGGCCTGCCCGACGGAAGGCTACTTCTATCCGCCCACGCTCTTCACCGACGTGTCACCGGCCGCGACGATCGCGCAGGTCGAGATCTTCGGGCCCGTGCTCGTCTCGATGACGTTCCGCACGCCGAAGGAGGCCGTCGAGCTCGCCAACAACACGCCCTACGGGCTCGCCGCGAGCGTCTGGACCGAGAACATCAACCTCGCGCTCGACGTTGCGCCGAAGCTCAAGGCGGGCGTCGTGTGGGTGAATTGCACGAACATGTTCGACGCGGCCTCGGGGTTCGGGGGCTATCGGGAGTCAGGATTTGGGAGAGAAGGTGGAAGAGAGGGGATGTTCGAGTATCTGAGGGCAGACTGGGAAACGGGAGAAGGGAGAAGGGAGAAGGAAGTTGCGGTACAGAAGCCTGCCCCCGCAGCGGAGCGTCCATCTCCCATCTCCCCTCTCCCTCCGATGGACCGCACCTACAAGCTCTTCATCGGAGGCAAGCAAGCCCGCCCCGATCAGGGTTACGTGCGCAAGATCGTCGGCGCCGATGGAAGGGTGTTGGGGGAGGTCGGAGAAGGGAACCGCAAGGACATCCGCAATGCCGTCGAAGCGGCGCATGCGGCGGAGGGATGGGCCCGCGCCAGCGGACACACACGCGCCCAGATCCTCTACTATATCGCCGAGAACCTTGCCACCCGGGCCGACGAGTACGCGAACCGGATTGCCGCATTGACCGGGGACGGAGCCGAAGCCGGGGCCCGCGAGGTCACCGCCGCGATTGCGCGTCTCTTCACCTATGCCGCATGGGCCGATAAGTGGGACGGCGCGGTGCACCACACGCCGATCCGCGGAGTGACGCTGGCGATGCAGGAGCCTGTGGGCGTGCTCGGCCTCGTCGCGCCGCAGGAATTCCCGCTGCTCGGGTTCCTCTCGCTGGTGGCGCCCGCGATCGCCGTCGGAAACACCGTCATCGCGATCCCCTCCGAGGCGCATCCGATCGCGGCGACGGAGTTCTACACGGTGCTCGAAACTTCCGACCTCCCCGACGGCGTCGTGAACGTTGTGACGGGCGATCGCGACGCGCTGGCCAGGGTCCTCGCCGAGCACGACGACGTGGATGGGATCTGGTACTGCGGCGCTGCCGCCGGCGCGAAGGCCGTGGAGTTCGCGTCCGCCGCCAACATGAAACGCACGTGGGTCATGACCCGGCCTCGCGACTGGCTCGATCCGCGCCAGGGCGAAGGCCGCGAGTTCCTGCGCCACGCCTCCGAAGTGAAGAACATCTGGATCCCCTACGGGGAGTAGGCGTGATCAGCGCGGTCCACACGCGCGTCAACTATTCCGAGACCGACCAGATGGGGTTCGTCTATCACGCGAACTATCTCATCTGGATGGACATGGCGCGCACGGAACACCTGCGCGAGCAGGGGGTGTCCTACAAGGAGCTGGAGCAGCAGGGCATCTTCCTCGCGGTCACCGACGTGCACGTGCGCTACCGTCTGGCGGCGCGTTACGACGACATGATACGGGTGCGGTGCTGGGTGCGGGATGTGGCCACGCGCCGGGTCATCTTCGGATACGCGGTCGAGCGGGCGGAGACGGGCGAGCTCCTTGCCACCGCGGAAACGTCACTCATCGCCCTCAACCATCAGCACGGCCTCTCTCGCATTCCGGAGCACGTGTGTGACCTGCTCGAGCCGACCCCCGATCCGGTACGTTTGTAGCGCGCTCCTTCCTTTACTACTGCTCGGCGCGGGGCTCCGGGCCGCCGCCGCCCAGCAGCCCACGCCGTCGAACGACGAAACCCTCGTGGGACAATTGGCGGGCCTCCTGGCCGCCGCCGACGCGCGGCGCTTCGACGCCGCCGTGATTCGTGACGCACTCGCCAACCCCAATCCCGCTGTGCGCCGCCAGGCGGCGCTCGCGGCGGGACGCATCGGCGATGCCGCCGCCGTCGACGTGCTCCTCCCCGTGCTCAACGACACGAGCCCCCCGGTCCAGGCCGCGGCGGCGTTCGCGCTCGGTCTCCTAAAGGACGCGCGCGCCCTCCCGCAGCTGTTGCAGCTGGTGCGGGCGGCGCCCGTCGCGGAGCAGGGGCTCGCCGAGCTCGAGGCGGTCACCGCGATTGCCAAGACGGGCGGCGAAGAGGGGGCTCGCGCCCTCACCGAGATCATCGCCACCGGCTCCCCGGGATCCCCGTCGACGCCGCCCGTGGTGGCGGCGGCGCTGCTCGAGGCCTGGCGCCTCGGCACCCGGGCGCCGGTGACGGAGTTGATCGCCTTCGCCGACGCGCCCGATGTCGACGCGCGCCGCCGCGCGCTGTACTCGTTGGGGCGCCTGCGGGCGAACCGCGGCGCGACGCGGCTCGTGACGGCGTTGGCGGACCGTGAGCCGGAGATCCGCGCCATCGCCGCGCGCGGTGTCACGAAAACGCTGCTCGACAGCGCGCATCTGGAAGCCCGGGGCGCGCTGGACCGCCTGCGGCCGCTCCTCGAGGACCAGAGCGCTCAAGTGCGGATCAATGCCCTGCGCGCCATCGGCTCTTTCCGCGATTCGGCCCTCGCCGCCGCGGTGGCGCCGCTCGTCAACGACCAGAACATCGGCGTGGCTGTGCAGGCCGAGACCACGCTCGGCGTCCTGCGCGGCGCCGCCGCGCTGCAGGCGCTGCGTCCCCGGCTTACGAGCAGCGTCTTCACACTGCGGCGCCAGGCGTTGATCGCGTTGGCACAGGTCGACAGCGGAGCCGGCTCCGCCGCCGCGGCGCAGGCGGCGGGCGACGCGGACTGGCGTTGGCGCAGCGTGGCGGCCGAGGCGTTCGGCGCGGCGGGGGCGCGGGTCAGGCTCGACGCGTTGCTCGCGGATGCCGATGGCCGGGTCGTGGCGCAGGCGTTGCAAGCGCTGCAGCGCATCGTGCCCGCGTCCGACACGTTGCTCACGGCGCGCGCCCGCGTGCTCGTCACGCACGCCGACCCCGCCGTCCGCAGCGTCGCCGCCGAGCTGCTGGGCCGCCAGCCAGACGCCCGGGACGTGGACCTCCTCGTCCAGGCCTATCGCCGCGCGGAGAACGATCCGTTCAACGACGCGCGCCTGTCGGCCGTGGGCGCCCTGGGCGCGATCGCGAGCGCCAGCCCGACGGGGCGGTTGCGCGTGGCGCAGCGCTTCGTGAGTGCGGTGCAGAGGCCCGAGGACTACCTCGTCCGCCGCCTCGCCGCCGACACGCTTCCCGACGCGCGCGACGCGTGGGGGCCGGCCCTGCCCATCGTGACGGGCCGCAGCGCCGCTGAATACCGCGACGTCGCGCGTCGCTGGCTCGCGCCGGTGCTCACGGGCCAGCCCAACCCGCGCGTCACACTCGAAACCGATCGCGGCACCATCGAGATCGAGCTCCTGCCCGCCGAGGCGCCGATGACGGTGGCGGCGTTCCTCGGTCTCGTGGAGCGCCGCTTCTTCGATGGCAATCGCTGGCATCGCGTGGTGCCGAACTTCGTGGTGCAGGACGGCGATCCCCGCGGCGACGGGTGGGGCGGGCCGGGGTTCGTGTTGCGCGACGAGGTCAATCCCACGCGCTACGGCATCGGCACCGTCGGGATGGCGCTCTCGGGTCCCGACACCGGGGGCAGCCAATACTTCATCACGCATTCGCCGCAGCCGCATCTCGACGGCATCTATCCTGTGTTCGGCCGCGTGTCCGCCGGAGCCGCGGTGCTCGATGCCATCGCGATGGGGGATCGCATTCGGAGCATCCACCGGTGATTCCCACGCTGAAGCGTGGGCTCGGCACAACGCTGCCGGTAACGGCAGTGCTGCTGCTGACCATGGCGTCTGCGCTCTCGGCCCAATTCGGCTATTTCGGCCAGAACAAGATTCAGTATCGCCGCTTCGACTGGCGCGTCCTGCGCGGCGAGCACGTCGATCTCTACTACTATCCGGAAGAAGACGAGCTGGGACGCGTCGCCCTGGCGTACGCGGAAGCCAGTTACGACTCACTGGAGCGTCGGTTTAACCACGCCGTTACTCGACGCATTCCTCTCATTGTCTACGCCTCACACTCCGACTTCGAGCAGACGAACATCCTCCCCTTCATCCCCCCGGAGGGGCTGCTCGGCGTCACCGAATTCCTGAAGCGCCGTGTCGCGATGCCGTTCCGCGGCAGCTACAGCGAGTTCCGCCACACCTTGCGGCATGAGCTGGTCCACGTCTTCCAGCTGAGTCTCTCCACGGAGGTTTACAACCGGTATCCACGGCTGCGGCAGGCGGGCTTGCCGCTGTGGTGGACGGAAGGACTGGCGGAGTTCTTCTCGAGCGGGGAAGACTCGCGCGACGAGATGGTGCTGCGCGACATGACTGTGTCGGGCCAACTGCCGGCGCTGCGCGATCTCACGTACGCGTACGGGGGTCTCGTCTATCCGGTGGGCGGGAGCCTGCATCGATTCCTGGCGGAGCGGTACGGCGAGTGGCGCATCTTGCAGGTCTACGGCGATCTCTGGAAGTACGCAACATTCGACGAGGTGATGGCCAGCGTCTACGGCCGCACCGTGGAGCAGCTCTCCCACGAGTGGCAGTACTGGATGCGGCAGCGCTACTTCCCGGCCGTCGCGCAGCAGCGGCCCCTCGCCATTACGTCGCGGCGGCTGACCGAGCTTGCCATCAAGCCCGCGGCCTACCGGCTCCCCGGCGACAGCGCGTCGTCGTACCTCTTTTTCTCGCCGTCCAACGGATACACGACGATCTACTCCCAGGACTTCCACGGCGGCAGGAAGCGCGCGGTGGTGAGGGGGGAGCGCAGCGAACAGTTTGAGTCCTTCCACTTTTTCGAGTCACGCCTCGACGTGAACCCGGAGGGCGTCGTCGCCTTCAGCAGCAAGTACGCGGAGCGCGACGCACTCTTCTTGTGGAGCCTCGTGAAGCAGAGCGTCGTCGGGCGCTATCAGTTCCCGGAGCTGGTGTCGATCTTGTCGCCGGCCTGGACCCCGGACGGGCAGAGCGTCGTGTTCAGCGGACTCTCGGTGTCCGGGTATTCGGATCTCTACCGGCTCTGGCTCACGGACGGGCGGCTCGAACGCCTGACCTCGGACCGCTACGAGGACGTCGACCCAACGGTCAGCCCCGACGGACGCACGGTCATCTTTTCGTCCGACCGCACGCCATTCGGGCCGCGCGGCGCGCGCAATCTCTTCGCGCTCGACCTGCCGTCGGGCGCGATCCGCTACATCACGTACGGCGCGTGGCGCGACGAAGGCCCGCGCTACGGTGGCGGTCGCGTCTACTTCGCGAGCGACCGGGACGGCACGTTCCAGATCTACTCGATCGATTCGACCGGGGCGGGACGGCGCGAAACCGCCACGCTGAACGGCGCCTTCGATCCCCAGTGGGTCCCGGCGGGCGATAGCGGTGGTCGGGGCGGCTTGCTCTTCGGCGGCTTTGCGGACTTGAGCTTCAACATTTACTACGCCGATCCGCTCGAAGACACGTCGACCGCCAGCACGTTCACGCTTGCCACAGATCTCCCGGCGCCCGAGTGGACGTGGGGCGAGCTGACCCATCCGCAGTACGCCCGTGCCGACGCCGCGCCCTACGAGAAGAAGTTCACACTCGACTTCGCCGCCGGTGATGCCATCGTCGCCCCGGGTCTCGGGGCCGCGCAGGGCGCCGTGTTCCTGTTCAGCGACCTGCTCTCGGATCACGTCGTGTTCGTCGCGCTGTCATCGTTCCAGGGAACAGGACTCGGCAACCTGGTGGACAACGTCAACGGGACCGTGTTCTACCTGAACCAGGCGCGCCGCATCAACTGGGGGGTGGGCGCGTTCCGCCAGCGCGGCCTGTTCTATGAGGGGGACTTCAGCTCGCTGTTCGAGGAGACCTCGTACGGGTTCATGGCCCAGGTCCGTTATCCGTTCACGCGGTTCCGGCGCCTCGTGGCCGAGTACCGGATCGAGCGGTCGGACCGCTTCGATCTGCTGACCGAGGGCGTCGATGAATTCCGCCGTGTCGGCTGGCTCGCGTCGAATTACTTGAGCTACGTGAAGGACAACACGCTGTGGCTCGCCACGGGACCGATCGACGGCACGCGCTACAATTTCACCGCCGGGCTGGTGAACGACCTGAGTCACGGGCGCTTCGACTCGTGGCTGCTCTCGGGCGACGTCCGCACGTATCTGCGCACGTCGCTGCGCAGCGCGCTGGCCCTGCGACTTCAGGGATACGCGTCCGGAGGTGAGCGGCCGCGGCGCGTCAACATCGGCGGGTCGTGGGGCCTGCGGGGATACCCGCGCTACGGCTACGTCGCCGGGACGCGCGCGTGGTTGTTCAACGCGGAGCTGCGGTTTCCGATCACCGACTTCCTCACGATCGGGTTCCCGTTCGGCGCCGCGCGCTTTCCCGGCGTGCAGGGCGCGTTGTTCGTCGACTACGGACGCGCGTGGAGCGAAGCCACGACGAGGCGCGGCGTCCTCGGCGCGAGCGGTCTCGGATTGCGGATGCCGATCGGACCTCCGCTCGTGCTGCGTCTCGACATCGGCTACCGGTTCCACTCGGGTGATCTGGGGTTCTACGGACTGCCCCAGAGCAGCCGCGGTACCAAGTTCGTGGACTTCTTCTTCGGGTTCAACTACTGAGACGGCAAGGCTTTTCGCTTGACCCGCTCCGCGCCCTTTCCTACATTGGCGCGTGTGCGTTGCTGGCCGCGTGTCCGGGACCGCCCGCGCCGTTGGTGCCGGTGGCGCTCACGCCGGCGAATCGCGACAGCGCCGTGACGTGGGCGCGCGCGACGTTGCCCGCGGGGCGCTCGGTCATTCGCTTTCGGTGGCGGTACGTCGATGCGCGCGTGCGGTACGCAGGGCGCGGGAGCGCGCGGATCGCGCCGCCCGACTCGATGCGGTTCGATTATGCGGGGCCACTCGGGTTCGGGGCGGGGGCGGCGGTGGTGATCGGCGACGGCGTCGCGTGGGCCGATCCGGCAGCGAACTTTCGCTCGCTCGTCCCGGCGATCCCGATGCTCTGGGCGTCGCTTGGCATGGTCCAACCGCCCGGCGCGGACGAAGCGGTGTTCGCGCTCGCGGAGGCGCAACGGGCGATCTGGCGCTTCGCGGGATCGGACGGCGACACGCTGGACTTCGTGGCGACACTGGCCGCCGAGCGAGTGCTCGAAGCCGAGTGGCGACGCGGGGGCAAGGTAGTGGCACGGAGCCGCACACGGCTCGATTCACAGGCGCGCCCCATCAGCGCGCGCATCGACTTCCCGGAGGCGCCGGCGCGGTTTGAGCTCACGGTCGTGGCAGTGGATACGGCGGTCGTCTTTCCGCCAGCGTTGTGGCGCAGTCGCCGCTAGCGCGGCGGCGTTCTTGCTGGCCGGCTGCTTCCTCTACGGCTTCGCCGGCGGGGGGCTGCCCGACGTCAAGACGGTGGCGATCATCCCGTTCGAGAACGACACGCCCGAGCCCGCGCTGACGCAGGAGGTCAACGACGCGGTGCGCGAAGCGATCGAGCGGCGGCTGGGGTTGCGCCTGGCGGGCGAAGCGACCGCTGACGCGATCGTGCGCGGACGCGTCGTCCGCTACGATCCCGACATGCCGGTCGCGCTTCTGGCGGGGCAGGGGCAGGCGACCGTCACGCGCCGCAAAGTGCTCCTGACCGTCGACGTCGAGATCGTGAATCAGCGCGAAGGCAAGACGATATGGAAGCGGCAGGGGCTCTCCGCCGAAGGCGAGTACCAACCGCCGCAAGAAGCGGCGGGCCGCAAACTCGCTCTGCAAAAGCTCGTCAACGACATCGTGGATGGAGCGCAGTCTCAGTGGTGAATCGCCGTGGTGCGACCTCGACCGGATGCCTCATCTCACTCCTGATCTTCGTCGCGGTCTTGTACTACGGTGTCAACATCGGAGAAGTCTATTTCCGGTACTACCGGCTCCTCGACGAGATGCAGTCGCAGTCGCGCATCGCCGCCGCGCTCGATGACGGGACCATCCGCCGGCGTATTCAAGCGTCGGTGCAGGAGATCGGCATCCCCGACTCCGCCGGCAGTGGGTTGATCATCCGCCGGACCGTCATGCCGCGGGAATTCTCGATCGAGACGAGGTACAGTGAGACCGTGCACCTCCCGCTGTTTACGCACACGTTCCGCTTCAGTCCCAAGGCCACGCAGCCGCTCTGAACACCGCAACGAAGATCCGCGCGCCTGACGCCGCGGCCGCCTGGCGCCGGGCTCAGCGTGGACGCGTTGTCTTCACGAACGGCGTCTTCGATCTGCTCCATGCCGGTCATGTCGCGCTGCTCGAGGCCGCGCGGGCCGAGGGTGCCGCGCTCGTCGTCGGCGTCAACACCGACGCCTCCGTGCGCCGTCTCGGGAAGGGGTCCGAGCGGCCCCTCGTCCCCGAGGCCGAGCGCGCCAGACTCCTGGCGGCGCTGGCCGCCGTCGACTGCGTCGTGCTCTTCGACGAGGACACGCCGCTCGCGCTGATCGATCGCCTGCGCCCCGACGTCCTCGTGAAGGGTGCCGACTATGCGCGCGAGGCGATCGTCGGCGCGGCGGAAGTCGAGGGGTGGGGTGGCCGCGTGGTCCGGGTGCCGCTGGTCGCGGGAAAATCGACGACGGACCTGGTGCGGAAGCTCCGGACGTGAAGCTCCTCGTCGCCACGCGCAGCCCCGGCAAGGCGCGCGAGGTTCGCGAGCTCTTTGCCGGCCTGCCCTTCGAGATCGCGTTCCCCGCCGATCGGTTCCTGGAGCACCTTCCCGAGGAGGGTGACCTGGAGCGCAGTAGCGGGTATGTCGAGAACGCCGTCGCGAAGGCGCGCTACTTCGCGACGCGCAGCGGCATCCCCACCGTCGCCGACGATTCGGGGCTCGAAGTCGATGCGCTGGACGGCGCGCCCGGCGCGCGATCGGCGCGCTTCTCCGGCGTCGCGGGCGCGGGGACCGACGCGGCGAACAACGCGCTCTTGCTCGAGAAACTCGCGGGCGTCCCCGAGGCGCAGCGCGGCGCGCGCTACCGCTGCGTGGTCGCGTTCCTGGCGGCGCCGAGCGCCGTGCCGCAGATGGTGGAGGCGATCTGCGAGGGCTTCATTCTGACCGAGCCGCGTGGGCAGGGGGGCTTCGGCTACGATCCGCTCTTCTTTTCGCAGGAGCTGCAGATGACGTTCGGCGAAGCCCCGGCGGCCGCCAAGCACCGGGTGTCGCACCGCGGCCGCGCGTTCCGGGCGCTCATCGAGGTTTTGTTACGACGCTCGACCTAGTAGCTTTTCCTCGGCGTCTTGGCGTCTTGGCGTCTGTTCGTATCGGGGTGTGGCGCAGTCCGGTAGCGCGCCTGGTTTGGGACCAGGAGGTCGCGGGTTCGAATCCCGCCGCCCCGACTCGGCGCCTAGGCGTCTAGGCAGTTCCGCGCCCGTAGCTCAGGTGGATAGAGCAGCAGCCTTCTAAGCTGTTGGTCGGAGGTTCGAATCCTCCCGGGCGCATATGCATGTGCTCATCGCTGAAGACGACGCCGTCACCAGCCTCACGCTCAGCGCCGCTCTCAAAGGCATGGGACACGAGGTCACCGTCGCCGCCGACGGCGCCGAGGCCTGGAACGACCTCCAGCTGATGCACGTGCCCGTCGTCATCTCGGATTGGCAGATGCCCGAGATGGATGGTCCCGAATTGTGCCGCCGCATTCGCGCCCGCAACGCCGACCGCTACACCTACTTCATCCTCGTCACGGCCACCGGCGGCAAGCAGCGTTACCTCGCCGGCATGGAAGCGGGCGCCGATGACTTCATCACGAAGCCCGTCGACCTCGAAGAGCTGCGCGCTCGTCTCACCGTCGCCGAGCGGATTCTCGGCCTGCGGCTGCACGTGCAGCAGCTCGAGGGCTTATTGCCGATCTGCCAGTACTGCAAACGGATCCGGGGCGGGGATGAGAGCTGGGAGTCCATCGAAGGGTATGTCGAGAAGCGGAGCGAGGCGCAGTTCAGTCACGGCATTTGTCCCGACTGCTACAAGAAGCACGTCGAGCCGTAGTTATGACGTTTGGGGCGTTTTCCATTGCGCCGCCACGCCCACCACGCAGATTCCCGCGGACACGATCTCACGAGGCGACTCCATGGTGCGCTCACGGATCTCCGCAGCGCTGATCGCCACTCTGGTGTCGGTTGGTTGCGGCAAGGATGGTTCAGGCCCAAATGGTCCGCTGACCGGCAACTGGGCCGCGAATGCGAATCCCACCACGATGACCATGACGCTAACGCATTCCGGTAGTGTGAGCGGCACCGGAACGATCACCTCGACCGGCGGGTCCGCGACGCTGGCCATCACTGGGACCTACGCATCGCCTAGTTTCAACCTGACCTGCAACCCCGATCAGGCCTTCGTTCAATTCACATTCTCCGGTCAGCGCCACGGCGCTGACAGTTTGGTGGGGGTCTTGAACGGCTCGGGGTTCTCGAATTTCGGAGTGGTGTTCCTGCGCCAGCCGTAGCAGACTTGCTGCATGAAACCCACGCTCGGTGTTGCCGTCGCACTGTTGCTGCAACCGCTCCCATGTCTCGCCCTGCAGGGTCCTCCTCCGTGGGCAGCGAACCCTGAGCGTCCCACCGTCGCCACACATGCGTACACCGTCGCGCCTGGTTACGCCGAGCTCGAGCAAGGCGTGCGCGCCTTCGGACTGCGCAAGTTCAGCGAGTTCACGGCATGGGACGTCAACCTGAAGATCGGTCTCGATCCCGGGATACAGCTTGGCCTCTTCGGACTGCCGTACGCGCGGAGCGGGGCCGGGGGCGGCATGGGCGATATGGGGGCCGCGCTGAAATTCAGCCGGGAGATTTCGCCCCAGGTGGCGTGGGCGATTGTGCCTGCCGTGACGGTCCCGACGGGGGACAACAGCCGCGGCCTCGGCGCGGGGCGCACCCTCTTCAGTCTCGTGGGCGTTTTCAGTGCGGACCTCTCCAAGGCAGTGCATTTCGATGCGAACGCCGGGCCGGGAGGGATCGGGGCGGGGAAGCCGATCTGGTTCACGTCGGTCGGGCTGTCATTCGGGGGAGGGTCGGTGGGGGTGGCGACCGAGCTGTTCGACTATACGAGCGGCGCGGCGGCGCCCCGGCAGCGCGGGGTTTTGGTGGCCTTGCTGGTGACGGCGAGCGAATCGGTGGTTTTGGACCTCGGCGGGGTGCGCGGATTGGTGGATGGGACTCCCCATCAAGTGTTTGTGGGCCTGACGACGAACCTGGGGGCTATCTTCAAATAGGGGGCCCCCTTGACTCCCCTTCGGGCCCCGGGTAGAATGTGAGTCTCATTGCGAACTTTTTTCGCAATCGCTCTTTGAGAATTGATGATTGAGTGTGTGGAGTGCGGCCCCATTTGAGCGGACGCGCGCTTTCAGACGCGCGCCGCAAGGGGTTTCATTCTGATTGTGATTCGGACGACAGATGTACCAGTCGTTCGGTGAGCTGTTCGAACTTACCAAATCATTGGAGAGTTTGATCCTGGCTCAGGACGAACGCTGGCGGCGTGCCTAACACATGTAAGTCGAACGGGACCGGGGGCAACTCCGGTTCAGTGGCAGACGGGTGCGTAACACGTGAAGAACTTGTCCAACGGTGGGGGACAGCCGGCCCAACGGCCGGTTAATACCGCATACGATCGTTCGGGGGCATCCCTGGGCGAGGAAAGCAGCCGCAAGGTTGCGCCGATGGAGAGCTTCGCGGCCTATCAGCTAGTTGGCGGGGTAATGGCCCACCAAGGCAACGACGGGTAGCTGGTCTGAGAGGATGGCCAGCCACATTGGGACTGAGACACGGCCCAGACTCCTACGGGAGGCAGCAGTGGGGAATCTTGCGCAATGGCCGAAAGGCTGACGCAGCGACGCCGCGTGTGGGATGACGGCCTTCGGGTTGTAAACCACTGTCGGGAGGGACGAATGCCCCGCAAGGGGAGTGACGGTACCTCCAAAGGAAGCACCGGCTAACTCCGTGCCAGCAGCCGCGGTAATACGGAGGGTGCGAGCGTTGTCCGGAATCACTGGGCGTAAAGGGCGCGTAGGTGGCCCGTTAAGTGGTCGGTGAAATCCCGGGGCTCAACTCCGGGGCTGCCGGTCAGACTGGCGGGCTAGAGCACGGTAGGGGCAGATGGAATTCCCGGTGTAGCGGTGGAATGCGTAGATATCGGGAAGAACACCAGTGGCGAAGGCGTTCTGCTGGGCCGTTGCTGACAC
>DASYRD010000060.1:0-1778 GCA_036004745.1 Gemmatimonadales bacterium | reverse complement strand
CCCATGGGCGTGTACTTCGAGCAGTCGGGCAGCGAAGCCGCGGCGGCGGCGCTGCTGGGCGCTTCGATCAACTATCCGATGCGCGGCGCCGTGACGTGGAAATCCGTCGTCGGGACCAACGTCGCCTCCGACGCGCTGTCGCACGTCGCGTCAGCGGGTGTGCGAGGCGGCTGTCTCATCGTCATCGGCGAGGACTACGGCGAAGGGTCGTCCATCTTGCAGGAGCGCACGCATGCAGCGGCGCTCAAGTCGTCGGTGCCACTCCTCGATCCGCGCAACAGCCTGCAGTCGTTCGCTCGCTTCGTCGAGGAGGGCTACGGCCTCTCCGAGGCCTGTCACGAGCCCGTCTTCTTTTCCATCCGGATCCGTGCATGCCACATGCGCGGCACGCTGGTGTGCAAGGACAACGTGCGGCCCGCCGTCAGCATGCTGTCGCCGCTCGCCGCGCAGAGCTTCTCGATCGATCGAATCAACCTGCCGCCGTTCACGTACGCGATGGAGGCGCAGAAGTTCGAGCATCGGCTGCCGGCCGCCCGACGCTACGTCGTCGACCATGGCTTGAACGAGGTGCACGACGGCGCGGAGAGCGAGCTCGGCATCGTCATGCAGGGCGGGCAGTGGAACACGACGCTTCGCGGCCTCGCGGAGCTCGGCCTCGCCGACGTGTACGGCCGCACCGCGGTGCCGCTTCTCGTGCTGAACTGCCTGCATCCGCTCGTGCCCGAGCAGCTCATCGGGTTCATGCGGGGCAAGCGGCAGATCCTCGTGGTCGAGGAAGGCATGCCGAACTTCGTCGAGCGCGAGCTGCAAGCGCTCGCGCACGAGGCGCGCCTCGACGTCGAGATCCATGGCAAGGACCTGCTGTCGCCCCATGGCGAGTACGTGCCGCGGCTCGTGATGAGCGGGCTCGCGAAGTTCTTCGAGGGCGCCGCGCCACGTACGGTGCCCGCATCGACGATCGCCGAGCGCTATCGGCGGCTCGTCGACCATCAGGAGCGTATCGCCACCGTGCTGACCGAGCCGGTGTCGAAGCGCCCGCCGTCGTTCTGTACGGGCTGCCCCGAGCGGCCCGTGTTCGCCGCGATGAAGATTCTCAAGGCGCGTGAGCCCGAGGTCGGCGACACGCACGTCTCTCACGACATCGGGTGCAACACGTTCTCCACGCAGGTGCCCTTCAACATCGGGAACTCGGTGCTCGGCTACGGGATGGGGCTCGCCTCGAACAGCGCCGTGGCGCCACTCTTCGGCAAGCGCACGATCGCCGTGATGGGCGACGGCGGTTTCTGGCACAACGGGCTCACCAACGGGGTCGCCAACGCGGTCTACAACAAGCAGGACGCCGTCTTCCTGATCCTCGACAACGGCTACGCGGCGGCCACGGGCCAGCACCACGTCCCGTCGACGGGAACGAACGCGCGCGGCGAGCGCGTCACCGCGACGATCCCCGGCGCGTTACGCGGGCTCGGCGTCAAGTGGATCAAGACGATCGACGCGTACCGCATTCCCGAGATGATCGGTACGCTGCGCGAGGCGCTGACCACGCGAGCGCCCGGCCTCAAGGTGATCATCGCGAAGGGCGAATGCATGCTGGAGCGGCAGCGGCGCGAGCGACCGCGCCGGCGGGCGCTCATCACGGCGGGCAAGACGGTCGAGCAGCCGCGCTTCGGCATCGATCCGGACGTGTGCACGGGTGATCACTCGTGCATGCGCTTCAACGGCTGCCCATCGCTGACGCTGCGACCTAGCCCCGATCCGCTGCGAGAAGACCCGATCGCGCA
>DASYRD010000059.1:0-1821 GCA_036004745.1 Gemmatimonadales bacterium | reverse complement strand
GACGGCTTCGCCTCGAAGCCCGTGAACTTCGATGAGCTGCGCGCGAAGATCGAGGCGCTGCGGCCGCGGCCCGAGGCGTGACCGCGCGCCGCTCTGCCGCTCTCGCCGGACCGCCTCCATCGCCTCATCAAGGAGCACCGTATCAGCGTAAGGGAGGGGTGCCGGAATGGCCGCGAATCAGGTCGCGGCGGACAAGGAGATCCGGATCAACGTCTCAAGCGTCACGCTGGACGACGTGCATGAGCACGCCGCCGAGCGCGCGGGGATGAGGAAAGCCGATCAACGCGCGCCGCGAACCCGGCCGGGCCTTGGTGTCGATCATCGGCAAGCCGGCGGCGGCCATGCCGCCGAGCACCGCGTCGGCGTCGCGCGTCTTCACCGCGAAGTGGTGCAGTCCGCGCCCGCGCGTGGCGACGTATCGCGCGATCGCGCCCTGGTCCTGCCGTGTGGTGCCAGCGCGACCATGATCGACGTGCCCTCTCTGTCGCGGATCGAAGTTGGCGAGGAATTCCAGCTCGCACTCTCCGACGGAGATGAACGTCACGCGCAAGCCGCCCACCGGCTCTGGCGCGCGGGCCTGATAGACGACCCCGTACTTGTCGGACGTGAAGCTTTCCATGGCCATCGACACCTCCAGGTCGGTCTGGCGGCTCTCGACCGGGAAGCCGAGCTTTCCTGAGAACAGGGCTTCGTCTTCGCCGACGTCGCTGCTGGCGACTCCGATGTGATCGAGGCGTTCCACCGGGCCGTCGCCGCTCGGCGTCAGGGCGAACCGCTCGGTGAGCAGGACGCGGACCCCGTTCATCGCGTCACGTGCGAGCCGGCGGATGCGTCGACCGCCGAGACCGACCGCGGGTGCCCCCTCGACCCTTGCACCCGCCGCGTCGACATCGTCGACCCCGAGAGCAATGTGGTGAACGCCCGGTCTCGCTTCGCCCTCGACGAGCGGATGCGCAGGCGGAAACACGGCGAGCGCGCTCCGGCCGAGCGCGAACACAGGTACCGGCCCTGCCGGGCTCGACATCTCCACGCGCTGGAGGCCGAAGTGACGCTCGAAGACGTTGGCCGCGGTCGCTGGATCGTTCGAGACGAGCGCCACGTAAGCGATGTGGTCGGCAAGCATTGTCACCTGCGATACGACGTGCCGTCGGCGCGCTCGAGCTGGCGCAGCAAGGCCGGCCACTCTTTGCCGGTCTCGATGAAGCCGCCGGGGCCGTACATCTTGCGGCCCTGCTCGATGGTCTTGGCCTGCGTGGCCACGGAAAGCGGCTGAAGCTCACTGCCGCCGGACAGCGCGTCGATCTGGATTCGGCACGCCGTCTCGATGCGATACATCCACACGAAGGCCTCGCCGGCGGTCTTGCCGACCGTCATCAACCCGTGATTACGCAGGATGAGGATTCGCTTGTCACCGAGATCGGTGACGATGCGGGGCCGCTCGTTCGTGTCGAACGCCGCGCCCTCGAAGTCGTGGTAGGCGAGCCAGCCCATCAGCGTCAGCGCCTTCTGCGTCACCGGCAGCAATCCGTGCTTCTGCGTCGCCACGGCGGTGCCGAAGCGGCTGTGGGTGTGGATGACCCAGTTGAGATCGGGCGACGACATGTGAATGGCGCTGTGGATCACGAATCCGGCGGGATTCGATGGGTAGTCGGAATCACACAGGATGTTGCCGTCCTTGTCGAGCTTGATGAGCGACGACGCCGTGATCTCGTCGAAAAGCATCCCGAACGGATTGAGCAAGAAATGCTCGGTGCCGGGAATGCGGGCCGAGAAGTGCGTGTTGTTGAGATCGGTCCAGCCGTAGATGACGGCGAGCCGATA
>DASYRD010000058.1:0-1809 GCA_036004745.1 Gemmatimonadales bacterium | reverse complement strand
CGTCGGCTGCTCGCAGTGCATGCAGACGACGGGGACGGTCTGCACGCTGCGCGATCGCTCGACGAACTCCAGATGGATCATCGACTCGCCGCGGTGAGTGTCGCACTCGGTGCATGCCTGCACGCAGGCCTGGCATCCGATGCACCGGTTCGGGTCGATGAAGAAGTGCAGGTAACCAGGCTTGGCCATGGCTCGCCTACTGCTGCGGCTCGAGCACGGCCGCATAGGCGGGGGGCACGTCGGCTCTGCGCACCCGGCAGCCGCAGACCTTGTACTGTGGGATCCGGCTGATCGGGTCCTGTGCCGCGACCGTGAGCCGGTTCGCGCTCTTCTCGCCGGGCCAGTGATACGGGATGAAGATGGTGTCCGGCCGGATCGTTGTCACGACCATCGCTCTCAGCGTGATCGCGCCGCGGCGCGTCTCGGCCGTGGCCCAGTTGCCGTCGGCAATCCCGAGCTTCGACGCGAGACGCGGGTGCATCTCGATGCGAGGCTCGGCGTACTGCTTCACCAGCGGGCCGATGCGGCGCGTCTGCGTGCCCGACAGGAACTGGCTGACCACGCGGCCGGTCGTCAAGTAGATCGGATACTCGTCGCTTGCATCGTCGACCGGTGGCCGGTAGTCCGCGACGTTGAAACGCGCCTTGCCATCGGGAAAGTAAAAGGGCCCGGCACCCCTGGCGACCGGATTGAAGCTGCCGCGCTCGAAGAGTCGCGGCGTGCCGAGGTGATCGATGGGCGCCCCGGTCTTCGGATCCTCGCTGTAGCACGGCCAGAAGACGCCCATCTGCTTCTCGATTTTCTCGTAGGTGATGCCCGAGTAGTCGGCCACGCCGCCTTTGCTCGCCACGCGGAGCTCCTCAAAGATCTCACGCGGGCTCGTGAAGGTGAACCCTTTCGGTCGTCCCAGCGCGGCGGCGAGGTCCTGAATGATGCGCCAGTCCTGGCGGGCGTCGCCGGGACAATCAACGGCCTTGTTGATCTTGATCACGCGGCACTCCACCTGCGTGACGGTGCCCTCGTCCTCCTCGTGCAGGCTGCCCGGCAGCACGATGTTGGCGTGACGCGCGGTGTCATTGAGAAAGAAATCGATCGCGGCGTAGAACTCGAGCTTCTCGAGGCACCGCGTGACGAACTGATTATCCGGCAGCGAGACTTTGGGATTGAAGCAGATGCTGAGCAACGCCTTGATCTCTCCCGCATCGATCTTGCGGAACATCTCGTAGCAATCGACGCCCGCCGGCGGAAGGTCGCGTTCGTCGATTCCCCAGACGCCGGCGATATACCGGCGGTGTTCCGGGTTGTTGATGTCGCGCCAGCCGGGCAGCTGATCGGCCTTCTGTCCATGTTCCCGGCCGCCCTGGCCGTTGGCCTGGCCGACGATGGTGCCGTAGCCGCACTTCGGCCTGCCGATGCGGCCCGACGCCAGCACGAGGTTGATCGTGCCGAGCGCGTTCTGGACGCCGTTGGAATGGTGCTCGATGCCGCGCGCGTGGAACAGAAAACTGGTCTTTGCGCGGCCCCACCATTCGGCCGCCTGCCGGATGGACCGCTCGGGCACGCCCGTGACCTCCGCCGTTCGTGCCGGCGTCCACTCGCGGCAGTACTCGGCAACGGCCTCGAAGCCCGTGGCGTGCGCACGGATGAATGCGTGATCGAGCCAGTCGTGCTCGATCATGAGCTGCAGCACGCCCGCAAAGAGCGCAGCATCCCGTCCCGGCTTGATCGGCAGATACAGGTCGCAGGTGCGGGCGACGGGTGTGATGCGCGGATCCTGGACGATCAGCCGCGCGCCCTGCTCGCGCGCCT
>DASYRD010000057.1:0-39534 GCA_036004745.1 Gemmatimonadales bacterium | reverse complement strand
CGACGGCGGCCGCCGGCTCGCCGAACAGCTTCTCGGCGACGTCGTAGCCGAGCACGGCGACGTAGCGTCGCTGTTGCACGTCGACGTCGGTCAGCGGGTCACCGGCGGCGAAGGTGTAGTCCTGGACGACCACGTAGGGAGCCGTCACGCCGAAGATGAACACGTCGCCGGTCTCACGGTTGCGCCACTGCACGTCCGCCATCGGTGTGGGCCACCCGGACTGCAGTGCGATCGCCTCGGCATCGGGGACCGCCTTCGTGATGAAGGCGACGTCCTCGGGGGCGATGATGGGACGGCGCTGAATCTGTTTCCAGGTCTCGTCGTCGATGAACCCGACCTGAATCGGATCGCGCCGCACCTGAAACGCGTTGACCCCCACGATCGCCCCCGCCAGGCGCTCGCGGACGTACGCGTTCATGCCCTGGATTACGGCGACGACCGCGACGAGGAACGCGACGGAGACGATGATGCCGAGGAGGGTGAAGAACGAACGGAGCCGGTGGCTCCAGACGGTGTTGAGGGCGAGGATGATGGCTTCGAACAGCTGCATGGTCCTGCAAAGTTAACGGCTATTCGTAGCGGAGCGCCTCCACGGGATCCATCCGCGCCGCGCGACTCGCGGGATAGAGCCCGAAACCCACGCCGGTGAGCGCGGACGCGAGTAACGCCGCCACGATGGACCACATCGGCACGTTCGCGGGAATGGGCGTGATCGCCGAGATGAGGAGCGCGAGCAACCCCCCGCCCAGCATGCCGACCGCGCCGCCCACGAGCGTGAGCGTCGACGCCTCGACCAGGAACTGCCACAGGATGGCCCGGCGCGTCGCGCCCAACGCCTTGCGCACGCCGATCTCCCGCGTCCGCTCGGTCACGGAGATCATCATGATCGCGACGACGCCGACCCCGCCCACCATCAAGCCGATCGACGACAGCACCAGCATGACGAGGAAGAACATGCCGCTCACCTGGTGCCAGGAGTCGAGCAGCTTGTCCTGGGTGACGATCGAGAACGTGTTCTCCTGGCTGGGCTTGAGTCCGCGCAGCGAGCGCAGCGTCGCGACCACTTCGTCCATGGACTCCTGCTGCGTGTAACCCGGTCCGGGCGCGACCGCGAGGCGCATCCAACCCCTGAAGTACGGGACGCTCTTCACGAACGCGCCGTGCGGCATGTACACGTTGGGTGGCGCGGCGCCGCTGAAGAGACTCGGCGGCTGCGTGTACACCCCGATGACGGTGAACGGCGCCCCGGCGACGTGGATCGTCTGGCCGATCGGGTCGCGCCCGCGGAACAGCTGATCCTCGAGTTTGCGGTTCACCACGGCGACGGCACTGTTGGACAGATCTTCGATCCGCGTGAACGTGCGCCCCGGGTAGATGTCGCCTCCGTTCACCTCGACCCATTCGGCTGACACGCCCGAGATCTGCACCGACTCCAGATGCACACCTCCGAACTCCACGTTCGCCGAGCTCTCTTCGCGGCGCGTCACGTACCGCACCGACGGCAACAGCCGAATGCGGTCGGCCTCCAGCTCGGCGATCGGCGGGTTCCGCCGCCACGGACTGTTCTCTTCGGAGCCGTCCGAAACCGTCACGCCGGCCTGGAAGAAGCGCCAGACCAGGAAGGTGCGCGGCGCGATCGACTCGAAGACGCCCGCCACACTCTTGTTGATGCCGCTGATCAGGGCGGCCATCAGCATCACGACCATCACGCCGATCGCGATCCCGAGAATCGTCAACGCCGCCCGCGCCTTGCTGGTGCGCAGGGACGTGAGCGCGATGCCGACGCCCTCGAAGAGCCCGGTCATGTCTCCGCCCGCAGCGCGGTGATCGGGTCCAGACGCGCCGCGCGCGTCGCCGGGTAGACCCCGGCCACGATCCCGACGCCGGCGCCCAGCAGCACGCCGACCACGATCGACCAGGGCGCGACGGCGGCGGGGAGCGGAGTCACTGCGGCGACCAGCGCCGCCAGCGCGATGCCGACGCCGACCCCGGTGGCGGCCCCCACGATGGCGAGCGTCGTGGCCTCCACCAGGAACTGGCGCAGGATGTCGCGGCGCCGCGCCCCCAGCGACTTGCGGATTCCGATCTCGCGCGTCCGCTCCGCTACGGCCATCAACATGATGTTCATGATCACGATGCCGCCGACAACGAGCGACACGCCCGGGAGGAAGGGGAGTGCGTATTGGAGGATGCCGCTGATCTTGCCCCAGAAGTCGAGCACCTCATCCGCCGTCTCGAGCGCAAAGTCATCGGCCTGCCGCGGGCGCAGGTGACGCCGGCTGCGCAAGACCGCCTCCGCCTGCGTCATGGCCTGCCGCATGTCAGCTTGCGAGCCGGCCTTCATGGCCAGGGCCTCCACGACGCGTGGCGGATTGACGAAGCGCTTGAGCGGAGCGCTGGCCGGCGCCACCGCGAACTTGTCGAGCGATATGCCAAACAGGTTGCCCTGTTTCTCGACCACGCCGATCACGCGGTAGGGAATCTCGAAGATCTTCACTTCGCGTCCGAGCGGGTCCTGCCCCTCGAACAGCTTCTCCGCCAGATCGTGGCCTAGGACGAGGACCGGAATGCCGGCCTCGACTTCCTGCCCCGTGAACGCGCGGCCCTCCTCGATCACCAGTGCGCGAATGTCGAAGTACAACTCGCTCGCCGCGGTGACCTGCACGTCCTTGGCCTGGCGCCGGCCAGCGGTCAGGGACGCGCGGGTGTTCGACTCCCACGCGGCGACCACGGGGGTCGAGATGCCCTGGATCACGGCTTGCGCGTCCTCGTACGTGATGCGCGGCCGGCGCATCCACGTGCGCCACATCGAGTCGGTCACGTTGCCGAGCTGTACGTCGGGGAACTGGCGGACGCGAAACGTATTCACGCCGAGCAGCGTGCCCGCGAACTTGTCGGTCATGTAGCGGTTCATGCCTTCCACGACCGACACCACGGCGATCAGGAACATGACGCCGATGAACACGCCGACGATCGAAAAGCTGCTTTTGAGCTTCTGGGCCCGGATGGTCTGGAACGCGAGGCGAATGGCGTCGAAGAAGGACACCGCCGCTACTCGTAGCGCAAGGCTTCCACCGGATCGAGTCGGGCAGCCTTGTTCGCGGGATAAATACCGAACAGCACGCCCGTCACCGCGGCGGCGACGAGCGCCGTGATGATCGACGCGAGCGGCACGTACGCGGGCACTGGCGTGAAGGCATGCAGGAGAATGGCGATTCCCCAGCCGACGAACATGCCGACGATGCCCCCCACCAGGGTGAGCGTGGCGGCTTCGACCAGGAATTGCCACATGATCTCCCGGCGCAGCGCGCCGAGCGCCTTGCGCACGCCGATCTCGCGCGTGCGCTCGGTTACGGAGATCATCATGATGGCCACGACGCCAATCCCGCCGACCATCAAGCCGACCATCGACAGCGCCCACATCAGCATGCGCGCCACTTTCGTGAAGCTGTTGATGGCCTGCACGTACACCTCTTGCGTGACGGCGTCGAAGTTGTTCTTCTGGCCGGGTCGCAGCCCGCGCATCGTGCGCAACGCAATCGTGACATCGTCGATCGCGCGCTCAGTCGAGACCGAATCCTGCGGCACGACGAACATGTCCATCCACCCGTGCCAGTACTGCAGGTCCTTCTGGAAGGTGCCGTGCGGAATCATGACCTCGGGCTGATCGCCATCGCCGAACAGCCGTGGCGGGGGATTGTAGATCCCCACTACGTCGTAGGGCAGGCCGCTGATCTTGATCCGGCGGTTCATCGGATCGCGCTGCCCGAACAGGTTCTCGGCCAACTTGGAGTTGATGACGGCGACATGCGCGTTCGAGGCATCCTCGAGGTACGTGAACGAACGCCCCGGCTCGATACCGCCCCCTTCGATTTTCGGCCAATCGGCGTTCCGGCCGCGGACTCGAATCGCGGTGAGCCGATGGCCCTCGAAGTCGATGTCCGCCGCGGTACCTTCGTCGACGACGACGAAGGCGACGGTGGGAATCTGCGCGAGTCCCTTCGCCTCGGCGACGGTAAGCGGGGGGCGGCGGCGCCAGGGGTTCGGATCCTCGGGATCCTCGTCGTTCTGGCCGCCCCAATAGCGCCCGACCCAGAAGGTCTTCGGGCCGAGCGACGCCAGCATGTCCGAGATGCCCTTGTTGAAGCCGCTGATCAGCGCGCCGATCACCATGACTACGGTCACGCCGATGGCCACGCCGAGGATCGTGAGCGCCGCGCGCATCTTGTGCGCGCGCAGCGACGTGAGGGCGATGCCGACGCCTTCGAACAGGCCGGTCATGGGTTACTCCTGCCGGAGCGCGGTAATGGGATCGAGCCGCGCGGCCCGGCTCGCGGGATAGACACCGGCCACGACGCCCACGCCGCCACCCATGACCACGCCGAGCACGATTGATGTCGGTGAAACACTGGCGGGTAGGGGCGACAACGCATTGATGACGAACGTCAACCCGATACCTGCCAGGATCCCGAACACCGCGCCGACCGTCGCGATCGTTGTGGACTCTGCCAGGAATTGCCGGAGCACATCGGCGCGACGCGCGCCCAGTGATTTCCGCAGGCCGATCTCGCGCGTCCGCTCGGCGACCGCCATGAGCATGATGTTCATGATCACGATCCCGCCGATCACGAGCGACACGATGACGATCCCAGGGATGACCGTGACCAGAATGCGGCTGATGCCCGCCCAGAAGCGCTGCACGCCCTCGGAGGTGTCCAGGACGAAATTGTTGTCCTGTTGGGGCCGCAGGTGACGCCGGCTCCGCATGATGCCCTCGGCTTCGGACATCGCCTCCCGCATCTCGAGATCCGAGTGGGCTTTCACGAGAAAGGCGTCGAGAATCCCGGGCGGATTGACGAGATTCTGCGCAGGTGACAGCGCCGGCACGACGACGAAGCGGTCCAGCGGGAACCCGAGGATGCTGCCCTGGTGTTCCACCACCCCGATGACCCGGTACGGTACGCCGCCGATCCGCACGCTCTTGCCCAGCGGCGTGCGATCGCTGAACAACCGCTTCGCGACCGCCTCACCGAGCACTGCGACGGGCGCACCGGACCGATTCTCTTCGCCCGTGAACGGCCGGCCGATCTCGATGCGGAGGTTCTTGATGTCGAAGTAACGCTCGCTCGCCGCGGTGAGCTCGATGTCGCGCGCCTCCTTGTTCGCGAACGCCACGGTGACTTGATCGCTCGACTGCCAGGCCGTGATGACCGACACGGTCAATCCCGACGTGATCGCCTCGGCATCACTGAAGCGGATGCGCGGTCGCCGGCGCCACGCGCGCCAGACGGAATCCGGCACGTTGGCGTTGAACATCGGCTGGCGGCGGACCTGGAACGTGTTCACGCCGTACAACGTTTGAGCGAACTTTTCCGTCATGTAGCGGTTCACGCCGTTGGCGATACCCCAGGCGGCGATCAGCGACGCAACGCCGACGAAGACACCCAGCAGCGAGAACCCGCTCTTCAGCTTCTGCGCGCGGATCGTCTGCAGCGCCATGCGGACGGCTTCGAAAAAGTGCACTAGGCAGCCTGGAGCTGGTCGGTGGCCACGACGCCGTCCCGCAGGGTGATCACCCGCGCGGCCTGCGCCGCGATGTCCTGCTCGTGCGTCACCATCACGACCGTCTGTCCCGAGTTATGCAGCTCGCGGAACAGCCCCATGATCTCGAGGCCCGTGGTCGAGTCGAGGTTGCCCGTCGGCTCGTCGGCGAGGAGGATGCTCGGATCGTTCACCAGCGCGCGGGCGATCGCCACGCGCTGGCGCTGGCCGCCCGACAACTCGTTGGGCCGGTGGTCCATCCGGTCCCCCAGGCCTACGCGCTGCAACGCCTGCGCGGCGCGCGCGCGGCGCTCCTTGGCGCCGAGGCCGGCGTAGATCAGCGGCAGCTCCACGTTGTGCAGCGCGTCGGCGCGGGGTAGCAGGTTGAAGGTCTGAAATACAAACCCGATCTCCTTGTTGCGGATCCGCGCCAGGTCGTCATCGGCGAGGTCGCTCACCTTTTGCGCGTTGAGCCAGTACTCGCCGCTCGTGGGGGTGTCGAGGCAGCCGACCAGGTTCATCAGCGTCGACTTCCCGGACCCCGACGGGCCCATCACCGCCACGTACTCGTTCTTGCGGATCTGGATGCTGACGCCGCGCAGGGCCCGGACCGTCTCCGAGCCCATGTCGTACTCGCGCGTCAGCTTGTGCGTCAGGATGACGACGTCGGGGAGCGGCGTATCCCCGGTGCGGAACTCCTGCTGGCTCACGACGGCCTCCGGCCCGCTGAGTCCGAGGCCTGGCGGCTTGAGCGCACGCGCGATCCTTCTTTCAGATCGCGAATGGCCTGGTAGGGCCCCGCCACGATGTTGTCGCCCTCCCGCACGCCTTCGATCACCTCGAAGTACTCCTCGCCCGCGATCCCGACTTTCACCGGCCGGAACGTCGCGACGCCGTTGTTCACGATGAAGACTCCTTCGGTCTCCTTCTTCTTATTGTTGTCCGCGGCGCCGGGCGCGGGCGCCTTGCTGGCTGTCGCGCCGCGCTGCTGCTCGTTCGCCACCGGCGTGTTCTCGCGCACCGTCAGCGCGATGATGGGAATCGCCAGGCTCTGCTTACGCGTGTCGGTGACGATCCGCGCCGTAGCCGACAGGTCGGGTCGCACATCGGCCGGCGGGTTCGTCAGAGTGATTTCGACCTCGTAATCCACCGCGCGGTCGTTTTGCCCTCCCACGCTCGACGCGGCGGTGAGGACCGCGCTGTTCGAGATCTTCGTCACGCGGCCCACGAACACCGTATCGGGGAACGCGTCGATCGTCACCTCGACCGAGTCGGACAGGTGGAGCCGGACCACGTCGGTCTCGTCGACCTGCACCTTCGTCTGCATCACCGACAGGTCGGAGATCGTCAGCAGGAGCCCCGTCTCACGGGAGAACGTGCCCGGCACCGCGACTTCACCCTCCTCGACCGCCAGACGCGTGATGCGTCCCGCCATGGGCGCCACGAGATGGGTCTTGGCGAGTTGATCGCGTGCTTCCTGCAACGCGGCGCGCGACTGCTCCACGTTGTGCGTCGCCGCGGTGGAATTCGCCTCGGCGATCTCGAACGCCGTTTGCGCCTGCTCCAGCTGCTCCGGCGACACCAGGTTGGGATTCGACTCGCGCAGCTCCTTGGTCCGGCCCAGGGCGCGCTGCGCCTGGTCGCGGTTCGCGCGGGCCTGCACCAGCCCCGCCTCGGCCGACGACATCGCGGCTTGCGCGCGCTGCAGGTTGGCCTCGTAGATCGTCGGGTCGATCTGCAGCAGGAACTGGCCCTTCTGCACGTAGTCGCCTTCACGGACGGCGATGCGCGTGATGCGTCCCGTGATGTCGGCGCTGACGTCGACCTTTTTCTTGGGCTGGATCTTGCCGCTCGCCGTCACCGCGGCCACGAGGTCGCGCCGTCCGACGTGCTCGAACCGAACTTCGACACCTTTCTCGCGTTTGGCGCTGGCGCTGACCATGACGAGGACGACGAGGAGCACGAGGCCCCCGCCACCCAGCAGCACTTTGTTCCGCTTGGACATGTTCGCTCGTTTCCTTTTGGTTAGCGCAAGGAGCGGCCGACCGCGGCTTCGAGTGCCGACACGGCCTTATGGTAGTCGTAAATAGCGTTCACGTAGTCGCTTTCGGCGCGTAGGGATGCGACCTGCGCGTCGAGCAGCTCGAAGAACGTGCCGGACCCGACGCGATAGCGCTCCGTCGCGAGCTGCAACTGCTCGCGGGCCGCTGTGCGATTCGTATCCTGGAGGCCCGTCGTGCGGAACGCGGTCTGCAGCGTCAGGAACGCCTGGCTGACCTCCGTGTGCACGGCGAGGCCGCGCGCCCGCACGGCTTCCTCGAGATCGCCGTGCTGCGCGCGCGCCTCCGAGATCCGCTGCGTGCGCGAGAAGTTCGTGAAGATCGGCAGGGAGATGGAGAGCCGCGCCTGGAACGGCTGCCGCGTGAAGTCGAACGGGAACACCGAATTCGCGTCCCGCACCGCTTGCTCGTTCGCGGCGCCCCACACGAATCCGCTGCAGTCCCGCGTGGACAGGCCGTTGTTGCTGCGAATCACGTTGTCGTCATCGCACGCCGTCTTCTGCGCGCCGAAGGCCGTCTGCTGATTGGCGATGATCGGGTCCACGTCGGTGAACTGCTGCGTGAATCCCGACCAGCCGGCCGAGAGCGACACCGAGGGACCGTACGTGGAGGTCGCGGCCCGAACGCCCCACACCGCTGCGCGCTCGCGCGCCCGCAGCGCCTTGAGCGCCGGATTCTGCTCCTCCGCCATCGTCAGCAGCTCGGTGAGCTGCCACGCCGGCGTCTGCAACGCGAACGTGTCGGTGAGCTGGACCGCTTTGATGTCGATGGGCGGCACCACACCCATGTTCTCGAAGAGGCGCAGTTTCTCGACGCTCACCGCGGTCTCCGCCCGCAGCAGGGCGACTTCCGCCTGGCCGCGCGCCACCTGCGCCTGTCGCACGTCGATCAACGTCGCCTGGCCCACTCCGTAGCGGGCCTGCGCGAGCTTCAGGAACTCCTCGTTCCGCGCCACCATGCGGCGCGCCACCTCGGCCTGGTCGCGGGCCTGCAGCACGGTGAGATACTGCTGCGTGATGCCCGTGACCAGCGCGTTGGCCGCGCCGGCGATGTCTTCGTCCACGGCGTGCTGCTGCGCCTTGGCAAGGCCCGGCTGCGACAGCGTCGTTCCGGACAGCTGCCACGACAGGCTCAAGTCGTAGAACGACGACACCGTCGAAACGCTCTGCGAAAAGCTCGACGACAGGAAGGTTTGCGAGCCGGGGCCCGTGTACGTCATGCCGGCGGCCGTGGTGACACTAGGAATGAAGAGGCTCGTAAAGGCGTTCCGCACGCCCCAAGCCGCTGGGCCGCGGTTGTTCAGGGCTTGGCGATAGGCAGGATTCTGATCTCGGGCGATCGCGATGGCATCCGCGAGCGACAGCGCCGCCGGGGTTTGGGGAGCCTGCTGCGCGGCCGCCACAGCCGGGCCGAGCAGGAGTCCGGCGGTGAGCAACACGTGTCTCATGGGCATCCTTGGAGATAAGGTCGTGAGGTCGAAGCCCATACGCGCGGTGCCCGGGCTCGGTTTCGACCTGCGACACGTGCCGTGCGGGTGTTCGAAGCCAGACAAATGAACCTAATCCCGGGCACGCTCCGCGGAAAGGCGACGGGAGGGGATTTCCACCTTCATCAGGCGCGCGTCGGCGTCGAGCCAGAGGTGCACCACCACGTTGGGGCCCCCGGTGACCGTGATGTGTCGTAAGCTCACCGGCGCGTGGTTCACGGTCGTCGTCGCGAGCCCTTGATCCTGGATCTCGACCGCCTCGCGCCTCAACCCGCGCGGCACGATCGCGGTGAGCTGGCCGGCGGCCTGGCCCATCGCGCGCCAGGCGGCGAACAGATAGAGCGCGAACACTGAGTCGTCGAGCACGACGGGACGCCCGCCCGAGGGGAACTCGCGGGCGCGCTCGGTGGCGCGCGCGACGAAACGCACGGTGAAGCGTCCACGCCCGAGCTCGCCGAGGATCTTCACCGGTTGGCGCGGATCCGCGACGTCGTATTGCAGCGTGGCGGGCAGCGTGTCGCTCGTGACGTCGAGGATCGGCGAGAGCACGACGACCGGCCGGGTCCGGTCATAGCGGATCGTCGTCGCGAGCGTCCAGCCGATCCCGCCCCGCGTCAGCCGGCCGTGCATCAGACGGAACGACTCGCGCGCGACCTCGAGCGTGTCCTCACGCACCACGAACGTGCCCTCGTCGACCGGCGCCTGCAGCATGGCGAGCATCAGGAGGCACGCGCTCATGCGGCGGCGGCGCCTACAACTCGCGTGGCGAGGCACTCATAGATCATCTTGTAGAGCCGCGCGCCCTTTTCCGCGGAGGCGAGTGTCGGGCGGCCGATCGACCCCGGGGAGATCGCGGGAAGGATGCCCGTGGCGCCGCGGCGGTACCGGGCCCGCTGCCGGACGGGGAGCACGAAATCCTGGGCGAGGGACATCTGCACGAGGTGCGGCGCCAGGTGCAACATCAGGGACGTATCGAGCTCGCCACCGTGCACCGGGCCGGCCGGGTCGTCCAGGTGGCCGGTGAAATCGAGCGAGAACACGTCGGCGGTGAACACGCGGGCCTGGCGGGTGCGCAGCGTCGAGAGCGCCTCCTGATGCGGATCGTGCCCGTGCGCCGTCAGAATGATGAACGTGCCGACGCCCGACTGCTCCCACGAGCCGAGCAGGTCGTTCATCCAACGATGCAGGGTCTTGCGGCGCACGGCGGCGTTGCCGGGGTAGTGACGCTTCGTCGCGGTGTTGACGCCGTACTCGACGGTCGGCGCGCGCACGATGCCGAACGCGGCGGAGAGATCGTCGGCGAGACGTTCGACGATGATCGAGTCGCAACCGAGTGGCAGGTGGGGCCCGTGCTGTTCGCAGGTGCCCACGGGCACCAGGAGACGTGAGTCGCGCGCGAGGGCGGCGCGCACGGCCTCGGGAGTGAGAACCTTCAAGTGCAGCGGCTGCGGCTGGGCGGGGGAAGTCATGTCGTAATCGCCGGGGGCCTCGCGGCCCTCGCCGCCGCCGAGTGGCTGCGCGGCAACGCCGCCGCCTGGGCGTGGGCGGCGGGGATCGCGGGGCTCGCCGCCGTCGCGCTCGCGGCGCGCCGTCCGTATCGCCCGCTTGCCATCGGCGCCGCCGCGGCGAGTCTCGTCCTCGGGATCGTGCTCGTGGCCGGCGCGCGTGAAGTCGCGCGCATCCAATGTTGTTGGCCGGCGTTCCGCGAGGCGCGCGTCACGGCGGCCTCGCGGGCGTTGCAGTCGACGCTCTCCACCGCGATGGCGCAGGCGCGGCGCTTGGCTGAACGCGGCGCGACCGCGGCCCTGTTGCCCCAAGAGGCGGCTTTCGAGGAGCTGGCGCACGCGACGGCCGCCGGACCCATGGGCATCGAGCGCGGCCTCGCCATCATCGAATCCGATGGCTCGCTCTTCGCCTGGGCGGGCCGCCACCGCGCCGTGCCCGCGCCCGACACCGCCGAACTCCGAGCCGTCATCACTCCATTCTACGCGTTGCTCGAGGCCCGGCGCCAGACGGCGCGCGGCGTCGCGGTGGGAACGGTGCTGCTGAGCGTCGCGGCGTCGATGCCCGATCAGGACCGGACCGTCGGTGCGGCGTTCGCGCGCGCGCACGGCGTGCGCCTCGAGTTCTACAGCCCCGGCTTCGGCCCGCGCGACGAACGGGTCTTCGATATCTGTCCCGTCGACTGCGAGCATGGCGACACGCTGCTGTCGGTGCTCACGATCTCTCCGTCCCAGGGCGACGCGAAGCTCAACGCGCTCGAGCAGACCTCGCGCCTCGCCGGGCTCGCTCTCGCGGTGACGCTACTCTTGCTGCTCGGGGCGGCCGGGCCCGGGGTGGGCCGTTGGGGCGTCGTGCTCGCGGGCGCGTGGGCCTTACTCCGCGCCTCGCCGCTTGCGCCCAGCGTCGACTCACCTGGATTCTTCTCGCCCGCTACGTTCTATCGGCCCGTCGCCGGCCTCGTGGGCGCATCGGCCGGTTCGCTCCTCGTGGTGGGGACCCTGGTGCTCTTCGGGGCGGGAGTGCTCTGGCGTCGCGGCGTGCCGCGCCGGTGGTGGACGACCGCGGCGGCGGGATTCCTCGTCCTCGCGGCGCCGTATCTGGTCCGCTACTTCGGCCGCGGCATCGCGCCCCCAGCCGGCGGCGTAAGCATGACGTTGTGGCTCTCGTGGCAGGGCGCGCTGGCCGTGACCGCGATGGCGCTCATCCTGCTCGCGGCCGCGCTCGTGCGTGGTCCGGCCGAGCCGGCTCGCGTGCCCTGGTCGCTCCCGACGGCGTGCGTCCTGGCGGCACTCGCTGCGGTTGGGGGCCTGTGGCTATGGAGCCCCTACGGCGCCTGGCCGGAGTGGTACACCTTCCTTTGGTTGCCCGCGCTCGGCGGCGTGATCCTCCCCGCGCCTCGGCGCTGGGCGCTCCCGGGAATCGCAATCGTCGCCGGGACGGCGGCCGCGTTGATCACGTGGGGAGCCGCCGTCGAGGGCCGCCTGCAGCTCGCCGAGCGGGATGCGCGACGTCTCGGCCGCGAAGGCGATGAGCTGGCCGTCGCGCTGCTCGAACGGCTCGGCCAACAAATCACGGCCCGCGCGATGCCGCACACCGCCGGCGATCTGTATGCGCTGTGGGTCGCCTCACCGCTCGTCGCAGAGGATTACCCGGCGCTGCTGCAGCTGTGGGACGCGAACGGTCGTCCCGTCGCCGAGCTACCTCTCGCGGCCCTCGACCTGCCGCCGGCGGTGCCAGCCACGTTCGCCGCGTCGCCCGCCACGGCGACCGAGCGGGGACCGCGGATCGAGCGTGTCGAGTGGGTCCCCGGCGTCCATTACGTCCTGGTGGTGCCGTTCCCGGGGGGCGATGTGCTGACCGTCGCGGTGGGACCGCGCACCCGCCTGTTGCCGCCCGACCGCACCGCACGGTTCCTGCGCGGTGACGCGGGCGTCGAGCCGCCCTACGCGATTTCCCTGTCGCTCCCCGATCCCAAGTCGGCGTACGCACCGGGGGCACTCCTCGCCTGGCGCCGCGCCGGGTGGTCGGCGCGCGGCGAGCGGCGTGTGGATCTCCCCGAGGGCGTGCGACACGTGCACGTGCGGGTGGATCTGCGCAGTCCCCTCGCGCTGCTCGTGCGCGGCGCGCTGGTCGTGTTACTCGACGTGGCGCTCCTCGCGGGCGTGTGGCTCTTCGGGCTCGTCGTCGGGGAAGGATGGCGGCCCCGTGTGCCGGCGCTCCTCACGGCGTTGCGCACGAGCTATCGCGCGCGGCTGACCGCGGCACTCGTGGCGTTCTTCGTGCTTCCGGTCCTCGGGTTCGCGGCGTGGAGTTTTGCGCGGCTCGCGGATGAGGCGCGGCGCTCCGGCGATCTGCTGATCCGCCAGACACTGCGTGATGCCGGGTCGAGCGCCGGCGGCATCGCCGGGGAACGCTCCGAGGCGATCGCGCCGTCGGTCGTGGATCTGGGACGCCGTCTCAACGCGGAATTGTGGCTTTACCGGCGCGGGCGCCTCGTCGGCACCAGCTCGCCGGTGATGGGAGAACTCGGCTTAGTCGACCCGTTCCTCGCGCCGCCGGCATTTCTCCTCACCCTCGAGGACGAGCTCGAGCTCACGACCGACGCGCGCACCGCCGGTCGGCCGACGCGTGTCGGCTACAGCGTCGTGGCGGCCGGCCCGGGCGGCGAGCAAGCGATCCTCGCCGTTCCGCAGCTGCTCGACGACGAGCGCGTCCGTCGCCAGCAGGAAGACCTCGCGCTGGCACTCGTGCTGGCTACGCTCGCCGGCCTCGTGGGCGCGGTGTACCTCGCCGGGCTTGCGGCAGCCGGGCTGGCGAAGCCGGTGGCGGCGCTGCGCGACGCTGCGCTCGCGGTGGGCCGCGGCAGCGAGCCGGCGGCCTTCCCGCCCGGCGCGCCGCGTGAGTTCGAGCCCGTGCTCTCGGCGTTCGAACGCATGGTGACCGATGTGCGTCGCAGTCAGTCGGCGATCGAGGAGGCGCGCCAGCGCACGGCTCGCGTCCTCGCCAACGTCGCGACGGGCGTGATCGCCGTGGACGACGCGCTGCGCGTGACGTTGGCGAACGCGCGCGCCGCGGAGGTCCTGGGCGAGCCGCTCGCCCCCGGCGACGAGCTGCCGCTCGCGGCGCCCTCGTGGGGGCCCGTGTGGCAAGCGGTGAGCGCGTTCGTCGAGGCGAAGGGGGATGAGATCGAGGAGAAAGAGTTCGAGATCGGCGGCCGCCAGATTCGCGTGCAGCTCGCGCCCCTCGGCCCCTCGCCCGACGGCTGCGTCATCGCACTGGACGACGCCACCGCGGTGACGCGCGCGGCTCGCGTCCTCGCGTGGGGGGAGATGGCGCGGCAGGTCGCGCACGAGATCAAGAATCCACTCACGCCCATCCGGCTCGGGATCCAGCATCTGCAGCGAGTCAAGCGTGGAGCGGGGGCCGCGAGCTTCGACGCGACGCTACAGGAAACCGCCAACCGGATTCTCGTCGAGATCGATCGGCTCGACGGGATCGCGCGCGCGTTCTCACGCTTCGGCGCGCCCGGAGGGGGGGCGGAGCAGATGCCGCTCGAGCCCGTGGACCTGGCGGCCACGGCGCGCGAGGTCGTGCAGCTGTACGGGCTCGGTTCGGGAAAAACGCGCGACAAGGATGCGACGCGCTTCGAGGTGCGAGCCCCCGCGGGCACCGCCGCGGCGCTCGCGCGCAAGGACGAGGTAAAGGAGGTGCTCGTCAATCTGCTCGAGAACGCGCGCAACGCGGAGGCGAAGCGCGTCACCGTGACGGTGGAGAACGGCGGGCGCACGCTGAATGTCTCGGACGACGGCCGCGGCATCGCGCCGGACGTCCTGCCCCGCGTGTTCGAGCCGACCTTCTCGACGACGTCGAGCGGGTCGGGTTTGGGCTTGGCCATCGCGCGGCGTCTCGTCGAGAGCTGGGGGGGTACGATCGCGCTGGAGAGTGAGCCGGGGCGGGGGACGACGGTGACGCTGACGCTCCAGGGGGGTGACGCCGCTCACAACCCCCGATAGTTGGGGGCGCGAACATTATATTGGTGGCGGACTTCTCCCCGTTTCGAGGTGAATTCGTGCGAACTGCAGCCGTTGCCCTTACGCTCGCCGTCCTCATGGCCGCTTCCGCCCGGCCGGCGCGCGCCCAGTTCTCGCTCGACGCACGCCGCATCGGGATGGGTGGTGTCTCGCTGACGCGTGACGGCAACCTGCGGCGCTACAATCCGGCCTATCGCGCCGTCAAGAATCGTCCTGGCAGCGGCAACGCCAAGCTGACGATCCCGGTCCCCCTCGGCCTGATCCAGTTCTTCCACGACCACCCGATCGGCAAGCTCGGCGACGATCCGATGTTCAATCCCGACTCCGCGGCGTTCAACCCCGTCGAGCTCGTGAACCTCGTGTTCAACCTGCCGATCTTCCTCGAGGTTAAAAAAGCGCCCACGCCGACCAACGACGTCGAGTTCACCATCGGGCGGAATGCGTTCGCCATCGACATGGGCGCGGCGCAGGTGCTGATCCCGGAGGGTGAGTTCGGTCTCGGCGGGACGAGCCGGCTCCTGGACATCGGCACACCCAGCATCAAGGGGTTCCGCTTTTCCGTGCAGGGCTTCGAGAACCACGACATTGCTTTCCTGTTAGGGGACTCCTTGCGCGCCTTCCTTAAGGAAGGGGACTCCGCGCGCACCAATACGACATACAACCTGCTCGGCGATGCGATCGTACAGGCGGGCGTGGCGCCGACCTTGAGCTTCTCCGGCCGCGTGACCGGGAGGGGCACCGACAACGACGACGGCGTGTATCTGGGCGGCGCTGTCCGGTCGTACTACGGCGTCACGTACTACCGCGCGGACGGGTCCGGCGGCTTCACCACGGGCGACACGCTGTTCGGGGGTCCTAACCCGGTGAGCCCGCAGCTCGAGGCGCTGACGTATCGCGACAACGGCACCACGAAATCATTCGGCCGCGGGCTGGGCGGCGACGTCGGCATCGTCATGATCTCGGGCCCCCTCGAGGTCGGCGTCGGCGTGAACGACATCGGGGCCAAGTTGACGTGGCAGGACACGCGCGTCGACAGCACCTACTTCGACAACGTCGGCGACTCGCTCGTGACGACCACCGTCCGGAACCACGTGGAGTCGACGACCGAGCTGCCGGTCAGCTATATCGCCAACGCCGCGATCCGCATGGGCACCGGCACCACGGTGGGCGGCGATATCGTCAACACCGGCCGCGGCACGGTGATTCACATCGGCGGGGAACAGCGCATCGGCATGCTCGCGCTCCGCGGCGGTGTTTCGCGCGACCAGAGAAAGAAGATGCAGTTCGGGTTCGGTGGCGGGCTGCGGCTCGGTCCGTTCGGCCTGGACGTGGGGTTCTGGACACACAGCAATTCGTTCGCCGACAAGCGCGCCATCACGATGGCCACGTCCATCTCGCTCTACTAGGGAATGCGTATGAAAGCGACAGCTTCCGCCTGCATCCTTG
Organism: Gemmatimonadales bacterium; assembly: GCA_036004745.1. GTDB lineage: Bacteria > Gemmatimonadota > Gemmatimonadetes > Gemmatimonadales > GWC2-71-9 > 20CM-2-65-7. The sequence continues at coordinate 23,467 of DASYRD010000057.1, read as the reverse complement.
CGGCCGCGCTGCTCTCGGCGGCCTGCGGCGAAGGGCGCGCCATCTTCAACGTGGACGTCTACAGCTTCCTGGCGGGGTCGGGCAACGACACGGTGCCGTACGCCGTGCCGCCGGCCTCATCGGTGGATTCGTTCACCGTGCAGCGGATCGTGTTGCCGGGAGGGTTTGGAAGCTCGATCGTGGACTCGGTGCGCATTACCAGCGGCGGCGCCAATCTCGTGACAAGCAATGGTGCCGGATCGATCGGCCTCAGCCTGTATGTGGCCAGCGACTCGGCGGGCACGCACCTGCCCGCGGCGCTCGCGCTCAGCGTCCCGGCGACCACGATTCCGGGGCCCGGGAGCGTGCCGGTCGTGATCACAGGCGATCTGAGCCCCGGCTTGAACGCCCTGTTTACGCAGGATACCCTGTGGATCCGCATCGCGGCCACGGGCACGAACCCGAATGCCGGGCCCCTGATCGGCAAAATGGGCCTGACTTCGCTGCAACTCCGGGTGGTGATGCAAGACAAGATCTTCTAGCTGCGCTTGGCTGTATATTCTCTGCCCGTGAGTACTAGGCGCTCTACCGTAACAGTCTCTGTGGGCGGCGTGTTGGTGGGAAGCAGCCACCCGATCGTCGTCCAGTCGATGACCAACACCGATACCGCCGACGTGGCCGCGACGGTAGCACAGGTGCGGGCACTGCATCAGGCGGGCAGCGAGCTGGTGCGCGTAACCGTCAACAACGACGCCGCGGCCCGCGCCGTCCCCGACATCGTCGAGCAGGTCGACGTTCCCGTCATCGGGGACTTTCATTACAACGGCCATCTGTTGCTCACGAAGTACCCCGCCTGCGCGCGGGCCCTCGCGAAGTACCGCATCAATCCCGGCAACGTCGGCGCCAAGCGGCGCGATGACAACTTTCGCACGATCGTCCAGGTCGCCGTCGATGAGGGGAAGCCCGTCCGCATCGGCGTCAACTGGGGGAGCCTCGACCAGCAGCTGCTGACGGAGATGATGGATACGAACGCCGCGCTCACTGAGCCCCTCGATGCGCGCGACGTGACGATGGACGCCATGGTCGCCAGCGCGACCCGCTCGGCGGAGCTCGCGGAGGAGGTCGGGCTGCCGCACGACCGTATCATCCTCTCGGCAAAGGTGTCGGGCGTGCAGGACCTTGTGGACGTGTATCGCAAGCTCGCCGCGCTGTCCGATTTTCCGCTGCACCTGGGACTCACCGAAGCGGGGATGGGGACCAAGGGCGTCATCGCGAGCACCGCGGGTCTGTCGATCCTGCTGCAGCAGGGGATCGGCGACACGATCCGCGTGTCGCTCACGCCGCGGCCCCAGGGCGACCGCACCGAGGAGGTGCAGGTCGCGCAGCAGGTCCTTCAATCGCTCGGGCTTCGGAGCTTCACGGCCCAGGTGACCGCGTGCCCGGGGTGCGGGCGCACTACGTCCACGTTCTTTCAGGAAATGGCGGAGCAGATCCAGACGTACCTGCGCGAGCAGCGCCCGGTGTGGAAGGAGCGCTATCCCGGCTCCGAGGAGCTGCGCGTCGCGGTGATGGGCTGCGTGGTGAATGGTCCCGGGGAGTCGAAGCACGCCGACATCGGCATCTCGCTCCCGGGCACTGCCGAAGAGCCGCGGGCACCGGTGTATGTCGACGGCGCCTTGAAGGTCACGCTCAAGGGCGACACTATTGTCGCTGACTTTCTGAGAATCCTGGCGGAGTACGTGGAGGCACGCTATGGCGCTCGGACGCACGCAATCGCGGATCGCTGACGCTCTTTTCGTCGTCGCTACGCTGAGCATCGTTCTTCCGGCCACGCTATCTGCCCAGCTCGGTTCTACATTCGATCTCGAAGATCGCCAGGCTGCCGTCGGGCGCGTGCCCATTGGCAAGATCATTCGCTTGCGTCTCAGCGATGGAGGGCGCGCTGCCGGTCCCGTGCGGCGGTGGAACTCGCTGGCGGTCGTCCTCGGCCCGTACATGGGGTACGCGGAACAGGACACGTTCGTCTCAATCCGGGCGATCGACACCCTCTGGCTCCGTGGCAACGCGAAACGGCGTGGCGCGATATATGGCGGGATCTCGGGGCTCAGCCTCGGTCTTGTCATTGGTGCCACGTCGGGCTCGCTGTGTCCCCGCGCTGGTTGGATCCGACCGTGTACGCAGGGCGCTCTCAGAAGTGGCGCCGTCGGTCTGCTGGCAGGCGGGCTGATCGGAGCGGTCGTCGGATCGGGAACCCCGGATTGGCAGCGCCTTCATCCGCGCGGCCACTCGGCCTATGCGACACCCTCGACGGGGCGTCAAGTGACCCTCGACGCACGGGACGCGTCGACCGAGCCCGACGCTCGGGCACTCGTACTGTTGCGTGCTCGGCCGGGCGCACTCGTCAACCTGCGCTTTTCTTCGGGTCCCGATCTCGAAGGTTTTGTTGCGCGGGTGGGTTTTCGGCGCGTCATGATCGCGCCAATCGCCGGTGCGAACGCTCCAGAGGGACCGCTCGCCCTCGAGTCGATCGAGGGGATCTGGGAACGCGGTACGGCGGCTCGAACGGGGTCGGTGATCGGAGGCCTGTTCGCGTTTGGGGCCGGCGCATTTGTCGGATCGCAGTCCACCTCGTGCGGCCCGTCGAGCGATTGCGCGACGACCATGGTGGCCGACGGTCTGCTCGCGGGACTGGCGGGTTGGGCCCTGGGCGGAAGGATCGGCCATCTCGTCCCGCGGTGGCACCGACGTTACTAGGGCGCAGCGTCGCTACCTGATCGGTGTACCCAGTGCCACGTCGCGATCGGGCTGAACGAGTACGATGTCGCCCTCACCGAGCATCACGCCGAGGGTGAGGACTTCCGAAAAGAAGGTCGCGATCTGCCGCGGTGGGAAGTTGACGACCGCGAGCACCAGGCGGTCCTTGAGTTCTTCCGCACGGTAGTACTTCGTGATCTGGGCGCTCGAGGTTTTCACGCCCAGCTCGGCCCCAAAGTCGATCCGCAGTTTATAAGCCGGCTTCCGCGCCTGCGGGAATTCATCTGCCTGGACGATCCGGCCCACGCGGATGTCGACCTTCGCGAAATCGTCGTACGTGATCTGCGCCACGCCCCCTCCCGGATGTTGATGTCCCCTTTTGAGGTCAAAACCAGCCGGGACCTCCCGGCGGTGATTCCGCCGGAAACGTAGCGCCCGCTGGGCTTTTCAGCCTACCTGGGCGGATGGCACGGCCGTTGCCTTACCGGGGTCCAGTTGTTCCACCACCCTACACCCGGACGGCTTTTATGCGGCGCATCATCGGATTGGCGCTCACGCTGGCGACTGTGACGTCCCCCGTTTTCGCACAGCACTCGGCGCTGCGCGAGGTGCGCAGCGAGGGCAGCGCGGGGCTGACGTTCGTTGTCGCGCAGCCGATGGGCGAGTTTCGTCGCAACGGCGACGTCGCCGCGGGGTTGACCGGCTTCGTGGTCGTGGGGTTCGACCGCATGGCGAATCTCGGCTTGCGCATCGATGGGCAGTACATGGTCTACGACTCGGACTATCGCGGCTACGGCATCTCGACCACGTCGTCGATCGGCTCGCTCGCGCTCGGCCCGCAGGTCACGCTGGGCCAGGGCCCGATTCGCCCTTACGGCTTCGCCACCGTGGGCGGCTCGATGTTCTGGTCATCCGTCAGCGACGCCAACTACTGCGGCTGCTACGACAGCGACGTGTTCGTCTTGAACGGCCGCTTCACGACGGTGGCGCAAGTCGGTGGGGGCCTGCTGATCAATCTCTCCCGTCGCCGCACGGCGGTCGCGCTTGACCTCGGCGTGCGAGATGTGCGGCACGATCGCGTGCGCTACGTGCCCGCGGGCGGGATTACGGAGAACTCCGACGGCAGCTTTACGGTGCAGCGGGTGGAGACGCCGGTCCGGATGCTCGTCTATCAGATCGGCGTGTCGGTGGGGATTCGCTAGTCCGCCGAGACCGGCTCCGGCAGCGGCGCGGAGCCCATGCGTCGCGCAAGGCGCTGTTGCAGGGCATCGAGGTACGTGTAGAACACGGGCGTCACATAGAGCGTCACCAGCTGCGAGAACGCGAGCCCACCCACGACGGCGAGGCCGAGCGGGCGTCGTGATTCGGCGCCCGCGCCCCAGCCGATGGCGATGGGGAGTGTCCCCATCAAGGCCGCCATCGTCGTCATCATGATCGGCCGGAAGCGCACGCTGCAGGCCTCGAGGATCGCGTCGCGCGGTGACTTGCCCTCGCGCCGCTCCGCCTCGAGGGCAAAATCGATCATCATGATCGCATTCTTCTTGACTAACCCGACCAGCATGATGATGCCGACGTAGGCGTACATGCTCAGCTCTGTTCCAAACACCAGCAGCGTGAGCAGGGCGCCAAAGCCGGCGAAGGGAAGTCCGGAGAGAATCGTGATGGGATGAATGAAGCTTTCGTATAGGATCCCGAGCACGATGTAGATCACGGCGACGGCGAGGAGCAACAGGAAGAACATGCCCTGCTGGCTGTCCTTGAACGCCTGCGCCGTCCCGGAGAATCCGGTGCTGATCGTCGAGGGAAGAATCTCCCCTGCCGCGCGCTGCACCGCGCTCACGCCCTCGCCGAGCGAAACGTCGGGGGCCAGGTTGAATGACAGGGTCACCGAGGGCAGCTGGCCGCTATGGTTCACACTGAGCGGGCCGATGCCGGATGTCGCGGTGGCTACCGACGTGAGCGGAACGAGGGTCCCCTCCCGCGAGCGGATGTAGAGCAGGCGTAGTGCAGCGACATCGCGCTGATACTCGGGGAGCAGCTCCTGAATCACCCAGTACTGGTTGTTGTCGGTGTAAATCGTCGACACCTGGCGCGAGCCATACGCGTCGTACAGTGCTTCCTCGATGTGCTGCACCGTCACGCCGAGCCGGCTGGCACGATCCCGATCGATCTGGACCTGCACCTGCGGATTCTTGATCTGCAGGTCGGTGGAGACGTCCTGCAGGATCGGGACGGTTCGCAGTCTCGCCTCGAGTCGCCCCGCGCTCTCGTACAGGGCATCGATGTCGGCGCCCTGCATCGTGAACTGATAGGCAGCCTTCGCATTACGCGCGCCGATGCTGATGACGGCGGGCACCTGCAGGACCGTCTTGATACCCGGGATCGCGGCGAGCTGGGGCTGGAGCTGGCGCACGATTTGGTCGGCCGAGGGGCGCTGGCTGCGGGGCTTGAGCCGCAGGGTAATCTGCCCCTGGTTCGTGGTGCCTTGTCCGACGCGCGACATGTAGTGGTCGACGTACGGATTGCGTCCAATCACCTCGGCGACGGCGAGCTGGTGCTCCACCATGGCGTCGTACGAGCTGCCCTCCAGCGTTTCCGTCGAACCCCGGATCGTGCCCGTATCCTCGGTCGGCAGGAAGCCCTGCGGGACGAGTTTGTACAACCCGTAGGTGCCGACCAGGATCGCGAAAGAGAACGCGACCGTAGCAGGTCGGTGGTTCATGACCCATACCAGGCTGCGCTCGTAGACATCGAGGACGCGTTGATACACTCGCTCGACCGCTTCGTAGAAGCGACCGTGGCGTTCATCGCGGGAGGGACGCAGGAACCGGCTGCACAGCATCGGCGTCAAGGTCAGCGAGACGAACCCGGAGACGAGGATCGCGATGCCGATCGTGACCGCGAATTCGTTGAAGAGCCGGCCGATGAGCCCACCCATGAAGAGCACGGGAATGAAGACGGCCGTGAGCGAGAGGGTCATCGAGACGATGGTGAAGCCGATTTCGCGCGCACCGTCGAGGGCCGCCCGCATCGCCGGTTTTCCCATCTCCATGTGGCGCACGATGTTCTCGAGCATCACGATGGCGTCGTCCACCACGAAGCCCACACACAGCGTCAGCGCCATGAGCGACAAGTTGTCGAGGCTGTAGTCGAGCATGTACATCACGGCGAAGGTGCCGACGATCGACAGCGGCAGCGCGAGGCTGGGAATCACCGTCGCCGAGAGGTTGCGTAGGAAGAGAAAGATGACGAGCACGACCAGCACCAGCGTGATGAACAGCGTCACCTTCACATCGTCCACCGACTGGCGGATCGACAGGGACCGGTCGTACAGGGTGTTCACCTCGATTGACGCGGGCAGCTGCGGCAGCAGCGCCGTCATCTGCCGCTTCACGGCGTCCGCCACCTCGACGGTGTTCGTGCCCGGCTGGCGCTGAATCGCGAGCGTGATCGCCCGGTCGCCGTCGAACCAGCTCGCGTTCTTATTGTCCTGAATGTCGTCGAGCACGCGGGCCACATCCTGCAGCCGCACCGGCGCACCGTTGCGGTAGGCGATCACCAGCGTGCGGAACTCGGGAGCGCTCTCGATCTGTCCGTCGGCGCGGACCGTGTAGGTTCGGTGCGGTCCCCACAGGATTCCCGTCGGCAGATTGGGGTTCCCCGACTGGATCGCGTCGCTCACCTCGTCGAGGCCGATCCCCCGCGCCTGCAGGGCGGTCGGGTCGATCTGAATCCGCACTGCGTACTTGGCGGCGCCGAAGACCTGCACCTGGGCGACGCCCGTCACCTGAGAAAGCCGCTGCGCCAGGAACGTCTCGGCGTACTCGTCTACCGCCGAGAGCGGCATCGTCTTCGACGTGAGCGCGTAGAACAGGATCGGCGAGGCCGCCGGGTTCGCCTTGTTGTAGGATGGCGGCTGAATGCCCGGAGGTAGCTGACGCAGTGTACGTGAGATGGCGCCCTGGACGTCCTGCGCGGCGCCGTCGATGTCGCGCGACAGGTTGAACTGCAGGGTGATGTTCGTGCCGCCCTGGTTGCTCGACGACGTCATCGCGTCGATCCCGGCGATCGTCGAGAACTGCTTCTCGAGCGGCGTCGCCACCGCCGAGGCCATCGTTTCCGGGCTCGCCCCGGAGAGACCCGCCGACACCGAAATCGTCGGATAGTCCACGTTCGGGAGATCGCTCACGGGCAGGAGGCGATACGCCATTAACCCGAAAAACAGAATTCCCAACATCACGAGCGTCGTCGTGACGGGCCGCCGGATGAAGAGACCGGAGATGTTCACTGCTGAGCCGGCTCGGTCTTGGGACCGCCCCGGATCTCGACCCGAGCATCCTGCGTCAACCGCAACTGCCCATCGGTCACGACGAGCGTGCCCGCCGGAATGCGGTCGGCAAGCACCGCCACACTATCGACGGTGCGCGTCACCGTCACGGGGCGCTGCTGTGCAGTTCCCTCAGCGGTGATCACGAAGACGTACGTGCCTTGCTGGCCCGTCATCACTGCCTGCGCGGGGATCACAACGGCATCGTTCTCGATGTCGAGGATGAGTGTCACCTCCACGAACTCGCCGGGCCACAGTGCCCCGTCGCGGTTCGGGAAGCGGGCCTTGAGCAACACGGTGCCCGTCGTCGTATCGACGGCGTTGTCCATGAACGACAAGACGCCCTGGGCGGGGACGGCGCCGTCGCGCGACGCCCGTGCGAACGCCGGAAGCTCGTGCCCGGCGCGGCGCCGCAGGTCGGGGATCTGCGCGGCGGGAACGGAGAAACGCACCAGGATCGGGCGCAGCTGGTTGATCGTCACCAATGACGTACCGGTCGAGCGCACGATGTTCCCCTCGTGCAGCTCCAACCGGCCCGTGCGGCCGCTGATCGGCGCGCGGATCGTCGCGTACTCGACGTTCAGCCGCGCGACGGCCACGGATGCAGAGTCCGCGCGGGCGGTCGCTGCCAGCGCATCCGCGGTCGCCTGTCGCGACTCGTAGTCCTCCCGTGTGACCGTGTTGTTCGTCGACAGCATGCGGTAGCGCTCGGCCTCCCGCGCGGCGTTCTGCGCCTGCGTCACGTCCCGCAACAGCGCTGCTTCGGCTTGTTGCAGGGTGGCCTGGTATGGCCTGGCGTCGATCTCGAACAGCACCTGGCCCACGCCAACCTCGTCGCCCTCGCGGAAGTGCACGCGCAGCAGGGCGCCGCTCACCTGGGACATGACGTCCACCGTCCGCATCGGCTCGACGGTGCCGGTCGCGCCGATCTGGTAGGGCACGGAGCGCTGTTCCACTCGAGCCACGCTGACGGGCACCTTGGGCGCCTGCCCCCCCTTATGAGAGGAACAGGCGGCAACCGCGAGGGCGGCGCAAACCACCAAGCAGCGAGGGCTCATCACCAATCGAAGTTAGGGTAACGGACAAGTTGCGCCGCCGACACCACTTGGCGCTAGCATCCAATACGCACACCCCGGTCTCCACGTGGCGCCCAGGAGGCTCCACTGAGGAGCTTCTTCTCCGTCACTACTTCAAGGTGCGGATGGACGACGAGGTGGAAGCCTTGGTTTCCAGGCTGATGACGGGAATCGTCGCGCGAGGTCCATGACCCCTACGAGCGGGAATCACCAGACCACGCCCAGCATAAACCCAAAGAACGAACTGCCCTGATCGACAATCGCCACGGGAAACCGCGATGTTGCAGGAATCGTGGCACGCCGCACTCGGCGCGTCTGCGCGCGCAGCGTCAGGAACGTGTGGGACGTCACGAGCACCGTATAGCGCGCGTCCCCCACCACCCCCACCGGCGACTTTCCAGACCACGTCGTGTCTTTGAACGTCGAGCCGCCACCCGTACTGAACGGCACCACCGAGTCGCGCAGTTGCCACTCGGTGTGCTGCCACAGGGGACCCGCCCCGATCTGGAAACCCGAGTGCTCGAACGAAAGCAACGCTCCCACAAACGACTGGGAATACCACAGCCGGGTCTGCGCATAATCACCGTTGGGCATCCACCGCGCCCCCATGCTGGTCCCGGCCGGCACTCGTCCCGTCACTCCTTCTAGCACGACATGCCGGAACACCTGTATCTGTGCCGACACGAGGCGTGGTTGCCTGAGGCGCGTTCTCCGCGAGAGCGGTGTGTAGTTCAGACCAGGCCCAAAACAGGGACAATCGGGTCCGTACCACCCTTGCTGACTGAGCGCGGCTTCGAAGCTGGACCCCGTCTCATTGCCTTCGCGCTCCGCACCCGGGGCCACGCTCACCGACCAGCGCCAGTGATACGCGTATGCCGGTGGGGACGGCCGCGGCGAGGGACACTCCGCCTTGGTGAGTTGACGCGACCGCTCGCGGGGCGCGAATGCGATCCAAGCGACTCTCACCGCGCCCGCCGAATCCTGCGTCCAGAAGACTGACACGTTGCCCCTCAGCTGGGTCGTGGCGCCATCCGAACCGGTAAGGCGTATGGTGTACTGCAGCCGCTCCCGCGCCCCGCCGCGGCACGACTCCAGGTTGCCATCGCGAGCCCACGCGAAGCCCGCCGTACGGCCGTCGCGCCGCAATTCATCGAGAGCAATCGAGATGAAGGCCCGAGCCGGCACCGTATCGCCGGTCGCGCTAATTACGAACGCATCGGGCGCAAACATCTCGACGATGCGCGCATCGTCCGGGCCCCGTACGGCCGAGTCGAGCGCTGCACGGACTCGCCACGGCAACGGGTCGATGGAGGGCACTGCGTGGAGTGCGGCGGCAATGACCGGCACGAGGGGGCGCGGCGCACATCCGGCAAGCAAGAGTACGGCGGCCACATGAGGCGTACGAAACATGACGGCTCCTTGTCAACTCTATCCTACCACCGAATGGCCTTGCTCGGCCACGGCAATCATTTGATTCACGCTGCGGCGTTTTGGCTATCAATCGGTTCAACCGACTTGTACCATCGACAGGTGCTCGCTCGTGTCCGTTCCGCCGCGGTACTCGGCATCGACGCCTACCTGGTCGAAGTCGAGACGGACATCGCCAACGGGCTGCCCACCTTCGTGACGGTCGGATTGCCGCAGGGCGCGGTCAAGGAAGGCCGCGACCGCGTGTCCGCCGCCCTCGCCAATACTGGTTTCACCTTTCCGCTCAAGCGCATCACCGTCAATCTCGCGCCCGCCGACATTCGCAAAGAGGGGTCGGCGTTCGACCTGCCAATCGCTCTTGGGATCCTCGCCGCGACGGAACAGGTCGATGGTGCGCGATTGGGTCGAGTGGCCGTGTTGGGGGAGCTGGGGCTGGAGGGCTCCGTCCGTCCCGTTCGCGGCGCGCTCCCGGTCGCGCTTGCGGCCCGCACGGCGGGGGTTGAAGCGCTCATCCTGCCGCTCGAGAACCTCCCCGAGGCTGGTGTGGTCGAGGGGCTGCGGGTGCTGGGCGCGGGGTGTCTGGCAGACATCGCTGAGTACTTGGACGGCAAAGCCGAGCTCCCGGGCGCGGCGGTGGATGTGGCACGGCTCTTTGCCGAGCGCGCGCAAGACGATGTGGACTTCGCGGAGGTCAAAGGTCAGGCGCACGCGAAGCGCGCACTCGAGGTGGCGGCGGCGGGGGGACACAACATCCTGATGGTGGGCCCACCAGGCTCAGGAAAAACGATGCTGGCGCGTCGCCTCCCGACGATCCTCCCCCGGATGAGCCTCGACGAGGCGCTCGAGACCACCAAGATCCACTCGGTGGCGGGGACGCTGCCGTTCGGGGAATCGCTAGTGGCGCGGCGGCCCTTTCGCGCGCCGCATCATACCATCTCCGACGCGGGGTTAATCGGCGGCGGGTCGTATCCGCGTCCCGGCGAGGTGAGTCTCGCGCACGGTGGCGTGTTGTTTCTCGACGAGCTGCCCGAATTCCGCAAGAACGTGCTCGAAGTGTTGCGTCAACCGATGGAAGACGGCGTGGTGACGATCGCACGGGCGGCGATGAGCCTGTCGTATCCGGCGCGCTTCATGTTGGCGGCCGCGATGAATCCCTGTCCGTGCGGTTGGTTCGGGGACCCGCAGCATGCGTGCGCGTGCGCCGCGGTGGGCGTGCAGCGCTATCTCGCCCGCGTGTCGGGCCCGCTGCTCGACCGGATCGACTTGCACCTCGAGGTTCCCGCCGTGAAGTACCGCGCGCTCGCGGGAGAGAGCGGCGGCGAGCCGAGCGCGGCGGTGCGGGAGCGAGTGGACCGGGCGCGCGTCGTGCAGCGGGAGCGGTTCGCGAATCGTCCGGGCGTCTATGCCAACGCGCACATGGCGCCGCGCGACATCCGCGCGCACTGCCGCGTGTCGGACGGCGCCGACGCGTTGCTCAAGACGGCGATCACGCGCCTGGGGTTATCGGCGCGCGCGTATCATCGCATTCTGAAGATCGCGCGGACGGTGGCGGATCTCGAGGGGGCGGCGGGGTTGCAGCCGAAACACGTCAGCGAGGCGATTCAGTATCGGAGTTTGGATCGGCGGGGGGTCGGCTAGTCAGACGGGCACCGCCCCCATCAAGAGTTTCTGTGCCGCCTTCAGCTGATTGCGTTGGCCCACGACGACGAGCACGTCGCCTGCCGCGAAGCGGAACGTCGCGTCCGGAGTCGCGATGTCGCTCTCGCCGCGCTTGACCGACAGCACGAGAGCGCCGGTCCGCGACCGAAGCCCGGTATCGGCGAGCGTCTTTCCCGCCGCCGGGGCGCCCGCGGCGAGCGCGATCTGCTCGATGTGCATCTGCGGCATCGCGCCGAGCATTCCCGACAAAGTGATCCGCGGCTTCGCCCCCGGGCGCAAGGCCTCGTAATGCGATGCCCGAATCTCGGCGACGAGCCGGTCGATCTCGTCGCGCGGCGCCTGGTAATGCGCCAGCACGCGCGCGAAGATCTCGATGGACGTTTCGAACTCCTCGGGGATCACGACGTTGGCGCCGAGTCGCGTCAGCTCGGGGATCTCGACCACGTACCGCGTCCGCGCGATGATGTGGACCTTCGGGTTCATGCCGCGCGCCACGCGCACCATGCTGCGTGTCGCGGACGGATCGGAGATCGCGATGACGAAGAGACGCGCGCGGTCGATGCCGAGCGCGCGCAGAATCTCCTCGCGCGTCGCATCGCCGTAGAACGCCGGCTCTCCCGCTGACCGAGCGCGACGCACCGTTTGCGCGTTCAGCTCCACGATCAGGTATGGCGCGTTGATCGAGCGGAGCGCGGCGGCCAGGTTGCGTCCATTCAGGCCGTAGCCGGCGATCACCACGTGATCCGAGATGGGATCTTCGACCGGCGCGAATCCCTTGGGCCGGAACCCGGGCAGCAGACGGTCCAGCGGGACGATCCGCTCCAGGCGGTCGAGCAGCGTGGGACCGCTCTGTAAGAGGAAAGGCGTCACGAGCATCGTAACCACCGCCACGCCGAGGAATTGCTGGTACACACCGTTGGCGAGTAGTCCCGCCTCGCGTCCCGACTCCGCGAGCACGAACGAGAATTCCCCGATCTGCGAGACGGCGACACCCGCGAGAAGCGCGACGCGCCCCGCGTAGCCCATCAAGACGGGCCCCACCGCCGCGGAGAGCGACTTGCCCCCCATGATCACCGCGACACCGCCGAACGTGAGCAGGGGATGCGCTCGCACGGTGTCGAGCTGCACCAGCATGCCGACGGCCACGAAGAACAACGAGATGAAGATGTCGCGGAACGGCATCAGCTCGGCCATCGCTTGATGCGCGTAGTCCGATTCCGAAATCACGAGTCCCGCGAGGAACGCGCCGAGCGCGAGCGAAGCCCCCGCGGCCGCCGTCCCCAGCGCCGTGAGGGTGCCGATCAGGATCACAGCGATCAGGAACAGCTCGCGGCTCCGCGTCTTGACGATCTCGGCGAGCGCGCGCGGCACGAGTGTCCGCGCGGCGACGAGCACGCCCACAACCACCAGCGTCGCTTTGCCCAGGGCGAGCGCCAGCCCCAGCGCCCCGCCTCCGGCGGTGCCTGCCAGGAACGGGAGCAGCAGCATGATCGGCACGACGCACAGGTCCTGGAAGATCAGGATGCCTGTAGCCAGGCGGCCATGTGGCGCGTCGATCTCGCCCTTGTCGGTCAGACCCTTGAGGACGATGGCGGTGCTCGACAGGGCGATGAGAAAGCCGAGGAACAGCGCCACCCGCCAGCTCGGCAGGAACGCAATGCCGGCAGCCACCGTCGCCAGGACGGTGAACGCCATCTGCCCGAGCCCACCCACCAGCACCTGACGACCCATTTCCTTGAGGCGGCTGAGCGAGAACTCGATCCCGATCGTGAAGAGGAGCAGGATCACGCCCACCTCGGCGAGGCTCTCGACGCGGTGCGGATCGGACACGAGGCCGAGCGCGTTGGGACCGAGGATCATCCCGGCGACGATGAAGCCCGGAAGCGCCGGCAACTTGAGTTTGTGGAACGCCAGGATCACCAGCAGGGAGCCGGCAAAGATGACGGCGAGGTCTTTCAGGACGAGTAGTTGCTCCACGGTTGCCTAAGATATGCCCTAACCCGTAGCTTGGGGGCCGTGAGCGACTGGCTAGAGCAACGCCTCGGTCTGAGTCCCGCGGTGCAGATGCACTTGTTGATCTCGGTGATCGCGATCGCCGGGCTCTGGCTCCTCCAGAAGATCGTCCTCGCCGTCGTCTACCGTCGCGTTACCGATCCCTACACCCGGTACCGTTGGCGCAAAGCCACCACCTACATCTTCATCGTTGTCGGCGTGCTGGTGGTCGGCCGGGAATGGTTCTCGGGATTCAAGACGCTCGCGACCTTCCTCGGCCTGGTCTCCGCCGGTATCGCGATCGCCCTCAAGGACCCGCTGACGAACCTGGCCGGGTGGGCCTTCATCGTGTCGCGCCGGCCCTTCGATGTGGGAGACCGGATCGAAATCGCTGGCCACAGGGGCGACGTCATCGACCAGCGGCTCTTCCAGTTCACGCTGAATGAAATCGGCGGATGGGTGGACGCCGATCAGAGCAGCGGCCGCATCATCCACATACCGAACGCGCGGATCTTCAGCGAGCCAGTCGCGAACTACGACAAGGGATTCAAGTACATCTGGAACGAGGTCCCGGTGACGGTGACCTACGAGAGCAACTGGAAGAAGGCGAAGGAAATCCTCACGGCGGTCGCGTTCAAGCACGCCGAGCATCTGACGGCCGAGGCCGAGCGGGATCTGCTGACGGCATCGCGGCAGTACTTCATCAACTACAAGAAGCTGACGCCGATCGTCTACATCAACGCCGTGGATTCAGGCGTGCGGCTCACGATGCGCTACTTGATCGAGCCGCGGCGGCGCCGGGGGACGGTGTCCGCCATTTGGGAAGAGATCCTCACCGAGTTCGACAAGTGCACCGACATCGAGCTTGCCTACCACACCGTGCGTTCGTTCCGGACCAACGAGGAGGGGAAGCCGGCGATGCGTCAGGGTTCAGGGCGCACCCACAAGCGACGCGACGACCCCCCGCCGCAGGAGTAACCTTAGCGGACGGTGATCCCCACCTCGACCCAGACGTCGGGATTGAGCAGGTGTCGTACCCGCAGCGTGTAATTGCCCGGAGGGCCGGCGATCACGCGCCGGGCGAACCCCTGCAGCGTGTCACCCACCGCTAGCTCTCCCTGCATGCTGTAGCCGGCGCACGACAGGAATGCGTTCGTCAGCTTGAGCGACGACTCGACGTCGAGCCCGCAAATGCGGCTGGAGACATCGACGGCTGCATGGGTCTCGTTCACCACGATCGACGTGACGTCGAGCGTGTCGCCCGTCGCGGGCTCCTCGGGGGTGAAGCGCACCGTCTGCTCGAGTCCTTGCGGGGTGACGACGACGCGCGGCCCCGTTAGGGCCGCCGGTTCGGCTCGACAGGCGAGACCGACGACGGAGAGCAGGACGATGGCGTTGCGAGTCAACGGCGGCATGGCTCCTCCTGGTGTCAGCGCGGGGGAATCTACACCTGTTCTGAAGATGAGTTCACCCCCAGTCCTGTAACGCGTCTCCCTTTTCCACGACGGTGCGAACCAGCAGCTCGAAGTCTTCCCGCCGGCTGCGGTGATTCGTGATCGCCACCCGAATCGCAAAGCGCACACCAAGGATCGTGTGCGACGGCACCGCCAGGCCGCTTTCCTGGACTTGCAGCAGGACCTCTTGATTGAGAGCATTGAGCGCGGCGTCATCCAAGCCGGCGGCCGTGTAGCGGAAACACACCACGTTGAGCGGCGCCGGCGCCAAGAGCTCGAGCCGCGGATGCGCCGCGACCAGCTCGGCCAGATACGCGGCCTGCTGCACGTTCTGCTCGATCAGCCGGGCGAAGGCATCCACGCCATGCGCCTTGAGCGACATCCACACCTTGAGGGCTCGAAAGCCGCGCGACAGCTGCACGCCGCGTTGGGGGAAAGGAAACCGTCCGGCGGCGACGCCGCGATCGAGCGGCGTCAGATATGCTGGGGCCACGTTGAACGTCGCGTGATGTGCGGCTTGATCGCGCACCAGCGTGCAACCTACCTCGTACGGCAGGTACATCCACTTGTGCAGGTCGAAGGCGACCGAGTCGGCCTCTTCGATGCCTCGCACCTTGGGGCGAAGCGCCGGGCAGATCGCCGCCAGCGCGCCGAATGCGCCATCGACGTGGAACCAGAGACCCTCGTCACGGCAGAGACGCGCCAGGGCCGGCAGGTCGTCGGTCGCCCCGGTGTTCACCGTGCCGGCATTACCGACGACGCAAATCAGACGCCGCCCCGCCGCGCGGTCCTCCGCAAGGACCCTGCGCAGGGCCGCGACATCGATCGTGTAGTCGGCCCCGACGGGGATTCGGCGCAGGGCTTGATTACCGAGCCCCAGCAGCTCGACCGCCTTGCGCACCGAAGAATGCGTCTCGGTCGACCCATACACCGTGAGGTCTCCCTGCACGCCGCGCTCGCGCACGTCGTAGCCCGCGCGCGCGTTCCGCGCGACGGCGAGACCGACGAAGTTGGCCATCGACCCGCCGGAGACGAGTATCCCGCTCGTGCCAGCGGGCATCCCAAGCAGCTCGGCGAGCCAACCGATCACCTGGTTCTCCACGACGGGAGCGGCATCGTCGAATTCAGCGACCTGCGAGTTCATGCCTGACGCCAGCATGTCCGCGAGCATGGCGAGGGGCGTACCGGTCCCGATCACCCATCCCCAAAAGCGTGGGTGGACGTTGCCGGTGGGGTAGGGCAGGACGTCGCGCCTGAACTCCTCGTAGACGGTCTCAGCGGGCGTGGGGCTGTGGGGTACCGGCTCCGACAACCGCCGGCGCACGTCCGGAGGAACGGGGCGCCACGCGGCGCGCTCCCGCACCGTGCGCAGGTAGGCCAGCATGTCGTCCACCATGCGATGTCCCAACACGCGCAGCTCGTCCCACTCCTTCGCGCTGCCGGGATCCAGCGTCAGTTCAGGCTCGGGGGCGGGGGTCACGGCGCCGCCACGACGTCGTAGTGCAGGACGTACGGCTCGAGATCGAGCAGGTACTCCGAATCCTCGGCGTAGTAGTGGGCTTTTTCGTAGTCGTCACCGGCGAAACGGCGGATCGCGTCGAACGACTCCCACAGCGAAATGAACGTGAATTGGGTCTCGGCGCCCTGGGTGCGGCGCAGCACGTAAACGCCGCGGTTTCCCGGCGTGGCGCGGCACTCGCGCGCGCCGGTTTGCTCCAAGTAGTCGGTGTACGCGGCGGCTTTGGCCGCCGGTACCGCACCGTGCCAGACGCGCGCGATCATGTGGTGGGTTCCTCCACGGGTCGGACGGTCGAACCAACCGTTCCACGAAGCTTGTGTGAGAGTTGAATCCAGACCACGGCTACGACGATCATCGTCATCGCGATCATCGTGCGCGCCGTGATCGGCTCGGCGAGCAAGAGCCAGCCCAGCAGTACCGCGATGACCGGGTTCACGTACGCATACGTCCCCACGATCGTCGCTGAGGCGTGGCGGAGTGCAAAGGAGTAGGCGCTGTACCCGAGGATCGAGCCGAACACCACCAGGTAGGCGATCGCGCCGGCACCCTTGAGGGTCAGGTGCCAACGGCTCCATTCGCCGAGGACGGAGCCCACGACCGCCACGACGGCCCCGCCCACGATCATCTGAATGGACGCCGCCATATAGGGACTCACCTGCGTCGGATGGCGCTTGGCGTAGACGGAACCGAGCGACCACGAGCAGCTCGCGAACGTGAGCGCGAGCGGCCCTCGCAGGTCGGCCTTGAGAATCTCCGCGGGGCTTGCCCCCACGAGCAGCGCCGTACCGAGGAAGCCGAGGAGCAGGCCGGCGACGACGCGCCAGTTGAGCTCACCAGAGCCGCCCGGGATGATCGCGTCGAAGAACGCGGTCCAGATGGCGACCGTCACGACGAAGACGCTCGCCACGCCAGACGGTGTGTACTGCTCGGCCCACACGACGAACGCATTTCCACCCGCCAACAGGAACAGGCCGACGATCGCCAGGATGCGCCAGTCAACGGCGCGGCGCGGCAGCGGGTCGCCCAGCACGCGCGCGATCGCGAGCAGCAAGACGCCGGCGATGAAGAAGCGCAGGCCCGCGAACAGAAACGGCGGCAACTCGCCGACGCCGACCTTGATGGCGAGGTACGTCGAACCCCAGAAAACGCAGACGATCAGATAGGCGATGAGCGCCTTGCCCTTGAGCGCAGCCATATCAGTCGGGCTCCGTCGGAATGAAACCGGGTTTTTCGAACACCGTCGACAACACGATCGTCGTGCGCGTATTCATCTGAGAGTTCGGCCCGCGCAGATCTCGCAGGACTTCCTGCACGCCCTCCAAGTCGGCCGCGACGACCTTGAGGATGTAGCAGTCGTCGCCCGCGACATGGTGGCACTCGAGCACGCCGGGATGTTTCTCCATTTCGCGCATGCGCGGCTCATCGCCGACGTAATCGGAGCTGCCGTAGCGCACGGCGACGAACGCGGTCACGGGGAACCCAGCCTTGGCGCGATCCAGCTGCACGCGATAGCCGAGGATGTGTCCGGTTTCCTCGAGCCGCTTCACGCGCTCCATCACCGCCGGGCGCGAGAGCCCGACTTCGTCCGCGATCGCCTGATAACTGGAGCGGCCATCCTGCGAGAGAAGGCGGAGAATTCGACGATCGATGGCGTCCAGCTCGGTCTTCGCGGCCATTTGGGAGGGCTCCGGGCCAATTGTCAGACTATACGTCACTGTTCTACGGTGTTATTGAACGTATCATAAGTATATTGGGTTCCAGCCTTACGGTATATCCGTTTTTCAACTCCAAATTGTCCTTTGATTAGGACACTCCGAGCCGCTACTATTCCGCCAATGTCTGACGCCACCGCCGACCTCCGCGCCCTCGTCCGTACGTTTCCCTCGGCACTCTTGGGCTACTCGGGTGGCGTCGATTCGGCCCTGCTCGCGGTGGTGCTGCGCCAGGAGTTGGGGCGCGACCGGATGGTGGCGGCGATCGGACGGAGCGCTTCGTATCCCGAGGCGCAGTGGCGCACGGCGCGCGAGGTCGCCGACCGGTTCGACGTACCGGTCCTGGAAATCGACACGCACGAGCTCGAAGACCCGAACTACCTCGCCAATCCCGCCAACCGCTGCTTCTACTGCAAAACCGAGTTATGGAGCCGTCTCGTGCCCCTCGCCCAGGCCCGCGGCCTCGCTGTCGTGTGCGACGGCACCAACGCCGACGATCTTTCCGAAGGTGAACACCGGCCCGGTCGCGCCGCCGGAGCGCAGGCGGGCGTGCGCTCGCCGCTCGCCGAGGTCGGCCTCACCAAAGCGACGATTCGAGACGCGTCGCGCGCGCTCGGTCTACCGACGTGGGACGCGCCCGCGGCGCCCTGCCTGTCGAGCCGCGTGCAATACGGACTCCAGATCACGCCGCTGCGATTGCAGCAGGTCGAGTCGGCCGAGGCGTACCTCCGCGAGTTGGGAGTCCGTGGCGACTTGCGCGTGAGGCACCGCGGCGCTGCGGCGCGTATCGAGGTCGAGGCCGCGTGGATCCCGTGGGCGGAACAGCGCCTTGAGACGATCGCCGAACGACTCAACACCCTTGGCTTCGCGCACGTCGAGGTCGACCCGCGCGGCTACCGTCGGGGGAGCCTGTTAGAGTCTTCGTCGCCCTGAACCTTCCCGAGGGAGTGCGCCAGGGTCTCTGGGACGCGATCGGTCCCGTGCGCGAGCGCGGTTTTCCGGTGAAATGGGTGCTGCCGGAGGCCGTGCACCTCACGCTCAAGTTCCTCGGTGACG
Organism: Gemmatimonadales bacterium; assembly: GCA_036004745.1. Taxonomy (GTDB): domain Bacteria; phylum Gemmatimonadota; class Gemmatimonadetes; order Gemmatimonadales; family GWC2-71-9; genus 20CM-2-65-7. Next base: position 4,511 of record DASYRD010000057.1, on the reverse strand, counting down.
CGGACGACGCGCGAGAGCCGGAGTTGCGCGCGGCGCTGACCGAGGCCGCAGGTCGTGGCGAGCCGCGCGGCGTCACGATTCATGTCGAAGGGTTCGGTGTCTTTCCCGACTTCAAACGGCCACGCGTCGTCTGGGCGGGCGTGGCCCCCGATCCCGCCCTCGAGTTGTTGCAACACCGCGTGGAGCAGGTATTCGCGCCCCTCGGCTTTCCGACCGAGGCCAAGGCGTTCCGCCCGCACCTGACGCTCGGCCGGGCGAAACGCGATGCCCGCCCCCGCGACTTCTCCGGACTCGAGGGAGCCCTTGGGGCCATCGCGTTCTCGGAGACGGTTCTCGTTCCTGACGTGGACCTGATGGAAAGCACGCTCCAATCAGGTGGGGCGGTGTATCAGGTGAAACATCGTGGACGGCTGTCTTAAAGGACTCCTCCGACTCGGCTGCTTCGTCGCGATCGCGGCGGTGCTGCTGGCTTTGTGGTGGTTCCGAGAGCCGATCCTGCGCACGGGCGCACGCTGGTTTGGGCGGACCGACGCGTTGCCGCCCGTCGCCGACACCGCCGTCGGCGCGCCGACGCCGAGGGCCGTAGCGTCAGGTCAAACAAAGGTGGGGACGCTCCGCGCCCCAGCTGGCCCCGATTCGGTCGTCTTGAATCCCAATGAAGTGGCATCCCTGATCGGCAGCTCGATCGACTGGCGCGTGCGCAAGACGTACGACTCCCTGCGCGTCGAGTTGCTCGAGGGCTCCCTGGCGGTGCATGCCCGCCTCGATACGCGCGCACTGCCGCCGGAAACATTTGGACCCTTTGCCGCGCTCGTGCAGCCGCGTGAGCCGCTCAGGCTTGGCGGGACGATCGAGATTGAGCGGCCGGGGATCGCGCGCTTCACGATTCGCGAGATCAGCATCCGCGGCATCGCCTTCCCGGGGCCGACCGTGAAGTCCATCGCGCGCCAGGCGGCCGGCGCGAACGAGGACGGCGCCATTCCCCTTCAGGTCGACCGCGCGATCTCGCGGATCGTGATCCATCCGACCGGTGTCATCCTGTACCGCACGAAGGCCACTCGATGAGGCGCCGCGTGCTGATCGTCGACGACGAAAAGGGTATCCGCGAAGCCCTGAAACAGGTCCTCGAGTACGAGGAAATCGAGGTGCAGACCTGCGCCTCGGGGCATGAGGCGCTGCGCGTCTATCCGGAGTTCCGGCCCCACCTGGTGTTCCTCGACGTGAAGATGGAAGGGATGGACGGGCTCGAGACCCTGAAGCGTGTACGCGAGGTGGACCCGCACGCGCAGGTGGTGATGATCTCGGGTCACGGGACGATCCAGACAGCCGTCGAGGCGACGCAGCTTGGCGCCTACGACTTCCTCGAGAAGCCTCTCGACACCGACCGCATCCTGCTCACGCTCCGGAATGCCCTGCAGCACGTCGTGCTCGTGAGCGAGAACGTGCGCCTCAAGCAGGAGGTGCACGCGCAGTACGAGATCGTCGGGTCGAGCAAGGGGATCCGGCAGGTCATCGAGCGTCTCGAGAAGGTCGCGCCCACAACGGCGCGCGTCTTGATCACGGGGCAGAACGGTACCGGCAAAGAGCTCGTCGCGCGGGCGATCCACACGCTCAGCCCTCGAGCCGCGGGTCCTTTCGTCGAGGTCAATTGCGCGGCCATCCCGTCGGAGCTGATCGAGAGCGAGTTGTTCGGACACGTGAAAGGCAGCTTCACGGGCGCCTTCGCGGACCGCGCCGGCAAGTTCGAGCTGGCCGACGGCGGCACGCTCTTCCTCGACGAGATCGGCGACATGAGTCTCTCGGCGCAGGCGAAGGTGCTGCGCGCGTTGCAGGAGGGCGTGATCTCGCGCGTCGGGTCGGGCAAGACGCTGGCGGTCGATGTGCGCGTCATCGCCGCGACCAACAAGAACCTGGAGCAGGAAATCCGTGAGGGGCACTTCCGCGAAGACCTGCTCTATCGGCTGAACGTCGTCCCGATCGAGGTCCCGCCATTGCGGGAGCGGCGCGGCGATATCGCGCAGCTCGTGGCGCATTTCGCTGCGGAGCTCACACGCAGCGGTCTCCCGCCCAAGGAGATCGAACCAGCCGCGGTGCAGCGGCTCATGGCGCACGACTGGCCCGGCAACATCCGCGAGCTCAAGAACGGCATCGAGCGGCTCCTCATCCTTGCGGCTGGTGAGAAGGTCACGGAGGCCGATGTCGAGCGGCTGGTGGGGACCGCTGCCGGACGGCGGGAGACGGCGGATGACGGCGGGGGAGATGCAACCTGGTTGCGCGCCGCTACGTTTGAAGAGTTTAAGCAGGCGGCCGAGCGCGCCTTTCTGCTGACGAAGCTCCAGGAGCATGACTGGAACGTCTCGGAGACGGCGCGCACATTGCAAATGCCGCGCAGCAATCTCTATAAGAAGATCGAACGCTACGGACTGGCCCGAGACGGAGGAGCGTAGTGGCCGGCAAAGAGAAGGACTTCAAGGATCGCGATTGGGATCGGGAAATGCGCGAGGTCGACAAACTGCTCGCGAAGCTCCCTGAGGCCGATCCGACACTGGGCCGCGGGGCTGCGACCGTTCCGCGCGCATACCCCGCTCCCCACGCCACACCCACGTCGTATCCCACGGCGCCGGCGGGTCCCGCGTCGCGCCTCGCCACCTGGATCCGCGTGGGGCTCGGCGTGCTCCTCGGCGTCGGGATGGCGGCGTGGCCGTACAGCCACGTCTGCGGGCTCCGGCTGATCTTCTATATGATCGGTGCGGGCACCGTGGTCGTGGCGGGTGTCTGGACCGGCGTCTCGTCGTGGAAACGGCGCATGGGACTCGCCCACCTCGTGTCCCTGGCCCTGCTGGCTTGGGGACTCATTCTCGCGGCGGGCGTCGTCCTCCCCCGCATCGGTTACGCCAATCAAACGGCAGTCTGGTTCTGCCCGGAGCCCAAGTAATGCCTGAGGCGTTCAAGAATTTCATTGCCGGTGAATGGGTCGCGCCCTCCACCGGGGAATACTTCGACAACCGCAATCCCGCCGACTGGAACGACGTGATCGGCAAGTTTCCGCGCTCGGGGCCCGCCGACATGCTCAAGGCGATCGAGTCCGCGAAGCGCGGGTTCGCCAAGTGGTCCAAGACGCCGGCGCCGATCCGCGGGCAGGTGCTGCAACGCGTCGGCGATTTGCTCGTCCAGCGGAAGGACGCGATGGCGAAGGCGATGACCCGCGAGATGGGCAAGGTGCTCGCCGAGACGCGCGGAGACGTACAGGAGGGGATCGATACGGCGTTCTACGCGGCCACCGAAGGACGGCGGCTCTTCGGCCGCACGGTGCCCTCCGAGCTGCGCAACAAGTGGGCGATGAGCTATCGCCGGCCGATCGGCATCGCGGGGCTCATCACCCCGTTCAACTTTCCGTTGGCGATCCCCACGTGGAAGATGTTCCCGGCGCTACTCTGCGGGAACGCGGTGATCTTCAAGCCCGCCGAGGACGTGCCGCACACCGGCCATCTCCTTGTCGAAGTCCTGATCGAGGCGGGCCTGCCGCCGGAAGTGGTGCAGCTGGTGCACGGGCAGGGATCGGTCGTCGGCCGGGCGATGGTCGAGCATCGGGATGTGCCCGTGATCTCATTCACGGGCTCCACGGAAACCGGGTCGATCATCGGCGCGACGTGCGGCAAGATGCACAAGCGGCTGTCGCTCGAGATGGGCGGCAAGAACGCGATGATCGTGATGGGCGACGCCGATCTCGACTTGGCGCTCGACGGCGTGCTGTGGGGCGCATTCGGCACGACGGGCCAGCGCTGCACGGCGACGAGCCGCTTGATCCTCCAGGACACGATCCACGACCGCTTCCTGAAGATGGTGTGCGACCGCGCGGAGAAGCTGCGGCTCGGTCCCGGTCTCGAAGACGAGAGCGAGGTCGGCCCGCTGATCCACGAGGAGGCCCGGCAGAAGGTGGCCGAATACGTGGACATCGCCAAGAAAGAGGGGGCCAGTGTCGCCATCGGCGGCAAGATCCCCCAGGGCGACAAGCGGCTCGAGTGCGGGTGGTTCTACGAGCCGACCGTTTTCGCGGGGGTGAAGGCGGGGATGCGGGTCGAGCAGGAAGAGATCTTCGGTCCGGCCCTCTCGGTCATCAAGGTCAAGGACCTCGACGAGGCAATTCGAGTCAACAACGACGTGATCTATGGTCTGTCGAGCTCCCTGTACACGCGCGACGTCAACGGGGCGTTCCGGGCGATCGAGGATCTCGACAACGGAATCACGTACATCAACGCGCCGACGATCGGGGCCGAGGCGCACATGCCGTTCGGGGGCGTCAAGCAGACGGGGAACGGCCACCGGGAGGGCGGGTGGGAGGTCTACGACTTCTACTCCGAGACGAAGACGGTCTACGTCGACTACTCGGGGCACCTACAGCGGGCGCAAATCGACACGGAATTGAGCCCTTGACGGATTGGGAACCGGGGGGCTAGACTCCCCTTACAACTGAAGACCCGTGGTCATTTGCCGCGTATTGCCGCCACGTT
>DASYRD010000056.1:0-7455 GCA_036004745.1 Gemmatimonadales bacterium | reverse complement strand
GAGGTCGACATTCCGACGCCGTATGGCAGCGCGCCGCTCAAAGTCCAGGCGGGCACGCAGACGGGCACGGTGTACCGGTTGCGGGGAAAGGGATTGCCGCGACTCGGTGAAAGCGGGCGCGGCGACCTGCACGTGCGGATTCACGTCTGGACACCGACGCGCCTGACCGGCGAACAGGAGCGCCTGCTCAAGCAGCTGAAGCAGGTCGAAGGAGAGCCGCCCGCCGAAAGTCTGGATCGCGGATTTTGGAACAAGCTCCGGGAAGCCTTTGGCGCCTGACGCCGATTGTATCTTCTGCAAGATCGCCGCGGGGAAGATTCCCGCGGGTGTCGTGAAGCGCGAAGCCGACCTCCTCGCGTTTCGGGACGTCAATCCGCAGGCTCCCACCCACATTCTCATTATCCCGATCGAGCACGTGAAATCGCTCGACGACACCCGGGACCAGGCGCTCCTGGGGCGGCTCCTGGGCTTCGCTCGCGATCTGGCGCGCGAGGAGGGAATCACCCAGCGGGGCTACCGGGTGGTGGTCAACACCAACGCGGACGGGGGGCAGACCGTCTTCCATCTGCATCTGCATTTGCTGGGCGGACGCTCCATGACCTGGCCGCCTGGATAGGCCTTGCGTCGTGCCACGGACGGCCGCTAACTTGAGCGGTCTCTCACAGTTAGCTCGTTCGCACCAGCTCCACGACTGCGGGAAAGGGCTTCATTACACGATGCCGGAAGTGGTCATTCACGATGACGAGAGTTTCGAACGCGCACTGAAGCGCTTCAAGAAGAAGTGCGAAAAGGCCGGAATCCTCTCGGATTTGCGCAAACACCGTCACTATGAAAAGCCGAGCGAGCGTCGCAAGCGGAAAATGAACGCGGCGCGGCGCAAGAACCGGCGCCCGCGCCACGCCTGACATGGCGAGCCTCGGCGAGCGGCTGCGAGCCGCCCTGAACGAGGCACGTAAATCCCGCGATCAGGCGCGCACCCTCCTGTTTTCCACGCTGCTCGCCGATTACAAAAACCGCGAACTCGAGCTCCATCACCCGCTCACCGATGACGAGTCGGTGGATGTCGTGCGCCGGGGCATCAAGAAACGGCGGGAAGCGGCGGAGCAGTTCACGGCGGTCGGCCGCGCCGACCGTGCCGCGATCGAACAGGCCGAGGTCAGCGCTCTGGAGTCGTTCCTGCCCCCACCGGTGCCGCCCGAGGAGATTCGCGCGGCCGTGCGTGCGGCGATCGCCGAAGGGGCGAGCGACATCGGCAAGGTGATGGGACGGATCATGCCCAACTTCAAGGGACGCGCGGATGGCAAGCTGATCAACCAGATCGCGCGCGAGGAGCTGTCGGCCGGCGTATGAGTGAGGGAGGCGGAATCCCCACCGCCGTGCTGGACACGCTGGAATTCCCCGCTGCCCTGGAGCGGGTCGCCGCGCACGCGGCGGGACCCCTCGGGGCCGCCCGGCTGCGGAGTCGTGCGCCGCTCTTCGATCTCGCCGCCATCCGCGATGCGCTGGCCCAGGTGACCGAGCTCGCGGCCCAACTCCTGACCGATGATGCCATCCGTGCCGAACCGGTGCCCGATGTCGCGGAGACGCTCGCGGTGCTCCGGATTCCCGGCAGTGCGCTCGAAGCGCCGGCCCTGGCCGAGCTCGGAGTGACGCTGGCGGCGATCCGGACCATCGGCGCGTTGCTCGGACGGCTGGAACGAGACGCGCCGCGCACCGCCGCCCTGAGGACGCCGCCGCTCCCCAAACAGCTCGAAACGCGGGTTACCGAATCGATCGCGCCCGACGGCACGGTCCTGGACGGGGCGTCTCGCGACTTGGCGCGCGCCCGGCGGGCCGTGCGCGACACGCGGCAAAAGCTCGTGGCGCGGTTGGAGCGTTTGCTCGGCGGCCTCGATCTGCAGGATCGGGCCCCCGACGCGGCGGTGACGCTGCGGGGTGGCCGCTACGTCATTCCGGTGCGGAGCACCGCCCGCAGTCGCGTCGGTGGTATCGTGCACGACGAATCGGCGACGCGAGCCACGGTGTTCGTCGAGCCGCCGGAAGTCATCGAGCTCGGGAACGAGCTGCGGGCCTGCGAAGCCGAGGAGCAACGCGAGGTGCTCCGCGTTCTGCGCGAGCTCACCGACTTGATGCGCCCCCATCGCGACGCCATCGCCGCGGGATGGGAGATGTGCATCGCGTTCGATGATCTGTGCGCCCGGGCGCAGTATGCAATCCAGGTGAATGGATTCACCCCTGAGATCGGTGGCGGTCCCATCAAGATCCGTGGCGGGAGGCATCCGCTGCTCGTCGGTGGCGACGTAGTGGTCGTGCCGTTCGATCTCGAGCTCGCGCCGGACGAGTGGACGGTGCTCATTTCCGGTCCCAACACGGGCGGGAAGACGGTGCTCATCAAGGCGGTGGGGTTGCTCTGCCTGCTCACGCAGAGCGGTATCGTTCCGCCGATCGGACCCCACTCCCGGCTCCCCGTCTTTACGCAGATCTTCGCCGATATCGGCGACCGGCAATCGATCGCCGCCAGCCTGTCGACCTTCTCGGCCCACGTCGCCATGCTGAGGGACATCCTGGCGCACGCCGGCGCTGAGTCGCTCGTGCTGCTGGACGAGATCGGCAGCGGGACAGATCCGGCCGAGGGTGCCGCCCTCGCCGCGGCAACATTGCGGAGTCTCACCCGCCGGCATGCCGTGACGCTGGCGACGACTCACCTCGGCGCCTTGAAACGGCTGGCGACGGAATCGGTGGGTGTCGTCAATGCCTCGCTGCAGTTCGACGCCGACCAGCTCGCGCCGACGTATCGGCTGCTGAAGGGGGTGCCTGGCCGGTCCTATGGGCTGGCGATCGCCCGTCGACTGGGTGTCGCCGACGACGTGCTCGCCGATGCCGAGCGGGCCGTCCCGGACACGGAGCGGTCGCTCGACGCCCTGCTGGCCGACGTCGAATCCCGGGCCAAGGCGCTGGGCGAGCGCGAGCGAGCGTTGGACGAGGCCGAGAGCGCGGCGCGCGCCGAGGCGGCGGAGCTCGAGGCCCGCGCGTCGATGCTCGGAGAGCGGGAGCGCGAAGCGGCCAAACGAGAACGGACGCAGGACGCTCGCGCGCGCGAGCAGGCGAGGGCATACCTGCTCGAGGCTCGCAAGACGGTCGAGGCCGCGTTGGGTCAGGCCCGGGCCGCCGTCGACGAAGCCACCGAGCGGGAGGCCCGCCGCATGCTCGAGCGGGCGATCGCGGAGACGAAAGATGACGGATGGACAGATGGGCAGATGGCCGGATCGAAAGAGGCGCGAGTCGGCGATCGGGTTCGCACCGCCGACGGGACGGTCGGCATCGTTCGGGAGCTGCGTGGGGACGGCGGCGTCGTGATCGAAGCCGGCGCCGTTCGGATTGTCACGCGCCCCGACGCGATTGCGGAAGTCGTCGGGGCAGAAGCTCGCCGGATGACCGCGCCATCCGCCCAGCCGCCCACCCGCCCATCCGCGGACGCCGTCAGCGAGGTGATGCTGCGTGGTCTCCGGGTGGATGAAGCCGAAGCGGCGCTCACACACGCGCTCGATGCGGCGGTGCTCGCCGATCTACCCTATCTGCGGATCATTCATGGAAAGGGGACCGGCGCGCTGCGCGATCTGGTGCAGCGGATCCTCGAGTCCGACCCTCGGGTTGCGCGGTGGGGATTTCCTCCCGCCAACCAGGGCGGGTCCGGCGTCACCGTGGTGGAGTTCCGCGCGTGAGCCTGATTCCCGACGATGTCATCGAACAGGTCCGCGACGCGGCGGATCTGGTCGGCATCATCGGCGAGTCGGTCGAGCTGAAGCGGACGGGATCGGATTTCCGCGGTCCGTGTCCGTTCCACGGCGGGACGCATCGCAACTTCGTCGTGATTCCCAAGAAGGGGATGTTCCACTGTTTCGTCTGCCACGAGTCGGGGGACGTCTTCACCTTCTTCATGAAGCGCCTGGGGATGGACTACCCGACGGCCGTGCGGGAGGTCGCCCGGCGCGTGGGGATCACCATCCCGGAGCGGGGGCCCGCGGGACCCGACCCGCGTGAGCCGTTGTTCGCGGCCGCGGCGGCCGCGCATGACTGGTTCGCCCACCAGCTGCACGATCTGCCCGAAGCCGAGATCGCGCGTTCCTATCTCCTCTCGCGCGAATTGACGCTCGACCAGGCGACCGAGCTCAGCCTAGGTTATGCGCCGCGCGGCGCCGCGTTCGGTGAGGCGATGAAGACCCTCGGCGTCAAAGACGAAGTGTTGCTCGAGGCGGGGTTGCTGCGTCGCCGCGATGATCAGGCCCTCGTCCCGCGATTCCGGGGCCGGCTCTTGTTTCCCATCCACGACCTGCGTGGTCGCGTGGTGGGATTCGGCGGGCGCATCCTCGGGGAAGGGGAGCCCAAGTACCTGAACTCCCCGGAGACTCCGATCTTCCACAAGGGCAAGCTGCTCTATCATCTCCACGCGGCCCGTCTCGCCATGCGAAAGGCCGAGCGCGCGATTCTGGTCGAAGGCTACTTCGACGTCATCCGGCTCGCGCTGGCCGGCGTCGAGGAAGCCGTGGCGCCGATGGGCACGGGCCTCACGGCGGATCAGGCGGAGCTGCTGCACCGTTACGCGCCGCAGGTCGTGTTGTGCTACGACTCGGATGAGCCGGGCCTGCGCGCGACGTTTCGCGCCGGTGACGAGCTGCTGCGGGCGGGCGCGCGGGTCTCCGTCACGACGCTGCCCAACGGAGACGATCCCGACACGCTGGTCCGTCGAGTTGGGGCCGCCGGCCTCGAGCCGCTGTTGCGAGACGCCGTGGACGTGCTGGAGCGGAAGATCCAGATCCTCGAGCACCGCCGGTTTTTCGAGTCCCTGCCCGGGCGCCGCCGTGCGCTGGACCGCCTGTTGCCGACCATTCGGGCCGCGCGCGACCCGATCACTCGCGAGCTGTACCTCTCGCGTGTGGCCGAAATCGCGCACATCCGGAAGGATGTGTTGGAACGGGAAGTGGGAGGAGGGACGAGGGACGAGCGGTCGCACGTGCAAGGGACCACTCCTCCCTCGTCCCTCGTCCCCCCTCCCTCCCTTCCGGCCAACGCCGAGCGCGCGCTGCTCCTCGTCATGCTTCAGGGGGAGGCCTGGCGCGATCGCGTGCTCGATAAGGTCGATCCCGAAGAGATCGAGCAGCCCGTCTATCGCGAGGTCTTCGAGGCCATCGTAGAGGGACAACCGGAGCGACTCGAGGGTGCTGCCGCCCGCACCTATGAGACGCTGCGCGCGGCCGGCACGGGCGAGGGCGAAGCGGATGCGTTGTGCGAGCGCGCCATCAATTGGATCGAGGCGCGGCGGCTCGATCGAGAGTTGGAGCGACTGGAGCGCGAAATCCCGCTCGCCAGCGGTGCAGAGCAGGACAAGTTGGTGCGTGACGTGCAGCGAGTGAGCGCCGAACGCAACAAGCTGTTTCCCCGTTACCGCGTCGTTTCCAGGAGGAGTGGTGCACCCGGATCTTGAGGCGTTGCTGGTCCTGCAGGAAAAGGACCGGTTGGTCACTGGCACCCAGCAGGCGCTCGCGGCGTTGGAGCCCGAACAACAGAGCCTGAACGAGCAGATGGCCGTGTCGGAGCGGGCCCTGCAAGCCGCCCGACGCTCGGTGGAGGATGCGCTCAGGCGCCGTGACGAGCTGGAAGGGAAGATCGCCAATTACCGGTCGATGCAGGAGCAGCGGCGACAACGACTGGAATGGGTGCGCGGCGCCAAGGAAGCGTCGACCATCATGGCGGAGCTCGATCTGGCGCGCTCGGTGCTCGCCAAGGAAGAGGCCGAGTTCATGCGCTCGGGGGACGCCGTCCACGAGGCCGAGCGGAAGGTGGCGGAGGCGGAGAAGGCCCTGGCCGCCGTGCGCGAGTCGCAAGCCCCCCATCGCCAGGCGTTGCAGGGTCGCCGCGAGGCGATCCTGGCCGAGCTCCAACAGGCGCAGCGCGTGCGGAGTGAGGCGGCGCGGAGCGTGAACGGCGCGCTGCTGGTGCGCTACGAGCGCATCCGCCGCGGCAAGGCGCCCCTCGCCCTGTACGCCTTGCACGCGGACGCGTGTGGACACTGTTTCACGGCGGTTCCGACGCAACGGCGGGTGCTGATTCAGCGCGGGGCGTCGATCGAAACCTGCGAAGGGTGCGGCGTGCTGTTATACGCGTCCGAATGATTACGCCGCGCTGGACGATCTCGCGAACGCCCGACCCCGGGCAGGTGCAGGCGCTGACGTCGGCCCTCTCGATCCCGTCGACGCTGGCGGCCCTGCTCGTTCAACGCGGCTATGACTCCGCCGGCGATGCCCGGGCGTTCCTGCGTCCCACGCTCGACGACCTCGCGGGCCCGCTCGCCTGGGCGGGGATGCGCGAAGCCGTCGCGCTCGTGACGGACACGGTGCGGCGCGGCGACCCGATCCTGATTCACGGCGATTACGACGTCGATGGTCAGTGCGCGGCCGCGCTGCTCACCCGGCTGTTGCGCGCCGCCGGCGCCGATGCGCATGCCTTCGTGCCGCACCGCCTGCGCGACGGTTATGACTTCGGCCCCGCTGGGTTGGAGCGGGCCAAGGCCGTCGGCGCGCGTCTCATCATCACGTGCGATTGCGGGATCACCGCGGTCGAGCCCGTGCGCGCCGCACGCGCCGCCGGGATCGAGGTGATCGTGACGGATCACCACTTGCCGGGGGACGAATTGCCGCCCGCGAACGCCGTGCTCGATCCCCGGCGGCCCGACTGTCCCTCCACCGACAAGAACCTCTGCGGGGCCGGCGTCGCGTTCAAGCTGGCCCAGGCGGTGGCGCCGAGTCTCGGGCTGTCGGAGCACGTTCCCTGGCACCTGCTGGACTACGTCGCCCTCGCGACCGTGGCGGATGTCGTCCCGCTCACGGGGGAGAACCGCATCCTGGTCCGCCACGGGCTGAAGCTGCTGGCCGACAGCCGTTGGGCCGGTCTCGCGGCGCTCGTCGAAACGGCGGGTCTTGCGGGCCGTCCGCTGAAGGCCGGTCACGTCGGCTTCATCCTGGCGCCGCGTCTCAATGCCGCCGGCCGCATCGGCGACGCCGGCGACGGCCTGCGACTGCTGCTCACGGACGACTCCGAGGAAGCGGCCCGCACCGCCCGCGAGCTCGAAACGCTCAACGCGCGGCGGCAGGAAATGGATCAGCAGATCCTGATCGAGGCCGAGACGCAGCTCACGAGCGGCCTCGGCCCGGATGACCGGGCCCTCGTGCTCGCCAATGATTCCTGGCCTCCCGGCGTCATCGGCATCGTGGCCAGCCGTATCGTGGAGCGGTATGCCCGTCCCACGTTCCTCGTCGCCTGGGAGGGGAACGTGGGCCGCGGCTCCGGACGGAGCGTGTCGAGGTTCGATCTGCACGCGGCGTTGAAGCGGGTCGGGCATTGCCTCGAGCGCTTTGGCGGTCACACGATGGCCGCCGGGCTCACGGTGCGGCGCGACCG
>DASYRD010000055.1:0-4187 GCA_036004745.1 Gemmatimonadales bacterium | reverse complement strand
GCAGGATCAGCGCCAACGCGGCCGAGAGGCGGCGGTACACGGGGAACGCGGTCATCGGCCGAGCAGTCGACCGCTCACGGTCAGCGCAAAGCGGTGCACGGGCCGGGCGCTGCCAAAGCCGACACTGCGCAGCGCCGGCGTGATGAAGCGGTGCAGATCGTAGTGCAGGCCCAGTTCCAGGCTGTGGCGCGCGCCGAACGGCGGGGCATAGCTGGTGGCGATGGCGACGAGTGGGAAGACTCCTCCATTTCCGCGCGAGAACACGCCGGAATCATCGCTCGAGTAGATGAGCCCGCCGAACCCCAGCCGTGCGGCGACGCCGGCGTGCAGTTCGCGCCGTAACGCCAGCGTAAACGTGATCGCCGTAGCCGAGCCTGTTTCAGTCGCCGTGCCACTCTCATGGCGCTTGAGTTTCGCGGCGGAGAGATCGAGCGTCGCATCGGCCGTCCAGGGACCGCGCAGCTTGTCGCGTACGCTCAGCTGCACGGCGGGTGCGATCGCGGGTCGTAGATCGATTGGCACCACGATCGAGTCGTGAACGAGGGTGGTACTGTAGCGCCCGCCGATGGCGAGGCGGACGGAAACCTGGGCGGCCGGACGGCCAGACGGCCAGACGGCCAAGAGCACGAGCAGAAGCATCGCTTTGCCGGCCGTCCGGCCGTCTGGCCGTCCGGCCGTCAGGAAATCACCGCGCGGTTGCCCACGCCGAGCTTGCGCAGCACACCGGCCCCGACGAGGACCAGGCCGTACATGCACACGATCAGCGGGCCAGTCGGGAAGTTGCCCACGTAGGAGATATACAATCCGAGGAGCGATGCCAGCGCCCCAGCTCCCCAGGAGATCCAAATCATTCTCCGGATGTCTCGGCTGAAGAGGAACGCCACCACAGCTGGGACTACGAGCATCGTGAAAACCAACAGCACACCCGCCACCGGCACCGACATCGTCACGGCCACGCCGAACGAGACATAAAACAAGAAGTCCCACACTCGAATCCGCCAGCCCTCGCGCTCGGCTTCGTCCGGATGAAACGAGATCTTGAAGAACTGCTTGCGCAGCGCGAAGTGCAGCAAGCCGAGCGCCGCGTACGCGGCGCCCTTTTTCAAGATCGTCGGCCACGTAATCCAGATGATCGAACCTTCCAGTACGTCGTGGAGGGCCTCCGCGCCGCGCGGCGCCTTGTCCGCGACGAGAATCGCGGCCGCGGACGCGACCACGTACACGATGCCGATGATCGCCTCGTGCGGCACGCGCCCCTTGCCACGGGTGCGCGTGAGCGCGAACAGCGCCGCCCCGATACACGTGAACACCAAAGAGAAGATGAACGCCGTTTGTGAATCGGGAAGCACTCCGTAGAGGAGGGCGACCACACTGCCCAAACCGGCCATCTGCGCGAGCGACAGGTCCACGAAAATGACTTCGCGCGCGATGACGTGTAGGCCGAGGTAGGAGTGGATGGCAACGAGCACCATACACGCCACGAACGGCGCCAGCATGAATTCGAACACAGTGTGGTCTCTCCGTCCGCGTGTGCTAGCGGCCCGTGCTGCCGGTTGCGGTGTACGCCTGCGCGAGCGAACCAACGATCGTGTTGATCAGGTCGAAGTAACTGTTCACGCCCGCTGCGCCGCCGACGTTCGACGGGACGATCACCGCCTTCGCCCCTGTCCGCTCGGCGACCTGGCGGATCTGGGTGTGATCGAAGTACCCGGGCGAAAGCAAGACGCGCACGTGCCGCTGTTGCATCAAATCGATCAGCTCACGTACGTGCTTCGGCGTGGGCGGAATGCCGGGCTTGGGCTCGATGTAGTCCACGCATGGGATGCCAAACTCGCGCGAGAAGTAGTCCCATTCCTTGTGGTAGCACGCCATCTGTTGGCCGCGAAACACCATGCCCTGCTTGAGCCACCCGCCCAGCCGGTTGGCCAGGGGAGCGCCCTGATAGCGTCGTTGATTCAGGAAATCGAAGAGCTTGCCCTGACGGTCTAGGTCCGCCAGCGTCTGGCCGCCCAGCAGTTTCACCAGGTCGTCGCCGTAGAGCGCGCGGTAGACGCGGTCCTCGAAGTCCTTCTCGCGCGCGATGAAATAATCCGCGTCCTGCGGGGCCACGCGCCGCAAGCCGGTCAGAATGTTGCGGGCGATCTGGATGCCGTTGAGCGGCTCGGTCCAGATGTGCGGGTTCCCGAAAACGTGAATGTCCCCCTGCGAGCGGGAGTAGCTCGAGGGGATGTCGAGCAGCGGAATTCCCGTGTAGGCAGCGACGTAGCCCGGGCCGCCTTCCGTGACCTTGGAGTTGCCCGCTTTGTCGAGTAGTGCCGGCACCCATAGCTCGAGATCGAGGCCCGTGGTCACGAACAGGTCGGCGCCCGCGATCAGCGGCAAGAAACTCGGCTTGGGCTGGACGTAATGCGGGTTCTCATCGCCAACAGCGATCGCATTCACTTGCCCGCGATCGCCCACGATTTCACGGGCGATCGCCGCGTAGGTCGTCAGCGATGTGACGACTTTTACCGGTGCTGCCGTACGGGCAACGGGCAACGCCGGTGCGCCTCCGTACAGGCCAAGTAGTAATGGAACGATTCGGTTGAGCATGTCAGTAGGTCTCGTGTTTATGTGGACCGATGGCCCAGACCGCCTGGAGGGCGAACTGGTTCGTGGCGGTAGCGTTTGCCACTTTTTCCCACCGGTATTGTCCGCGCAGGAACACCCACTCGCTTTGCCACAGCGTGAGCGAGGGAATGATTTGACGGGTGATTGCGCCGAACTCCGGGGACTCGACGTAATCGTAGCGGATCCCGGCAATCCACCGCTGGCCCAACTTGTAGGTCGAGCTTACGTACCCGCCCAAGCGCGTCGGGCCTGTCCCGGCGATCTGTTTCCGGAGCGCGAGCAGCTCACCGCGCACCGTCCATTCCTTGTAGAGCGCCTGAGCCGGCGGACGCCACGTGAGCCGGACTTCGAGGCCGCCGACGGCTGTGCGCAGCGCCGAATCGGGATTGGTCCCGTACAGCGCGCTGCCGCCGATCTGCATGTACGTCGAGCGGCTGAGCTGCCAGAAGTTGAGCAGATGTGCGAGGTACGAAGGACGACCACTGCCTCCGAACAACACTTCGTCGCTGCTACTGCGGGTGACTTGGACCGTTACCTCGTGCGTGCCAAATCCCCCGAACGCCCGGTAGAGCGAGAGGCCCGTACCGGCGAGCCCGTCCTCGCCGAGAAACGTGGTGATGGCGAGCGGGTACTCGGTCTCGGGTACCGCGTGCAGATGCCAGCGGTTCAGCTCGCCGAATTGCTGCCGGTACTTTCCGAGGTCGAGGCGCAGGCGGCCCGGCAGGCCGATCCAGTACGCATATCCCTCTTCGACGTCGACCTCACCGTTCTCCAGCGCCACGAAAATCTTGGTATGCGAGTAGGGATCGAGCGCCGACTGGAAGCCCACCTCGAACTCGTGCGGGTCGAAGTTGTCGCGCTGGACTCCGGATGTGGTGGCATAGGCGCGCACGTCCCCGGTGACGCTGATTTCCGGGTTCAGCTGCGCTTGGTTGCGCTCCCGTCCGACGAACCTGCGGGCCGATGCCGTGTCGGCTGTTTGGGTCGTATCCCCCCCCACCGTCGCCGCGGCCGCGGCGCGCAGGGCGGCGATGTCTTCGTCTCCGCGTGCGGTGTCCGCAGCCTGTCGGCGCGCCAGCCGGGCGAGCTCAGTGCGTACGGAGTCGAGTCGCGCGCGCAACGCCCGCAGCTCGGCCGCGAGTGAGTCGACCTGCCGTTGCGCGGGTTGCTGCGCGACGGCTGGTGTCGCAAAACACGCCGCTGCGAGCAGCGCGTAGAATGTGCGTGTCATGTGCAATACCCTCTCCTGGTGGTACGGATATGTCCGGGGGCGCACCGCAAACGTGCGGAGCGCGTGCTACGACTTCAGGAGAGGAAGGGGGGAGGTGCTCGCGCGGGGGCGGTGAGGTGGACGACAGCCGCGACGGAAACGACCGGCTGCACGGGTGTGAACCGGATCGGCTCCGAGGGTGTCGCGAATGTGAAAGTCTGCTGGCTAACGACGCGCGCGCTCGCGTAATGGCACAGCGCGCAGCGCAGCTCGTCGTGGAGAATCGCGCACCGCCCATCGTGGCTCGCTTCAAACGCCGGCGGTAGGGCGACGACGTCGCGCGCGTGCGCCAACGTGATCGCGCCGC
>DASYRD010000054.1:0-85130 GCA_036004745.1 Gemmatimonadales bacterium | reverse complement strand
CACTCGGGTCTTACTGTTCGATGCGCAAACCTCCGGCGGGCTGCTGATCGCCGTACCGGAGACTCGCGCGAATGCCCTGGTCGAGGCGCTGCGTCGTGAGAAAACGCTGGTCGCGGCGCCGATCGGCCGCGTCGTGAAGGGCGTCTCGGGCGCGATTGCGGTGGCGTAGGCAGCGTGGCAAAGATCAAAGAGTACCGCACCCTGACGCCTGACGCCCTCGACGCGCTGGAGTTGGCGGTGCGCGAGCGGCGGCGGGTAGCGCTGCGGCGGCGGGGCACCGAATATGTGGTGGTGGCCGAACGACTCGAGACGAGCGGATTGGACGAGGTGCTGGGAGGACGCCTCCCGATGACGGGCGAGGTCCTCACGTTCCGGCTGCGAGATCTGGAAACCTTCGCGGTGCTCCCCTAGACCCGTGTTCACGCGCCTCCTGATCGGGCTCGACGGCAGCCCCAGCGCCGATGCGGCACTGGAGCAGGCGATCGTCCTGGGGGGCCGGTTCAAGGCGGCCCTCGTGGTCGCCCACATCGTCGAGCACGGTAAGGGCGCGGAGAGCGGCAAGGCCCTGCTGGAGAATGCCGCCGGCCGCGTGCGCGCTGCCGGGCTCAAACCCGAGGTGGTGCTGCGCCCGGGCGATCCCGATACCGAGCTGGCGGCACTCGCGAAGGAAACCGACGCGGTCCTCGTCGGGCGGCGAGGCAACACCACACCTGGCGCGGAGCTGGGACCGACCGCGGCGTCGCTAATCAAGATCGCCGAGCGCTGCGTGATTGTCTGCGGGGCGCAGCCGTCCCCGATGGATGCCTGCGCGATCGCGTTCAACGACGGGGAGACGGCCCGGCGCGCGCTCGACTTCGCGGCGCGGTTCGCGAGCATCTTGCAGAGCACGATCCACATCATCTACGCCACGTCCGATCACGCGGCGGGCGTGCAGATCGTCGGCGCCGCCGAGGCGGTGCTGTCGCTCCAGGGGGTCGCCTTCGTGACGCACATCGAGCCGGGGTCGCCTGGGGAGGTCGTGGCGAAGGTCGTGGCGCGCACCCAGTGCGACGCGTTGTTCGCGGGCGCGCACGTCACGCGCGGGCGCACCAGCAAGGTCACAGTCTCGCACGCCGAAGAGATCCTGCGGCACACCGACATCCCGGTGATCGTACAACCGTGACGGCGGGCGGCCCGATCGCCGTACTCGTGCATGCCGATGAGAGCTGCCTCGGCAACGATGCCACGAAGCCGAGCCCGGGCGGCAACGCCGCGCTCGTCGAGGCGCCGGCGGGGGACAGCGTGGCGCGGTGGGATTTCTACGAGTGCTCGCCGCAGACGACGAACAACAAGATGGCGCTCGCCGGCGCGATCGCGACCCTCGAGTGGATCCGGCGCCAATGGAAGCACGCGAGCGTACGCTACGTGTCGGACTCCGAGTACCTGGTGAAGGGCATGAAGGAGTGGATCAAGGACTGGAAGACCCGCGGCTGGCGCCGCAAGAGCGGCGCGATCGAAAACCTCGAGTTGTGGCAGAAGCTCGATCAGGTCGTCACGGCACACGCCGTGGAGTGGGGTTGGGTGCGGGGCCACGCCGACCACCCGAAGAACGAGTACGCCGACTTCCTGGCGACGCGCGCCGCCGAGCATCAGGAGCGCTCCAACGGCCTCGTGCCGTCGGGGTTCGACACCTGGCTCAGTCAACAACGCGCCCGCGGCAAGTACGCGACCTACGATCCCGACAAGGAGCTGCATGAGCGTTCCTAAGGACGGCGTCGCCGCCAACACGCATCCCTACAACCTGCTCCCCAACGGGGCGTCTGCGCCCCCCGTCGACCGCATCCCCCTGTACGAGGTGTACATGCGGATGGCGGAGGAGCTGGCCAAGCGCTCGACGTGCGTCAGGCTGCAGGTGGGGACCGTGGTGACCGACCAGCGGCTCGAAAACGTCCTGGCGATCGGGTACAACGGCAACGCGCGCGGGCTCCCGAACAAGTGCGACTCGGCGGTCCCCGGGAGCTGCGGCTGCATTCACTCCGAGATGAATGCGTTGGTGAAGGCGCCCGGCAACGTGCGCGACAAAGTCGTTTTCGTGAGCGCGTCGCCCTGCGTGATGTGCGCGAAGCTCATCATCAATTCGGGCGTGACGCACGTCTTTTACCGCAGGGCATACCGCGATCCCTCCGGCGTCGAAGTGCTGCAGACGGGCGGCGTCGAAGCCGTGCTGTACGACCGTTGGGTGAGCGAATGGCGAGGGTGACCCGTGCCGGATGAGCTGGATCGCCTGTTCGAGCTGTTGGTGGAGGCACTGTCGGCGGAATCGCGCCTGGCGGTGCCATTCCCGGCGACCGAGGTCTATGAGCGCCTCGTGCCGTACCGGTCGAACCGCTCCCGCATCAAGGTCGCCACGCACCAGGACTACGAGATGACGGTGCTGCGGCTGCTCGCGGGTGAGCGCGGCTACGTGCGCCTCGAGCCCGACGACGTGCGCGACGCGATGCAGCGCGAGGTCGCCGAACCGAACCCCGACACCGCCTACTTCCGGAATTTCCCGGACGCCCGCGCCATGGTGAACGGCCGGGCGGCGGAGCGCGTGCTCAACGCCGAGCAGGCGTACGCGCCACCTTTCACCATCGAGTCAGGTGGTGAGGATTCCGTGGACTACACGTCGGAGAATCCGGTGCCACCCGTCGTCATCCCGCTGGCGGCGCGGCGCGACGTCCCCGCCGGCAATCAGTGCGCCTACTGCGGCGGGATGCTCCCCGCGAACCGCAAAGTCAACTTCTGCCCGCATTGCGGCCAGCCGCCCTCGGGAGACTTGAAGTGCCCGGCCTGCGGGAGCGAGGTGGACGTCGGCTGGACGTATTGCCTGTCGTGCGGCCGGGCGACCGGATTCGAGTGAAGCGGTACTCGGTCGCGGTCATCGCGGGAGACGGCATCGGCCCCGAGGTGATCGCGGCGGCGATGCCTGTAATCGACGCCGCCGCCAAGAAGCACGGCTGCGCGCTCGACTGGGAGCAGCTGCCCTACTCCGCCGATCACTACCTCAAGACCAAAGAGACCATCCCCGATGACGCGTTCCGTCATCTCCGGGATGATGTGGACGCGATCTTCCTCGGCGCGCTCGGAGACCCGCGCGTCCCCGGCAACGAGCACGCACGCGATATCCTGCTGGGCCTGCGCTTTCGCCTCGACTTGTACATCAACTTCCGTCCCGTCACCCTGCTCCACCCCGACCTCACGCCGCTCAAGACCACCAAGCCGATCGATTTCGCGATCTTCCGAGAGAACACCGAGGGTGTCTACCTCGGCAAAGGTCGCAACGACGGCGATCAGTTCATCGCCGAAGAAGTGAACACGGGAAAGGGCGTGGAGCGGATCATCCGCGCGGCGTTCGAGTGGGCCAAGGCGCAGGGCAAGACGCGGGTGACGATGAGCGACAAGTCGAACGCCGTCCCCGCGCACAAGATCTGGCAGGAGAAGTTCAAGTCAGTCGCAGCCGATCATCCGAAGATCAGAGCCGAGCACCGCTACGTGGACGCACTCGCGATGGAACTGGTGCGCGAGCCCGAGCGCTTCCAGGTGATCGTGACCAACAACCTGTACGGCGACATCCTGTCGGATCTCGGCGCCGGCCTCGTGGGCGGGCTCGGGCTCGCGGCGAGCGCGAATCTCCATCCCGGTCGCGCGGGTTTGTTCGAGCCGGTGCACGGCTCGGCGCCGCCGCTCGCCGGGAAAAGCGTCGCCAACCCGATGGCGGCGGTGCTGACGGGCGCGCTGATGCTCGAACAACTCGGTCATCCGGATGCGGCGCGAGATCTGGAGCGCGCGGTCAAAGACACGCTGGCTAAAGGCGTTCGTACACCGGACATCGGCGGGAAAGCGACGACGAAAGAGGTCGCGGAAGCCGTGCTATATTCCCCGAGTCTCGCTGGGGAGTCCTCACGATGAAGAACGTCGTATTTCTGTCTGGCGTCCGGACGGGGTTCGGAGCCTTTGGCGGCTCCTTGAAGGATCTGTCAGCCAACGACCTCGGAGCCCACGCCGCGCGCGCCGCCCTCGAGCGGGCCCGCGTCCCGGCGGCCGACGTCGGCCACGTGGTCTTCGGCAATGCGCTGCAGACCTCCGCCGACGCCATCTATCTCGCCCGCCACGTCGGGCTCAAGGCGGGCCTGCCGATCGAAGTACCGGCGGTCACCGTGAACCGGCTCTGCGGCTCGGGGTTCGAGGCCATCACGCAAGGCGCCCAGCTCATCATGCTCGGCGAGGCCGATGCCGTGCTCGCCGGCGGTGCCGAATCGATGAGCCAGGCCCCGCACGTGGTGCGAGGCGCCCGCTGGGGGCTGCGGCTCGGCCCCGCCCCGCTCGAGGATCTGCTCTGGGAATCGCTGAAGGACCCGCAATGCGGCCTATCGATGGCGGAGACCGCCGAGGGCCTGGCCGAGAAGTACAAGCTCACGCGCAAGGAAGTCGATGAGGTCGCTCTGGGCTCGCAGCAGCGCGCCAAGCAGGCGTGGGACGCGTGCGTCTTTCAGGACGAAGTCGTCGGCATCCCCATTAAGAAGAAGGGCCAGCAGGTCGAGTTCCGGGCCGACGAACACATGCGCCCCGAAACGACGCTCGAGGTGCTGGGGTCCCTCAAGCCCTACTTCAAGAAGGACGGGCTGGTGACGGCGGGGAACGCGTCAGGGATTGCGGACGGCGCCGCGGCCACGGTCATCGCCAGCGAAGACTACGCCAACGCCCATGGCTTGAAGCCGCTGGGCAGGCTCGTCGCGTGGGCAGTCGCGGGCGTGGAGCCCAAGTACATGGGAATCGGTCCTGCGCCGGCGGCGCGCAAAGCCCTGGCGAAAGCGGCCATGAAACTCGAGGCAATGGACCTCGTCGAAGTGAACGAGGCCTTCGCGCCGCAATATCTGGCCGTCGAGCGCGAGCTGGGTCTCGACCGCGCCAAGACAAACGTGCACGGCGGCGCAATCGCCATCGGGCACCCGCTCGCGGCGAGCGGCACGCGGATCACGATTCACCTGCTGCACGCCCTGCGCCAGCAAAAAAAGCGCTTCGGGCTCGGCTCGGCGTGCATCGGCGGGGGTCAAGGCGCTGCCGTCATCGTCGAAGCCTTTCCCGCTTAAGGAGTCACTATGGGTGGGATCATCCTGATGGGCCTCGGCGTCGTCGCGCTGTACCTGTTCTCAGGGCTGCGCGTGCTCCGCGAGTACGAGCGCGGCGTCTACTTCCTCCTGGGGCGGTCGTGGGGCGCCCGCGGTCCCGGTTTGATCTTCCTGCCGCCGGTCGTCGCCAAGATGCAGAAGGTGTCGCTGCGCGTGATGGCGATCGACGTGCCGCCGCAAGACGTGATCACCCGCGACAATATCTCGATCAAGGTCAACGCCGTCCTCTACATGCGCGTCCGCGATCCGGTGAAGGCGGTGATCGGCGTGGAGAACTATCTCTACGCCACGAGCCAGCTGGCGCAGACGACGCTCCGCTCGGTGCTCGGCGAGACCGAGATGGACGAGCTGCTCGCGAACCGGGACAAGATCAACAGCGTCCTGCGGCAGACGATCGACACGCGCACCGAGGACTGGGGCGTCGAAGTGTCGGCGGTCGAAGTGAAGGACGTCGACCTGCCGCCCGAGATGAAGCGCGCGATGGCGCGGCAGGCGGAGGCCGAGCGCGAGCGGCGCGCCAAAGTCATCAACGCCGAGGGCGAGCTGCAGGCGTCCGAGAAGCTGGCGCAGGCCGCGCACATCATCGGCAAGGAGCCCGCGGCAATTCAGCTGCGCTATCTCCAGACCGTGAACGAGATCGCGTCCGAGAACAACTCGACCACGATCTTCCCGATCCCGATCGACTTGTTCCGCGGGTTCATGGAGCGTATCGCTCCCCCCGCACAGCCTGCGGAACCCGCGCGCGCGCTCCCGGAGCGTGCCTCCGGTGAGCGGCTGCCGGCGCGGACGAGCAAAGGGAAAGCCAAGGCCTAGGCGATGGCCGGCGGTGACCTGATCACCCGTGAGGCGCTCGAGCGCATCATCAAGCGCGCCGCGGAGCTGCAGGCGGGTGCCCAGGACGTCGGCGATGGGATGACGCAGAAAGAGGTCCTGGCGCTCGGCAAGGACGTCGGCATTCCCAATCGTTTTCTCCAGCAAGCGATGCTCGAGGAGCAGACCCGCACGGTGGTGGAGACGCGGCGCGGCTTCTGGGCATGGCTGACAGGCCCCCGCACCCTCTCGGCCGCGCGGGTGGTACCGGGGGACCGAGCGACGGTTGAGCGCGCCTTGAACCGGTGGATGGAGGACGAAGAGTCGCTGCAGGTGAAGCGGCGCTTCGCCGACCGCACCAGCTGGGAGCCGAGGGCGGGGGCGTTCGCGACGATTCAGCGTGCGTTGGGAGGAAAAGGGCGCCGGTTCGCCCTGGCGACGGCCGAAGAGGTCGCGGGCCAGGTCACCCAGCTCGAGGCCGGGTTCTGCCACGTCGCGTTGGTCGCCGACATTCACGCCAGCCGCACGCGGCGGCTGACGGGTGGCGCCGTCGTGTTCGCACTCGGTGCGGCGGCCGCCACGGCGCTCGGACTCATTGGGGGCGCCATCGGCGTGGTTCCCGCGGTCGTGCTGATCCCGACGGCGGGGCTCGTGGCGCGGCGCCACCGCAGCGAGAATGAGCGCGTGCAGGTCGGGCTGGAGCAGGTGCTCGACCGCCTGGAGCGCGGGGAGATCCGCGCCGAGCACGCGCTCCCCGGGTCGCAACAGAATCCCTTCGAGCGCATCGCCGATCAGGTGCGCAAAGCCTTTGGAGCGCCATGAGCGAGATCAAACGCGTTGGGGTGTTGGGGTGTGGGCTGATGGGGAGCGGCATCGCTCAGGTGGCTGCCTCCGCCGGGTATGACACAATCGTGCGCGACGTCTCCAAGGAGTTCCTCGACCGCGGGCGCGCGGGGATCGAGAAATCGCTCGCCAAGTTCGTGGAGAAGGGCAAGCTCGATGCCGCCGCGCGCGACGCGACGCTCAAGCGACTGACCTTCACCACCACCGTCGCCGACCTGAAGGGCGTGGACGTCGTGATCGAGGCGATCACGGAAGACTTGGCCCTCAAGAACGCGCTCTTCAAGGAGCTGGACGGACTGTGCGGGCCGGCGACGATTTTCGCGTCGAACACGTCGAGCCTGACGATCGCGGAGATGGCCGCCGCCACGAAGCGCGCGGACCGGTTCGTGGGGCTGCACTTCTTCAATCCGGTGCCCCTGATGCAGCTGGTCGAAGTCGTCCGGACTGTCACGACGTCCGACGAGGCGTTCAAGCGCGCCTTCGCGTTCGCCAAGTCGCTCGGCAAAGAACCCGTCGCGGCGAAGGATAACTCGGGCTTCATCGTGAACCTGCTGCTCGTGCCCTACTTGCTGGACGCCATTCGTGCCGTCGAGCGGGGCGTGGGCAGCGTCCCCGACGTCGACAAAGCGATGCAGCTCGGCTGCGCCTACCCCATGGGCCCGCTGACCTTGCTCGACTTCGTCGGGCTCGACACGACGTATCACATCGCGGAAATCATGTTCAAGGAGTACCGCGAGCAGCGGTACGCGCCCCCGCCGCTCCTGAAGCGCATGGTCCTCGCGGGGATGTACGGCAAGAAGAGCGGTAAGGGGTTCTACGACTACAGCGCCAATCCACCTACCGTCAACTCACTGGGGCTCTGATCTATGCTCGGATACGACGCACCCCGTTGGCACGCGCTCCTCAACGACTTCCCGGCGGCCTTGCTCGTCGTGGCAGTCCTCTTCGACCTCGCCGCGGCGGTCGGGAAGCGCGAATCCCTCAAGTGGGCGGCGATCTGGACGCTGTGGGCGGGTGTGATCGGCGGATGGGCAGCCGTCGTCGCCGGTGAGCTCGCCAAAGACGCGATCGACCATGGTGAAGCGATCCACGACATCATGGTGCAGCACGAGCGCCGGGCTCTCGTGACGATGGGGATCTTCACCGCCGTCCTCGCGTGGAAGCTGTACCGCCGTTCGGCCCTGCCGCCCGTGGAGGAATGGGTCACACGCGTCCTCAGCATCATCGGCGTCGTGGCGCTGTGTTATGTCGGCGCCGCCGGCGGCCAGCTCGCCTTCGAGCACGCCGCAGGGGTCCCGACCAAGACGCTCGAGGCCGAAATCGAGAACCGCGAGGCGGGGCACCACCACGAGCCGGGCGAGGCCGACGAGCACGAGCATGGTGCGCCCGCCGACACCGCCAAGGCGGCGACGCACGTGGATCCCCCTGGAACTCCACCCCACAAGCACTGAGAAGAACGTGCGGAGTGCGGCATGCGGAGTCTTGCTGTGCATCGCGGCGTGTACGCCGGCCACGACACGGCCGGCGTTCGCACCTTTTCCCGAGGCACTGCACGCGATCATCAACGCCCCGCCCGATCGCGTGACCGACGAGGCGAAGATGTGGCTCGCCGCGCATGGCCCCGCCATTCAGCACATGAACACCCGGGATGCGTTTCTCGAAACGGGTTGGTATGACGCCACCGATTCGAGCGCGGCGCCGGTACGCGTCAAGATCAGACTCTGGGCCGACCCCGACGTCCCCGGGAAGTCGCGCGTGACGGTGGAAGCCGTGTTTCGGCCGATAGAGGATCCTTCGCGCACACCGCGTGACCTGGAGCTCGCAGTGCCCAAGGATTCGGCAGGTCAGCGGCTGGCCGAGCGGCTCTTGAAGGCGCTCGGGGAGAAGCTCGGTGTTTCGTAGAGTCCTTGCCGTGTGCGTCGCCGCGTCACTCGCCGCGTGCTCGGCGGCGCCTTCCGGGTCCAACCCGCCTCCTCCACCCCCACCTCCGCCGCCCCCACCCCCGCCATGGGAACTCGTGTGGCAGGACGAGTTCGATGGTCCGGCGCTCGACACAACGAAGTGGGTGGCCGAACTCGGAGGGGGCGGCTGGGGAAACGCGGAGCTCGAAACCTACACGGCGCCGCCCGCGAACGCGCATATCGACAGCGGCAACCTCGTCATCGAGGCCCGGCACGACTCCACCACGTACACGTCCACCCGCCTGAAGACGCAGGGGAAGGCCTCATGGACCTACGCGCGCGTCGAAGCGCGCATTCAGATTCCGCGCGGGCAGGGCATTTGGCCGGCCTTTTGGATGTTGGGGGACAACATCACGAGCGTTGGGTGGCCGGGGTGCGGCGAGATCGACATCATGGAGAACATCGGTCGCGAGCCCGCGCGCGTGCACGGCACGGTGCACGGCCCCGGGTACTCGGGGGCCAACGGCGTCGGGCACGAGTACAATCTCGCCTCCGGCGCCTTCGCCGACGACTTTCACATCTATGCGATCGAGTGGGAAGCGGCGTCGATTAAGTGGTACGTGGATGGCACGCGCTACCTGACCGTCACGGCGGCGACCGTGCCCGGAACGTGGGTGTTCAACCACCAGTTCTTCATCCTTCTCAATGTGGCGATCGGTGGGTACTGGCCTGGCAATCCGGACGGAACGACGACCTTCCCGCAGATGATGCGCGTGGACTATGTGCGGGTGTACCAGCGCTGACAACTAATTCGGAGAGCTCCGCATCGCCGGACGTCAAGGCGGCAGTGCCGAAAGCCTCGGTGGCCAACGATTGGCAGCCGGTTGCTGAAGGGCTTAGCGATTCGTTGGGGGAGACGAACGAGTTAGTGCGAAACGATTGTGTAATACAGT
This sequence comes from Gemmatimonadales bacterium, assembly GCA_036004745.1. Lineage (GTDB taxonomy): Bacteria > Gemmatimonadota > Gemmatimonadetes > Gemmatimonadales > GWC2-71-9 > 20CM-2-65-7. The sequence continues at coordinate 75,473 of DASYRD010000054.1, read as the reverse complement.
GATACGCTCATCTTCTGAGTGTCATTCATTACCGTTTCGTCTTCCGCACTGTATAGTCCTCTATGAACGGTGCATAGGTTTCTACAAACGCCTTGAGAACGCGGAGAGAAACTACCAGAGAGTTCCCTGAGCCCTCAACGAGTATCGAGCGGTCGGGCCGTTCCCAGGCCGCCGAGGTCAAGCTATGAGATCCTCACTGTTGGCCCTCCTCTTCCTCCCCATGCTGGCAGCCGCGCCCGCACCACCCAAGGGGCCTGGCACCCTCGTGCTGTATAACGCTCGCTGGGACTCGGTACAGGTTGAGGTCAGCATCGGCACATCAATTCAGTGCGTCGACAACGCGAGCGTGGGCACTAGGACGCTGAGGCGGAATCAGCGATGGGCGGTCGTGTCGGGCAGCGTGATCTGTTGGCGGCGGGAAGTGGTACCTGGCAACAGCGGCAGGGGTTGGACGGCATGGGATCAGGATCGACTAACGTCGGCTGAGGTCCGGGAGGTGACCCTATGAGCACTCAAACCAGACTCGGACCTCCAGTGGCCTTGCCTCATTTCGCTACCGCGCTGCTCGCGGTCTTCGCCTTTGCCGCGCCGGGGAATCCGCCTCCCGGTGTGCAGGTGACGCCCGACGGGTCATGGGGGTCGGAGCGTACGCCGAACGCCAACGGATACTCCGAGATCTTTAAGGTCAAGAACACGCAGACCTCCACTATCACGTTCACACTGACGCGAGAGAGCTCGGCGAATGTGACGACGACGAGCCAGACCTACGACTTCGTCACGCTCGCACCTAACGATTCGATCAATGTGAGCGTGTTTTATAACGTCGGTGCGGCAGGGCCGGGGTATGTGAAGCTGTGGGCAGAGGGCGGGACCGGCTTCGACTCAGGGACATGGAATGTGCCGGTGGGCCACACCATCACCGTCACGCCGGATGGGCAGACGGCGACGGCGCGGATCACTCAAACCGGTGGCTACACCGAGACCTTCACACTCAAGAACAACGGCGGCGCCTTATACACCTATACACTCGCCTGCAACAGTACAAGCAACATCAGTTGCACTGGAGTCAGCCCCAACCAGGTCGCGCTGAACCCCGGTGCGCAGGCGACCTTGGTCGCAGCCTACGATGTATTGGGCGCGGGCACGGGCGCGGTGCGGGTGGCCGCGGTGAGCGGGCCCGTGACAGACACCGGGAGCTACAGCGTCCCGGTGAACAATCCCACCGCCGGAGCGCCTATTGTCGATGCGAGTCCAATGTACGGGCATCGCGCTCAAAACGTGGCCAGGTGCGCCGCAAACTGCTTCGCCGCGACCTATACGCAGAGCACCGTGCCTTACTTTTCGGTCGACGTTCCGCGAAGCGTCACCCTCGCATACGCAGGGGACCGAGCGGATCCCAGGCCCTTCGTTCACGTGAATGTCCGCCCTGACTCAACGTACGGCCAATGGCCGAGCAGGTATTACCTGCAGGTCAAGGTTAGCGGCACGTTCGTCACGTTCTTGAACGGCGAACAGACGCTGCAATTCAGCTATCCCGGCAACGTGTGGGCCCGCCTCGGTGGCGAATTCGACGCTTCGGGTTACGCCACCAATGTCTACCCGATGGATATCATCGTGTCCGCCTATTACGGACCGACCAGCATAATCGCAAACACCTGGAGCACGAAGCTTGTCGTTGTAAAGGAAAGTGCCTCGCCCGTGGCTCGCGGGTGGACGCTCGCTGGTGTCCAACGGCTTTACGTCCAGGGGGACAGTTCCGCGCTAATTACTGAGGGATCGGGCTCCGCGGTCTACTTCTCGAAATCTGGCTCCGTGTTCGTGAGAGCGGCGGGCGAGTTCTCAGAGTTGCGCGCCGGAATTCCGTCCGGTGCATGGACCCGTGCGTACGCCGATTCGACTAAGGTCGTATTCAACGGCGCTGGGCGAATGATCGCCGTCCTGGACCGTTTTGGGAACAGAGACACGGTGCTATATGACGCGAGCAATCGGGTATCGCAGGTGAAGGACCCCCTGAACAACGCGATCAGTCTGACGTACGACGCCAATGGGTTGACGTCGATCCAGGATCCCATGAGCCGTGTAACTGACATCGTTGTGAACGCGAGCAAACTGCTCACGACCATCACAGACCCCGACAATGTCAGTACGACGTTCGGGTACGACGGGAGCTTGCGTCTTCGGAGTATCACCAATCGAGCGGGGCAAGGCGACACCCTGAACTATCTGGTCATCAGTTCGAAGGAGACAAACAAGCTGGCGAGCATGAAAGGTCCGTCCATTCCGATCTTCGGCGGGGGCTCCGCCAACCCCGTGACCAATTTCGAGCCCTGGCAAGTCAAGGGCGTCCCTTACGTTGCGACGAGCGGAACGCCATACGCCCCGCCAACGGTCGACACGGTGTACGCACGCATCACCGAGCCCCTCGGCAGCACGTACGTGGTCCGCTTCACAGTCAATCCCTGGGGGAGTCCTGTCCAAACGGTGAATGCGTTGGGCGAGGTGACCACGATCACGTATCACAACAGTGGCCTACCGTGGACGGTGCAGCGACCGAGGTTCGGCGCGGCGAAGGACACACTGTTATACGATGGCAGGGGCCTCGTCACGTACGAGCGGCCCGCAGCCGACTCGGCAACCACGATCACATATGGCGGTTGGGCGCAGCGAACCAGCGTGGGTCGGCCCGGGCAACCCACCTTGACCTACACGCTCGCTGCCTTCGGCTCGGTGAGCTCGGTCAGTTGGGGTAGCGCAACCCGTGCCTCCTACACCTACGATGGGTACGGGCGGGTAAGGCGAGTAACCGACGCGCTGGGAACGATGGTCCACGGGCTGGGTTACGCGACCACTGGATCGCTTCGCAATCTTACGCATGATACGCTGCCAGGCTCCAGGGTCACGGTCTACGCGTACGACACGTACGGACGCCCCACGACGGTGACCCCGCCCTCCGGCCCACAGCGAGTCATTCATTACAATGTCCTAAACTGGATCGATTCGATCCGCACGCTCACGAGCCCGGTCACGCGCGTGAAATTCGCGTACGACGTACTAGGCCAGGATACCTCGGTCACCGACCCGAACAACCAGACCTACAAGCACCACTACAACTCACTCGGCTGGGTCATTAGGCAGGTGGATCCGGTGAGCGCCCGCGACACGTTCCAGTACAACGTGGGCGGCGAGCTCCGCCGGAGCACCGACCGGCTTGGCCGGGACATCGATTTGGGCTATGACCTGCTCCATCGCGTAACGAGTCGCGCCGGTTCGCTCACATCCACCTGGACCTATGCGACGAACAGTCTCACGGTGACCGCGACGCAGCCCGGGGTGGCCACGGTTACTAGCTACCCGAGCCTCCTTGGCGCGCCGGACTCGGTGAAGACCGTGCTCAACGGCTACACCTATTGGCAGCGGTACCGTTACACCAGTGCGGGGCTTGACAGCACGTACTTCAGCGGTTCTCAGGATGCGGGCCACCTCACGGTCCGTCGCTACCGCTATAATGCCAGCTCAGGCGCGCTGGACTCGATTCGCCTCGCCGGCAGCGCCACAGCTTTAGGCCATGACGCCGCGCTCTCCACGACTGTGGTAGACTTTCCCGGAAGCATCGTCAACACCCGAGCGCTGGGAAGCCTGCGCGGGTCATTGACGTCCAGCACTGAGTCGGCCAACAACACCGTGTTTGAGCGGTGGCTCGGTTTCAATAATCTCGGTCAGATCGACCGGAATCTGCGTCAAACCGCTAAGGTGGGGCGCTGGTTCACGTACGATTCGCTCGGACAGCTCCGGGCGGCGCGGAACCGCCTCCGCACGCCCGAAGGGACCCTGCCAGGCTGCCCAGATTTCGACTACGGCATGAGCGGGAGTTGCACTCCTAACGTGGACTACGTGACCCTAGATTCCATCGGTTATGTCTACGACGCCGTGGGGAATCGCCTGGATCAGGGCGGTAACTATACCACCGGGAATCGGATCACAGCCTTCGCCACGTGCACCTACCAGACCGATGCGGCGGGCAATGTCGTGAGCCGCAAGGGAACGAGCCCCTGTGTCCAGATCGATTCCTTGATCTGGACGCCGGAGGGGTGGCTCGACTCGCTGAGGATGGGGAGCACGGGCGTAAGGTTCCTCTACGACGCAAACGGTAGGCTTGCTGTCAAACGTGTGAACGGCGTCGCCGTGTCCTGGTTCCTATGGGATGGCCCGAACCTACTTGCGGAGCTCAACGGGACTGCTGACTTGGTGGCGACCGAGTATTCGTCCTACGGGATTGACGCACCGCATGCGGTGATCAAGCAACCAGCGGGCACGCGCCTCTATGCTCGAATGGACGGCCTCGGGAACGTGCTCGCGCTCACAGATTCGAGCGGCGGCATCCGAACGAGCTACGCGTACGATGATTGGGGCAAACTTACGAGTAGCTCGGACGCAGAGGGGTTCAACGGGACGGATCGGGCCCGATGGAAAGGGGCCCTATGGCTAGGTCCGGAGTTTGATCTGTACTACATGAGGAATCGATGGTACGAGTCGCAGACGGGACGGTTCCTCAGCGAGGACCCGGTGCACTTGGCAAAGGCGGCCCCGGCGCCGTTGCGCCGCTTCGTATCCCAGTCCATTGACCTGAATGCCAAACTCAGTGTGTTGGGAATGGTGGGCCAACGTAGAGGTGCCGCCGGTTCCGCCAGGTGCGGAGGGGATGGAGCCAGGAATCCCTACTCTTACGCTGGGAATGCGCCCACGGTTGGAAGCGATCCGACCGGCTTGGATTACTATTTTGATTGGGACTGCTTCGGATGCTTAGTTAGCCTCGCCTATGTGTTGATGGCGTGCTCCAACTGGGTTGAGAGAGTTGACCCTCAGAATCTGCCGGCCGGCGATCCTCGGAGGATACTGTACCAAGACGAGTACGAAAGACGCGGCTTGATTTGCCTAGCCATCATATCCCTTATGGGGTGGTTGTGCGAATACACGTGTCGAGACCGGCGGTTAGGCTCTTACGGCGGGTGGTATCGTGACTGGTGGTGGCGCACACACCGATTCTGAACCGTATACGGACCGGAACCCGCGACAGTACCGATGAAACCGCGTAGGTACCTTGGTTTGCTGCACACGCGCGCGTGGGCCGATCGTGTTCCAGGCGGCACGCTAAGACAGGAGTGAGGGATGGGCGGATGCGCCGCGCGGGGCTCGACTTGCGTCACCTGCAAACCTGGTTTCGCGCCTTGGCACCTGGGAGTTAGGCAGCGTCCTAGTGGGAGACCCCTAGTCAGCACTCGGCGTACGGGATAACCTCGTGAATGGCTGACACGATTCCATGCCGTGAGAGACCACTAGGATCCGGCCTGAGGTTCCGCGTGAGCGACGTGGTACTGCTCACTTTGACCCTCGCGTTGCTCGTCGGACCGGGCCCAACATGGGCCCAGAGCAAGGAGCTCTCCAGTAGGTTCTACAGCTTCGCGGTCGGCGCGGATTTGTACCCGCCTACGTTTCACGGCGTCATGGTGCAGGCGTCGGTCGGCTGGCCGAACGCGCGTCCCGGCCGCTTCGGTGTGCGCCTCGATGTATTCGCGGAGCGGTTCGAGAGGCGGTTTGCCACATCAGAATTCAAGACGTTGGACGTTGTGGGGATCAGGGGGAGCTTGCTCCGTCAGTCCAAGAGCCGCGGGACAAGCACCTTCTACCATACCGTCGGGCCCGCGGTCTACTACTTCCCCCGGCACCCCCGCGCGGGGGAGGCGTTGCGATTTGGTGCCTCGGCTGGTTTTGGGTTCGCCTGGGCGCTTCACCACCGGGGTGGGCCGTGGTTGTCCCTTGAGGGAAGCTTCGACGCGATCTTCGGGCGGGACACCCAGCACGTGCTGGCACCGCTAAGTTTGAGAATTCGGTTCTGACCAGGAGCCGAAACCTAACATCCCGATGTCGGGCGCTGTTACTTCGGAGAGCGCCCCACCCCCACCAGCCCCTGCACCCACGTTTCCATTTGACTGAGGTCGATCGTGGCATCCCGGCAGGGGCCGTTGGGGAGCTGCATCGTGAGGCCCAGGACCGGTAGCTTCCCCGCGACATCTCGCAGACCCGTCATCATATCGCGCTCGCACGCGACCGCCACCACCGCCCGGGGACGGCGCTCGCGGATCACGCGTCGAGCCAGCTGGCCCCGCGTCGCGACGAACACCGGGACCTCGTAGCGCCCCGCGATCTCGAGCACCCCGTCCAGGGCCTGCTTGGAGAGGCAGCGCGGGATGAGGACGAGCAGCTCGCCCTTCCCTACCTTCCGGCTGCGCCGAACGAACAGCGTGTTGTAGATGTCGATCGCCGCATGCTCGACCCAGTCGCGGCGCCCGAAGAGACGCGCCACTAGCGACGTGTAGTTCATCACCTGAAGGAAAGGCCCCCGTTCGAGCAGGCGCTCGGGGAGCAGGTTCCTACCGCTATAGAAGGACCCGGCGGCGAGGCTCAGCCAGACCCATGTGATCAACACCGCGGCGCCCAGCACGATCCAGAGCGCCCGGGGCACGCTCGGCGAGAGCGTGGCCAGACGAGGCCCGACGAGATATAGAAGAAGGGCGACGAGCCCGGAGGCGAGCGCAATGGTCAGGGCCGCATAGCGGAAGAAGAGGCCCGGCGGCGCCGAGAAGTCGCCCCCGCGGGGCAGCGGCTTGCCGTTCCACTCGTCCCACTCGTGGCCCAGCCGCCGGTCCACCTCGATGTGGATGAGCTGGGCGCGGGGTGGAGGCGTAGCGGGAGGCGCCGATGCGACGGTAGCCATAGACGAAGGAAGGTACCGCGGCGAACTTCCCGACACCAGACATGCCGAGCCTCCTCACCGATGCGCGCACCCGCGCCGCCTATGCCGAAGGCGCGGGCATCTACCGGATTGTGCCCGCGGGAGTGGCGATTCCCGCAAACGTCTCGGAGCTGACGGAGCTGGTGCGTTGGGCAGGCCAGACTCGGACCCCCTTGATCCCGCGCGGGGCCGGCAGCGGGATGCCGGGTGGGAATGTCGGCACCGGAGTCATCGTCGACGTGTCGCGCGGATTCACCGATCTCACAGTCGACGCCAAGCGCCGAGTGGCACGCGCCGGCGCGTCGGTCACCTGGGCCCAAGTCGCTGAGGCCGCGCGCGTCCACGGGCTCCGTCTCCCCCCCGATCCATCGTCCGGGGCATTCGCGACGTCGGGTGGCATGGTCGCGACCAACGCCGCCGGCCCACGCTCGGTGCGCTACGGCAGTGTGCGGCAGTGGGTCGAGGCGCTCGAGATTCTCGGCGTCGATGGCGAGACGCGAACCGTGCGGCGAGGGACGGGCAGCCGATTCCCCAGACTCGACCTGCGGCGCCTCCCGAGTTTCCCGCGAACCCGCAAGAGCTCGAGCGGCTACGCGCTCGACCGCTTCGCCGAGTCGGGCGATGAGCTGGACCTCCTGATCGGTTCCGAGGGCACGCTCGCGTTCGTGACGGCCGTCCACTGGCGTCTCGATCCGATCCCACCCGATCAGGCCGGCGTGGCGCTGGGCTTCGACGATCTCAGCGCTCTCGCCGAGGCCGTGCCGTTTCTCCTCTCTCTCAACCCCACGGCGGTGGAGCTGCTCGACGCCTCTCTGCTACGCCTCATTCCCGACGCCCCGCAGCATGCCGTCTTGTTGCTGGTGGAGTTTGAGCGAGAGACCGCGGCTGCGGCGCGGGGGGTCGTCGGAGACGCCGTGCGCGGCCTGAAGGATCACGTGGCCCACGTCGAGACCGCCGTCGACCGCGCCGGCCTCGAGAAGCTGTGGGCGGTGCGGCGGATGGCCTCACCGGCGCTGGCCCGCCTTCCTGCCTCGCAGCGATCGCTGCAGGTGATTGAAGACGGCTGCGTCCCGGTTGAGCAGTTGGGCGAATACGTCGTCGGGCTCCGCGCCGCCGCCGAGCGGCACCGCGTACCGGTGGCGATCTTCGGTCACGCGGGCGACGGCCACGTGCACGTGAATGCGCTGCCCGATGTCACACGACCCGGCTGGACGCAGTCCTTAACGCATCTGTTCAACGACGTCATAGACGTCTTGATCCGCTTGCGCGGGGTCCCCGCCGGCGAACACGGCGTCGGCCGGCTGCGGGCCGGCGTGCTGGAGCGCTTCTACGGAGCCACCGGGATGGAGGCGTTCCGCGACGTGAAGCGCGCCTACGACCCGCTCTCCATTCTGAATCCTGGTGTTATTATTCCCGCGGCCGATTGGGCGCCGCTCGCCGCCTTGAAAGTGGGCGAGGACGCCGCCGCGATTCCCGATGACATCGCCGCCCGGTTGCGCGAGCTGGAGCGCGCGGCAGGCTGGGCGACCCCCAAACTCGAGCTCGCTCGCTGAATGGAAATCTTTCGCGAACCCAGAGTCACGCTCATCGCCCGCCCCGAGTTCGTCGAGCCCGAGCACCTGAAGGTCCAGTGGATGGGTGACGCGACGGGCGGTGAACGGCTCGCCGAGTACGCCGGCCGTCTCTGCTACATGAGTCAGCACAATCCCATTCACCGCACGACCGCCGAGTATCTCGAGAACATCAAGAAGCAGGGGCACGGCTCGGTGCTGGAGCACGCCGTCTACGTGCTGCTCATAGAAGGCATCTCGCGCTCCTGCTCGCACGAGCTGGTGCGTCATCGCGCCGGTTTCGGGTACTCGCAGATCTCGCAACGCTACGTCGACGAGTCTCACGCCGCGTTCGTGATGCCGCCCGCGATCATCGGCGACGCGGCGCTCGAGCAGGCGTGGGAGCGGCAGGTGACCGAAGCGCAGGCGGCGTACGTGAGCGCCGTCGACGGCCTGATGAAGCGCTACGAGTGGGTGGCGGACAAGGTGCATCGCCGCAAGTTGAGCCGTGAAGCGGCGCGCAGCGTGCTGCCCAACGCGACCGAAGTGAAGATCGTCGTCTCCGGCAACGCGCGCGCGTGGCGCACGATGCTCGAGCTGCGCTGCGGCGAAGGCGCGGAGCTCGAGATCCGTCGCATGGCGGTCGCGTGTCTGCGATTGTTGCAGCGCGAGGGTCGTTCGCTGTTTTCGGATTTCGCGATCTACGTCGCCGACGACAAACAGGAGGCCGCGCGCGTCGAGTACCACAAAGTTTGACGAGAAAAAAATCCGCCCTTCCCTATTGCGCATCCCGTGCGCAATGCCTATTCTGATATTGACAACGCGTTGCCGCTGCTCAGACCGCACGACTAGAGCGGCCTTTTTTGTAGGAGGTATTCCGAGACCACATGCGAATCGGTCTCGCATACAACGAGAAACCCGACGCCGCCCCCGCGTCCGATGAGTACGCCGAGTGGGACGACGCATCCACCATCACCGCGGTGGAGCAGGCTCTTGGTTTCTTCGGCAGCGTCGTTCGCCTCGAAGCCGACGCCCTCTTCCCCCAAAAACTTTCGCTCGCGCGTCCCGACATCGTCTTCAACATGGCCGAGGGCAAGAGCGGCCTCGCGCGCGAGTCGCACGTCCCGGCGATCTGCGAATACCTGAGCATCCCGTATACGGGTTCCGACCCGCTCACACTCGCGCTGTCGCTGCACAAGGGACGCACCAAGGAGATCCTCGCGTATCGCGGCGTACCCACCGCGCCGTTCCGCGTGATCGAGCGACCTGTCGATCTGGAGCGCATGCCCCTGCCGTTCCCTCTCTTCGTGAAGCCGGTCGCGGAGGGGTCTGGTAAGGGCATATTTGTCAACAACTTATGCGACTCGCCCGCGATTCTCGCCGAGCGAGTGCTGTTCCTGTTGGAGCGTTACGCGCAGCCGGTCCTCGTCGAGACCTATCTCCCCGGTCCCGAGTTCACCGTCGCGATCCTCGGCAACGGCGACGACGTGCGCTGCCTGCCGGTGATCGGATTCGACTTCGACTCGCTTCCCGCCGGCGCCGCGCCCGTCTACGGTTACGAAGCGAAGTGGGTCTGGGACACACCCGACAAGCCCCTCGACATCTTCCAGTGCCCCGCCGACGTCTCGCCCGCGCTCTATCGCGAGATCGAACAGGTCGCGCTCGATGCGTATCGCGCGGTCGGGTGCCGTGACTGGTGTCGCGTGGACGTGCGCGTCGATCGTTTCGGCGTCCCCAACGTGATCGAGCTGAATCCGCTCCCCGGTATCATCCCCGACCCGGCGATGAACTCCTGCTTCCCCAAGGCGGCGCGGGTCGCCGGGATCGGATACGACGAGCTGATCCACGAAGTCGTGCAGATCGCCTGGCGGCGGATCACGGGACGCGCCCTGCGCGTCCAGGCCCAGGCGACGGTGTCGGCTTGAGGGTCGTCATCCTCTACGACCCCGGGGCCGACGACTGGACCGCGGAGGACATCGCCGGCGTGATGCTGGCGGTCAACGACATCGCTGCCATCTTCGCGGAGTTGGGCCACCAGGTGCAACGCGTCCCGGTGCGACACGACATGCGCTGGTTCGCGGCCTGCCGGCGCGCCGACCTGGTCTTCAACCTCTGCGAAGGCGTGCTGGGCGTCGCCCAGTGGGAAGACCACGTCGTCGCCGCCTTGGAGTTCGCCGGGATCCCCCACACCGGCTGCGGGCTCTGGACCGTCTCGGCGTGCCGCCGCAAAGCGGTCGCCAACACATTGCTCGCGCGCGCCGGCCTCTCGGTCCCGCGCTGGACGATCGCGCACGGGCGGATCGAGGATGACTTCCCCCTCCCCGCCATCGTCAAACCCGCCGCCGAGGATGCCAGCGCCGGACTCGACAAGTTCTCGGTCGTGACAGACCGCAAGAGCCTCAAGACGCGCGTGGCGGCGATGACGGAGCAGTTCGACGAGGTGCTGGTCCAGCAATACATCGCCGGCCGCGAGTTCAATGTCGGATTCGTGGGCGATCGCGCCCTCCCCGTCGCCGAGATCGACTACACCGGGATGCCGGAGGGCAGCTGGCCGATCCTGACCTATGCCGCGAAGTGGGACACCGGTTCGCCCGAGGACGTCGGCAGCCGGCCCGTGTGCCCGGCACAGATCTCGCAGCGCCTCGCCGACCGCCTCACGCGGGCGGCCGAGACTGCGTGGCGGACGATGGAAGGGACCGGCTACGGCCGCGTCGATCTGCGCGTAGACGACACGGGGCGACCCTGGGTGCTCGAGGTCAACCCCAACCCGGACCTGACCGACGAAGCGGGCCTGTCGCGCATGGCCAAAGCCGCCGGCTGGGACTATCCGGAGCTCATACGGCGCATCGCCGAGGTGGCGCTGCGCGAGGCGCAAGGCGCCAAGGCCGCCCGTGACCTGCTTGCTGCGCCCCGTCGGGCGCGCGCATCGCGCCCGACTTGAGGAGCTGACGCGGGCGACGGGCCGCTTCCGCGAGGAAGAGGTCGCCACCGCGGTCGAGCTGCTCGAGGAGAGCCTGGCCGGCGACGACGATTATCGCTTCGTCGGGGCGTACGATGGAGAGCAGCTGGTGGGCTACGCATGCTGGGGGCCCACGCCCGGAACCGCGGGGACGCACGACCTGTATTGGATCGTGGTCGACGAAGGCCGGCAGGGTGCCGGGATCGGGACCCAGCTGCTCGTGGAGATCGAGCACGGTCTCAGGGCCAACGGCCAACGGCTCGTGGTGGTGGAGACGAGTTCGCGCGGCGACTACGCGCCCACCCGGGCCTTTTACGAGAAACGCGGCTTCACCAGAGCCGCAACCATCCCGGCCTACTACGCGCCCGGTGACGATCTGGTGATCTACACCAAAGATCTCACTGCCAAGGACCAAGCCGATGGAAAGCTGGCAAGAGCTCCTTCGTAAAAAGAGCATCGCATCGCTGGAGGCGCTCGCCGCGCGGTTCGGCCCCGAGCACGTCGGCGACATCGCGCGCCTGCGCCAGGCAGCCGAGAACTTCGAGTTCCGCATCTCCCCCGCCATGGTGGACCTGATCAAGTCCCCCGGCGACCCGATCTGGCGGCAGTACGTGCCGACGGTGCAGGAGCTCGAGATCCACGACGGCATCGTCGATTCACTCGACGAAGACGCGAACTCGCCGGTCCCCAACATCACGCACCGTTATCCCGACCGCGCGCTCTTCCTGGTCTCCCCCGTCTGCGCTTCCTACTGCCGTTTTTGCACGCGACGCCGGAAGGTGGGGGACCCCGAGAAGATCCCGATGGCGCAGCTCGAGTCGGCGTTCCGCTACCTCGAGGAGCACAAGGAGATCCGGGACGTCATCATGTCGGGGGGGGACCCCCTGCTCCTCTCCGACCGCCGCATCGACGACATTTGCCGGCGGCTGCGGGCGATCCCCCACCTCGAGGTGCTGCGCATCGGGAGCCGGGTGCCCTGCCACCTGCCCGAGCGGATCACGCCCGAGTTGTGCGCGATCCTGAAGAAGTACCACCCGTTCTACATCAACACGCACTTCAATCACCCCGACGAGCTGACCCCCGCCGCCGTGACGGCGCTCGGCATGCTGGCGGACGCTGGGATCCCCCTGGGCTGCCAGACGGTGCTGCTGCGGGGCGTGAACGACGACGTAGAGGTAATGAAGGAGTTGATGCAGAAACTGCTGGTGGCGCGCGTGCGGCCTTACTACATCTACATGTGCGACCAGGTCGCGGGCGCCGAGCACTTCCGCACCGCCGTCGAGAAGGGCCTCGAGATCATCAAGGGGCTGCGGGGCTGGACGTCGGGCCTGGCCGTTCCGCACTTCGTGATCGACGCGCCGGGCGGGGGCGGCAAGATCCCCCTGTTGCCCGAGTACGTCGTCAAGCTGACCGACAAGGAAGTCGTCCTCCGCAATTACGCGGGCAAGGTCTACCGCTACAAACAGGGCTCCAAGGAGACCCTCGAGCCAATCCTCGTCGGGTAAAAAACAGGGGTTGACGGCGTGACGAGCCGATGCATATTTATAACGTCACGCGCATAGAAATACGACCCTGTTCGAGGCGCCCTGACTTGTCGAAACGCTCCATTAATCTGACCGTTAATCACCTGCCGGCCTCCCATGGGAGCGCCGGGGCGATATAGCGTGTCGAGATCAACGACCCGATCCCCCGAGCCCGCTCCCAACACCGAGCGGGCTTTTCGTTGTCAGGCAACTCCGGCCCTCGACCCGGGCCGCGAGCATGACGCCTGCGGCGTAGGGTTCGTCGCGCATGCCGGCGGCGAGCGGTCGCACGCCGTGCTGCAGATGGCGTTGACGGCCGTCGCGCGTCTCGCCCACCGCGGCGCCGCCTCGAACGATCACTCGGGCGACGGCGCCGGCGTGCTCACCCAGATCCCGGAGCGCCTCTTCACCGAGTCCGGGGCGACTGGCCCGATGGCCGTCGGCATGTTCTTCCTGCCGCAGGCGGGCCCCGAGCTCGAACAGGCCGTCGCCCTGATCGAAGACGTGCTCGCGGAAATGGAGCAACCCGTCGTCCACTGGCGGGACGTGCCCATCGATCCCGTCGCGCTCGGACCGCTCGCGCGCGCCACCTGCCCCACGATCCGCCAGGCGTTCATCGCAGCGCCGCCCCCCCCGCCCCCCCCGAATCGCGGCAGCGACGAAGCGTGGGAGCGCCGCCTCTACGTCGCGCGCCGCGCCATCGAGCGCCGCGCCGGCTCGGCGGTGTATGTGTCCTCGCTCTCGTGCCGCAGCATCGTCTACAAGGCGCTGCTCACAGGAACCGAGCTGCCGACGTTCTATCCGGATCTGCGCGCGCCCTGGTTCGAAACGGCGATCGCTGTCTTCCATCAGCGCTACTCGACCAACACGCTGCCCAGCTGGCCGCTCGCGCAACCGTTCCACCTGTTGGCGCACAATGGCGAGATCAACACGCTCTGGGGCAACCGCAACGCGATGCGGGCGCGCGAGGCCAAGCTTCCGGCCGCCCTCCGCCCCGTGATTTGGGAAGGCGGCAGCGACTCGGCCAGCCTCGACAATGCGCTCGAGCTGCTCGTCCGCTCGGGCCGCGACCCCGCGCACGCGTTGATGATGCTCGTCCCGGAAGCCTGGGAAGGCCGGGCCGACTTGGATCCCGCGCTGCGCGCCTTCTATGAGTTCCACGCGCCGCTGATGGAGCCGTGGGATGGCCCAGCGGCGTTGGCGTTCTCGGACGGAGCCATCGCCGGCGCCGCCGTCGACCGCAATGGGCTCCGCCCCTGCCGCTACAAGGTGACGAAGAGCCGTCTCGTCATTGCGTGCTCCGAGGTCGGAGTTGCCGACCTCGATCCCGCGGAGGTCGTCGAGAGCGGGCGCCTCGGTCCCGGCGAGCTGCTCGTGGTCGACACGACGCGCAACGCCGTGCTGCACAGCGCCGAGGCGAAGCGCGAGGTGGCTGCGCGCTCCCCGTATGAGCGGTGGGCCAGCCGCGTGGCCAGCGACCTCGTCGCCAGCCGATCGGACGCGGCTCCCGCGCTCGCGCCCGAAGATCTCGTGCCCCGCCAGCGCGCCTTCGGCTACAGCTTCGAGGACCTGCGCCACGTGCTCGAGCCCATGGCGTCGTCTGGAGCCGATGCGATCTGGAGCATGGGGGACGACACGCCGATTCCTCCGCTGTCCCGCACGGCGCCCAGCCTCTACGCCTACGTGCGCCAGCGGTTCGCCCAGGTCACGAACCCCGCGATCGATCCGTTGCGCGAAGCGGGCGTGATGTCGTTGACGATGTACCTCGGGCGCCGCGGCTCGCTCTTGACCCCGCGCGTGCCGGGCCAGCCGGTCCTGCGCCTCCAGCATCCGGTCCTGCTCCGCCGTGAGATGGCGGCATTGCGCCGCACGCCCGGATTCCTCGCGGCGACGCTCAGCGCAACCTGGGATGCGAACACGGGACCTCGGGGTCTCGCCCCGGCGCTCGATCGCCTGTGCCGCGAAGCGGTCCGCGACGCGCGCCGCGGCGCGGCGGCCCTCGTGATCAGCGATCGGGACGCCGACGCGCGCCGCGCGCCGATCCCGTTGTTGCTCGCGATCGGCGCCGTGCACCAACGGCTGCTCGAGACGGGCCTGCGCACGCGTGTCGCCCTCGTGGCCGAAGCGGGAGACGCGTGGGACATCCACCACCTGGCGGCCCTGTTCGGGTACGGCGCCGAGGCGGTGCACCCCTGGCTGGCCTTGCAGTCGTCGCGCGCCATGCCGGACGGCGAGGTGACGTTCCGGGCTGCCGCCGAGAAGGGCCTGCTCAAGATCCTCTCCAAGATGGGGATCTGCACCCTGCGCTCCTACGCCGGGGCCCAGCTCTTCGAGGCGGTGGGGCTCGGCCGCGAGGTCGTGGACCGCTGCCTCACGGGCACCGTGTCATCGATCGGCGGCATCGGGTTCGCGGAGCTCGCCGAGGACGTGCTCGCCCGTCAGGGCGGCGGCGAGCTGCCGGACAAGGGCCGCGTCCGCTACCGCAAGGACGGCGAGGATCATGGCTGGTCCCCGCCACTCGTGCGCGCGCTGCAAGACGCCGTCGATGGAGAGCCCGGCAAGAGCTACGACACGTTCCGCGCGCGCGCCGACGCGCGCGCGCCCGCCGGACCGCGCGATCTGCTCGACTTCCGCGCCGCGCAACCGATCCCGCTCGAGGAGGTCGAGCCCGTCGAGGTCATTCGACGGCGGTTCATCTCCAGCGCCATGTCGCTCGGTGCGCTGTCGCCGGAAGCACACGCGACGCTCGCGATCGGCATGAACCGCATGGGCGCGCGGTCGAACACGGGCGAGGGCGGCGAGGACCCAGCGACGTACGCGCCCCTGCCCAACGGCGACCGCGCCGACAATCGCATCAAGCAGGTGGCGTCGGGACGCTTCGGCGTCACGACCGAGTACCTGGTGCGCGCCGACGAGCTGGAGATCAAGATCGCGCAGGGCTCGAAGCCGGGAGAGGGCGGACAGCTCCCCGGCCACAAGGTCACCGACTTCATCGCGCGGCTGCGCCACGCGGTGCCCGGGATCCCGCTGATTTCGCCGCCGCCGCACCACGACATCTACTCGATCGAGGATCTCGCGCAGCTGATCCACGACCTGAAGCAGGTGAATCCGCGGGCGCGCGTCGGTGTGAAGCTCGTCGCCGAAGCCGGCGTGGGAACGGTGGCCGCGGGCGTCGCCAAGGCGTACGCCGACTACGTGCTCGTCTCCGGCCACAACGGCGGTACGGGCGCGTCGCCCCTGTCGTCCATCAAGCACGCCGGCTCGCCGTGGGAGCTGGGGTTGGCCGAGACGCAGGCCGTGCTGCTGCGGAACGGATTGCGCGAACGGATCGAAGTGCGTGTGGACGGGGGCCTGCGGACGGGGCGTGACGTGGTGGTCGCCGCCCTGCTCGGCGCCGAGGCGTACGGGTTCGGGACGGCGACCGTCGTGGCTCTCGGGTGCGCCATGGCGCGCCATTGCCACCTCAACACGTGCCCCACCGGCATCGCGACGCAGCGTCCCGACTTGCGGCGCAAGTTCCGCGGAACGCCGGAGCAGGTCGTCGCCTACTTCACGCTGATCGCCGAAGACGTGCGGCGCATTCTCGCGGGGCTGGGCCAGCGGCGTCTGGACGACATCATCGGCCGCGTGCACCTGCTCGAACGCGTCGACCGGCCCGAAACGCCGCGCGCGCAGCTGCTCGATCTCTCCTTGCTGCTCGATCGCTCGTCGGGCGTGGCGCCGCAGCGACGAAGCGTTCTGCGAAATGACCGCCCCGGGGCCGTGTCGCTCGACGCCGAGATCCTCACGGCTCTCGCGCCGGCGCTCGATCGCGGCGCGCCGTTCACCGGCGCGTATCGCATCGGGAATCATCACCTCACCGTTGGCGCACGAATTGCGGGACACATCGCGCAACGCTCGGGTGCCGCGGGACCCTCGGCGCCGGTCCGTCTCCACTTCACCGGCAGCGCCGGCCAGAGCTTTGGCGCGTTCGCGCTGCCGCGGATGCAGCTGCGGCTCGAAGGAGAAGCCAACGACCACGTGGGCAAGGGCCTGTGCGGGGGCGACATCGTCATTCGGCCCTTCCGGACGGCGGCCTATACCGACGACGGCCGGTCACCCGTGATCCTCGGGAATACGGCGCTCTACGGCGCGACCAGCGGCCGGTTGTTCGCGGCGGGCAGCGCGGGGGATCGTTTTGCCGTGCGGAATTCCGGAGCCGTCGCGGTGATCGAAGGCGCGGGCGACCACTGCTGCGAGTACATGACCGGCGGCGTCGTCGTGGTGCTCGGCCCCGTGGGCCGCAACCTCGGCGCCGGCATGTCGAACGGCGTCGCGTACGTGCTGGACGAAGGCAAGGAGCCGCTCGCGGCCCGCTGTAACTCGGACATGGTCGTCGTGACCGATCTCGACGCGGCGGACGAGCGGCGGCTGCAGACGCTCGTCCGGCAGCATTACCAGAAAACCGGGAGCCGCCGCGCCCGGACCATCCTGCGCGGATGGGCAGTGTATCGCGCGTTTTTCAAGAAAGTCTCGCCTCCCCCGCCAGCGCCGGTTCCGGCGGTTGCGGCGAGCGAACCGGTGGACCACCTCGCATCGACTGGGAGCCCAGCATGAAGCTGATCACCACGATCGTACGCCCCGAACGCCTTCCCGAGGTCAAGGCGGCGCTGTTCCGCGCCGGGATCACCGGCATCACGCTGAGCCGCGTCAGCGGCCATGGCGGCGAGCACGAGCGGTTCGAGCAGTATCGAGGCACCGCGCTCGTCATGGAGTTCCACGAGAAAGTGAAGATCGAAATGGTGTGTTCCGAGCCGTTCGTCGAGGCGTGCGTGCAGGCCATTCTCTCGTCGGCCCGCACCGGCGAAGTGGGCGACGGCAAGATCTTCGTGCAGCCGATTGAACGGGTGATCCGCATCCGCACCGGCGAGGCGGACAACGCCGCCTTGACCGCCATCAACGCTGACCAAGTCCAACGCGCGGCCATCAACGCGGCCGGCATCGGAGGTGCCGCATGACGCAAGCTGCTGCTCTGTCCTCGGGGGATACTGCCTGGGTCCTTACGTCGAGCGCCCTGGTGCTGTTGATGACCGTGGGCCTCGCGTTCTTCTACGGCGGCCTGGTGCGGCCGAAGAACGCGCTCAACACGATGATGATGAGTGTGGTCGCGCTCGGCGTGATCGGCGTCCAGTGGATGCTGATCGGGTATTCGATCGCGTTCGCCCCCGGTAATTCATGGCTGGGCAGCCTTGCCTGGTTCGGTTTGAACAATGTCGGCGTCGATCCCAATCCGACGTATTCGGCGACGATTCCGCTGCAGGCCCACGCGATGTTCCAGGGCATGTTCGCGATCATCACCCCCGCGCTCATCTCGGGGGCCATCGTGGAGCGGATGCGCTTCCGCGGGTATGTCGTGTTCCTGGTCCTGTGGGCGACGCTGATCTACGATCCGCTGGCACACTGGGTTTGGGGCTCCGGCGGGTGGCTCCTGAAACGTGGGGCGCTCGATTTCGCGGGCGGCACCGTCGTGCACATCAGCGCCGGCGTCTCGGCGCTCGTCGCCGCCTGGTTCCTGGGCCCGCGGAAGGATTACCGTCGCGTCCCGATCGCGCCCCACAACGTTCCGCTCGTCCTGCTCGGCGCGGGTTTGCTCTGGTTCGGCTGGTTCGGCTTCAATGCCGGCTCCGCCCTCGCGGCGAACGGCCTCGCGGCCCTGGCGTTCGTGAATACCAACACCGCCGCGGCGGCCGCCCTCGTCACCTGGGCGGGGCTCGATCTGGCGCGCACCGGCAAGGTCACCGCCGTCGGCGCCGCGACCGGCCTCGTCGTGGGCCTCGTGGCCATCACGCCGGCCGCGGGATACGTGACTCCGATGGCCGGGCTCCTCATTGGTGTGCTGGGGGCGGGCGTCAGCTACACGGCCATCCAGATTCGGTCGCGCACCAAGCTGGACGACGCGCTCGACGTGTTTTCCTGCCACGGGCTCGCCGGAACCGCGGGCGCGCTCCTGACAGGCGTGTTCGCCACCAAGCTCGTGAACCCAGCCGGCGGCGACGGTCTCCTGGCCGGGAATGCCGGCCAAATGGGGGTCCAGCTGCTCGCCGTCCTGGCCACCGTCGCCTTCGCGGGCCTCGGCACGCTCGGGATCCTCAAGCTCGTCGAGGTGACGATCGGGGCCCGGGCGAACGTACCCGAAGAGAGCGCGGGCCTCGACTTGAGCCAGCACGGCGAAGAAGCGTACTTCGGGTCGGATCTCGGCAGCTTCGCCGGCACGGGCGGCTCGCTCGGCGGAAGCGTGGTGGTGCAGTCTTTTGCCGTCGAGCCCGCGGTGACGCCGGCTCCGAGTCCCGTCTGATGCGCGCGCGGGTGTTGGCGGCAACCATCGTGGGCGCGATCGCCGCGCCCGCGGCGACGGCCCAAGCGTCCCCTCCCCAGGGGACGCTCTCGGGGAACGTCGCGCTCGTGGGCGATTACCGGTTTCGCGGGCTGTCGCAGACCTACCGGCAGCCCGCGATTCAGGGGGGCGTCGAGTACGCCTCTGCCACCGGTGGCTACGCGGGCGCCTGGGGTTCGAACGTGAGCGGCAACCAGTTCCTGAACGGCGGATCGCTCGAGCTGGACCTGTACGGCGGGTACCGCTGGACGGGGGGAGCCGGCAAGGTCGGGCTGGATCTCGGCGTGCTGTACTACTGGTATCCCCGCGCGCGCTACAACATCGATCCCGGCGACCGCTACAACACGGCGGAAGCCTACATCGGCGGGCGATACGATCAGCTCAGCGTGAAGTACTCGTACGCCCTGACGAACCTGTTCGGCATGAAGACCAGCACCATCGGCGGCTACTGTGGAATTGACGCCGATGGCACCGCGGCCACGACCAATTGTCTCGGAACCGGTGCCTCGAAGGCTTCGGGCTACATCGACCTCGCCGCCACGTTCAACCTCGCGCTGGGCGCGAGTCTGGCGCTGCACTACGGCCACCAGTCTGTGCGGAGCTACGACCGGCTCGCCTACGCCGATTACAAGGTGAGCCTCACGCGCGCATTCGGCGGCACGACGCTCGGAGCCGCCTGGGTGAGTACGGACGCGGACGCCCGGTTCTACCGTTTCGCCCCGACCACCGCGGGATCGAATGAAACCGAAAACGTCGCCAGGTCGGCGATCGTCTTAACGGCGAGCAGGACATTCTGACGTAGCACGGAAGGGCCGGGCGGTCTATTCTTCACCGCATGACGAAGTTCAAGGTCGCCCTCGTTCAGATGAGCATGACCGCCGATCCGGCGGCGAACCTCGCCAAGGCGATTGCCCAGGTGAAGGCCGCCGCCGGACAAGGCGCGGGCCTGATATGCCTCCCCGAGCTGTTCCGCACGTTGTACATCGGCCAACGCGAAGATCACGCGCTCTTCGATCTGGCCGAGCCAATCCCCGGTCCCAGCACGGAGGCACTCGGCAAACTCGCGGGCGAGTTGGGGGTCGTCATCATCGCGTCGTTGTTCGAGCGTCGCGCGGCGGGGCTGTACCACAACACGGCGGCCGTCATCGACGCTGACGGCAAGACGAAGGGCATCTACCGCAAGATGCACATCCCCGACGATCCGGCCTACTACGAGAAGTTCTATTTCACGCCCGGCGACCTGGGCTTCCGGGCCTTCGACACGCGCGTGGGGACGATCGGGACGCTCGTCTGCTGGGACCAGTGGTATCCGGAAGGCGCGCGCCTCACGGTGTTGCAGGGCGCGAACCTGCTGTGCTATCCCACGGCGATCGGCTGGCACCCGGGCGAGAAAGCTCAACATGGCCCTGCGCAGCTCGATGCGTGGCGCACGATCCAGCGGAGCCACGCCATCGCGAACGGCTGCTGGGTCGCGGCGGTGAATCGCGTGGGCTTCGAAAAGCTCGACGGGCAAGGCGCCGGCATCGAGTTCTGGGGACACTCGTTCGTTGCGGACCCGTTTGGCATCGTCGTCGCGGAGGCCCCGGCCGACAAAGAGGCATTACTCATCGCGGAAATCGACCTGGGTCGGGTGGAAGAAGTGCGCCGCAACTGGCCGTTCCTCCGGGACCGGCGCGTCGACGCGTACGGCGGCATCGAGCGCCGCTTCCTGACTGATTAGCCCCGTGCCCCGTCGCGCGGCTGAAGCCGCGGCTCGGCCCTTGCCCGTGAACGGGCGGCGCGCGGCCGCTTCAGCGGTAGGCGCCGAGCCGCGAGTTTACTCGCGATGACGCCCAACGGCGTCCGCATGCCCGCCGAGTGGGAGCCGCACTCGGCGACCTGGATCGGCTGGCCTCACAACACGAGGGACTGGCCCGGGAAGTTCGGCCCGATCCCGTGGGTCTACGGCGAGATCGTCCGGAAGCTCACGCCGGGCGAGATCGTCAGGATCCTCGTGCAGTCGGCGACGCACGAAGCGCAGGCGCGCAAAGTGTTGGCCAAGTGCGGCGTGGACTTGAAGCGCGTCGAGTTCCTTCGCTTCCCCACCAATCGCGGCTGGACCCGTGATTTCGGGCCGATCTTCGTCCGACAGGGCGGGGGCAAGCTCGCGATCGCCCGCTTCCGGTTCAACGCCTGGGCCAAATACCGCAACTGGCAAAAGGACGACAAGATCCCGGAGCGTGCGGCGCGCCGCCTGAAGCTGCCGCTGGCGGAGGCGAGGGCGAACGGCGAGCCCGTCGTCCTCGAGGGCGGGAGCATCGACGTGAACGGGCAGGGCGCCTTGCTCACGACTGAGGAGTGCCTGCTGCATCCCACGGTGCAGGCGCGGAACCCGCACCTCCATCGGGCGCAGGTGGAGGCAGTGCTACGTGAGAATCTGGGAGCCACCAAGGTGCTGTGGCTGGGTCAGGGGATCGCCGGAGACGATACGCACGGCCACGTAGACGACGTGTGCCGGTTCGTGGGCCCGCGTACTGTGGTCCTGTGCCACGAAGACAACGCCAATGACGCCAACTATTACGCGCTGGCCGAGAACCGCGAGCGGCTCCAGAGCATGCGGCTCGAAGACGGCTCCGGGCTCGAGATCGTGGATCTGCCGATGCCGGCGCCGCTCGTGTTCGATGGCCTGCGGCTCCCCGCGAGCTACGCCAACTTCTACATCGCCAACGCCGCCGTGCTCGTCCCCACCTTTAACGATCCCCAGGACCGTGTGGCGCTCGGGATTCTCAGCGAGTGCTTTTCAGACCGGCCCGTCGTGGGCGTGCACGCGGGCGACCTCGTGTGGGGCCTCGGGACGCTGCACTGTTTGACACAACAGGAGCCAGCCCTCACCCCCTGACCTAGCATTTGTCTTTGCTCTTCTAGCCGAGCGACATGGAAGTTAGGCTCGCATCGCGCCGTCGATCGCGTCGGCGACGCCGGCGAGGTCGGCGAGCAGGTGAGCGCGGGCGTGCACACTGAGGCCATCAGTAGTGCGCACGCGGCCGACACACTCCTCGAGGACTTCGAGCGCCGCGCAGAGATAGACCGTCGCCTGGTCCGCCGCCTGCCAGATCCGCTCCAACGAGCCCAGCGAGAGCCCGGCGAGCTCGATGACGAGCCGTTCGGGCGAACGTCGCTCGATCCCGGACGGCGGCGGGCCCGGCGTGTCCAGACGGACCGGCGCGACGTGCCACACGGCGGACCCCGCGCGGGTCCCGACCCACCGGCTCTCGGGACGAGGATTGCGGCCCCACTGGTGCAACAGGCCGCCGAGATCGAGCTGCAGCATCTCGGGCGGCGGATCGGACGGGCTGACGATCTCAACCACGGTGCGACCTCCGTTGGTGAGGCGCCACAAGCCAACGACGTGGCCTCGGAGGGCGGCGCTCGCCTGATCGAGTAGTACCTGGCGGCGCTCCATGAGAGACAGCAGCGAGGATTCGCGCATCGCGACCTCCTCTACATGGGTGTGCCTGTAAGACACCAGACCCGTGAGGAGGTAACGCTGTGCAGTATGCGCACTACCGATGACCGTGTGACGGACGTCACCTGGGAATGCACAAACTGCACGAACTAGCGGTTTTGACGGACCTCAGCCATCACTGCAGCTGCCACACCTCCACGCGGTTCCCGGTGAAGATGGGAACCAGCACGCGGTTGCGCTTCGCGTCATAGCCGATGTCGGCGGGAGCGGGCACGCCCGTGATGACCTTCACCTCTTGCCCCGTCTCGTAGGCCGACACCGTCGAGTCGGCCCAACTCGATACGAGGATCCGCGAGCCGGCGACTTCGACGCCATCGAACTGACCTGGCCCCTTGGCGATCGCGTGGGGCGCCCGGTCTCCCGGCTTCCAGGAGAGCACCGTCTTGGCGGCCCCGAACGCCACGATGATGAACCGGCGTCCCGCCGCGTCCACGGTGATCCCATTCGGCCAGCCGAGGCTGTCGCTGCGCACGGCGATCGTCACCTTGCGATCGGGCCCAATGCGGAAGACGCGGTCGGGGCCCGGGTGCAGCACGTTGCTGACGTCGTCAAAGCGAATGCCCGTATCGGTGATATAGATCGCGCCCGTCGCGGCGACGGCGACGTCATTGAGAAAGACCGCACTGTCGAGTTTGACGCTGTCGAGCAGCGCGCCGGTCCGGGCATTGAAGGCACGCGCCACGTCGATGTCGGCGACCCACAGGGTGTCGCCCAGCACGGCCATGCCCTTGGGGGCGTTCAGCGTCACACCGGCGCGGCCCCCTTCGATGAACTTGAGATTCTCGATCGCGCCGTCGGGCCGCACGCGACTGATGAACCCGTTGTTGTCTTTCGCGGTCGGCGAGCCGCCGATGTTCGAGACGAAGTAGATGTCCTGGGCCGAATCGTGCAGCACCGACTCGGGCGTCGAGAACCCGGCGATCGTCAATACCTTGATGGCGCCGGGGGACGCGGCCGCGGGCGCGGGGGTGACCGGCGCAGCGGCCGTCGACTCGGCGCCTGCGGCCGTGTCGGTCGCATTGGCGGCGTCGGGCTTCTTGTCGACAGGCACGCACGCGACCGCGACGAGCGTCGCATAGAGGGCAGTCGCTCTCGTCAATCTCATCGTGATTCTTCCTCCGCCAAGGCGGCAATGTGCCGCAACACGCGCTCGTGGATCGCCGCGACGATGCGGCCGGCAGGCAGGGTCCAGTAGCGCTGTGGGAACATATCTACGACGTAGGCCGTGCGCCCTTCCAGACGCGTGCGGCCGCCCGGCAACGCCGTGAGTCGGAACTCACCGTGGGTCGCACGGAAGTACCCGTCTAGGTGCGGCGGGTTCACGTCCCGGTACGGGCTCCATTCGGTCATCGGCGGCGCCTGGCTCGTGATGTCGAAGGCGAGCAGGCGGTTCTCCTCCCAGGCGGTGATCGGCTCGACAAAGCTCCCGGTCGTGAAATCGCAGTAGCGCGTGGCCCCCACCCCTGTGCCTACGATGCGCGCCCGGGTGGGTGAGGCGACGCCGGTCCTGAACACCAACTCGGTCGGCGGCGGAAGATCGGGGAATGTGACGACGTGGCGCCATACCACCGCCGGCGGCGCCGCGATCTCGACCACCGTCACCACCTCGTGCACGGGCGGCGCCGCGCGTGGCTCTGCCGCCACGATCAGCGGCGCCAGCAATGCCATGCCGATTCCGGTGCCCGGCTCCACGGCCCGCTGGGCCACGAGCCGGCCCACGACCGCGCCCGGCCAGGCCACCGCGACGGCGAGCGGCAGCGCCATCGCGGTGCACACTACGCCCTCCAGCGCGAAGACGATGAGCGCTCCGCCGGCGATCGTCACACTCGCGACCGCGACGACGATCGACTCGCCCACCGAGCGGGGGAATCGGCGGTTGTAGATGTAGGAGCTGATGTACCCGATCGTGAACGGGACACCGAGAAACAGGCCAGTCGAGTACGAGCGCTTCAGGTAGATGCCGATGCCCACGGTGACCAGCGTGATACCGAGCGATGCGGCGACGCCCAGCAGCGCGCTCGTCAGCCGTTCATCGACTTGGGGGCGCGGCGCGCCGGCGGGCCGCGCTTGCGCCGAACGCGACGGCAGGAGGCAGAGCGCGAGCATCCACGCGTAGTTGACGCCGGGCAGGAAGAACAGCAGGCAGGTCCACGCCGAACTGCCGGCGTCCACCGCTCGGCGCAACGTCAGGGTGACGCCGATCCAGAGAAACGGAAGCGTGATGACGACGAGCACCGGCGCGAGCCATGCCGGAGCGCCTTGCAGCACGTGTTGGCGCGTGCTCCACAGGGGGCTGAGGTAGTCGAGGGGTGTCCACCAGCGACCCGTGAACCACCAAATCAGCGCCGCGTCCAGAGCGTACTTGACCGCCATGAGCCCAAATCCGTACGCCGCATACGTCTTTCGGTCCACGGGGCTCCACATCTCAGGCCTTCGCTTCCTCCAGCTCCTTCTTCCGTCCCTCGGTGACCTTGGCGGTCACGTCGGGTGGGGCGTCCTGATAGACGTGGAACTTCATGCGATAGGTCCCGCGGCCGTGCGTGAGCGAGTGCAGCGTCGTCGCATAGCGGTCGAGCTCCGCCTCGGGCACGAGCGCCTTGACCTTGGTGAGCCGGCCGTCTTTTTCGGTGCCGAGGATGTGGCCACGGCGCGAAGAGATGTCACCCATCACGGCGCCCTGATAGTCGTCGGGCGTCCACACCTCGACCTCCATGATTGGCTCGAGCAGGACCGGGCGGCAGTTCGCGCTCACGTTCCGGAAGGCCATGATCCCGGCCATCTTGAACGACATTTCGTTCGAATCCACGTCGTGGTAGGAGCCGTCGTACACCTCGACTTTGAAATCCACGACGGGATATCCGGCGATCGGGCCCTTCTGCGCCGCTTCGACGACACCGCGCTCGACGGCCGGGATGTACTGCCGCGGGATCACGCCACCCACGATCTCATCCATGAACTTGAAACCGGAGCCGCGCGGCAGGGGCGCGATCCGGATCCAGCAGTCACCGTACTGCCCGCGGCCCCCCGTCTGCTTCTTGTGCTTCCCCTGCCCCTCGGCCTTGCCGCGGAACGTCTCGCGGTACGCGATGCGCGGCTTCGCGGTCTGCGCATGCACGCCGAACTTCCGCGCCAGCCGCCCCACGACGATCTCGAGGTGGCGCTCGCCCAGGCCGCGGATCAGGGTCTGACCCAGCTCGGCATTGAACTCGTGATGGAAGGTGGGGTCTTCTTCGTGCAGTTTGTGGAGGCCCGTCGAGAGCTTGTCCTCTTCGCCGCGCTGCTTCACCTCGACCGCCAGGGTGATGACGGGCTCCGGGAACGGGATCTTGGGCACGACGAGTCCCAGGTCTTTGCTCGAGAGCGTGTCGTTCGTGTGCGTGTCACGCAGCTTCGCGACCGCGCCAATATCGCCGGCGTGCAGTTCGGCGATCTCGATGCGCTCCTTGCCCAACGCGGCGCACAGATGGTTCAGCTTCTCCGACGCTTCGCGCGGGGCGTTCCAGACGTCCTGGCCGTTCTTGACCTTCCCCGAGAAGATGCGGAACAGCGTCACGTCCCCGACGTGCGGTTCCGAGACGGTCTTGAAGACCTGCGCGGCGAGCGGACCGGCGTCATCGGCCTTGAGCGACACCTTCTCCGCGCTGCCCCACCGCTGCGCTTCGACCGGCGTCCGTTCGTGGGGCGCCGGGCACAGTTCGACGATCTTGGTGAGCAGGGCGCGCGTCCCGTAGGTGAGCTCGGCGGCGCCGCAGAACAACGGGAAGATCTCCCCCTTCTGCATCCCGACCTTGAGCGCGGCGATCGCTTCGTCGCGGCCGATTTCCTCGCCTCCCAGATAGCGCTCGAGCAGTGTGTCGTCGGTGGCGGCGATGCTCTCGATCAGCTCCTGCGAGTATTTCTCGAAGCGGGCCTGATACTCGGGCGGCACGTCGACCTCGTCGTACTCGCCCGCCTTGGTCCCCTTCTTGTAGAGGTGGCACTTCTTGGAGAAGAGGTTGATGATCCCGTGGAATTCCGGCCCTTCCCCGACCGGGATCTCCACCGGGATCACCTTCGGCGTCAGCCGCTCCTTGATCTGGTTGAACACGCGCTCGAAATCGGCGTGCTCTTTGTCCATCAGGGAAACGAAGAACAGGCGCGGGAGCTCGCGGCGCTCGCAGTAGTCCCACACCTTCTCGGTCCCGACCTCGACCCCCGCCGTTCCCGCCAGCACCACGACCGCGGCGTCCGCGGCGAAGACTCCCGCCAGCGCGTCGCCCGTGAAGTCGAGGTAGCCCGGGGTGTCGATCAGGTTGACCTTCGTCTCCATCCATTCGGCGACGGCGAGGGCCAGGTTGATCGAGTACTTGCGTTCGATTTCGTCGGGGGTGTAGTCGGTGAGGGCGGTGCCGTCCTTGACGGCTCCGTGGCGCTTGCTCGTGCCGGCCACGAACGCCAGGGCGTCGACCAGGGAGGTCTTGCCGCTCGCGCCGTGGCCGAGAACCGCCACATTGCGGATCTCCGGTGTCTTGTACACACGCACGGATCACCTCCTGCAGGGGGGAGGAGAATATGGGGAGGCCGGAAACGGGTGGCTAGGACGGGCAAACGCGGGCTATCGTTTCAGACATGACCGCGCCCCCTGTTGCCAACCTGGGCCGGCAGGAGGCACGCGTCATCTTCGCCTCCTCGCTGGGCACCGTGTTCGAGTGGTACGACTTCTACCTCTACGCCACGCTCGCCCCCTTCTTCGCGGCACTGTTCTTCCCCAGCGGCAACGCGACGGCCGCGTTGTTGTCGGCGTTTGTGACGTACGCAGCGGGCTTCCTGGTGCGGCCCTTCGGCGCCCTGGTGTTCGGGCGCATCGGCGACATCGTCGGCCGCAAGTACACGTTCCTCGTAACGATCGTCTGCATGGGCGCATCGACGTTCGCCGTCGGCTTGTTGCCCACGTTCCAGACGATCGGTTGGATCGCTCCCGTCCTGCTGGTGCTGTTACGTCTGGTTCAGGGCTTGGCGTTGGGTGGCGAGTACGGCGGAGCGGCGACATATGTCGCCGAGCACGCCGCAGAGAATCGGCGCGGCTATGCCACGAGCTGGATTCAGACCACCGCCACGCTGGGCTTCTTCATGTCCCTGGCGGTGATCTACGTGTGCCGCACAGCCATGACGCCGCAGCAGTTCACGTCGTGGGGTTGGCGCATCCCGTTCCTAGTGTCGTCCCTGTTGCTGGCTTTTTCCATCTACATCCGGTTGCGGTTGCAAGAGTCCCCTGTGTTCCAGAAGATCAAGAACGAAGGCCAGACCTCCAAGGCGCCACTCACCGAGAGCTTCGCCAACTGGGGCAACGCGAAGGTCGTCCTGCTGGCGCTCATCGGCGCGACTGCCGGACAGGGCGTCGTCTGGTACACTGGCCAGTTTTACGCGCTGTTCTTCCTGACGATCACCTTGAAGGTCCCGTTCCAGACCGCGTACCTGCTGATTGCCGTTTCGCTTCTCGTCGGCACGCCCTTTTTCGTCCTGTTCGGTCGATTGTCCGACACGATCGGGCGCAAGAACATCATCATGGCTGGCTGTTTGCTCGCGGCGGTGACGTACCTCCCCCTCTTCAAGGGGCTAACCCATTACGTCAATCCGGCGCTCGAAGAGGCGGCCGCCAAGACACCCGTTGCGGTGATGGCCACGGACTGCCACCTCCACGTGTTTGTGGGGCCGTGGTCGAAATTCTCGGAGTGCGACCGCGCCAAGGACTTCCTGACCAAGCAGGGCATCTCGTTCCAGTCGAGCGCCACGCCCTCCGGCTCGGTCGACAACGTAACCGTCAGGATCGGTGCCACCGAGCTGCACGGCTGGAACGAGGGCGAAGCAAAGGCCGCACTCGCCGCGGCGGGATTCCCGAGTGCGGCGGATACGACCCGCATCAACTACGTCATGGCCGAGCTGATCCTGGTCATCCTGGTGCTCTACGTCACCATGGTGTACGGCCCGATCGCGGCGTATTTGGTGGAGTTGTTCCCGGCCCGCATCCGCTATACGTCGATGTCGCTCCCCTACCACATCGGCAACGGGTGGTTCGGCGGCATGCTGCCGCTGCTCGCGACGGCCATGGTGGCGGCCGCAGGCGATATCTATTTCGGCCTGAGGTATCCGATCGTCGTCGCGATGTTGACCTGCATTGTTGGGAGCCTGTTCATCAAAGAGACCAAGAACCACAAGGTCCGCGTCGACCTGTAGGCCAAGAGGGGCCGGGACTGTTCGTCCCGACCCCTCTCCCTGTCCACCGCGGTGAGCTAGTAGTTGACTGCTTCCATCTCCGCATCTGCCACCGCATCATGATCGCGGTGCGCATCACGGATGTGCTCCACCAGCCGGTGCAGGATCTGCATGCCCCGCAGGTTCAGCGCGAGCGCCGTGACCTTATCGCCCGCCGCGAACGCCGAATCCGACCGGGCACGCAGGTCCTTCACGTGCCCCAAAATCGCCCGGATGCGCGGCGCATCGCGCCCGCCCAGGAATTGCTCGATCCGCACGATCGCTTGATCGACCGCGAGACCGGTCCGTTCGGGCGCATTGGGGAAGATCTCGATCACGGCCGAGAGCACCGAGCGGAACGCCAGCCGCCAGTACGCGCGGGCCGCGGTGGTGTCGCCGCCTTCGAGCGCAGCGCGCGCCGAGTCACGGTACGCGGCAGCCTGATCGAGGAAAGCGCGCGCCTCAGGGTCATCGGTGGTGAGCAGCGTATCACGCAGCCGGCGCCACCATCCAGCGCAATTGGCGCCGGTAGAGGTGGCCACGTCCTGCGCGATGAGCTGGGCCTGTTGGGCCAGCACCAGCTCGTTGGCGGAAACGCCCGTCGGGTCCTGATTGCAGGCCGCCACCACGAGCATCGCGGTGAGGGCGGCCGTCATGTGCTTGCGCATCGAAAGCTCCTGTGAGTCGTCCGGGTGTTGGACGGCGATCCCCTGCTGCCGTTAACCCGGCTCTGGAGCCCTTGCGGGAGAGTGACTTACGCGCCCGAGCCCGAGGCTGATGAACCCCCCCAGCAACATCACACCGGCGGCGGCCAGGTACGACGTGAACGAGCCGAACGTGTCGTATGCCCATCCCGCCGCGAGCGGACCGATGGTGCGCCCCAGAGCAGCAAAGGCCTGGGCGGCGCCGAGGATCGTCCCCTGCTCCGTTGGGTCTGCATAGATCGACACGAGCCCGGAGGCCGCGGGCGAGAACAAGCTGTTCGTGAAGGCGAGCGGCACAGTCCACGCGTACACGAGCAGGCTACTCCCCGCGTAGGGGACGGCGGCGATGCTGATCGCCATGCCGAACAACCCGACGATCAACAGGGCGCGGGCGCCGGTGCGTTTTTCGATCTTGCCGAACAGAAAGCCTTGCACCAGCGCCGCGACTACGCCGATCACGACGAAGAGCCACCCGAGATCCTTCGCGCCCCAGGAGAACGCCAGCGCCGTATGCAGCGGCAGCACCACGGTGTACCCAGAGAACGCAAACGGCGCGAGCAACCACACGAGCATGAGGGGGCGCAGTTGTTTCCGTCCCAGGGCCTCGACCATGTGCCCGAAGTCGAACAGGGGGCGCGTCGTGCGGTGCTCGACGGCGAGTGACTCGCGCAGGATGACGCTCGCCGAGAAGAAGTTGAGGATAGAGAGTCCCGCCGCGATCAGGCCCGGGGCGCTGTGGCCGATGTAATGATCGGCGAGTCCGCCGATCATGGGTCCGAGCACGAAGCCAATGCCGAAACCCGCGCCGATCAGCCCCATACCTCGTGAGCGCTCGGCGGGTGTCGTGATGTCCGCGACGTACGCTTGCGCGGCCGCGATGTTGCCGCTCGCAAGCCCGGAAATCACGCGCGCAGCGAAGAGCCACCAGTACGACGGCGCGAAGGCAAAGAGGATGTAGCCGGCGGCGTTCAAGACCATCGTGGTGAGCAGAATCGGCCGGCGGCCGATCCGATCCGACATGCGGCCCAGCAACGCGGTCGCGAGAAACTGCATCGCCGAGAAAACGAAGATCAGGGCACCGTACCCGATGCCGTGGGCGCCGAAACGCTGCGCGTACACGGGGAGGATCGGCATGACGATCCCGAAGCCGATCAGATCGACGAGGACCGTGAAGAAAATGACACCGAGGCGGGCGCGATTTGTGGCCATGAGGGCTCAAATATAGGTGTTGCGCCTGGGCAACAGGATTTGGTTTTGTACTCTGGCGGGCGCACGCAACGATGCCCATCTTCTGGAGCGCCCCGCGCTTCGTTCCACCAAATCAGGGAGGGTGAGCCGTCATGAGCCACCGATTGATCTCCGTACGTGCCGTCCGCTTACTCGCCGCCGTCGCGCTGGTCGCGATCGCCGCCTGTAGCGACAGCACATCGCCCACGGGCAAAGAGCCGCTTCCCGTCTTGAGAAGCACGCAGGCCCCCGACCTCGGCACGCTCGCGCGTACCGTACCGGGATTCGGCGGTCTCTTCCTCGACAAGGGCGTGCCGACGATTTATTTGACCGACGTGTCCAAACGCGGCGCGGCTGAGCGCGCGTTGGGCGCGTTCGCACAGAGCCGCGGCTTCGCCCCCGGCGACATCCGCGTGCTCCAGGGCCGTTACGCCTATGGCGATCTCGACCGGTGGACGCAGGCCGTGTCGTACGAAGCCTTCGAGCAGGGCGGCGTCGTGTTCGTCGATCTCGACGAAGCCGCGAACCGCGTGCTGGTCGGCGTCGAGCGCGGCGCGTCGCAAGCTAATATCCGCGGCCTCGCCGCGCGGCTCGGCGTGCCCGCCGGGGCCCTCGTGGTGCACGAGACCGACCCGATCGTCTACGCGGCGACGTTGCAGGATCAAGTGCGGCCGGTCGTGGCGGGACTCCAGATCCACTTCGGCAACTTCCTCTGCTCGATCGGCTTCAACGCCGTGAGCGGCGGACAGAACTCGTTCGTGACCGCCTCGCACTGCACCAACCATCAAGGCGGCGTCGAAGGGACGCAGTACTTCCAGTCGCTGTCGAGCCAGGCGAACAGCTTCATCGGGACCGAGGTCGCCGACCCGGCGTACCAGCGGAACCTGGCGCCCGGCTGTCCCAAGGGAAAACTGTGCCGTTTCAGCGACGCGTCGCGCGCCGCCTACGCGCCGGGCGTGTCGTTCACCCTCGGCGGGATCGCGCAGACGAGCGGCCCCAACAATGGCTCGCTCACGATTACCGGATCGTTCACCATCACATCCGAAGCGAACGCAATCGTCGGCGATGTGGCCAATAAGGTCGGCCGCACCACCGGCTGGACGCAGGGCGTCGTGACGAACACGTGCGTCAACACCGGCGTGTCGGGCACGAGGATCGTGCAACTGTGCCAGACGTTCGTCAGCGCTGGTGTGGGCGGGGGCGACTCCGGGTCAGATGTCTTCGGCCTGACCGGTGGCAGCAGCGTTCGCCTGCTCGGTATCCTCTGGGGCGGCAACGGCGCCGGCACGCAGTTCGTGTACAGCCCGATCGCGAATGTCGAGCAGGAGCTCGGCCCTCTCACGACGTTCTGATCGCGCCGTGTCGTTGTGCACTTGGGGCGGCGCCGTGCTCTGCGGCGCCGCCCTTCTCATCCCCCGGACCATGACCGCCACGCCGCCGCCCCCCGATACACTTCGCTTCACGGTCGCGGTGTCCGAATCAGTGCGCCGCGGCGAGGCCGTTCTGGTCACGCTGCGCTTGACGAACACGAGCGAACAACGCGTGACCCTGTACCTCACAGGTCGCACGATCACGTTCGATATCGTTGTCGCGGGATCGGACGGGCATGTCGTGTGGCGCCGTCTGGATCGTGTAACGACTCAGCAGATCGTTCACGTGAAGGCGTTGGCGCCCGGCGAGACGCTGGAGCTGCGGGATCGGTGGCGCGCGGCCGCGCCAACGGGCGACTACACCGTGACGGGCGTCATCCCGACCGACCGCCAGCCGCTGCAAACGGCACCGGTGCGGTTGCGGATTACGCCGTAGCTCGCAATTCCCGCGCGTCGACGACCGATCGCACCACCGTCGCTCCCAGAATCAGCGCGCCCCCCAGCAGCGTGGCAGGCCCGGGCCGCTCGCCGTGCACGAGCCACGCCCACACGGGGTTCAAGACCGGCTCGATCAGCATGAAGAGCCCCACCTCGAGCGCGCGCACGCGCGGGATCGCGCGCGCCAGGAACACGTACGGCACCCCGAGCTGGAAGGCGCCGAGAAACGCCACGACCGCCCAATCGACGGGCCGCCCCGGCGCCAGCGGGAACGCCACCACGAGCGCCACGATGCACGCGGTCAGGCTCCCCGAGGCCGCCGCGGTGGCGACCGACCCACCGCGCGCCGCGACCCACCGGTACCCGATCACCGTGAAGGCCCAGGTGACCGCGCAGGTCGCAGCCAGCACGTCGCCGAACAGCGGGTTGGGAGCGGTGGCGGACGGTCGATCGACGCCGCCGAAGAGAAACAACGCCAACCCCACCCCCATCATGACCATCTGCAGCAAGTCTCGACGCGTCGCATGCTCGCCCAGCAACCGCGGGGCGAGCATCAGAATGAAGAGGGGGCTCGTCGCCTGCAGGAAGATCGCGCTCGCCGCTGTCGTGTGCTTGTTCGCCTGCACGTACAGCAGCGTGGTGGCGGCATAGGCGCATCCCACGAGCGCGGTGCGCCACGACCAGCCACGGCGCGACTCGGGGATGAGCGTCAGCATGGTGGCGAACGCGAGGCCCGCCCGCAGGCCGGCCAGCTGCCAGCCATCGAAGCCGCACCACTTGATTGCCGCGCCACCAGTCGAAAACAGGACGGCCGCGAGAACGATCTTCGATCGGGGACTCATCATACCTCGCCGGGGAGCGAGGAATATGTACTATTAGGTTGTGACCCGCGGCCTCGTTGTTTCCCTGTACGCGCTGCTCCTCGCGGCTTCCGCGATCGGGGTGCGCGACGCCGCTGCGCAAACGCCGGCACGCAAGCCGCGCCGCGATGCGAACGTCATCACCGCCGAAGAGCTCGCGGCGAAGCCGGCGCAGAACCTCTATGACGCCGTTCGGGCGTTGCGCCCTGCCTGGATGATGCGCGCTCGGCCCACCGCGCTGATGCCGCAGAACGAGGGACAGCTGCTCGTGTACGTGGACGGGACCCGCTTCGGCAACTTCGAGAGCCTCCGCCAACTCGTGCCCGGCGTCGCGCTATCGGTCCGCTACTACTCGCCCAGCGACGCCGAAGCACACTTCGGACCGGGACACCTCAACGGGGCTATCGAAGTCATCACGTCGGCCCACTGACGACCGTGCTGGAGGTGCAGGTCTTCGGCGTCCGGAAGAGCGCGGACACGCGCGCCGCGCTGCGCTTCTTTGCCGAGCGGCGGATCACGGTGCATTTCGTAGACCTGAACGAGCGCCCCGCGTCCGTCGGCGAGCTGCGCCGCTTCGCCGACAAGTTCGGGCTGCAGAACCTGCTCGACCGCGAGTCGCGCCGTTATGCCGACCTGGGTCGGCCCGTGGCCACGCTCGAAAAGCTCAGCATCGAACCGCTGCTCCTGCGGATGCCGCTGGTTCGCAACAAGCAGCACTTGACGGTTGGCCCTGCCGAAGCCACGTGGAAGGAATGGATGAGTTCGTGAGAGCGTTCGTCATGGCTGCCGTCCTACTGTCGCTCGCGCCCGCACCGGGTGTGGCGCAGGTCGATACCGGCACCTTCGTCATCCCCACCTTTCGGTTCGCAAGCGGCGAGACGCTGCCCGCGCTGCGCATCCACTATCGCACGATGGGCCGGCCGCGCCGCGACGCGGCGGGCGTCGTCCGTAATGCCGTCCTGATCCTGCACGGCACCGGCGGCAGCGGCGCGAACTTCCTGTCTCCTTCCTTTGTGGAGCTGTACGGCGCCGGTCAGGCGCTCGACACGGCAACGCACTACATCATCCTCCCGGACAACGTCGGACACGGCGCTTCGTCGAAGCCGAGCGACGGGCTGCACGCGCGCTTCCCGCGGTACGGCTACAGCGACATGGTCGACGCGCAGTACCGCCTGGTGACCGCGGGGCTGCACGTCGATCACCTGCTGCTGGTGATGGGCACGTCGATGGGGTGCATGCATTCGTGGCTCTGGGCCGAGCGCTACCCGGCGTTCATGGACGGCGTCGTGCCGCTCGCGTGCGCGCCGACGCAGATCGCGGGTCGAAACCGGATGATGCGCAAGATGATCCTCGACGACATCAGGACCGACCCCGAGTGGCGCGGCGGCGAGTACGCGACCCAGCCGCGCGGACTGCGGGCCGCGCTCCAGATCCTCTACCTCATGGGGAGCGCGCCGCTCGTGCAGCACCGCGCCGCCCCAACGCGCGACTCGGCGGACGCCGTCATCACGCGCTACCTCGACGGCCGGATGGCGGCGACCGACGCGAACGACATGATCTATCAGTTCGACGCCTCGCGCGACTACGATCCCAGCGCGGGGCTCGAACGCATCACCGCACCGGTCCTGGCGATCAACTCGGTCGACGACCTGATCAACCCCCCGGAATTGGGACTGATGGAACGGCTCATCGCGCGCGTTGCGCACGGGCGCTACGTCCTCATCCCCATCAGCGACATCACCCGCGGCCACGGTACCCACACTGTCGCCGCGGCCTGGAAGGCCCAATTCGCGCCATTTGTAGCCGCGCTGGAGCGGCGTGGAGGCAGCACCGTGTCTGACATCGACGCATTGCTGACCGAGTACACGGGTCCAGGAGTACCGGGAGCCAGCGTGGTCGTGATTCAGGACGGCCACGTGGTGCTGCGCCGCGCGTACGGCATGGCGAATCTGGAGCGCCACATCGCAGCCACCCCGGAAACCGACTACCGGCTCGCCTCGGTCTCGAAGCAGTTCACCGCGATGGCGATCATGCTGCTCGCGAAGGATCGCAAGCTGCGCTACGACCAGGCGGTGCGCGACATCCTCCCG
Source organism: Gemmatimonadales bacterium (assembly GCA_036004745.1). Lineage (GTDB taxonomy): Bacteria > Gemmatimonadota > Gemmatimonadetes > Gemmatimonadales > GWC2-71-9 > 20CM-2-65-7. Next base: position 39,853 of record DASYRD010000054.1, on the reverse strand, counting down.
GAGCTGCCCCCCTCGGCCCAGGGCGTGACGGTGCGCCACCTGCTGAACCACACGTCCGGGCTCCCGGATTACGAAGATCTCATCCCCGACTCGCAGACCGTGCAGGTCAGCGATCGTGACGTGCTCGCCCTGCTGGCGCGCAAGGACACGCTGTATTTCCCCGCGGGCACCCAGTATCGCTACAGCAACTCGGGATACGTTCTGCTCGGCCTGATCGTCGAGCGGCTGTCGGGCGTCTCGTTTCCGAGCTTTCTGGGCGCGCGGATCTTCGGGCCGCTGGGCATGAGCGCCTCAGTCGCGCACGTGGAGGGCGCCGACACCGTGCCCCACCGCGCCTACGGCTACTCGCCCGACTCGGGCGGGTTCAAATCGACCGATCAGAGCGTGACGAGCGCGACGCTCGGTGACGGGGGCATCTACACCAACGTCGACGACCTCGTCCGCTGGGACGCCGCGCTGTATGGGAACAAGCTCGTCGATGCCGCGGCGCTGCGGGCCGCCACGACGCCGCCGGCGCTGCCGGCCGGCGCGGAGACGCAGTACGGGTTCGGATGGTTCGTGGACAATTACCGCGGCGTGAAACGCTGGCGGCACACCGGCGAGACGAGCGGATTCCGCAACGCGATTCAGCGCTACCCCGACCGCCACTTCACCGTGATCGTGCTGACCAACCGGAATGGCGGCGAGCCCGCCGTGCTCGCGGAACGGATCGTGGATCAGCTGTTGTTCGGAGCGGCCGCGGCGCGCTAGCGCTCGATGCGGTAGCCGAAGGTCCGGACGGTAACGATGTGGCGCGGGTGCGCCGGATCGTGTTCGAGCTTCCGGCGGAGCATCGCGACGTGCGTGTCGACGGTGCGGCTCATGACATCCTCGGCGTAACCCCATACTTCCCGCAACAACTCGAGCCGGCTGGCGACGCGGCCACCGCGCCGCAGCAGCGCCGCGAGCAGCGCGTACTCCTTGGGCCGCAGCTCGATGGGCCGGTTGCCGCGATACACCTGATGCGTGGCGAAGTCGACCGAGATATCGCCGAAGCCGCGCAGCGCGCCGGCCGCCGCCCCGCCGCGGCGAATCCAGTCGAGGAATTGCTCGGCGCGCTCCACCGTCGCGACGACGCGCTCGTCGTCGAAGGGCTTGAGCAAGTAGTCGAAGGCGTGGACCTCGAAGGCCCGCAACGCGTGCTGGTCGTACGCCGTCACGAAGACGATCGCGGGCGCCCGCTCCTCGCTCGCGGCGGCGGCGACCGCGAAGCCGTCGAGATCGGGCATCTGGATATCGAGGAAGACGAGGTCGGGTGTGCCACGGCGCAAGGCAATGACCGCCTCACGGCCATTGGCGCACTCATCGATCCGCGTGATGCTCGGGATCTGTTGGAGCACGCCACGCAGCCGGCGCCGGGCCGGTGCTTCGTCGTCAACGATTACTGTATGCATTGTCGCGATAGGGAATCTCGACCGTCGCGATCGCGCCACCCCGTCCGTCGGGCGCGTTCGTCAGGTCGAAGCGCTGGCCCACGCCGTACAGCTGGACGAGCCGCGCGCGTGTGTTGGCGATACCCACACCGCCGTTGCGGCCGGGGGGGCCCCCCTCCGGAACGCCCGGCCCGTTGTCGCGCACCTCGAGGCGCAGCCGTTCGCCGGCGCGTACCGCGGCGATGTCGATCTCGGCGACGCGCCCCGGGCGGGCGGCGCCGTGCCGGATCGCATTCTCGACGAGCGGCTGCAGCAGGAACGTCGGCACCATGGCCGCCCCGGTGCCCGCCTCCACGCGGAACGTCACCTTGAGCCGGTCGCCGAACCGCGCCTCCTGGATCGCGACGAAATGATCGAGGAGCTCGAGCTCCTCCTCCAACGTCACGAGGGGACCGTGATCGCGACTGAACGAATGACGCAGCAGCTCGGAGAGCCGCGTGATCATGCGATTGGCTTGCTTGGGGTCCTCGAGCACGAACGCCGAGATGGTGTGCAGCGTGTTGAAGAGAAAGTGCGGCTGCAGCTGTCCCGTCAGCGCGTCGAGCCGGGCCTGCATCAGCTGGCTCTCGAGCCGCGCGGCGCGCACGGCATGATACAGGCCGACGACCATCGCGTAGATGAGAACGTTGAAGGTCCAGTAGGTCGCCACGGCGTAGTTCACGCCGGCGCCGAGCGACAGCGGGGTCGAGCGATAGATCCCAAGGGCCCATTTCACGGCGCCTTCGAGGGCGGCGCAGAGGACGGCGGCGGTGAGGGCGGCGGGGAGGTGCGCTGCGACGATCTTCAGCGGGCTGTCCAATCGGGCGGCACGGGCGGCGAAGGCGGTGACGAGGGGGGTGAAGGCTGCCCAGGTCCACCATCCGGCGAGCTGCCACCCGAGGATCCAGCCCCACGGGCGAGAGATCTCGCCCTGGAACCGCATCTGGATGGCAAAGAGCAGGGCGACCGCCGTCCAGGCGCCGAGCACCGCCAAAACGCGCCGCATATCTCTCATTGTACATCGTACTGCCTCCAATGATGCGGCGGCGTCAGAACCCTGTGAACTGGCTTGGCCTGTGATGAGCGGCAGTGCAGGTTTGTCGCCCAGGAGGATTCATGCGACCCATCTGGCTTGTGGCCCTGCTCGTGATCACGGCGCTCCCCGACCGGGAGCGTCACCGCGCGGCGTTGCTCGTCGCCGACCGGGAGCTAGCCCGATCGACGAACCCCTTGACCGCGTTCGCCGAAGACGCGGCTTACCTGTATCCGGGAGCACGGCTCGTCCGCGGCAAGAGCGCGATCCGGGCCCTCCTCGACAGCGTCGGCGCGGAAGACCTGACCTGGACGCCCGAGTACGCCGATGTCTCGGACGATGGAACGGTGGGCTACACGTACGGTTGGACGCGCGCCGCCGATCAACAGGGGAAGTACATGGCGTGCTGGCGTCGTCGTGACGGCGGTTCCTGGATGGTGACGGCCTACACGCGCACGAGATTGGCGCCGGGAACGCCGCCGGCGCCGGCCGGGCCCGTCGTTCTTGCCGCGGCGGTGCGCGGCTCGCCGGATGCTCGCCAGATCAAGAGCGCGGACTCCGCGTTCGCCGCGCGGTCGGTCGCGCGCGGCGCGCAGGCCGCGTTTGTCGCCTTCGCCGCGAGTGACGCGGTCCTCCTCGGTCCGCCGGGCGCACCCATGACGCATGGACGCGAGGCGATCGGCGCCGCGTTCGCCGATTTCCCGAAGGACGCCGTTCTCGACTGGGCACCCGTCACCGCCGACATCACGGGCTCGGGTGATCTCGGGTGTACGGTGGGCGAGGCGAGCATCAGCGCGCGCAATTCGTACAGCAAGTACCTGACGGTGTGGAAGCGTCAGCCCGACGGCACCTGGAAGTTTGTGGCGGACGGCGGGAACGCGCGGCCGGCACCGGCTCCAACTGATGCGCGCGTGCCACACTGAGGGTTATGACGATTAGTGCGTTTTTGTCTTGCGCGGACTCGGGCGTCGGTCAGATTGAGATAGACATCATACTCGAGACAACTATGCGCCGCGTTCTCGCCGTCACGGTCCTCGTTTGCGCAATCCTTTCGACGCAGGTCACCGCTCAGGTGACCCGCCCCATCCGAATCGCCGGACACTTCACCGGCACCATGTTCGATGGTCCCTTCGACAACCTCCTCGTGGGCGCGAGAGTACTCATTCCCGTCAGCGATCGCGTGGACGTCTATCCCAGCGTGAGCAGACGGGTCGAAGGTCTCGGTGCGGCGTGGCACGTGAGCCTTGCACTACAGTGGCGACCCTTCGGCTCCCCAGACCGCACGCCGTTTTACCTCGCGATGGGGTGGATGGGGCTCAATAACGGAAATAGCGGTGAAGGGTTCGACTTGTGGGCGCCAGGCGTCGAGATCCCCGCGGGCCGGCTGCGGCCCTACGCGGAGCTGCAATTCCTCGGCCCGCTGCGCCACGTCGCCAACCCCCAGGCCGGCTTCGGCGTGCAGGCGCAGTTCGGGCTGACCTGGGCTACGCGGTGACGACGATCAGTTAGGTCCCGCCGGCTTCATCGTCAGCACGAGCACCGGGCCTTCACTCGGGCCAAACCGAACGCCCGCTTCCGTCATCGTGAGCCAGGCGATCGTGAGGACGCGCTCGGCGGGAACTGTTTTCAGGTAGTCGACCCCACCCATGTCGCGGTCGTCTTGATACACGTGCAGGCGCGCGAAACGCACGGCCGCATCCTGACTCGCTCCTCCTAGCTCGATCACTTCGCGCGGCGCCTGGAGCCACCGCGGCCGCAGCCGCTCCACCGCATCGAACGCCGAGCTGACGGTGGAGCCCGCTCGCTGGATCTCTTCGGCGGTGATGGGGCGCCGCTGTGCCCGGACGGGCCCCGCGGCGAGGACGAAAGTGCCCAACACCAACAGCGTTCGCATGCCCGTGACCATCGGTCCTCCTTTAGCGGTATCCGGCTGCCTGTAACGAGAAAAGCTCCGCGTAAAGCCCACCGCGCGCAACCAACTCGTCGTGTGTACCCTGGTCCACCACCTCGCCTCCCTGTAACACGAGGATACGCTCGGCCATGCGCACCGTCGAGAACCGGTGCGAAATGAGCACCGCCATCCGGCCCTTGGTCAGCTCCGCAAACCGCAGGAACACTTCGTACTCGGCGCGCGCATCGAGCGAAGCCGTAGGCTCGTCGAGAATCAGCACCTGCGCCTCGCGCATATACGCGCGGCCCAACGCCACCTTCTGCCATTCGCCGCCCGACAGGTCTACGCCGCCGTCGAACCGCCGCCCCAACATCTGATCGTAACCCTTGGCCACGCGCCCGGCCACCGAGTCCGCGAGACTGCGGCGCGCCGCCTCGCGAATGCGCGCATCGTCGTCCAGCGCCTCGATCTGGCTCACGCCGATGTTCTCGCGCAGGACGAAGTCGTAGCGCACGAAGTCCTGGAAAATGATGCCGATGTTTTGTCGCAGGCTCGCGAGGTCGTAGGCGCGCAGGTCCACGCCGTCGAGCTGGATGTGTCCCTCATCGGGGTCGTAGAGACGTGCCAGCAGTTTCACGAGCGTCGTCTTCCCTGCCCCGTTCTCTCCCACGAGTGCGATCCGCTCGTCGGGCCTGAAGTCGAACGTCAGGCCGCGCACCGCCCACCGGTCGGACCCGGGATAGCGGAACCCCACATTCGTGAAGCGAAAACCCTCTTTGATGGGCCGCGGGACCGCCCGCGCGCCGGGTTTCGACACGACGTTCGGCTTCACGTCGAAGAACGTGAAGAGATCGCTCAGATACAGGCTCTGCTCGTAAATGCTCGACAGCGAGAGGAGCACGCCCTGGATCAAGCTCCGGCTGGAGCGGAACGAGCCTGCGAGGAACGTCAGGGTGCCGATGGAAAAAGCGCCGAGCACGGTGCGGTAGATGATCACGCCGTAGGCGCCGTAGTACCCGAGCGTGCCGACGGTCACGAGCAGTGTCGAAATGACGTTACGCCGCACGGCGAGCCGCTTGTTCTCCTCGTAGAACTCCGCCGAGAGCTTCGCGTAGCGACCGACCAGGAAGTCCGATAACCCAAACAACTTTACTTCTTTGGCCGACTCGTCCGACGCGCCGATGTAGCGGAGGTAATCGAGTAGCCGTCGCTCCGGGGTCCACTTGAACAGCAAGGAGTAGCCGAGTGATCCGAAATGCACTTCGCCGAGAAAGGCCGGGAGCACCGCCACTGTAAGGAGCAACAACAGCCATGGCAGCTGTATCAGCAGGACCGCCGCCAGCGACGCGAGGGTGACGAGATCTTGCGCGGTCGAGAGCAGCAGCGCGAAGAGGCCGATCCGCCCCACGGTCTGGCGGCGCGCACGTTCGAGATGGTCGTACGTCTCCGAGTCCTCGAACTGCGCGAGATCGAGCGTCGCCGCGTGCTGCATGAGCCGGACACTCAAGCGATTGGCAAAGAGATCGCCGAGCAGGCTCTCGAGCAGCGACGAGAGCCGGGCCAGTCCCTCGCCGAGCGCGGCGATTCCCAGCTCGAGGGCCACGAGCCCGGCGAGATGCCCCCAGGCTGGCGGCTGCCCCGCCTGCACCGCAGCTCCCGCGGTGATGACGCCGTCGATGATGAGTTTGCCGACCCAGAGGACGGCCACGGGGATCAGCGACCGCACGGCGCGCAGCGCCATGATCGCGACGGTGTAGCCGCGGTGCGTCTGGAACACGAGACGCACGAGGGGCGGAACGTGCTTCAGGGCCGCCAGCCGCCGGCCCCAGGTGGGCGACGGGGCGTTCGGATCGGGAACGATGCCGTGGGAGATGAAGCGGGCGCGGGTGCCGGGTGAAGCCATGGCTCTTAACTTGGTACCGATGAAGGCGTCAGTATAGTCAATGCGACTCCGGCTCCTAACCGTCTGGCTGGCGCTTGCGGTTCCCTCGGCACTGGGCGCTCAGGTGCTGACGCCACGGGACTCCGCCCTGCACGCCCTGAACCGCCTCGCCTACGGGCCCCGCCCAGGCGAAGTCGACAGCGTGGCGCGCGTGGGCGTCATGCGCTGGATCGACCAGCAACTCGCCTTCGAGCGCGTCCCTGATGTCCTGGTCACTCAGCGCGAGCGCGACTTCAAGCTGCTCGACTACGATCGCGAGGAGCTAGCCCAACGCTACGGTGACGCCCTGCGCCAGCGACGCGAGATGCAGCGGGAGATGGCTCAGAGCGGCGACACGAACCGCCGGCGCGGCACCGGGGGGGGCCCGATGCGAGAGTTCCGCGAGCTCGGCGGCGAGCTGCAGCAACTGGCGGTCGTGCGCGCCGCCCTCTCCGAGCGGCAGCTGCGCGAAGTCATGGTCGACTTCTGGGCAAATCATTTCAATGTCTTCGTAGGCAAGGGCGCCGACCGCTTCCTGACGCCCTCCTACATAGAGGAAACGATCCGACCCAACGCGTTGGGCCGGTTCGAGGACTTGCTCATCGCGACGGCGAAGAGCCCCGCGATGTTGTTCTATCTCGACAACGCACAGAGCGTGGCGCCGGGAGCTTCACCCCCTCGCCGCCAACCCAGGGCTCCACGCGGATTGAACGAGAACTACGCTCGCGAGCTACTTGAGCTGCACACACTCGGCGTGGACGGTGGCTACACCCAACAAGACGTGATCGCCGTCGCGCGGATCTTCACCGGGTGGAGCATCGATCGCCCGCAGCGCGGTGCCGGGTTCGCGTTCCATGAATGGGCGCACGACCACGGGGAAAAGCAGGTGTTCGGTGTCAGGTTTCAGGGCGGCGGTATGGAAGAGGGTGTCCGCCTCCTCAAACTTCTCGCCGCTCAGCATGCCACGATGCACCACGTCAGTCGCAAGCTGTGCGCGCGTTTCGTGAGCGACGACCCGCCAGACGGATGCGTCGATGCGGCCGTCGACGCCTGGCACCGCACCAATGGCGACATCAGAGCGATTTTGCGCGCCATCTTCACGTCGCCTGACTTCTGGGCACCGCAGGCGCTGCGCGCCAAGGTCAAGACGCCCCTCGAGTTCGTCGTCAGCGCCCTCCGCGCCGCCGGCGCCGCACCGGACTCGACGCTCCGCCTCGCGCAGGTCGTCTCGCGCCTCGGCCAGCCCCTCTATCTCCAACCGGCCCCAACGGGCTACCCCGAGACCCAGGAGCAGTGGGTCAACAGCGGCGCGCTGCTCGGCCGCATGAACGCCGCCGTCGCGCTCGCGGCAGGGCGCCTCCCGGGCGCGAACGTGAATCTCGACGACCTCGTGGCCGCGACCGATGACCACGCCGTGCTCGTCGACGCCGTGAACGCGCGCCTGCTCAGTGGCACGATGTCGGCTCATACGCGAACGGTCATCCTCGCGCAGCTTGCCGATGTGAAGGATCCCGTGCAGGCACGAACACTTGCGGTTGGGTTGGCGCTCGGTGGGCCGGAGTTTCAACGGCAATGACGATCTCGCGGCGCGTATTCGTGAAGAGCGGTGGCCTGGCGCTCGTGAGCCTGGGCCTGGACCCGCTGTTCTTCGCCCGTGCGGCTTTTGCCCGTTACCGCCCGTTACCGTCCGTTACCGCCCTTGACCGCCCTGTTTTAGTCTGCCTCTTCCAACGTGGTGCCGTTGACGGTCTCAACATGATCGTCCCGCACGGCGACCCCCTGTACTACCGGGAGCGCCCCCGCATCGCGATTCCCGCGAAGGACTTGATCGACCTCGATGGTCACTTCGGCCTGCACCCGAGCCTCGCGCCGCTCAAGAGTCTCTGGGACAACAAGAGCCTCGCGGCAATTCACGCGGTGGGCTCCCCGGATTCCACGCGCAGCCACTTCGACGCGCAGGACTACATGGAGACCGGCACGCCGGGGATGAAGAGCACCTCCGACGGCTGGCTCAACCGTTACTGCCGGCACGATCAGGAGCACGCGGACACGGCCTTCCGCGCCGTCGCCTTTGGGCCGCAGCTCCCCCGTATTCTCGCCGGGACCTCGCCGGCGCTCGCGATCGACGACCTCCAGGCGTTCGGGTTGCGCGTGCCGCAGGAAGGCGCGCGCGACAAACTCACGCGCGCGTTCGAGGAGCTGTACGACGGCGCCGCGACGGGATTGCTCGCATCGTCGTCCCAGGAGGGATTCGCGGCGATTCAGGTCCTCAAGCGAGTGGATCCCGCGCAGTATCAGCCGGCTAACAGCGCGGCCTACCCGCCTGGGCGCTTCGGCCGCTCCATGCTCCAGATCGCGCAGCTGATCAAGGCCGGAGTGGGTCTCGAGATCGCCTTCGCCGATATGGGCGGCTGGGACACGCACGTGAATCAGGGGTCGAGCGAGGGTCAGCTCGCCGCGCGTTTGCGCGAGCTGGGGCTCGGACTCGCCGCGTTCGCTCAGGACCTGGGCGAGGGCATGCGCAACGTCGTCGTACTCACGATGTCGGAGTTCGGCCGCACGATCGCCGAGAACGGCAACAGCGGCACCGACCACGGGCACGCGACCGCGATGCTCGCGCTCGGTGGCGCGGTGAATGGCGGCAAGGTGCTCGGCCGCTGGCCCGGGCTCGACCCCGCGAGTCGTTTTGAGGGGCGCGACGTCGCCGTCACCACCGACTTCCGCGACTTGTTCGGTGAGATGCTCGCCCGCCATCTCGGCGCCGCGGACCTCGCTCCCGTCTTCCCCGGCTTCAATCCCAACCCCCAGAGGTTCCCAGGCGCCATCCGGACGTAACGCGCAGTCGTATATTCCGCCATGCGCGACGCGCTCCAGTCGCTGCTCCGGAAGGCCAGCACAGCCAAGCGGACCGCCGATTTTTGGCAGTCGGCCGCCCAGGTGCTGAGCGGTTGGTCCGGCGGCGCGCTCATCACGGTCGCCTACCAGGGCGTCAACGAGAGTGGATCGGTCTCGGCGGGGGCGGCCGGCGCGTCGGGCGTCACGCTGACCGCCGAGTGGCGTGATCCCGAAGGGCGCCACGTCGAAGCGAGCCTCGCGGGAGCCCCGCGCGATCTGGCCCCCGCCGACTTGGAGGCTGCCCTCGAGTTCGCCTCGGACCTGGCGGTGATGGTCGGACGCCGCGGGGCGCTCGAGCGGGAACGGCGCCTCGGGACCTTCGTCGTCGAGCTGGCCCGCTGGCTTCTCGCCGCGCCCGAGACGGAGCTGCTGCTGCGGTACACGCTGCAAAGCCTGATGCAGCTCGTCGAGGCGCAGGGCGCATTCGTCGCCCTGAAGCAAGCCGACGGCGAGACTCTGAAGATCTCCCCCGCGCTCGGGCAGGCGGCGCCGATCGATGGACTCGAGCTGGGTCTCCACTCGAGCACCACCGGTCGCGTGGTACGCACTGGTGAGGCGTTGATGACGCCCGACCTGCGCCTCGAGAAGGATTCCAGTCCGCTGGCCGTGCGTCTGGCCGAATCCGCGCGGTCGGCCCTCATCGCACCGCTGCGCACGTCGAAGGGACCCGTGGGCGCCGTCGGTCTGCTGCGCTATCAGGGCGCCGGACCGGCGCCGCCACCGCAGTTCAGCCTCTACGATCTCCACTACCTCACGGCAGTCGCCGCGCACATCGCCGGCGGCATCGAGTTGTCGCAGGCGGTGTCGGCGACGCGCGCCGCCGCCGACCGTGCCAGCGGGATGGTGGACGCGAGTCCCCTGCCGATGGCGCTCGTGGATCCGGAAGGCACGGTGCTCCAGGTGAATGAGGCGGCGCTCCACGTGTTCGGCATAGCCAAGAAGGAAGGAGCGCTGGGGCGCCACCTCGAGGCGCTCGGGCTCTCCCCCAGCGGCATCACGGTGCGCCTCATTCTCGCCGGCCGCCGCGAGGGGCAGCCATGGCACGGCCGTGTGCTGGTCACACAGGAATCAGGCGAGGGAGAGCGGCGCATCTGCGACTGTACCGTGACGGGTCTGCGGGGACTGGGCTCCGAGAGCCTGCTCGTCGCGCTTTACGATCGCACCGACGAGCTGCGCGCGCAGCGCGAGCTGATCGCGCGCGAGAAGCTCGCGACGGTGGGTGAAATCGCGAGCGGCGTCGCGCACGAGGTGAACAACCCGCTCGCCGCGATCCGGATGGAGGCGGAGCTGCTGGGGCGCTCCACTCAGGATGCGGACGCCAGCGCCGCCGCGTCCACCATCGTCCGCGAGGTCGATCGCGCCGCGCGTATCGTGCGCAGCCTGTTGCGCCTCGCCCGGCGTGCCGATACGACGCCGACACGCATTCAAGTCAACGAGCTGGTGCGCGACGTGGCCGAGATCCGCCAGCGCGTGCTCCGTGCCGACAACATCGAAGTCCGCACCAAGATGGATCAGGGCGCCGAGGCGGTGCTCGGCCTCGGTCAGGAGCTCCAGCAGGTGGTGATCAACCTGGTCACGAATGCGGAACACGCGGTGCGGGGGCGGCCCTCGGCCGTCATCCAGCTCACCACGGAGGCGCGGGACGATTGGGTCCGCCTCATCGTCGAGGATTCAGGGCCGGGCGTCCCCGGAGACATCCGGTCGCGGGTGTTCGATCCCTTCTTTACGACGAAGAGCCCCGATGAAGGATCGGGGCTCGGGCTGTCGATCTGTCAGCGCGTCGTCGCCGAAGTCGGCGGGAAGATCTGGTTGGAGGACTCCGAAGCGTTGGGCGGCGCGAAGTTCGTCGTCGAGCTCCCCGCCGCCCCGCTGCGGGGTGACCTGATCGGTTAGACCGCTAGGCTTCGAGAATACGGCGGCGATACACCGAGAGCGTCGCGAGTCCGTACGCGCCGATCGCCATCAACAACACGCCGAGCCGCCAGTCAACGCCGAGCTGCCACACGCCAGCCCCCACGTATCCCGCACTCGCGACCACGCCCATGGCGATGACTTCCTTCCGCGCCATCAGGACGCCGAAGACGTATCCCCAGCTGAATCCGGCAATCGCGAGAAATACGACGCCGTTGGGAAAGATCTTCGTAGGATCGATGAGGTTGAGCCCTCCCGCGAAGGCGCAGAAGAGCCCGATGACGGTGTGGCTAGCCAGGTGCAAGGCTAGCGGCAGGGGCACGGTGCCCATTCTATTGAAGGTCATACGTTAAAATAACTGTCATGGAAGTAACGCGCACCTACCTCGAGCTCACCGATCCGGCGCAGTTCAAGCCCGCGTTTGGGGATTTTCCCGACGTGACCCTGGCGCACGTTCCCAACCCGCCTCCCAAACTGTATCGGCATTGCTATCGCTCGGTGGGCGAGGCGTTTCACTGGCGTGACCGTTGGGACTGGAGCGACGACGAGATCGCGCGACACCTCGCGGACCCGAACATCCAGTTGTACGTGGCGACGCGGGACGGCACGCTCGCCGGCTGGTACGAGCTGCGCCGCGTCCCCGAGGACGAGTCCGTCGAAGTCGCCTACTTCGGCATCGTGGCTGCGGAGTTCGGCCGCGGGTTCGGGAAGCACCTGCTGTCGTGCGCCGTGCGGGACGCCTGGGCGCTGGTTCCCACTCCGAAACGCATGTGGTTGCACACCTGCACGCTCGACCACGCCAACGCGCTGCCCAACTACGTCGCACGCGGCTTCACGCCCTACAAGACGGAGCAGTACGAGGTGGAATCCCCCGCTCGCCCGCGTAGATTCCCGCGGGTGAACTTCAGCTTTCAACTCACGCGAAAACGCAAGCTCATCATCGCCGGCATCCTGGTGACGCCCGTTCTGTTGTTCGCCTTGTACACCTGGTCCACGCTGACCTGGAGTTATTCGCAGGGGGAACGGGCAGGGTACGTGCAGAAGTTTTCCAAGCGGGGCTGGCTGTGCAAAACCTGGGAAGGTGAGCTGGCGATGGTCTCGATGCCCGGAACGATGTCGGAAAAGTTCAACTTCACCGTTCGTGACGACGTCACCGCCGAGTACATCAATCAGTCGCTCGGCAAGCGCGTCGCCCTCAGGTATCAGCAACATAAGGGCGTCCCCACGACGTGCTTCGGAGAAACGGAGTACTTCGTGGTCGCCGTGAAGGTGGTCGAATGAGCGGCAACAGCTTTGGCAGTCGCGCGACGTTGAAGGCCGGGGCCGGCACCTACGAGATCCACCGCCTCGACGTGCTCGACAAGCGCGGCCTCCCCGTGGCTCGGCTGCCCTACTCCCTCAAGATCCTGCTCGAAAACCTGTTGCGTCTGGAGGACGGCCGCGTCGTCCGCGCCGAGGACGTCGAGAAACTGGCCCGCTGGGACGCCGCCAAGACGCCGGATGAAGAGATCAGCTTCATGCCGGCGCGCGTGCTGATGCAGGATTTCACGGGCGTCCCGGCCGTCGTGGACCTGGCGGCGATGCGCGACGCGATCGTGCAAATGGGCGGCGACCCAAAGAAGGTGAATCCGCTCCTCCCCGCCGAGCTGGTAATCGACCACTCCGTCATCGTGGACGAGTTCGGCACGCCGACGGCGTTCCACGCCAACGCCGAGCTCGAGTTCCAGCGGAACCGCGAGCGCTACGCGCTGCTGCGTTGGGCGCAGAAGACGTTCGCGGGATTCAAGGTCGTGCCTCCCGATACCGGCATCGTCCATCAAGTGAACCTCGAGTACCTGGCGCGCGTCGTCTTCACGACCGAGGGAAAGACCCCGCAGGCCTATCCCGACACCGTAGTCGGGACGGATTCGCACACGACAATGGTCAATGGGCTGGGGGTGCTCGGCTGGGGTGTCGGCGGCATCGAAGCCGAAGCCGCGATGCTCGGCCAGTCCGTCTCGATGTTGATCCCGCAAGTCGTCGGTTTCCGACTCACCGGTCGGCTCGCCGAGGGCGCGACCGCCACGGATCTGGTCCTCACGGTCACGCAAATGCTTCGCAAGAAGGGCGTCGTCGGCAAGTTCGTGGAGTTCTACGGGCCCGGTGTGGCGGCCCTGACCCTCGCCGACCGCGCGACGATCGGCAACATGGCCCCGGAATACGGCGCCACCGTCGGCATCTTCCCGGTGGACCAGGAGACGTTGCGCTACCTCGAGTTCACGGGCCGCAGCCCGGAACAGGTGAAGCTCGTCGAGGCATACATGAAGGAGCAGGGCCTGTTCCTCACTCCGAACGCTCCGGAACCCGTCTACTCCGACACGCTCGAGTTGAACCTCGCGACAGTGGAGCCGAGCCTCGCGGGCCCGCGCCGGCCGCAGGACCGCGTTGCGTTGCGGGAGGTGGGCAGGAACTTCCTCGAGACGCTCCCGACGCTCATGAAGGCGAAGGCGACGGCGCCGGTCACGCCGCCACCCGATGTGCGTAACCACTGGGAGGCCGAAGGCGGGCACACGTTCGGGGGAGCCGCGGCCGTAGCCGCGCCCCCAGAGCACGCGCAAGGAGGCCTGCGCCACGGCTCGGTGGTGATCGCGGCGATCACCAGCTGCACCAACACTTCCAATCCGTCGGTCATGGTAGCGGCGGCGCTCGTCGCCAAGAAGGCCGTTGAGCGAGGTCTCAACACGCAGCCCTGGGTGAAGACGAGCCTCGCGCCGGGGTCCAAGGTGGTCACCGACTACCTGAACCAGGCGGGCCTCATGAAGCCCCTCGAGCAGCTACGCTTTCATCTCGTCGGATATGGGTGCACGACCTGCATCGGGAATTCCGGGCCCCTCCCGGAAGCGGTTTCGGCGACGGTGACCGAGGGAGAGCTGGTCGTCTGCTCGGTGCTGTCGGGGAACCGCAACTTCGAAGGCCGGATCCAGCAGGAAGTGCGCGCGAACTACCTCGCCTCCCCGCCGCTCGTGGTCGCCTATGCGCTCGCGGGCCGGATCGATATCGAGTTCCACACAGAGCCCCTGGGCACCGGCAAAGACGGCAAGCCCGTGTTCTTGCGCGACATCTGGCCGACGACCAAAGAAGTCGACGAAGTGATCCGCACGTCGATCAAATCCTCGATGTTCCAGAAGTCGTACGCCGAAGTGTTCCAAGGCGACGAGCGGTGGCGGGGGCTGCCCGTGCCCGAGGGCGACCGCTTCGCGTGGGAGCCCGACTCGACCTACATCCGGCGCGCGCCGTACTTCGACGGCATGCCGGCGCAGCCGAAGCCGATCGCCGACATCAAGGGCGCGCGTGCGCTGTGCCTGCTGAGCGACAGCATCACCACCGATCACATCTCGCCCGCCGGATCGATCCGCAAGACGCTGCCCGCAGGGCAGTACCTGATCGAACGTGGCGTCGAGCCGATCGACTTCAACTCCTACGGCGCGCGCCGCGGCAATCACGAAGTGATGGTGCGCGGGACGTTCGCCAACGTGCGTCTCAAGAACCTGCTCGCGCCGGGCACCGAAGGACCCTTCACCGTGCATCTGCCGGACGGCGAGGCGATGACGATCTACGACGCGTCGGTGAAGTACCAGGCGGCGGGGACGCCGCTCGTGGTGCTGGCGGGCAAAGAATATGGATCGGGCTCGTCGCGCGACTGGGCCGCCAAGGGGCCGCGTCTCCTCGGCGTGCGCGCGGTGATCGCGCAGAGTTACGAGCGCATCCACCGCTCCAACCTCGTGGGAATGGGGATCCTGCCGCTCCAGTTCCTGCCGGATCAGTCTCCGGCGTCGCTGGGCCTGACGGGGAAGGAACGCTACGACATCGCCGGGCTCGCGGAGCTGCCGAAGCAGGTGACGGTCAAGGCGACCGCCGACGACGGCAAAGTGACCGAGTTCAAGACCACGCTGCGCATCGACACGCCGCAGGAGCAGCAGTACTACCGGCACGGCGGGATTCTGGAGTACGTGCTGCGGCAGCTCGCCGGGAGGCAGAAGTAAGGCCGGCCCTCGCGCTGCTCGCAGCGCTCGTGGCGGCATGCGGCCCGCGACCGAGTGCCGAGGTCTGGGTGACGACGGGCGATCAGCACAAGCTTCTCTCGCACGAGCCCGACGCCAGATTCTCCAACGCCGACACCGCGGGCCATCCCACCATCGTGGTCGATGAGGCGACGACCTATCAGGAGATGGTCGGATTCGGTGCCGCGATCACGGACGCGTCAGCGATCAACATCGATCGCCTGGATCCCGACGCCCGAGAAGCGCTGCTGCGCGACTTGTTCGACCCGCACAGCGGCATCGGCCTGAGCTTCACGCGCCTCACGATCGGCGCATCTGACTTCTCGCCACAGCACTACAGCTTCGACGACGTTCCCCCCGGCCAGCGGGATCCGGCACTCGCGCACTTCTCGATCGCACCCAATCTCGCGCACGTCGTCCCAGTAGTGCAGCGCGCGTTGGCGATCAACCCCCAGCTCAAGGTCATGGCGTCTCCATGGAGTGCGCCCGCGTGGATGAAGACGAGCGGCAAGCTCATCACGGGCACGCTGTGGCCCAATGCGTACGGGCCCTTCGCGCAATACCTGTGGCGCTATGCCCAAGCGTATGACTCTCTGGGCGTGCCGATATACGCGCTCACGATCCAAAACGAGCCGCACTTCGAGCCCAGCAATTACCCGGGCATGCGTCTCGACCCGCCCGATCGCGCCCGTTTCATCGGCCAGTACCTCGGCCCATTGCTGGCCCGCCAGGCGAAGCGGCCGCTGATTCTCGACTGGGACCACAACTGGGACGAGCCGAGCTCGCCGCTGCGCGTGCTGCGCGACAGCGTCGCGAATCGCTACATCGCGGGCGTCGCCTGGCACTGCTACAACGGGGACGTGTCCGCGCAGGGTGCGGTGCACGACTCATTCCCCGCCAAGGATGCCTACTTCACGGAATGCTCTGGCGGCGATTGGTCGCCAAAGTTCGACGAGAACCTGGTGTGGAACGTGCGCACGTTGATCATCGGTGCGACGCGCAACTGGGCGAAGGGTGTGTTGTTGTGGAACCTGGCGCTCGATGAATTGCACGGGCCGTACACGGGGGGCTGCACGAACTGCCGCGGCGTCGTCACGGTCAACTCGCTATCAGGTGCCGTGACGCGAAACGTCGAATACTACGCGCTCGCGCACGGCTCGCGGTTCGTGCGGCCGGGCGCGCTGCGCATCGCGTCGACCACCGCCGTGCAAGGCCTCGAGAGCGTGGCGTTCCGGAACCCGGACAGCTCCAAGGTGCTCATCGTCGTGAACACGGCGACCGCGGAGCGCCGGTTCGCGATGCGCTGGGCGGGGAAGACGCTGCTGTACGCGCTGCCGGCGGGCGCCGTGGCCACGTTGCGGTGGCGCGGCGTGAAGAGTGGCTCATGAAGCGTTAGCAGGACCTTCACTCCCACTTCGCCACATTGCCGTCAACTCAATTCGGAGGAGCGGCGATGGTCATCAAGAACGTAGGCGCGACGGACTCCGGCCTGCGCGCCCTGCTCGGCCTCGTGCTGCTGGGCTTCTCCGCCGACTTCAACAGTCGTCCGCTGCTCGCCCTGGGCGCGGGGATGATCGCCGTGATTCTGATCGGCACCGCGTTCTTCCGCGTATGCCCGCTGTACACGTTGCTCCGGATCAACACCTGCACCCACGACACGCTGCCGCACCGGTAATTCGCCTCCACGAAAGACTCAGCCCTCGCCGTGCATCAGCGAGGGCTGGAGGCCGTCGGATTTCGCGTTCTCATACCGGGCCGTCGTCCGGTGAACATGCGGCCGACGGCTCGCCTCGGTCCCGCACGGGCCACCATTCTGGTGACCGCACGCAAACTACGCGACGGGGGATGAAGCCGGCGTGAAATGCCGGTGAGCGCTCCTTCAGCGGGTCGGGATCGATGTCCCGTGACATGCGCTGCACACTTCCGGATTCTTGCGTCGCATGCGATTGGCATCGAACCCGGGGCCGTGAGGATTGAACCGCCGTCCGCCAAGCGCCGAGTGGCAGGTGAGACAGTCGCGTTCGGTGTGGCAGGCCACACACGATTCGAGGTTCTGGCGCGCCGCTTGGCCGTGCCCGAGGAGGAAGAATCGCTTAGCGTCGTGAAAGCCCGAACGGAGCACGCCGTTCGCGACGAGCCCCGCCTGGGCGTGGCAGGCGGCGCAGAAGCTTCCCACACTGTGACAATCGCTGCACGAGGTCTCGCGGGCGTACGCCGCAGCGGGGTGCCGGCTGAGGAACGCCGCCGGATGATAGCCGGGTCCCGCCGCCGCGACCGGCCGGTGGCAATCGAGACATTCCGTGCGGACGTGGCACCCGGCGCAGCGCGCGCCCGCGGCGGCGGCCGCGGGCCCGTGACGGTCGGCGAAGTTGCCGCCGTGCGACGCCGGTGCGCCGCCCGCCGCGATCGCCGTGGAGCGCGGATCGGACGCGAGCGTGGCGATCGCCCGCGGCGGCGCCGCACCCGCGTGACACTGGTAACAGAACTCGCGCGCGTGACAGGTTGAACAACTCGTGGCGACGGCGCTGCGCGCCGCGGCACCGTGCCCGTCGGCGCCAGCAAAGCGAGGGTCGGCATGCGAGGGAGGTGCCGGGAAGCGGGCGACGTCTTCTCGCGTGAGGCGCGTCGCCTGCGCGAGTGCGACGTGACACTGGGCGCACGCGGAGTCGGGGGCGGCGAGGTGCGCAGTGCGAATCCCGTGACAGTCGAGACAGCGTTCGGGCGCGGCTGGTCGCACTGCCATCCGCGGCGCCCCGGGCTCGGCGTGGCACGGGGTGCACGTTGGCGCCTTTGCGCCGGCGGAGGTCGCGTGACGCACGTGATCGAAGCGTAGGTTGCTCACGCGCGACGCGCGCGGAGGGCTCCACGAGACGGTCTTCTCGATGGTTCCGTCGTGGCAGGTCGCGCAGGCGACGGCCTCCGGCCACAGCGACGTGTCCTTTTGGGTGGCTCCTACGTGACACGACGTGCAGGACGGAAACAGGGATTTGTGCTTCTGGTGGTCGAAGCCGGCGTCTTGGGCCACGAGCCGCGATGCGCCCGAGAGCATCGCGAGCACCACGAGTACGCCAGTGCGCGCGTTCAGCGGGCGGCCCTCCCCCCCGGCATCCGGCGCACCGGCGGCGGCAGCCCCCCCAACTCGTCTCCCCCACCAAATGTCACCACGGCGCGCAATGTCAGACGCCACTGGCCCCAGTCGAACGCCGCCGCATCGGGCCGCCGGTGATCGTCGACGTACCGCGTCGCGCCCAACGCGACCCGCAGACGTGGCCGTGGGTCCGCCTCGGCCTCCACGCCGTAGACCCGAAGCACCGATTCGGCAAAACGGAATTCGAGGGGGCGATCGAGCGTCGCCGCGTGCACCGTGACGCGCCACGTCGCGACCGGCGCGTATGTCACGCTCCCACTGGCGCCCGCTGATGCGGCTCCCGGGCCGAACTCGCGCTCATAGCCGCCGTCGAGCGTCCAGGCTGGCGCGGGCCACGCCGTGAAGCCGACCTCACTGCGCCACCCCGATCGCACGACATCAACGAGCGGTGTGGCGGTCTCCGTGTTTTCGAAGCGATACCACTCGCCGCGCGCTCGCAGTTGCAGCTGCGGCAACGCGCGCACGGCAACGTGCGCTTGGGTCGCGTGGTAGGGAACGGGGCTGAAGGCCCCCCAGATCGTCCACAGCTCAAAGTGCGGCCGATAGCGCCGAGCGCCAACCGAGGCGCTCACGGCGCGCCGCGCAAATGCTAACGAGATCTCGGCGCTGCCCCACCACCCAGCCGCCAGATCATAGTCGGCGCCCCCGGTTACGCTCCAGTTAGGCATCGGCCGGATCGCACCCGAGAGGCCGATGCGCTCCGAGACGAAGTAATCCGATCGCGGATCGACCTCGCGTTGGTAGTCGGCACGGAGGTCGGCGGCCGCGGAGGTCCAGCCGGCCCCGAAACCGGCCACGAGCTGACGCTGGCGGGGTTGGAAGTCGTCGAGCGGGTTGAGGGCGGGACTCGTCACCGGTAAGGCGACGCCGCGCGCCAACCCCCACCCGGCATACCCGGTCGCTTCCAGCCCGCGGCGCCCGTCCCGCAGCGTCACTGACGCCCCATCGAACCCCGAAGCGCCGAGCCGCGAAAACGTGAGCTGCCGGCCGGCGCGTGCGGTGACCCGCTCGGCGGCGTACTCCACGTACCCGGCAAGCAACTGGAGGGCTGGATCGGTCCCGGGCCAGGCATCCACGTTGCCGAGGTGGAGCCCGGCGCGGGCCGTGGCGTGCGCGCTCACGCCGCGCACGCCGAACCCCCACAGCGTCATGTCCGCGGTGGCGACGAGAGGTCCACCCCGTTGAACGGGGCCAGGACGGAAGTAGGTGCAGTACGGTGCGCCGCTTGGGCAATAGACGGCGAAGCCGTCCGCTGTCGCCGGGCCACCGCCGGGGCCCGTGACCGTATCGCTCACGGGGATGCTGTCGATCTGCACGCCGCGGAATCCCACCGCCTGCACGCGGGTATCGAGCCGCACGCGATACCCCTGGGCACACAGGGGAGCGACGCTGAGCAGTGTCGCAAGCAAGACAAAACGCAGCGCTGTCACGAGCCCGCCTTGCGCAGGTGCGCACGGTACGCGTCGGGAGACGATTGCAGGTGACACAGTGTGCACTCGCGCTCGACGTAGTGTTTGCGCTGCGGCTCGTGACACGTGAGACACAAGGCGCGGTCGGGCACGAGGCGGGCGACGGTCTCATCGCGGTGGCAGGCATCGCAGGCGACGTGAGGCTCGATTGGCGGCTGGTGCGCCGCGCGCGGATCGGCGCCGGCGTGGCACACGGCGCAGTCGCGCGCGGCGGTGTGGTGGTCCTCGTGACACGAACGGCACGTCGCCACCGGCGCCTCGGGATCGAGCGTCACCGCCGTCGTGTGGCACGTCACGCAGCGCAGCGAGCTGTGCGTCGCGTGGGCGAAAACGACGGACCGGTCCTTGGGAGGCCGGTCGCGGACGGTGACCTGGACCGTCGCCGGATGGCTCGCCGAGAGCTCATCCGCGGTGTGACAGGTCGAGCAGCTGCTCGCCGCCGGCGCCTGGTGATGACAGATCTGACAGCCGCGGGGTGGAGCGAATGTCAGGCGAGCGTGTTCGCGTGTGGATGTGTGGCAGGTGATGCAGGCGAGTTGCTTGTGGCGATCGTGCGGGAAGGTGTCGGACGGCGTGGTGACCGCGCGCCACGGCGGATCGTCAAAAGGGGGGGCGTCGCCCTTCACTTTCACGCGCTCGGGCGCAGCGGGCGGGGCCCAGGACGTCCGCCGCAACGCTTTCGTCGTATCGAACCCCTCCGGCAGGTGGAGCCGCCCGCCGGTACGCCGGTTGACCTCTGCGTGGCATCCGCCACAGTCGCTGGCATCGACCGCCGCGGCGTGCGGCTGGTGGCACAGCGTGCATTGCTGCGCGACCTTCTCGTGGCGCAAGCCGGTATGGAACGGCTCGGCGCGCCAGTCCGAGTGGCACCCCGCTGAGGCGCAGCTCTTGATCGCGTCGGCGGGCCGCACCTGCTTGTGGGGATTGTGGCACATCCCGCACGTCTGGCGATGCGGATCGCGCGCTGGATCGAAGTCCGCCAGTTTCGCGCGCATCTCGTGGCAGCCGAGGCACTCGTGCGCGCCGGGGCGCAGCGTGCCCGCCGCAGAATCGCGCGTCGCGAGCAAGGGCACGTCGGCGGTGAACTGGTGACACGCGATGCAGTGCATGCCACTCTGCGCCGCCATCTTGCCGAGCTTGATCTGTTGATTGATGTGGCATTGGGCCTGCCCGCACGTCGAGTCTACCGGGACGAAGCGATGCACCTCGAGGCCGTGACAGGTGGTGCACTGCACATCGCGCAGGGCGCTCGAGTCCGACTCGAGATGCACGCGGTGACCCGCCGTGGTGGCGATGCGCCGCCACTTGTCCTTCTCCTTATCCCCCTGGATGTGACAGGCCGCGCAGACGCGCGTCGGCACCTTGGAGTGCATCTGGATCTTCTCGGGCCGGTCCGCCACCCAGAGGTACAGCTGACGCGCACTCGCGAACATCGACTGCTGATGGCAATTGTGGCAGCTGAGGGAGTCGTGCTTGGATCCGGCGAAGCGTTGGAACGGGCCCTTCATGATGTGGCAGCCGGTGCAGAAGGCGTTGTCGTGCTGCATGTAGTTCCAGCTGAGTGTGCCGAAACCCGCGGCGCCGAGCAGCACGATCGCCGCGGCGGCCGCCAGACCGATCTTGATCTGTCGAGGGCGAGCGACGATCCATGCCACGATCGCCGCGCGGCGCCGCCACAGCAGGACGGCGACGTAGGCGGCCACTCCGAGGCCGACGAAGAAGCCGCCGATCTGGATCCACTGAGGGAGATTGAAGAGGAAGCGCAGCACCGTGGCCACGCCGCCCGGAAGGGGCGGCGGGCCGACGGCCGTTTGCTGTAGCATCACCATCAGGTGAAGGTGTCCGCGAACCGCTCGCTAATCCAGTCCCGCGCGCAGCCGCACGCCGGGCGGCAGCGGTCCGACGATTTGAGCATTGCGTATCGGCGGCGCCGGCAGGCCGTACGCCGAGTGCATCGCGGCAATCGAGGACGTCAGCAGCGCCTTGAGCATGAACGGATTGTGCACGCCGTTGCCCGACGCCATGTGCGTCGAGAAGCCGTTGCCGAGCATGCGGCCGCTGAGGAAGTAGGGCCGATCCTCCGTCGCCGCGAGCGCCGCGTTCCACAGCGTTCCCTTCGCCACCGAGGTGACGTTGTTCTTGAAACTGATCGGCGTGGAGTCGGCGGCAGTCGCGCCCGGCCGCATCGCGCGCGCCACCATCTGGGGCATCAAGCCGGTGTCGATGCCCGTGGAGTCGACGATGCCGTTGGCGTTCACGTCCACCCAGATCTGATCGAGCAGGTTGTTCAGGTCGCCCTTCAGGGTCTGGTAGGCGAGACGGGCGACCGCGGGGCCACCAATGTGACAGTTGGCAGTGGCGCACGAGGTGAAGCTGTGCACGGTATCGGGAGCGACCGCCGTGCCGCAGGGCTTGGGAATCCCGGCCGAGTCGGGGCACGGAATCGCGTCAAACGTGTGGCCCACGCTCTGGAACGAGAACGCGCCGGTGAGCTTGTCCGTGACCGTCGTGCGCACCACGTGGCATGTTGCGCACAGCCGTGGATTCGCCGATGTGCCGTGGCTGCTCGCCATCTGCGTCGTATCGTAGGCGAAGTCCGGCGGAATCCAGCCGACGTTTTCGCCGAGCACGAGCAACCCTTGCGCGCCGTGCGCACCGCGTGACGTGCCCGTCCCCGTCGCGACGGACCAGGGTGGCACGCCGGAGCGGGAATGGCAAGTGACGCACAGCTGATCGCGCGTCGGAGTCCCCAGCGGTGCGCGCAACTGCGCCTCGTTGGGCGAGCCGTGGGGATTGTGACACGTCACGCAGCCGATGCGCTCCGGAGTCACGCTTCCCTTCTCTTTGTAATTCGCGTTCTCTCCGAACTTGATGGCCATCGCGGCCCGGCCTTCGTGGCACGGTTGGCAGCTGACATTGGTCGCCGCGACGGCAAAGCCCGGACCCGAGCCGTGTGCTGACTCTTTCCATTCCTCGACAAACGGCGTGTGAACGCCCGTATGACACCCGCTGCATGACGTCACGAGTCCGGTATCGACGTGCATCGACGCGAGCGGATGATTCGCTTCGATATCCGGGTTCTCGACATGGGTAAAGCCGGGGCCATGGCAGCTCTCGCATTGCACGTCGTGATACGCGGAGTCCGGGACCACCGCATATCCCGCGGCATGCCCGACCGCGTTGCCGAGTTGGGATACCGAGTGACAGTTGCTGCACGAGCCCGTGGCGTGTCCCGAGCCTTGCAGGTCCGACCAGGCCTGGGCGTGCTTGGTGGTCTTCCACTCGCCCTGGACGCCGACGTGGCAGTTGCCGCACGTCGTCTGTTTCGTGTTCACGGTGAAATACCCGAGGAACCCGTTCACACTGTCGGGAGGTGGATTGAACGGTTGCCGGTCGCGGTAGACGATCTTGTCGCTCGTACAGGCGCCGAGCGCGACGACGGCGACGATGGCACCCAGCAGATGACCCAGCCTCATACCTTCGCTCCTCGATCTACCGACGTCCGGTCGTTTGCAGGTACAGCAGGATGTCCGAAATCTGTGAACCACTCAGTGGCGCCACCTTCATGCGCTCCATGTTCTGCTGCATCCGTGAGAACACGGACGGCCAATCAGCCGGCGAATGCACCCGCGGATCGGGCAGCGCATGGCAACGACTGCAAACCAGCTCGAACGTCTCGCGACCTGCTCCCGGGGGCAGATTGGCGGCGCTCACGCGCAACGCGTTCGCCGTCAGGTAGTCGAGCATCGCGAACCGTTCTACCATCGTCGGGACCTTCACGCCCAGCGACGGCGGCAGCCATTCCATGCGCAGCCACATCCGGCGCGCGATGCTCGGCCAATCGGTGGCGCTGTGCATCCCGGGCGTCGGGAGGTTGTGGCACTGGGCACAATACTGGACCAGCAGCTGTGCGCCGTTGCCGTTGGGCTCAGGGAGATCCGCCGCCTTCACATTCGGCGGCGGCAGCGCGATGTTCGCGGCGGCCAACAACAACTCGTCCTGGTGGTTCAGACCATGGCTGGCCGCTGTGGACTCGGTCGAGGGCGCCGGCGCCTGCCGGCACGCCGCGAGGCCCGCGACGACGCTGACCAAGCCTGCCCAACTCGAAAGTTTTCGCATGACGCCCTCCACCTCAGGAGATAGCGTCCCGCGATTAAAGGGTACATGAAGGAATTGTGAAGGGTACTGCTAGCGACCTACGCCCAACGCATCGGCGACCCGGTTGATGTAGTTGAACCAGGCCGCGATGAGCGTGATCTGGAGAATGCCGCGATCATCAAAGCCCGCCGCGCGCAGCGCCTCGTGATGGTGCGGCCCGATGCGCGTCGCGTCCCGCGTCAGCTGGGCCACGTAGTCCAGCATGACGCGATCCTGTTCCGAAATCGGCGCCTTGCGGTAGTCGTCCTCGAGCGCCGCCACCAGCTTCTCGTCCAACGTGATCCGACGCAGAAACTCTGCGTGGGAGTCGATTCAGTAGCGGCAGCGATTCGTGACCGACACGACGGTGGTGATCATCTCATGCTGCCGGCGCGTGAGCGGCAGCTCGGGCGACATCAGCACGCCGAACGTCGAGAACGCGTGATGCAGCGCGTCCGGGATGAGACTGTGTGTGGCCACGATCCCGGAGGTGCCGTCCGGCGTGGGATGCACCGGGCTGGCGTATTCCTTCGGATAAAGCGCGCGCTGTGCCTCGACGGCACGCCGCAGTTTCTCATCCCCCTCGTCGAGGGGAATGGTCTTGATCCACGTCATGGTGCCGTTCCTTCAGAAGTGCGTCTGCGAAAAACCAGGAAATACACCGGCACGCCGAGAGCCACGATCCCCACGCCCAATGCCGCCTGAACCGGGTTATGGCCCGCCAGCAAGAACAAGAGTCCCGCAACGAGCACCAGGAAGAATACCGGTGTCACCGGATAGCCCGGCGTGCGATAGTCTGGAGCAGCGACGTCCCGGCGGCGCAACACGAAGACCGCGGCCACCGTGAGACCCACGAACAACACGGTAATGAAGATGAAGTAGGACACGATTTGACCGAACGTGCCCAGGAGAACCAGGATCGATGCCAGCGTGGCCTGAAGCGCGATCGCCCGCGCCGGTGTGCCGAAACGCGGGTGGATGGCGGCGACGCCTTTAAAGAACAGCCCGTCACGCGACATGGCGTAGTACGCGCGCGGCAGCGCCATCAACAAGGCCAGCATGCTGCCGAGCACGGCGACGATCACGATCGCTGCAAACACGCGTCCGCCCGCGGGGCCGAACAGTGCCTCACCCGCCTGCGCCGCGAACGTCTCGCCGGACGTGACGCGCTCGAGGGGCACGAGGTACAGGAACACGGCGCTCGTCAGGATGTACACGGCGGTGATTATGGACACGCCGATCGCCAGCGCGCGCGGCAAAGTGCGGGCCGGGTCGCGCGCCTCGCCGCCGAGCTTGCTGATCTCCCACCAGCCGCCGAACGCGAAGAATGCCCCGACCAGCGCCGGCGCGAGCGCGCCGGGGAGCGGCGCCGAACCGGCACGCTGCGCGACGAAGGGCAGGAAATGCGACCAGCTCCCCCGGCTCAACACCACCGCCAGCAGGGCCATGAGCAGCAGCGCACCTACTTTGAGCGCCGTCAGCCACTGCATCAGGCGGGCCCCGAAGCGAAGACCGATGATGTTCGTGGCGGCGAGGACGACGATGGCGCTCACAGAGACGACTTTCATCCCCACCGCGGTGAGCGGCACCACGTATGCCACGTAACTGGCGAGGCCCACGGCCAGCGCGGCGGTGATCCCGGGGTCCATCACCAGGAGACACTTCCAGCCATACAAAAAAGCGACCGCCGGACCATACGCTCGGCGCAGGTAGACGTAGCCGCCTCCGGCCTCGGGGAGGCGGGCCGCCAGCTCGCCGTAGCAGAGCGCCCCGCTCAGCGCCATGGCGCCCATGATGAGCCAGACGACGAGCAACCAGAACGGCGAGCCGAGGGTATGGGCCATGCCCGCGGGGGTCAGGAAGATCCCGACCGCGATGACTTCCCCGACCACGAGTGCCGTGACTGATGCGAGACCGAGCTGGCGAGTGAGTTGCATGGGCGGCGTAAGTTCCGCCGATCAAGGGAGGGTAGCAAGACCATCATTCGGTATTCACACTGCCTTCAGGCCTCATCCAATACGCTTCCCAAACACTCGGCTCGGAGGGTCCGATGCGGCGCCAGGGAGTCACCATCTTCATCATCTTCTTCGGTATCGCCACACTCGATGCACTGACCAGTGGTCATTGGCTCCGCGTCGCCTTTTGGTTGGCGATGGGGGCGGGGTTCGTCGCGCTCGATTGGTTTGGGGGCCGGAGGCGCGATCATGTCGCCTAAGAGCCAGTTCACCGCCGCCGAGGCGCGAGCGATCGGGACGCGTGTCGGGATCGACTGGATCCAGGTCGACGTCGAACAGCTGCGGCGCGGGCTCGAAGTGGAGCTCGAGCACGGAGCCCGCGATCCACAGACCAACGTGACCAACGACGATCTCGACGTCACGGCGAAGATCGCGTGGGCCCATCTCAAGGAGATCGGCGACTACTACACCCGGCTCGACACCATGGAGGCGGCGGCCCAAGCGGCGCCGTCATGTGGTTGTGCCTGAGGGACCGCCATGGGCGCAACGAGCAGGGACGTCGGCAAGTCGTTGATGAGGCGCTCGGTCACACTCCCGAGCAGGATGCGTTGCGCCCAGCCCTTCCCGTGCGAGCCGACGACCAGGACGTCCGCCGACCAATCTGTGGCTTCGCGCAGGAGCGTCTCGACCACCATGCCGTGCCGGACGATCTTCTCCACCGGGGTCGGTACGAGCGGCCAGATCTCGCGCTGCAGCAGGTCTTGCGACAGCTCGTAGTAGCTGGTCGGATCCACGGGCGGGACGTCCGGCAGACTCGGCAGCGGCTCGAGCACGCTGAGCACGCGGAGCTGTGCCCCCACGAGCCGCGCGAAACGCATCGCGAGCTGGATCGTCGGACGGGCCGCCTCGGAGAGGTCAACAGCGACCAGCACGCGCCGCACCGCGGTCGGTGCGCCCGTCGTGATCAACGCCGGGATCTCGGTGGTGCGGACCACGTTGAGACTCGTGCTTCCCCCCAGCCACCGCTCCAGAGCTGAATGGTGCTTACCCCCCAAGACCAGAAGGCCGGCTCCGCGCTCGCGCGCGACGTCCTGAAGCACGACGGCCGAGTGGCCGAGGCGCACATCCAACTCCTCGAGCAGCTCCGGCGCCACGGTGTCGCGGACCGCGTCACACATGCGATGACGCGCCACGGCGAGCTGCAGGCGCTGCGTGTCCTGCGCCTGCTTGGGATCTCCCACCGCGGTGAACGGCGCCCAGGCATCGGGCGTCGCGTGAACGAGGTAGCAGTTCTCCGACGCGGCGCGAGCGATGCGGTAACCGAGTTTGGCCGCGCCCGCAGACTCAGACGAGCCATCCAGGCCGACGACGATGGGTCCCCAGGTCATACGAACTCCTCGCTCAATGGTCTGACGGTTTCTTTTTCAAGAGTGCGCCCGAACGCCTGCGCGAATACGCGCAAATCGGTCCAGTCGGTGTACTCGAAGTCGCGGGTCGTGTCCGTGTCGCCCCCCGCTTTCGCCACGATGCGCCGCATAATCCAGCGCTTGAGCCAGTTGTAGCGGGTGTACGGCAGCGCGCCGGCCACGAACTTGAGCAGTTTCGGGCGCCAGGCGGTGGACTGAAGGAACCGCCGCACGATCTCGTCCAGGGTCCGGCGGACCTCGGGGCGTTTCTCGAGGATTCCAAGACACACTGCGATGAACGCGGTCGGCATCCGATTGAGCTCCGCTGCCTGCTTGCGGACCCAGCGTGTCACCGGTCTCTGAAACCCGCCGGCGTGGATCGACGCGGCGACGATCACACCATCGTATTCCTCCGCCACGACGCTGTCGGTGCCGTAGCGGGCGTCGCTGATGAACGCGTACACGCCCTCCTCGACGAGCGCCTCGCGCAGCGCCGTGGCGATCTTGCGCGTGTGCCCATCGGTGGTGCCGTACAGGATCAAGACGCGGGACATCGCCACCCTCCTCGGAGCATGTACACGAGGATGGTATCGAGGTGAGCGTTGACGGTGAATGAAAGCCGGGTGAAGGTGCCTTCAGGTCCTCAGTGGGGGGCCAGGGTGAAGACCGACAATGCGATGGACAGCACGAACAGCAGGATGATGATCCACTCGAGAACCTCCATGCGCCGGGTGGCGGCCCGATCCGTCATCTTGCTGTAGATGCCGTCGATGGTCTGCAGCTTCCGAGAGATGCTGGCGTCCCACTCGGCGAGATGGAAGCGGCGCGAGGCCAGCGCGTACACCCGCGCCAGGAACTGGTCGCCCACGAGCTTCAGCGCGTTCGTCACCTGCTCAAACAGGATCGCGGCGTCGAGCTCGAGTCGTGCCAGGCTGCGGAGGTCGGGGCCGGGGCTTCGCAGCCGCGCCGGTCGCGCGAGCAAGCTCTCGTAGGCGCGCTCGAGGGTGTCATCCAGCTGTTGGTCGAGGAAGCGCATCTCGAGGAGCTGCGTGTTCGCGAACTCGATCACGTCGCGGACATCCTCGCCTTCGGGGTCAAACAGGATCGCCGCGTCGGTATCGATGATCGTGGCGTCGTTGGGCCCGAAGGAGAGTCGCAGGGCCGTCGCGTCCGCCACCTCCTGCTGAGACAGCGGGTGTCGCGCCGCCCGCAGCACCTGGGCAACCGTCTGGCCATGCTCCGTCCACAGCGTGGCGGCCTCGCAGGGTGCGGCAAACCGCTCGATGTGGAATACCGAGTAGTCTTCGACGAAATCGGCGACCCGCGGCCGGATCGCGGCATCGGCCAGGAGCGACAACAACGCCGCCACCTGGCTGCGGGAATCGGCGAGCAACCCCTCGTTCCCCCACAACTCCTCGGCGAGCGCGGGCAACCCGTCGAGGGGACCGACGATCGGGATCTCGTAGCTCACGGACACCGCGCCGAAGTCGTACAACACCACCTCGACGGTCGGCGATGCATGGTAGGCCCCGATGGTACGAGGGCCGCCGGCACGGGTCA
Organism: Gemmatimonadales bacterium; assembly: GCA_036004745.1. Classification (GTDB taxonomy): domain Bacteria; phylum Gemmatimonadota; class Gemmatimonadetes; order Gemmatimonadales; family GWC2-71-9; genus 20CM-2-65-7. The sequence goes on along the minus strand of DASYRD010000054.1, from coordinate 11,036 downwards.
CGCGCAGTGGAGCGGGACGGTACTCGAAGGACGCGGGGGCGCGGCGCTTGTGCTTGATCGCCTGCCGCTCGGCGCCGGCGAGCAGTCGCCGCTCGGCAGCGTCCAGGTCGATGGCCTGCGCCACTTCGTACGCGAAGAAGGCGTGACACGTGCCCTGGGCGATTACCAGATCCGCAGCCGACATGAAGGAAAGTTACTGCTGGCGGGGCCGGACGATGCGGGGCAGCTTTTGGGAACCATGACCGACAAGACGACGACGGCGACGGCCAAAGCGAGTTACGATCGCTGCTGCCAGGCCGCGAATTTCATCCCGGATTTCTACAAGACGTTTCTCGCGGCCTGCCCCGAGGCCGCGCCGATGTTCGCGAAGACCGACTTCGACCGGCAGGTCAAGTTGCTGCGGCACGCGATCGGACTGCTCCTCATTTTTCCGAACCAGCCCCCTGGCGAGCCCACACTCCTCACGCGCGTCGCCGAGCGGCACAGTCGCCGCGAGTTGAACGTCGCCCCCGCGCTCTACGCGCCCTTCATCAACAGCCTGATCGACACCGTGCGACAGTTCGACCGGGAGTTCACGCCCGCGGTCGAGGCGGCGTGGCGGGCGACGGTGGCGCCCGGCGTCGAGTACATGCAGAGCAAACACGCGGGCTCAAAAGGGTGAGAACCCCGGCGACCCGAAGCGCGCCATGCGCAGGTGCGCCCACAACGGATACGCGTAGGCGATGAGCACGAGGATCACCGCGACCACCGCCCAGAGGCCGTAGCGGTCGAGCAGCGTACGGCGCGGCGACACCGGTTCGAGCGGCTCCGTCCACAGCACCGGCTCAGGTTCGCGCCGCTTCCCGGCCAACGCCGTCCCCACCATCACCAGAATGAAGAAGCCCGCGCTCGCGAACAGGAGTAACCCTCCCGCCGCCGAGACCTCGGTGAGGCCGCGCCACGCCTGCGCCGCCGTGGCGCCATCGTACGACGCGTCGTAGATGCGGCGCGGCATTCCCATCAAGCCGGTGATGTGATTCGAGAACGAGAAGAGCAGCATCCCCAGGAACCAGAGATAGGGCTGCACTCGCGCCAGGAGCGCTAGCTCGAGCTCGCGCCCCGTGAGTCGCGGCAGCAGCCAGTAGCTCGCGCCCATGAACGTCAGGGCCGCCGCGCTCCCGACGGTCAGGTGAAAGTGCCCCTGGATCCACGCCGTGTTGTGGACGACCGCGTTCATCCCGAACGACGCGTTGATCGCGCCGCCGATGCCCCCGAAGGCGAACAGAATCATCGAGAGCGCCACGCTGGAAAACAGCGGATCGCGCCACGGCAACTTGCCGAGCCAGTCGAGCCAGCCCCGCGCCCCCTGCATGCGGCCCGCCACCTCCATCGAGGCCGTGACGGTGAACGCGGTCACGAAGCTGGGGAACAGGATCCCCATCGTGAGAAACGTGTGCAGCAGCTTCCAGCCCGCCGACACGCCCGGGTCCATGAACTGGTGGTGGAATCCCACGGGCGTCGACAGCACGATGAACAGCACGAACACGAGCCGCGCGAGGGGATCGCTGAACAGCTTGCCTCCGGCGACGCGCGGCAACACGGTGTACCAGATCACGTACGCGGGGAGCAGCCAGAAATACACGAGCGGGTGACCGAAGTACCAGAAGAGCATCCGCGCCAGGACTGGATCGATGGTCTTGGACCAGCCGAGCGACCAGGGGATCAGCTGCAACAGCATCTCCGCGGCCACACCGACGGTGGCGATGAGCCAGACAATCACGGTGGCGAGCATTCCGTGCATGACGAGCGGCGCCGGCGCATCGGGGTGCTCCTTCCGCCACGCTCGATACGACAACAGCATCACCGCCGCCCAGCACCACGATCCCACGACCACCAGCGTGAGCCCGATGTAGAACGCCGGGTGCGCCTTGAGGGGCGGGTAGAACGTGTACAGCACCGTAGCGCGGCCCGTCAGGATCGCCCACACGGCGGCGAGCGTGCCCGCCAGTGCGATCCAGAACCCCGCCCACGCGAGGCCCGGCGTCGCGGGCGGCCGGTCCAGCGCCCGCGTCACCACGACATAGCCGAACGCCATGATGAAGAAGGTCGTGAACACGAGCGCCATCAACACGCCGTGCGCGGTGACGGAGAGGTAGTACATCTTGGCCGAGCGCCACGGCAGGTCGAGGCTGGCGCGCGACAGCGCCTGCATGAACGCCATCGCCGCGGCCACGCCGAACGCGACGATCGCCACCCACAGGTGCGACAACGCGAGCCGGTCGGTGCGGTTCATGGACGCGCCTCCCCCCCGACTTCCACGATCAGCTTCGCCGACATCAGATGGTGGCCCAGCCCGCAATACTCGTTGCAGACGATCAGGTACTCGCCCGGCTCCCGGAACACCGTCGTGAACTGGCTGACGTAACCGGGGACGATCATCGTGTTGCCGTTCGTCCCGACGATCTGGAAGCCGTGGGTGACGTCCGCGCTCGTGAGCCGGAACGTCACAGGGCGCCCGGCCGGGACGCGCAGCTCCGCGGGAGCGTACGCAAACATCATCGCGACCGCGATGACCGTCGCGCCGTGGGCGTCCACGGTCACGCCGCGCTGCGTGAACCGCGCGTCGTTCCAGATCTTAGTCGGATCGATCGTCTCGACGTGGCTCGGCGGCTGAAGCGCACTGCCCGCGACGCCGACCGTGATCGTCACGAGGAAGGCGAGGATCAGCACACCCGCCGCCCACATCCAGATCTTTTCGTAGAAGGCGACGTTCATGGCGTCACCCCGCCGCGCCGCAGATACACGAAGAAGTACATGGCGAACCAGCACGCGACGAACAGCACACCGTACAGGCCCACGAGCAGCAGCGTGCCCCTGGGGTGCTCCGTGTGCGACGGATGCGACATGGGCGGGGCCCTCCGGTCAGTGAGGCGTCGGGGTAGCGAGATCGACTTCGAAGCGAGTGCCGCGCGCGTCGCTCGCCGCGTGCGCGACTCCGTCGTGCAGGCGGGCGATGGCGGCGACCATGGCGAGGCCGAGCCCCGGCCCGGCGGCGTCGCCGCCGCCCCGGGTTCGGGCCGGATCGACGCGATAAAACGGCTCGAACAGGTGTGCCAAATCCTCGGCCGCGATTTCGGGACCAGAATTCTCGACGACGAGCCGCATGCCCTCGGGCGCCGCGGCCTCGACGCGAATGCCGATGCGCCCGCCGGCCGGCGTGTAGCGCACGGCATTGTCGAGCAGATGGTCCACCAGCCGCGTGACGAGCGCCGGGTCGATCGAGACCAGGTGTCCTACCGGCGACGACCGCTCGACCGTGAGATCCTTCTGCTCGATCTGGCGGTGCAGGCCGTCCAGGACATCGGTCACGAGAGAGTCGACGTCAGTCGCCACGCGATCGGGGGCCAGGAGCCGCGCATCGGCACGGGTAATGAGGAGCAAGTCCTCGCTCAACGTCGTGAGCCGCTCGATTTCCTCGAGCGCGCTCCGCAACACGAGCTGGTAGTCGCGTGGCGAGCGGACGGCGCGCAGCGCCACCTCGATCTGGCCGCGCAGCGCCGTGAGCGGCGTGCGCAGCTCATGGCTCATATCGGACGTGAGGCGCCGCTGCGCCGCGAATCCCTGCTCCAACCGCTCGAGCATCCGGTTGAGCACCGCGACCAGGCCCTCGTACTCCTCGGTGTCGGCGTGCGCGGCGATCCGCTGGTTGAGCGTGCCCGCCTCGATCCGCGTCGCCTGGGCCGTGATCTCCCCCACCGGTCGCACCGCCGAGGAGGTGAAGTGCCACGCCCCCATCAGCGTCGCGGCGCTGCCGGCGACCACGACGGCGAGCAGCGCGACGAGCAGGTCGCCTTCGAGTACGGCGGTCGGAATCGGCGCTTCCAGCGCGCGCGACGTCGCCCAGAAAAACGCGCCGGCCGCCAGGAACAACCCGGCGGCCATCGTCGCAGCGAAGCGCAGCGCCAGCGCGCGGCGCAGCGAAGTTTTCACGCCGGCTTGCCGTCCGGCGTCTGGAGGCGGAACCCGACTCCGCGCACCGTTTCGATGAGATCCACCCCCACGGCCTCCCGCAGCTTGCGCCGCAGGTTGCCGACGTGCACGTCCACGACGTTGCTCTCCGGGTCGAAATGCATGTCCCACACCTTCTCGAGCAGCTCTGTGCGGCGCACCACTTCCTCGGCGTGCATCAGGAAATGCTGCAGCAGGTGAAACTCCTTCGGCGTCAGGTCGAGGCTCTTCCCCTGGATTCGCACCTTGTGCTTCAAGCGGTCCAGCTCCACGGGACCATAGTGCAGCAGCTCGGTGCGTGCCGCCCCGCCCCGCCGCACCAGCGCCCGCACCCGTGCGATCAGCTCGTCGAACTTGAAGGGTTTGGTCAGGTAGTCGTCGGCGCCCGCGTCGAGACCACGCACCACGTCTTCGGTCGTGTCGCGCGCCGTCAGCATCAGGATCGGCGTCGCGCGCCCTTCGCGCCGCAGCTCCGCCGCGACCTGGAGGCCTGTTTTCTTGGGGAGCATGACGTCGAGCACGAGCAGGTCGTAATCGTAGACGTGCGCCATCATCGTGGCCTGGTCGCCGTCGGGCGCGACGTCCACCACATAGCCTTCCTCGCGCAGGCCCTGCTCGATGAACCCCGCGACCTTCCGGTCGTCTTCCACCACGAGAATCTTCATGAAGGGATGCTAGGGTTGGGGTATTGAACCGATTTTAAAGGTCATCTGAAGAAACCTTCATAGGCAGCGACAGCACGAAGGTGGCGCCGCCCCCGGGAGTATCCTCGACCGTCAGCCGGCCTCCCAACACTTCGGCAAGACGCCGCGACACCGGGAGGCCGAGTCCCGTTCCCGCGCCGGAGTTGGGGTCGAATCGCTCGAACGGCTCGAAGATTCGCTCCCGCAGATCGACCGGGACACCCGGACCACGATCCACGACGCGCACCTGGAGGATCGGCGTCACATCCTCCGCGTGGATCGTGACCGGCTGACCCTCCGGTCCGTGCCGGATAGCGTTCGCGAGGAGGTTCACGAGAATCTGGTTGAAGCGGACGGGATCCGTCCGTACCGTCGCCGGTGCACCCGCGCAGACGACCTCGAGCCGAATCCGCTTGCCTTCGGCCACCGGCTCGACGCCGCTGACCGCGCTCCCGAGCGCCGGGACGAGATCGACCTCGCGCCACACCGGTTTGACCCTGCCCGAGTCGAGGCGTGTGAGGTCGAGGAAGTTGTTGAGGAGCGTGATCGTCCGCTCGGCGCCCTCGAACACCTCCTGGGCCGCGTGCGCCGTCGCCTCGGGCGACTTCTTCCTCACGAGTCGCTCGGCCCAGCCGTAGACGCCGGTGAGCGCGTTGCGCAGCTCGTGATTCATCATCGCAAAGAAGAGGTCGCGTTGACGCTGCATCGCGTGCACCTGGTCGAGGAGTTGTGCGCTCTCCACCGCTCCCGCCGCTTGGGCCGCTAACAGCACGGCGATGGCCTCGTCCTCCGCGTCGAACTCGTCGCCTCCGGTTTTCTCAGTGAGGTACAGGTTACCGAAGACTCCGGCGCGCCCGCGCACCGGGACACCGAGGAACGACTTCATGGCGGGATGATGCGCGGGAAAACCGAAGCGCAGAGGATGGTGATTGATGTCCGCGCTCCGGATCGGCTTCGCTTCGGCGATCACGTGTCCGAGGAGACCACGGCCCGTCGGGAGGCTCCCGATGCGGCGGCGGGTTTCATCGTCGAGGCCCGACGTGACGAACTGCACGAGCGTCGTGCGGTCGGGTCCCAACACGCCCAAGGCGGCGTACCGAGCCCCGACGACATCTCGCGCGGCATTCACGACCTCTTGCAAGACGTCATCGAGCGAGTGCTTGGCGTGAATCGCGAGACCGGCGGCGAGCAGGCGCTCGAACCGGTCGCGGACCCGTGTGGCCTCGTTTGTCCGGGGCATGTCACGAAAGATGACCCGGACGGCCGTTGCATCAATCCCTTCACCGGGAATACAACTATCCTTCACGGGGAAGTGTCCAAGATTAGAGGCAGGACCGTCATCCCCCGCACAGCGAGAAACGCATGCACCTCCGCCGCCACACCTCCCTTGGCGCCGCTGCTCTGGTCGTCGCGGCCTGCGCCGCGAACCAACCGTCCGTGCCCCTCGTGGGCCGCACCGCGGACGTCGCGGCGCTCGCCGGCGAGTGGGTCGGCGAATACTCGAGCACCGAATCGGGCCGCAGCGGCAGCATCAGCTTCACGCTTCGCGCCGCGGCCGACTCCGCCTTCGGCGACGTCATCATGATTCCCGCAGGCTGGGGACGGCCGCTGGCACCCTTCCGCGGGGAGGCCGCCGGGGGACAGGCGCAGCGCCCAGCGTCGGAGGTGCTGTCGATCAACTTCGTCCGGGTCGAACAGGGGCGGGTGAACGGCACCCTCGCGCCGTACGCGGACCCGCAAACGGGAGCGCGGCTGCTCACGACGTTCACCGGCGAGTTGAACGGCAACACCATCACGGGCACCTACACGACCCGCCTGACGTCCGGTGAGACCCAGACGGGCCGCTGGACCGTGCAGCGGAAGTAGCCACACCGTCTTTAGTGAGCCGAGAACATCCCCACGGCGCCCTTCGTCGCGTCCGCGAACGCATGGCTGACAAAGGGATAGGTTCCTGCTTCGAGTAGGCGAGCCTCGAAAATCGCACCACCACCCACCGGGACCGTAACCGTCTGCACGCCTTCCAACGGGTGGGCGAGCGAGCCGTCGAGAAACACGCGATCGAAAATGGCGCCGACCACGTGAAACGCTGAGAACCGGTTCGGACCAGCGTTCACGACGTACAGGCGCAGGGGCTCGCCGACGCGCACCTGGATCGGATGATGTGCGTACTCCGCCTCGCGACCGTTGAACACGACATAGTCCGGCGCCAGGCCGAGCAGCTTGTCCCAGTCGATCGTCCGCGTGGAGTCGGGGAGCGTCTTCGTATAGAACTCGCTCTGCACGAACACGAATTCCTTTGCTGCCGGCCGGCCCTCACGCGGATCGACGATGATCGCGCCGTACATGCCGTTCGCGATGTGCAGCGCCACCGGTGCGGTTCCGCAGTGATACATGAAAGCTCCCGGCACGCGCGCGACGAACCGGTAATGGAGTGAGTCGTGCGGCATGAGATTCACATACGCCCGGTTCGGCGCGATTTCCGCTGCGTGAAAGTCGAGGCTGTGCGGCATCGGCGCCTCGTTCACAAGCGTGAAGTCCACGGTGTCCCCTTGGGTGACGCGGAGCACCGGGCCGGGCACGCGGCCGTCGAATGTCCAGGCATCGTAGGTCACGCCGTCGGCGATGGTGATCTTCGCGTGCTTGATCGCGACGCGGAGGCGGTGGACGCGGCTGGTCGAGCGCGGCGGCGCAGCCGGATCGATAGCTGCCGGCGCCGCGGCCGTGCCGATCGGCGCCTCACCGTGCGAGACATCCGCGGGCGCGTTCGCCGGCGGCGACGCGACGCGCTGACTTGGTTGTTGCTCGCGGCAGGCGAGGGTCACCGCGGCCGTCACAAGGCCCGTCACTATGAGACTCCGACGCATCAGCAGCTCCGTTCGTGGGTACGGACGGAGCTTAGCTGGCGGCCGCTCCCGCCTTCATGAAGGAGGTGTGAGGGATTCTTTAGACTCGCGGGTCACGGTGTTTCCGTCCAGCGTGCCCAATAGGCGCAACAGGCCGTCGAGCGTCGTCAGCGGATGCGGCGGGCACCCCGGTACCCACAAGTCCACCGGAATGATGTCGCCGACACCGGTGCCGGCCTCCGGACTGCCCGCGAAGGGGCCCCCGCTGATCGCGCAGGCCCCGACCGCGATCACGAGCTTCGGCGGCGGGACCGCCTCGTACGTGAGCTCCAGCGCGCGGCGCATATTTCGGTTCACCGTTCCGGTGACGACGATGCCATCCGCGTGGCGGGGCGATGCCACGAACTGGATCCCGAATCGGGCCATGTCGAACACCACGTTCCCCAGAGCGACGAGCTCCGCTTCACACCCGTTGCAGCTCCCCGCCACCACCGACCGGAGCCGCAGGGAGCGCTGGAATAGCCTTCGCGTCCGCTCGTCGAGCGCGCGGGCGAGTTCGACCTCGCCCGTCTGGCTGACCAGCCCCTCTCGCGTGGACGTGGCCATGCGATAGTCGCGGCTGTACGCCGCCTCCTCTGGGCTGAAGAGACATGCCCCGAGGTCGACCGGCCCCTGCGCCGGTCGGCCGCGAAACCGCTCCGGGAGATCGTCGCCCCCCCGTTCCGGGGGGAACCGGATCGTGCGGATGCCCTGGCGCAGCCTCGTTCGCAGCCACGTCAACACGCGCTCGACCCTCGCATCAGAGGTCGTGCCCTGCGTACGACAGATTGAAGCTCTTGTTACAGAGCGGGAAATCGGAGATCTCATTGCCTGGCATCGCCAGCCCCACGGCCGTCCAGTTGTGGAAGGACGGGTCGGTCACTTTGTGTCGCCGCACGCGCCCTTGATCGTCGGTGATCACGACATGCACGATCTCACCGCGCCAGCCCTCGACCATGGCGACCGCCAGTTCGTTCGGCCGCAGCGCTCCGCAATCCACGTGGACCGGCCCCTTAGGCAGCGCGCCGAGCTGCTCGATCACGAACGCGAGCGAGCGGTGGATCTCGAGCCGCCGGACCAGAGCGCGCGCGAGCACATCGCCCGCCCACATGGTGGCGACGGGAATGTGTGCAAACCGGAAGATCCCCCAGGGGTGATCGTGTCGCACGTCGCGCGGCAGCTCGCACGCCCGGGCGACGGGACCCACGAACCCGAACTCGATGCACGCGTCCCGAGGGACGACACCGACACCCTCGAGCCTCGCCTGAACCGACGCCGTCTCGAATAAGAGCGTGAGGACGGGATCGAGCTCTTCGCCGAGACGCCGCAGGCGGTCGCGCATCGCACCGGCCATCTCCGGCGTGAGATCGAAGGCGGCCCCGCCAGGCCGCACGAGGCCCCGACCGTAGCGGTTACCGGACACCATCATCAGCAGATTGAGACAGTCGCCGCGCATGCGACCGAGATAGGCCGCCGCCGGTTGAAACGCGATGTCGGCGGCGATAGCGCCGAGATCCCCGATATGATTCGCCAAGCGCTCCAGCTCGAGGGCGATCCCCCGGATGGTTTGTCCCCGTGGCGTCTTGCGGCTCCGCGCGAGAGCCTCGATCGCCCCGCAGTAGGCGCCGGCATGGCCGATGACGGTATCTCCGGCGATCGACTCGGCGACGAGTACGCCACGATCGCGGGCCACGCGCTCGAGCAGCGGCTCCACGCCCCGGTGCTGATATCCGAGCACGATCTCGAGGAACAGCACCTGCTCGCCGTGCGCCTGAAACCGGAAGTGGCCGGGTTCGATGATCCCGGCATGCACCGGGCCGACGGCGACCTCGTGCACTTCCTCTCCCGCAACCTGAAAGAAGGGGTATGCCTCGCGATCGCGCGCTTCGACCGAACGCCCGCGCGGCAGGTGATCGGGTGGATGGCGCCGCAGCGGTTTCAACCCGGGATGCCCCTCGGGCACGACGCCGCATTGCTCGGCGATCTCGCGCTCGAACGCGTGGGCTTGGGGACACCCCGATGCAAGCGACGGATAGCGATCCTCGACGACCGCGCTCGTCACGCCGAGCTCCCCCTCGCCATCGTCCGCGAGGATCGTCACGAGTCGCGTCCGCCCGTGATCGTCCGGCATTCCGAAGAGCGATGCGATGCGCCAGCCGCGCCCCACCGCCTCCGTCACGGATTCCCGGAACCGCTCCACCGGCTCCACGGGAATCGCGCTCCACGGGATCGCGCGCCGGTTGCGCAGGCCCGGCGCCCGCAACGGCGTCATGGTGCCCGTCCGCCGAGGGCCGCGGCCGCGCGGGTCAGCACGTCCTGCAGTGGGCCCGGGATATAGACGCCCAACATCAGCACGATGGCGGCGAGCGCCACGGGACCCACCACCAGCCACGCACTCTCCTTCACGGGACCGGACGGACGTGCGACGGCTGGCGCAACGGGGGGCTCGCCGAGCACGAGCCCCAAGATCAACGCGGCCATGCCGACGAAGATGATCGCGAGCGCCGCCAGCATGACCGCGGCGATCCATGGGTGCCCTCCGTCGATCGCCGCTCGCACGAGGGTGAATTCGCTAATGAACAGGCCGAACGGGGGCGAGCCGGTCACGGCGAAGAGCCCGAGCACGAGGAGCGTGGCGGACGCGGGCAGCGTGCGGGCCAGCCCCCGATTGGCCGCAGCCGTCGCGCTCCCCGTGGCAAGCACGATATTCCCGGTGACGAGAAACAACCAACCCTTGGCCAGGCTGTTGTTGACGAGGTGGAGCATACTGCCGTACGCGCCGAGACCCCCGAGTCCCAGCCCCAGCACCAGCAGCCCCATGTGCTCCACGCTCGAGTACGCCAGCAGCCGCTTCACGTCGCCCTGGCCGATGATGAACGTTGCGGCGACGCCGAGCGAGAGGAGGCCGAACGCGATCAACACCGGTTGAGCGAACGACCCCAACCCCGCGGCGGCGACCACCTCCGTCACGCGCGCGATCCCGAGGAAGGCGCAGGTCGTCAGCACGCCTGCCATGAGACCGCTCACGAGACTGGGCGCTTCTCCGTACGTGTCGGGCTTCCAGGTGTGCATCGGGGCGAGCCCCATCTTCGTGCCGAAGCCGACGAGCAGGAACAAGAACGCGGCGCGCAGCCACGCCGGGTGGAGCTCCCGCGCGTGCGCGATGAGATCGGGGAGGAGGAGCGGGCGACCAGCACCGCCTTGCGCGCTGGCAAGAAAGAAGGTGCCCAGCAGCGCGAGCGCGATCCCGACCGACGAGACCACGAGATACTTCCACGTCGCTTCGAGCGAGCGACGGTCGCGGCGCAGGAAGACGAGCGGCGCTACGGCCAGCGTCGTCGCCTCCATGCCGACCCAGAGCATGGCCAGGTGGTGGGCGAGCGCCACGACCGACGCGGCGGCGAGGAACGCCAACAACCCGCCAGCAAAAACGCGGCCGCTGCGCGGCGCATCGATTCGGACGTGCCCCACGATGTAGATCGCC
>DASYRD010000053.1:0-2197 GCA_036004745.1 Gemmatimonadales bacterium | reverse complement strand
CGCCATGCGGCCGGCGGTCGGGCTCTACGCCGGCTTCTTTCCCCGCTACAACCGGCTGCTCGCGGAGGCGGGATTCGGCGACGCCGTGCGCGTGATCAAGGACGCCTTCGATCGCGGCGGCCGCGAGGCCGCGGCGAAGGTCGTGCCCGACGAGCTGATCGACGCGGTGGCGCTGGCCGGCACTCCGGACACGTGCCGCGACCGCCTCGCCGTCTATCGCCGGGCGGGGCTGGCGCTACCCATCGTGAGCCCGCGCGTGTCGGGCTCCGACGGCAAGCAGAAGGCGATGGCCGCGATCCGGGCTTGCGCGCCGTGCCCGGCGGACAGTATAGCTTGTGGAGATAGGAAGTGAGGAGGAGCCGATCCCGCGACTGAGGGGCCGTGTGGCGCTGGTGACCGGCGCGCAGCAGGGCATCGGGCGCGCCATCGCGCTGGCCTTCGCGCACGAGGGCGCGGACGTGGTCGTCAACTATCTCGATGACGCGGCCGGCGCCGAGCAGGTGGCGGCGGAGGCGCGCACGTGCGGCGTCCGCGCCCTGGTGGTCCGGGCCGACGTTGCACGCGTCGATGAGGGTCAGGGGCTGGTCGCGCGCGCCGTGGAGGCGCTGGGTGGCCTCGACGTGCTCGTCAACAACGCCGGTGTCTACCCGCGCTCGGCGTTCCTCGATCTCTCGGAGCGCGAGTGGGATTACGTGCTCGACGTCAACCTCAAGGGTTCCTGCTTCTGTGCCCAGGCCGCCGCCCGGGCGATGATCGCGGGCGGCCGACGGGGCTCGATCATCAACCTGTCGTCCTCGTCAGTGCGGGGCCAGCCGCGCGGCGTGCATTACACCGCCAGCAAGGGCGGCGTCATTACCATGACGCGCACGATGGCCCTCGAGCTGGCGTCCCACGGTATCCGCGTCAACGCGATCGCCCCGGGCACCACGGACACCGCCCAGCCGCGCGGCGGCAACACCGAGGAAGAGCTGGCGGCGATGGCACGCGTCATTCCCCTGGGCCGGATCGCCCAGCCGGAGGACATCGCGAGCGTGGCGGTGTTCCTGGCCAGCGAGGAATCGCGGCACATGACGGGTCAGACCCTGCACGTCAACGGCGGCCTGTACATGCGCTGAGGCCGCGACAGCGGCCTCAGCGGGCTGGATCAAAGATTCTTGAATCGCTCGTTGGCGTCGGTGATCTTCTGTCGCTGGGAGGCGCGCTCCTGCTGGGCGCGTGCCGCCTCGTCGCGACGCTGATCATTGAGATCGGTCTGCGCCTGATTGGCGCGGGCGATCCACTTGTCGATGTACTCCACCCACGTGGGCACGTGCTCGTCGGCGCTGCGAAAGCTGAGCGCCACCGCCTCGAACCGTACCCCGGTGGGATTGGCCACGGCGGTGGTTTCCTCCGCCGCCTTGAACGCCGCCTGCCACGCGATGGACGGAGGCCCGTCGAGCGGGACACGCCATGTCACGCGATCATGGGTTGTCGGTGGACCCGACCTCTTGATTGCCATGACGACAACTATACGGCTGCGGTCGCAGTGCGGCAATCGGGGCGACTCAAGACGAAGGCGAACGGCTCGGGACGAGCTTGTCCCACGTCTTCTTGTTGAAGTTGTACTGGTAGATGTTTCCTTCCTCGTCGAGGGCAAACAGGTCGTTCTGCGATGCACAGATCTGGATGAACTTCGCGGACGTTTGCGGTTCGGGCCCGGCGTGCGATGGATTCATCACCTCTCCACAACTCGGCTGACGGGGACTAAGGTCCAATAGGCGTGCCGGACGATGCGGCGTAGATTCAGCGCGCGGTGAGAGATCTCGCCGCAGCGAGGTGGCCCATGAATAGCTTGGTTTCGTCCATCGCGGCGTTTCGGCAACGAGCGGTAGCCCTGTTCCACCGCACCGACCAGCTCAAGATAAACGATGCCGACCGGCGGGCGCGCTGGGACCAGGTGATTGCCGAGCACCGGAAGCCGCTGGAGCATCAGGACAACGGGGGGAAGGCGGACCTGCCCAAGTCGTAGGCGCTTCCTCAGGGTTGTTCTCTGTACTCGAATCCACGCCGCTTCGGCGTCGGTGTGTACGCCATCGAGAGTGGCTCCCACAGCTGTCGGTCGACGTCGTATTTCCAGACGGCGCCCGCCCGCGTGATCCCGTACAGATACTCCTTGGCGGTCGCGATCTGGACGAACTCGATCGTGCCGGTCTCCGGC
>DASYRD010000052.1:0-4627 GCA_036004745.1 Gemmatimonadales bacterium | reverse complement strand
CGCGCTATTCGGGGCGCCGCTCGCCATCTCGAGTCCCAAGAGCGGCGCGGCGTGGGGCGTCGCGGCGAGCCTCGCCACGACTTTCATCGTGCTGCTGATGTTTCAGCTCGCGAAAGCAGTCGGCGCCGGCGGCGTGCTGCCTCCGGCGCTCGCTGCGTGGACGCCGAACATTCTAGTCGCCGGAGCGGCGCTCTATCTGCTGCGGAAGGCTCCCACCTAACGTCCTTGACGCTGTTTCCGATCGGGACCACCTTCTCCCGGTCTCGATGGGCACCAGCTACCCGCATCCGTTCCCTGCAAAGAGAGGTCCATCCATGCGCTGGATCGTTGGCTTGAGTCGCGCCGTTGTGGTAGCGGCAGTCTGTTCAATGTTCGTGGTGGGCTCGGTTCAGGCCCAAGGCGTGACCACCGGCGCGATCGCCGGAATCGTCAGCGATTCCAGCGGCGGTCCCCTGGAGGGCGTGCGCGTCGTCGCCGTCCACGGCCCCTCGGGATCAACGTATGCCTCGGTCACGCGGGCGGACGGGCGGTTCACGATCCCGGGCATGCGCGTCGGTGGACCCTACAAGGTCAGCGCCTCGCGCGTCGGCTATCGGCAGGAAGTCCAGAACGGTGTGACCGTGTCGCTGGGCGTGACGAGCGATCTGGTATTCCGCCTTTCGCAGGCCAGCGTACAGCTCGAGGCCGTCACGGTCGAGACGTCGGCGGCCGGCTCGATCTTCAGCAGCCAGCACACCGGTGCCGCGACGACCGTCTCGACGGACCAACTCGCGCACCTGCCGACGATCAGCCGCCGAGTCGAGGACTTGCTCAGACTGACGCCTCAGTACAGTCCGATGTCGTTCGGGTTCTCGTTCGCCGGTCAGGACAACCGGCTGAACAACATGACGATCGATGGTTCCTACTTCAACAATTCGTTCGGCTTGGCGGGCCAGCCGGGCGATCGCACTGGTGTGACGCCGATCTCGATCGACGCGCTGGAGCAGGTGCAGGTGAACATCGCGCCGTATGACGTGCGGCAGGGAAACTTCGTCGGCGCCGGCGTAAACATGGTTACCAAGAGCGGTACGAACGCGTTCAGGGGCTCGACTTTTTACAATACCCGCAGCAACGACTACGTAGGTACGAAGGCCGGCCCCAACAAGTTCAATCCGGGCACCTTCCAATATCACGATGTCGGCATTGCGCTCGGCGGTCCGATCATCAGGAACAAGCTGTTCTTCTTTGCGAGTTTTGAGGACGACGCCCAGACCGCACCAGGGACCACATTTGAAGCCAATCCCGGCGGGCAGCCAAACACCGGGTCCATGACCCGGGTCCTCGCCTCGGACCTCGACGCGCTGAGCACGTATGTGAGGAACAACTTCAGCTACGAGACGGGACCGTACCAGGGATACGACTTCAAGACGCCGTCGACGCGCTTTCTCAGCCGCCTGGACTACAATCTGAACGACCACAACAAGCTGAGCGTCCGCTACAATCTGTTGAACTCGGAAACGCCGGTGTTGATTTCTAACTCGGCATCCCTGGGTCTGGGGAACCGGCGGAGCAACAATCTCGCGTTGAATTTCGCCAACTCGAACTACGCGATTCTCGAGAATATTCGATCAGTCGTTGGGGAGTGGAACTCGACGTTCGGCAACAAGTCCAATAACCTCATCGCCGGGTACAACACCAGCGACGAAAGCCGGAAGAACGTCGAAGGGCCGTGGTTCCCGTTGGTCGAGATTCTGCAGGGCGGCAGCAATTACACGACATTCGGATTCGAGCCGTTCACGCCCGACAACAAGCTGTTTTATCACAGCTACCAGCTGCAGGACAACTTCTCGATTTACCTCCCCAAGCATTCGGTGACGCTGGGCGTGAGCGTCGAAAAATACCACTCCACCAACGTGTTCTTCCCCGGTGCGCAGAGTGTGTACGTATTCAACTCGCTGGCGGATTTCTACACCGCCGCGGACAGCTACCTGACGAACCCGAACCGCACCGTCTCCCCGGTGACTTTGCGCCGGTTCCAGTATCGCTACTCCAACATTCCCGGACAGACTGAGCCGGTCCAGCCTCTCGATGTGCTCTACTCCGGCGTCTACGCTCAGGACGAATGGCGCCCGACGCCAAACTTGACGCTCACGGCCGGCTTACGGGTCGATGTTCCGAAGTTCAAGAACACGGCCTACGACAATGCCGTCGCCGATACGATGACGTTCCGCGACGGCAGCGGCGCACCGATCCGTTACAACAGCGGCGCCCTCCCTGGGACGAATCTGCTGTTCTCGCCCCGGTTCGGCTTCAACTACGACGTTGGTGGAAAGCACAACACCCAGATTCGTGGCGGTACCGGCATCTTCACCGGGCGACCCGCCTACGTGTGGATCTCGAACCAGGTGGGCAATACCGGTGTGTTGACTGGCTTCATCTCGCAGGACAACACCACCGCATATCCGTTCAATCCGAACCCGGACGCGTACAAACCAGCGACGGTCACCGGCGCACCCGCGGCGAGTTTCCAGTTGGCCCTCACCGATCCGAATTTCAAGTTCCCGCAGCTCTGGCGCAGCAACATCGCCCTCGATCATCAGCTGCCCTGGGGCCTGACCGCGACCGCCGAGTATCTCTATTCGAAGGATGTGAATGGCATTGCGTACATCAATGCGAACCTGCCCGCACCGCAGACCGCGTTCACTGGTCCGGACGGCCGGCCCCGCTGGACCGCGAACCGCATCTATGGGAACGTCAGCGACGCGACGGTGCTGACCAACCAAGGGATCGGCCACTCCTCGAGCGTTGCGGCCTCCATCGAGCGCGCGTTCAGCTCCGGCCTCTTCGCCAAGGTCGGGTACAGCTACGGGACGAGCAAGAACACGGTCGACCCTGGCTCGATCGCCTCCGGCTCATGGACGGGGAATGCCATCGCGGTCGACCCGAATAGCCCCATCATCGCGAATTCGCAGTTCGCGCCGGGCCACAGGTTCTTCGGGGCGATCAGCTACACGCGGGACTTCGTGGGCGTGGGTCCCACGAGCATCAGCATCTACTTTGACGACCGCAGCGCCGGCAACGGCAGCTACGTGTTCTCCGGCGACATGAACGGTGACGGCGCCGCGAACCAGGACCTGATCTACATCCCGCGGACCCAAGGTGAGATGAACTTCGTGTCCAACCGGGTGATCGTGCTCCCGGACACGGTGACCTACACGCCTGCCCAACAGGCGGCGGCATGGGAAGCGTTCATCAATCAGGATCCATACTTGCGCGAGCACCGCGGTGAGTACGCGCAGCGCAACGGCGCGTTTTTGCCGATGGTGTTCCGAGCCGACCTGAGCATCTCACAAGACGTCTCGCGGCGGCTCGGTGGTACTGCCAACAGCCTCCAGATCCGCTTGGACATTCTGAACGTCGGGAACCTGCTGAGCAAGGATTGGGGCGTTTCGCAAGGATTCGTGACCACACGCCCGCTGACGTACGCGGGGCCGGATGCGAGCGGAGCTCCGACGTACCGATTGGCGAACGTCGGTCTGAACCTCATTTCTCACTCGTTCCAGAAGAACGTCAGCACGTTCGACGTATGGCGGATGCAGCTCGGCGTGCGGTATCTGTTCAACTGGTAGTTTCCGAGATCGGATGGCCAGCAGGGGGCTGAAATACGGTAGGGGCGCAGCATGCTGCGCCCCTTCCGTTTTAGCGGGCGGATATCGCCGGCGGTGGAACGCGTCGCTGTCGCCACACGAGCCACGCGTAGACCGGGACGCCCGTCAAAATGATTCCGATGTCGATCGCGAAGCTCCGGGTTTCCCGCACGAGATAATTCCCGAGCAGAAACAGCGCGGCCACGAGGAACACGAGCGGCACGACCGGATAGCCCCATGTCCGGTAGGGCCGCTCGAGCTGCGGCTGCGTGCGCCGCAACACGAACACCCCCGCCACCGCGAGCGCGTAGAACGGCCAGATGCCGATGATGAATTGCTCGGCGAGGTCGTTGAACTTCCGGATGAGAATGAAGATCACCCCCATCACGATCATGAGTACCACGGCGGCGGTCGGGGCGGACGTGCGCGGGTCCACGCGGGCGATCGCCTTGGGAAGCAAGCCGTCTTCAGCCGCGGCGAAAAAAATGCGCGGCGCGGTCATCATCGAGCCGTTCAGCGTGCCGAACGTGCTCACCGCGATCACCGCGGAGATCGCGACGACGCCGGCCGGGCCCACGAGCAGCCGCGCGACGTCGGCCGCGACGAGCTCCGCCTGCTTCATCTCCTGAATCGGGATGAGATGGAGATAGACGAGATTCGCGCCGAGATAGAGAACGACGACCGTTGCGGTGCCGATGAGCAGCGCCTGGGGGAGTGTCTTTTGTGGCCGTATCACCTCGCCCCCCACGAATGCGAGGTCGGCCCAGCCATCGTACGCCCACAGGATGGCGACCATCGCCAGCAGGAAGGGGGAGAGCCCCACGTCGGCGCGCTGCGCGAACATGTTCGGAACGGCGGCCGTCCCTCCCGCGCCGGCTGAGCCGCCGAGCGCCAGACCGGCGAGGATGAGCACGACGAGCCCCGCGACTTTGAGCAGCGTGCTGATGTTCTGGAGGACGGCGCCGCGATGAATGCCGAAGTAATTGACGATCCCCACGAGG
>DASYRD010000051.1:0-52053 GCA_036004745.1 Gemmatimonadales bacterium | reverse complement strand
CGCTACTAGGATGCGTGGGGCGGTGCTGGCCGGCGGCGCGGCGCGCCGCTACGGCGGACGCCCCAAGGGCCTGCTGGACGTCGGCGGCCGTCGCATCCTCGACCGCGTGGTCGAGGCCGTCGCCGCCGTGACGGGCGCTCCGCCCCTCCTCATCGCCAACGCGCCCGATGCCGCGTCGTGGCGCCCCGACTTGACGACCATCCCCGACGCGCGCCCTGGCTTGGGCAGTCTCGGCGGGATCTACACCGCCGTCGCCGCCGGACCCGAGCCCGTGCTGTGCGTCGCCTGGGACATGCCGTTCGTGCACGAGGGATTGTTGCGCGCGCTGACGACGCGGTCGGCGGCGTGGGACGCGTTTCTGCCCGAGAGCGACAACCGCCGCGGCGTCGAGCCGCTGTGCGCCGTCTACGGACCCGGCTGTCGCATCGCCATCGAGCGCCGCCTGGACGCGGCAGAGCTCGAGGCGATCGCCTTCCACGCGGACGTCAGGATCGGTATCCTCCCCCTCCAGGAAGTGCGGCTTTTCGGCGAGCCGACCGAATTGTTTTTCAACGTGAACACGCCGGAAGATCTGGATCGGGCGGAGGCGGTGTGGCGGCAACGCGGATGATCTCGATCATCGGGCTCAAGAACGCGGGCAAGACCACGTTTCTGGTCGCGCTCGCGGCGGAGCTGGCGCGGCGCAAATTCCGCGTGATGACGATCAAGCACGCGACGCACGACCCCGACCTGGATCAGCGCGACAAGGATACGTGGCGCCACTGGCACGAGGGCCGGGCGGAGCGCGTGCTGATGGAGGCTCCCGGTCAGCGCGTGCTCTTCGAGCGGACACCGCAGGAGTCGGATCCCACCGCCCTGGCCCGCCGCTATCTCGCCGGCGCCGACATGGTGCTCGTCGAGGGCTTCCAGAAGGCGGCGCTCCCCAAGATCGAGGTGTACCGCCGGGTAGCGGGCCCGAAGCCGATCTTTGATCCCGACAAACATGATCCCGGCGATTGGGTCGCGATGGTCACCGACGACGCCGACTTGCGCGCGCCCTTCCCCGTCTTCCGGTTCAGCGACACGTCCTGGCTCGTGACGGTCGCGAACCTGGCCTGGGATCGCGCCAAGATTCTGCCGCCGTGACCCCCGCCGAGGCCGCCCGCATCATCCTGGCGCACATCAAGCCGCTCGAGACGATCCGGCGGCCGCTGCGCGAGGCCCTCGACACCGTCCTCGCCGAGGACGTGACGAGCCCGCTCGATCTCCCGCCGTGGGACAACTCGGCGATGGACGGCTACGCGGTGCGCAGCGCCGACGTCACGAAACCCGTCGAGCTCGATGTCATCGAGACGGTGCCCGCGGGTCACTTTCCCAGGAAGCCCGTCGGTCCAGGACAAGCCACGCGCATCTTCACCGGCGCGCCCCTCCCCGACGGATCGGACGGTGTCATTCGACAGGAAGACACGGAGACGCTCGACAACGATCGCGTCGCGATCCGTGACACACGCGACGCCGGCAAGAACCTGCGGCGGCGCGGCGAGGACATTCGGAAAGGCGCCGTGGCGCTCGCCGCGGGCACCGTACTCGGACCCGCGCAGCTCGGCGTGCTCGCCTCCCTCGCCCACGAGCTGCCCGTGGTGTATCGCGCGCCGCGGGTCGCGTTCCTGGGCTCTGGCGATGAGATCGTCGACCTCGATCGCAAAGCCGACATCCTGGCGGGGCGGAAGATCGCGAGCTCGAATTCGTATACGCTGGGCGGGATGATCCGGCGGGCCGGCGGTGAGCCGGTCGACCTCGGCATCGCCCGCGACACGAAGGAAAGCCTGCGCGAGCACCTGGAGGCTGCCCGCGAGAGCAACGCCGACCTCATCGTCACGACGGCGGGCGTCAGCGTGGGCGAGCACGACCTGGTGCGGGACGCCGTACAGGATCTGGGGGGCGAGGTGAAGCTGTGGCGCGTGCAGATGCGCCCGGGCGCTCCGCTGGGCTTCGGCTCGCTGTTCGGCAAACCGTGGATCGGGCTCCCCGGCAATCCGGTGAGCACGATGGTGACCTTTGAGCTATTCGCGCGCCCGGCGATCCGACGGCTCGCGGGACACGCCCTTCCGTTCCGGCGCACGGTGCCGGTCGTCCTGCAGGAAGCGGTCACGCTCGGTCCCAGGTTGCGGCACTACCTGCGCGTGATCGTGCAAGCCGGCGATGCGGGAGCTGCACTGACGGCACGTTTGACAGGGCCGCAGGGTTCCGGCATTCTCACGAGCATGGCGCGCGCCAACGCCCTGCTCATCGTCCCCGAAGACATGCCGGCCGCGCCACTCGGTGCCGCGTTGCAGGCGATCGTGCTCGACGACCCCTATCACGTCGCGGAGCCGCCCTACTGATGACCCGCACCACGCGACACCTGCTGGGGATCGGCGGCAGCGCCGTGTTGACCGTCCTTATCTACGTCGTGAACGACCTCACGCCGCCGCAAATCCGGCTGGCGCTCTTGTATCTCGTGCCCGTGCTCGTCGCCACGTGGTACGCGGGGATGCTGTGGGGCATCGCGTTCGCGCTCGTCGCGATGGCCCTGCGCCTGATCGTGGAAGTCGACCAGCAGGCCGGAATGACGGTCGGGCTCTCGATGGTGAATCAACTCTCGTTCGCCGCGGTGGCGGGGATCGCGATGGTGACGTTCCGCCACCTGCGGCGCACGCAGGAGCAGCTCTCGCTCCTCGCCACGAACGATCCGCTCACGAACCTGGTCAACGCCCGCGCCTTCTCTGCCCGCCTCACGCAGGAGCTGGAGCGGAACCGCCGCTATCCGCGCCCCCTGGCCCTGCTGTACCTCGACCTCGACGACTTCAAGGTGATCAACGACTCGCATGGCCATCAGACGGGGGATGCGGTGCTGCGCCTCGTGGCGGAAGCCATGCGTTCGTCGGTGCGCCTCGCCGACGTCGTGGGACGGCTCGGCGGTGACGAGTTCGCGGTGCTGATGCCCGAAACCGACGCCGCGCTCGCTGACGCGGCCGCCAAACGGCTGGCCACGTCCTTGCGCTCGGTGTTCAAGGGGACGCCCACGGTCACCGCGAGCATCGGCGTCGTGTCTTGCAGCGTCGCCGACGCCAATACCGACGAGCTGCTGAGGAAGGCGGACCAGGCCATGTACGAAGCGAAGCGCGCGGGCAAGGATCGAGTGGTGCAGGTTACTATCTAGGATGATCCGACTCCTCCTCACCCTCGCCGCAACGCAACAGCCGCTCCAGACCTATTCCGACGCTTTCATTCAGCAAGCCCGCCGCACCGATCCGCAAATCAGCTACACCATCACCGTTCGGGCCGCCGACCGCAGCGCCTATTTCGTCGAGATGCGGATCGCCAATCCGCCGACGCCCGCGCGCTTCGTGATTCCCAACTGGGCCCCCGGTGCGTATCGCCTGATGGATTCGGGCCAGAACATCGGGACCGTGACGGCCACGACCGCCTCAGGCGAGTCGCTGCCCATCATTCAGGACTCCGAGATTTCCTGGACCGTCGCCGCTCCCGGCGCGACGAGCATCGTCGTGCGCTATTCGGCGGGCCTCCGCAATCCGACGCAATGGACCCGTCCCAACAACCGCTGGTTTCTCCGGGGCACCTCGGGGATGATCGACGGGCCGCGCACCTACATGTATCTCGACGGGTGGAAGCTCGCGCCGGCGCACGTGACGTTCCGGCTCCCCGCGGGCTGGCGCATCGCGACGGGCCTCGTCCCCACCACCGACGGCACGACCTACTGGGCGCCGAGCTACGACGTGCTGATCGATTCGCCCGTGCTCGTCGGTCATTTCCTCGACTACCGCTTCATCGCCGGCGGGCGACCGCACCGCGCCGTCGTCGATCTCGGCGGTGTGCGTCCGACCGCCGCGCGCACCTTTGTCGACATGGTGCGCCGCGTTTCCGAGACGACGATCGGGGTTTTCGGCAGCGCGCCGTACAAGGACTACACGTTCATCTTCGTCGCGGGGCGCGGCGGCGGGCTCGAGCACTTGAACTCGACGACGATCGGTGTGACCACCGAGGTCCTGGCGCGCCGCCCGGACGGCGCGGAGGGCGTCAGCGCGCACGAGTTCTTCCACACGTGGAACGTGAAGCGCATCAGGCCCGTGGAGCTGGGACCTTTCGACTACGAACGGCCGGTCCGGACCGTCAACCTGTGGTGGAGCGAGGGCGTTACCGACTACTACACCGAGGTCATCCTGGCGCGCAGTGGGCTCAACAGCGCCGGTGACTTCGCGCGTCGCATGGGGGATGCGATCGGCAACCATCGCGGCAACCCCGCGCACCTCGTCGTGTCCCCCGAGCGCGCCTCGTGGACGGTGTGGGACTCGCCGGCGGTCAACAACAGCTACTCGATCTCCTATTACCTGCAGGGTCAGGTGCTCGGCTTCCTGCTCGACCTCGCGATCCGCGACTCAACCGACAACAGTAAGTCGCTGGACGATGTGTTCCGTTATTTGTTCGACCATCACGCGGGAGAAAAGGGGTTTACGGCGGAGGATCTACGAAACGCAGTCCGCACCGCGGCCGGAGTCGACCTGCGGGAATTCTGGCGCCGGTACATCAGTGGTACGACTGAGATCCCCTGGGATGACTACGTGAAAGCGGCGGGGTGGAGCGTTCGCTTCGTCGAGAAAACGGCCGTCGACGCGCGGATCGGCTCCATCACACCCGCCGTGCAAGGGGGCCGCTGGCGCGCCGTGGCGATCCCGGGCAGCGCGGCCGAGGCGGCGGGCCTCGTGACCGGCGACGAGTTGGTCCGCATCAACGGCCGCGACATCGTGGACGGCAGCGACGTGTCGTCCGTGGTGCGCAGCGTGTCGGCGGGACGGCCGGTGAGAATTGACGTGATCCGGAACGGGCAGCCCGTCACGATTCGCTTCAGCGCGGCGACCTACCAGGAAATGGACGCAGTTCTCACGGCCCTGCCCGAGCAGACCGATCGGATGCGGCGCATCCGCTCCAGCCTCCTCACGGGCAAGTAATGGAACTGCTGCTCGTCTTCACGTCGGTCTTCTTCATCGTCGATCCGTTCGCGGTGATCCCGACGTTCCTGGCGATGACGGAGCGGGACTCGCCGGAGCACCGGCGGATTCTGGCCAAGCGCGGCGCCTGGACCTGCGCCATCACGCTCCTGGCGTTTGCCGCGGGCGGTGCCTTGATCTTCAAGATCTTCGGCATCACGCTCGGCGCGTTCAAGATCGCGGGTGGCGTCCTGTTGGGACTCAACGCGCTCGACATGGTGCAGGCGCGGCGCAGCCAGCAGCGCGAGACGCCCGCCGAGAAGGCGGAAGGGATTCAGAAGGAAGACATCGGGATCATGCCGCTCGGCGTGCCGATGCTCGCGGGGCCCGGGGCGATCTCGACGGTGATGGTCCTCGCGCTCGGATCGAAGGGCCCGTTACTCACGGGCGCGGTCTACGTGTCGATCGTTCTCACGGCGCTGATTTCGTTCTGGGTGCTGGCCGCGGCGTCGCTGGTCGAGCGGCGCCTGGGTCAGACGGGGATGCGGATCCTGACGCGGCTGATGGGCCTCGTGCTCAGCGCCATCGCCGTGCAGTTCATCATCGACGGGATCAAGTTGAGCGGGCTTTAACCGGCCTTGAGGCGGCGCAGCGCCCGCGCCGACCCGCGGCGCGCACGGCTCATCTGCCGGCGCAGGTTGGACAGATCGGTGATGCCGGCCAGGCGACTCGCCTGCGGCGCCCGCAGCCGGTGCACCGCCATGATCTGCTCGAAGGCCACCCAGCGCACATACGTCATGAAGTGCTCGACGCGCTCGAAGCCCAGCTCCGCGAGCGTGCCCTTCACCGCGGAGAGCCGGAGACCGAGCGCGGCGGCGAGCTGTTTGGGATGACGCAGCTCCCACGAGCGCTCGCACACCACGCGCACCATCGCCGCGACATTCGCGCCCGTCAGACCCGGCTCGCTGGCCAGAACGAGGGCCGCGATTTCCTGACCCGTCGGGCCCGCGATGCGGCGCACCAGACTCGACGCGATCGTGTCGTAGCCCGCCGCGCGCTCCATCGCGTCACAGTGCGTCACCTTCACGCCTGGCCAGCGCACCGCGTCCTCCCACCCCGCGACGCCGCGCTCGCCGGCCACGAGCCATATCTCGAGGCGGGTGAGCAGGGGCAACAGATTCGCAGCGTCCGGGAATTCGGGCGCTTCGTCGAGATCGATGACGAGGATGTCGGTCGAGTGAACGGCTTTGGCGCCGGGCAGCGTCGTGTGATGTTGCACGCGCGCGTGTTTTCCCAGTCGCTCTTCCAACCCGGTGAGGAGGCTGGTGCGAGCGGACGCCACGACGTGTACCGTCGGCGTTGAGCTCATGGCCCCCCCGAGGTGGATACGATGAACTATGGAACGAGAAAGTACGAAACGGCGGGAAGCTCGACAAGACGGCGCGAAAGCCGAGTCCTGTCGGCACGAAGCGTGATCGCGAGGTACGAATCCGCTACGACGCCTCTGCGACGCGGTCGCCGCCCGCCGCTTTCGCCTCGGCGAGGGCGCGAATAGCCGCATCGAGCAGCGTGCCTTTGGTGGGGGCTGTCGCGCCGTACCACGCCACGCCGGCGCTGACCGTCAACGCGAGCGGACATCCGACGACCTTTCGTGCGAGGAAGGAGCGGCGCACCTGCTCGACGATCCGATCGGCGACGAGCCGAGCACCGCTGCGGTAGGTATCGGGCAGTACGATCGCAAATTCGTCGGTGCCATAGCGGCATGCCGCATCGGCCGCCCGCACCCCCTTTCGAATCACGTCGGCCGTACCCCGCAGAGCGGCGTCGCCCGCCTCGAGGCCCCAGTGTTCGTTCGTCGCCCGGAAGTCGTCGAGGTCGACGAGGAGCAGGGATGTCATGACGCCGTGGCGCCTACAGCGCGCCAGCTCACGCTTGAGATCCGCTTCCAGAAAGCCGCGGCTATAGAGGCCCGTGAGCCCGTCGGTCATCGCGAGTGTCGCGATGCCCGCCGCCGGGTTGTCGCCTTGCCGCCGATCCTGCCCGGCCCGCCGATCCTGCCCGGACCGCCCAATCAGACTCGCCACGAATGCTCCGGCTCTGCGCTGACCGATCATGGTCGCCCTCCCTTGCATCGTTTCGCTTACAGGGGCGTTGCAGCGGAGACGCTGCATTTACCAGGCCCTTGATGCACGGATGCAACGAGCTTGAGATTGAAGAGGGACCGACGGAATACGATGCGGACGCGCGGCGAGCGGTGCGCCGGCGCAACAGGTACGTGTCACATGCGTTTGTATTTTGCCCCGCTCCCTCCTTCCCGTGGCGTCCAGCGCGGTCCCAGCACGTCCGTCGCCTTACAGTCCACGCAGTTCGGCGCGTTGATGCGCAGCACGCCGTCGACCTCCTCGTAGACACCCGCCGGACACACGTGCGCGTAGAACCGCGCGACCTCGGGCGACATGTCCTTCCCAATCACCAGGTGCGTGGGGATCGTGTCGCGCGTCGCGTTCCCCGACTTGAAGACGGCATCGACCTTACTGACGGCATTGGGCTCGGCTGACCCCGGGCGCCCTAAAGGACTTCCTCGGGCCGCCCCTTCGGGGACGGCCCTCGGTCGCAAGCCCGGGGTGGACCGTCTCGGCACGTCCGCATCTCGATGCATCCCATACATCCACCCCGGGAAGATTCCCCGGGTGAGCGTCATCAGCGCTGCCTGAATGCCGCCGAGCCAGAATCCGTCCCGGAACGCGAGCCGCATGTTGCGCGTGCGGTACAAATCCTTCGAGATGTACGAGTGATCGACCAGCCGATCGTACTCGGCGAGATGGTGCGCCGACGGGGCGCCGGCCTTCAACGCCGCGAGGATCGTTCGGGCGGCGATGATCCCCGACTGCATGGCGTAATGGATTCCTTTGAGCGATGGCACGTCCACGAATCCGGCGGAGTCGCCGAGGATGACGACGCCGTCTCCGGAGCGGCGGTGCGCCAGCGCGTAGTAGCCGCCTTCGGGAATCGTCTTCGCGCCCCACTCGACCAACTCCCCGCCCTCGAGATAGGGCCGGAAGAGCGGATGCTGCTTGAGCTGTTGTACCAGCGCGTGGACATCGAGTCCGGCGTCGCGATAGTCGAGACCCACGACCAGACCCAGCGCGACGAGGTTCGGCTCGAGGGGATACATGAACGAGCCACCGAACGCGTCGGAGGGGAGCGGCCACCCCATCGTGTGGATGACGCGATCCAGCGGCTGCTTCGTCTCCCATAGCTCCTTCACGCCGAGCGCAAAGATCTGCGGATTGTCGGAGGTCACGTTCTGCCACTGGCACCACGCCTGGCTCAACAGCCCGCGCGTCCCCTCGGCGAGCGCCGTGACTTTCGCCGTGAGATCGTTGGGCGCGGCGTAGCCGGAACCCGGTTTCCCGTCGCGGTCCAACCCGCTCGCCGCCGTGCGCACGCCGACGACGCGGCTCCCCTCGGTCAGCAGGCCCGCCGCGGGAAAGCCCGTGAACACATTGACGCCCAGCTCTTCGGCTTTGGCGCCGAGCCAGCGCACGATCTCGCACAACGACCCGATATAGTGGCCTTTGTTGTGCATGGTGGGCGGTGTGGGAAGGCGCCATCGGCCATCAGCCGTCAGCAGGTACACGGCCTCTTTGGTTACCGCACCACGAAACGGGAACTCGGAGTCCCTGAGATTGGGGAACAATTCACGGAAGGCGCGGGGATTGACGACGGCTCCCGAGAGCGAGTGCTCGCCCAAGGCCTCGGCCTTCTCGAGCACGCCGATGTTCAACTCGGTGCCGTCCTGCTTGGCGAGTTTCGCCAACTCGATCGCGCACGCGAGGCCTGCCGGCCCCGCCCCGACGATGAGCACGTCCAGCTCCATCCGGTCCCCGGCGCCGTCGCTGCCATCCTTGAGGATGAGCTGCTCGAGCGGCAGCGGCGCCTGATGCTTCGCCGGGACGATTTCAGCCATGCAGCTTCTTGATTTCCTCGGTGAGCTTCGGCACGACCTCGAAGAGATCGCCCACGACGCCGTAGTCGGCGACCTTGAAGATCGGCGCGTCTTTGTCCTTGTTGATCGCGACGATCACTTTCGAAGTCCGCATCCCCGCGAGGTGCTGGATCGCGCCCGAGATCCCCACGGCGATGTAGAGCGTCGGGCTGACGGTCTTCCCCGTCTGCCCCACCTGGTCCGCGTGCGCCCGCCATCCCGCATCGACGACGGCGCGAGAAGCACCGACCGCGGCTTGACCGCCGAACGCATGGGCCAGATCCTCGAGCACCTTGAAGTTCGCGGGCTCCTTGAGACCTCGCCCGCCGGAGATAACGATCTGCGCTTCGGCCACGTCGAGCGCGCCGGCCTCGGCGGCCTTAATCTCGCGCACGACGACGCGGCCGACAGGCACATTCACTGCGATGGCCTCGGCCGCCCCAGGTTTGGGACGCTCGACGGGCGTGAACACGTTGGGGCGCACCGACAGCAGCGCCGGCGTTCCCGTGACCTTCACCTTGAGCAGGGCTTTCCCGGCGTAGACGGGTCGCGTCGCGACCACGGCTCCACCCTCGACCCCGACGTCGGTGACATCACCCGCCAGCGCGACGCCGAGTTTCGCCGCGACACGCGGCGCGAGATCCTTCCCCGTCGCGCTCGCCGCGAAGACGACCGCCGTGTACCCGCCACCCTTGGCCCGCTCGGCGATCGCCTGCGCCATGCCCTCGGGCGCGTATTTCGCGAACGCCGCGTTCGTCAACGTGACGACCGTGTCGGCGCCGAACTTGCCGAGTTGCTCGGCGCCCTTCACGGGACCCGCCGCGCACACGAGCGCCTCGACGCTGCCGCCGAGACGATGCGCGGCCGTGACGACCTCGTGCGAGATCTTGCGCAGCGTTCCGGCACGCTGCTCGACCACCGCCAGCACGCTCGTCACAAGACCTTCGCCTCTTCTCGCAGCAACCGCACCAGCTCCGGCACTGCGCCCGCGCCTTCACCGACGATCTTACCGTCTTTGCGCTGCGGGGGCGGCGTGAGGGCCACGACTTCGATGCCTCCGGTGGCGCCAAGCTGCACGGGCTTCACCTCGAGCGGCTTTTTCTTTGCCGCCATGATGCCCTTGAGTGCGGGATAGCGCGGCTCGTTGAGGCCCTTGTCCGCCGTCAGCACCGCAGGCAGCGGGAACTCCACCACTTCAATGCCGCCTTCGATCTCGCGCTCGGCAACGCCTTTGCCCCCGTCAATCTCGAGGTGCGCGACGGCCGTGACGCACGGGAGGCCGAGCAACTCGGCGACCATCGGGCCGACCTGCTGGTTGTAGTCGTCGATCGCCATCTTGCCGAAGAGGATCAGGTCCCAGGTGCGGGTCTTCAGCTCGGCGGCGAGGGCCTGCGCAGTGAGGTAGCCATCGGCGGGGATCTTGTCGCTCTGCAGCAGGACGCCGCGGTCGGCACCCATGGCGAGCGCCGTGCGGATCGTTTCCTGAGCGGCGGCGGGTCCGGCACAGAAGACGGCGACCTCGCCGCTCCCGGCCTTCTCCTTACGCTGCAGAGCCTCCTCGACGGCGAACTCGTCGTAGGGATTGAGCACGAACTTGACGCCTGCTTCGTCGAGGCTCTTCCCATCGGAACCGATCTTGACGCGCGTCTCGCTGTCGGGAACGCGCTTGATGCACACGGCGATGTCCATGAGGCCGGAAAGCTAACGCGCCCCCCGGCCTCATGAAACCGGATGACGTTACGGTTTCCGGCCCGGCAGCCCCGGCATAGTGGGAATGACCATTTCCGAGTATCCGGCCGGCGGTTGAAACAGGGCGGCGTCGGGACGCCGGCGGTCGACCTGCGTCGCTTGCCATACCACCGAGCCCTCCGGCCCCGTGAACGTCATCTTCAAGGGGAAGAACCCCTGGCGCGCCAGTTTCGCCAGCACCGGATTCTGCGAGCGCAGCAGCGCGATGGTCGACGGCATCATCGAGTTCTGCTGACCCGCCATGCCCATGAAGCCGAGCCCGGGCGCGCCGCAGATATCGATCGGCCGGTGCTCCTTGCCCGTGTCCTCGGTGTTCTCGAACAGGTAGTGATCGCACCCGATGCCCGCGATCGTTTCGTGTTGACCGGTCGGCGTCACCTTCATCTTCGAGAAGTCGGGCGTCTCCCCGTTTCCGCGCCTGCCGCTCATGCCTTCTGCCAGCTGCCGCGCCGTGCCGCTCGCCGAGCGCATGTTCATGACCATGTACTTCTTTTGGTCCGGCATCAGCATGATCATGTCACCCGTGGTGCCGTCGTAGATCGACGCCATGCTGTGCTGTTCAATCGTGAATTCCTGTCGCACCCGGCTTCCTAGTTGGTAGTACCGGAAGGGAGCGGTCTTGCCTTTCGGCATGGACATCGTTCCCGTGACAGACCCTTCGAACGTCTGTTGCGCGGCAGCAGGCATCGCCAGCCCGGCCGCGAGCACCGCTACCATCGTGATCCTGTGCATGCCACCCCCTAGTGTGAACCGACGCGCACCAGAACAAGATTCGACAGCCCAAGGATGGCGTCCCGCGCCATGGGCCCCTCCAACGTGAACACGACCAGGCCGGCGCGGACCACGACGACTCCACCCTTCAGTCCCCCGACGTAATTTCGATACTGCGCCTCGTCTCCGACACCAGCGACGGTTTGCGCGGCGGGCCCCCCCCCTCCGCCGAACGCTTCGACCAAGCGCGCCGCGTATTGGACGCGTGCGGCCGCTGCCGATGTCTTCGTGTGAACGCCCAGAATAACGAAACGACCTTCGGGTGTCTTCCAGGCGCAGAAGTCACTCCCCTCCTCGTCACCCGGACCCGACTGGTCGCGGTCGATCGTCACGGCGGCTCCGACCACCGCTTGCACCTCGGCGGGCTTGAGCACCTGGCACGCCGGCAACGCCATTACCAGGAGACTCGCGGCCCAGATCATGGAATCCGCTCCATCGCTTTGGCAATCAGCGCCTTCGCCTGGTCGTAATCGATGCCGCGCAGATCGAGCGACAACATCGCGTCGTGCTTGACGGCGTAGAAGCCGAGACCCATCACCAGGGCGCCCGAGTCCCACGGGCCCGCCACCGCGGTATCGGACGCCAGACCTCCCGTAGCCGTCGTCTGAACGCCGATCCCCTGCGAGCGCGCGACGCCCATCAGCTTGTTCATGAACCCGCCGAGTTGCGAATCGGCGCCGGCGGCACCGGGGGACCCGGTACTCACGCCGGTGTTGCTGTTACCCTGAGCCATGCTTCCGGGCGGGGCAACCTTCCCCACCACCGTATTCGTGGTAGCGCGAGAGTTCTCGAGCGCCGCCCAGCCATCGCGCCATTGAACCTGGAGCTCGATCTTGTTGCCGGCCAACCCGCGAGACTGGGCCAGCGTGTAGGTGCACTTGTCCTGGTGGGGCCCTACCACGGGATCGCCCGAGAGGGTGCCGGCGATGCGCTCGAAGTCCGCGCGCGGGATGAGACCACACGGATCTCCCGGCGGCACGAGCGGGCCCGGCGCCGAGCGCCCGGCCGCGGCGCCGTCGTACGCGAGCGGGTGGCCGAAGTGGCCCAACGCAATGTGCACCCACCTGGCCGCGCCGATGAGCCCGATGCCGGAGCCGTTGTAGTCGATCGACACCAGCTGATCGCCTTTGCGCGCGTAGAGATTGTCGCCGGGGAGCATGCGCAGCTCGTCCCAGCGTCCCTCGAGCGTGTCGGCCTGGCCCGTGTCGGTGGGGATCGCCTGCTCCACGAGCCGGCCCATCATGCCGAGCACCTTCATCTCCATGACGCCGTCTTTCCACTCCACGTTCATGACGACGCGGCGGCCCTTTCGCGTCTCATAAAAACAGTACGATCCGTTGGGCGCCGGCTCGCGGTTGGGCCCGGCGACGCGATACGGGTCGTGGCGCATGGGCCCCAGGATCTGCTCGGCCTCGGCGCGGCTCACGAGCGTGCAGGGATCCTCTCGATCGTTCGACGACACCCTTCCACTGCTCTGTCCCGAGCATGCGGTGGGCAGGAGAATCAGACACATCACAGTGAGCGTTTTCATGAGCGTGAGCCTCCACAGCGGCGCACGAGGTCGACGCGGCGGTTCCGCGCGCGCCCTTCGAGCGTGTTGTTAGGGGCGACGTAGCCCGTCATGCCGCGCCCCGCGGCCGTGAGCCGCGTGGTGGCGATCCCGTACCGGCCAACCAGCTCCTGCCGCACCGCGGCCGCCCGTTGCTCGGAAAGCTTCAGGTTCGCGGCGGGATTGCCGATCGAGTCGGTGTGCCCTTCGATGGCGAGAGTCCAGTCCTGATGACGCCGCAGCAGCTCGGCCACCGCCTGGAACGTCGGCGTCGCGGCGGGTTCCAGGTCGGCGCTATTGAAGGAGAAGAAGAAGCCGTACACGGGTGCTCGACACGAATCGATGAGCTGCTTCTCGATCGCCACGCCGGCGGCAGGCGTGGTGATGGTCCCGAGCGCCATGTGGAACGTGCTGTCGTCCTGGCGCCTCATCTCGATGCGTGTGACCCAGGCGTTCACCGTATCGTCCACAAACCACATGTCGCCGACCATGTGGAAGTTGTCGAGCAGACTCGTGAAATCGGCGCGCACGTGCATGATCGGCACCGTGACCCCTCGACCGTCGACGATCACCGTTTCCACGGTGTCTCCCACCCGGCTCACCATCCCTTGGACGAGTTGCGACGCCAGCAGCCCCATCTTGCAGCGGCCCTCGCCCTGCGTGCCGCCTCCGATCTCGAGCGGTTGCGTGACGGGGACGATCGCGTCCACGGCCTCGCCCGCCCGCAGACCGCGCATCAGGCGCTGCGACAGCATGTACAGCGTGTGCGGTCGGCGCTCGGCCATCGTCTGATCGGACGTGCCGCCGCGCGCGAAGTCCATCTCCCTGGAGCCGAGCCGCTCGCGCCGCGACATGTGATCCTCGGGGCCCGGGCACGGGTTCGCGACCCACTCGGCGTTCCAGACGCTCTCTTCGTTCGTCATCCGGACGATCCAGGTGCGCAGCTCGTCGTCGCGGCTGCGATCGAAATTGCGATGCACGTACGTCAGGGTCATGCCCGGCTGCATGGGAATCGCCTGCAGGGCGAGGATTACTGACAGGATGGGTTGCATAGTCTCAGGGTCGCCGTGTAGATGGCCTTCACGCCGTCGCCGGGCTTGGTGCGCTGCCATTGGCGCTGCGCCTGCATCGAGTTCCGACTCAGCGTGATGTCGAGCGCGAGCGGCGTCCCTTCGTCGAGCTCCATGCCGTGCTTCAGAACGAATTCGGCGTTCTGATACGGCAGCGTGTACGACGTGACGGCAGGGATCAGCGCCAGCGGGCTGAGAATCGCCACAACGACGCGCGCGGTGGCGTACTCCCTCGGGATTTCGCGTTTGGGTGGCTGCAGCCGGATCGTGAGCTTCCGGCCCACGAGGTCTCCGTCGACGGGAATCATGAACGCCGTCGGCGATGCCATGGCCGCATAGCGACCTTCGAAGTCCGAATACGGAATCCCCTGCGGCACGAAGGTGCGCTTGAACGTGCGGGTCCCGCGCATCAGCTGCGGGAACAGCACGGGCAACGCGTCGTCCCAGACCTTGTAGTCGGTCGCGGCGCCCTCGAACTGTCCGCTCATGTGGATCGCCTGGCCCTGACTCGACTTGGGGTAGCGCAGGGTCAGCCGGCCTTCGAGGCGGACATCCATCGTCCACCAGGTCCGGCCGTCCTTGAACACCTCGCCGTGCATCGTGGCGGTGAACGGCCCTTCGAACCGCTCGCAGTACTTGTTGAACTGCTGGTCCACCATGTACACGGCGAGATCATTGGCGAACGACACCGCGAACGAGACCCAGCCCGTGGGGCCCGAGAGGGCCGCGTTGCTCGCCTTGACGGCCTCGGACATGGCGAGTTGCCCCTGCGGGTTGTCCTTGAGGAGCGGGTGGGGCCCCTGCGACGCCGTCGTGGCCGCGAAGTCGACGAGGTAGTTGCGCACGATGCCGATCAAGGTGCTGCCGAGATTGAGGATCGCCCCCACCGCCTTGAATCCTTCGCTCGTCGCCTCCAACCGATCACACAACTTCCCGGCGGCCCGGGACTCATCGAGTTGACGCAGGATCTCGAGCTTGCGAGCGTCGGCCTCCGCCTGGGTGCGGAAGGCCTCTTCGCCGAGGTGGACGAAGAAGTCGTGGAACACGGCGTCCGCTGCCGGCACTTTCTGGCGTACCTGCTGGAGGATCTGCAGTGCCCGATTGAACTGCGCCAACCGCTGGGGCTGCACCTGCATCGAGTCCTCGAACACCTTCACCTTCTCGACCATCTCCTCCTTGCCCGGAGCCTCGGGGAGCCCCCGGACTTCCTCCGCTGCTCTGGTCTCGACGGCCTTGGCGTCCTCCATCATGTCGCGCAGCGCGTCCATGACGTCGCTCATCACTTCTTCGACGTCGCTGACGGTGAAGGTCGTCGAGTCCTTGCCCCGCCCGTCGGGCGCCAACGCGGAAACGGTGTAATCGCCGGCGGTGTGCAGCGTCGTGAGGGTGAAGGAATAGGCGCCCGTGGAGTCGACGCGCGTGCGGCGCTCGATGTGCTCGCCGCTCGCGGGGAAGCGAACGGTGAGCACCACCTCCCAGCGCTGGCCGTCGGCGACCGTCGTGCCGGAGAACTTCACCGGCGAATGCGGCAGCACGACCCGGGGCGTGGCCTTCACCGTGATCGGCATCGCCTCGTCCTGACCCCGGGCGACGCCCGCGCCGACCAGCGCGAACAACACGAGCGCGCGGACCGTGTGCCTCATTGCCGCTTACCCACCCAGCTCCCCCCGTTCGCGGCGGCGCAGAGCGTGTTGGTCCCGCTCACGAGCACCGAGCCACGCGCCGAATCGGGCGCGACCAGCGCTCCAGTGTAGACGAGCGCGCAGTACTTCCCGGTCCCGTCCGGCACAGAGTAGATCCGCCACAGCAATGTGTCCGCGTGAGCAGCGATCGCGTTGTTCGGTTGCCCGTACGGGAACGAGAACGTGCCACCAGAGGACATCCACGAGATCGTCGGGAACGTGTCGCTGATCCCGTTAAAGAGGACGATCGTCAGCAGGAACGGCGTCGGCTCTGGCGTCCCTTGGAGTGCGCCGCCGCTGTCGAGCACCGCTGTGGTGATCGACCACACCCCATCCCACTCCGCGCTGGGCGGCGAGACCGCGTTGGGGTCGCCGCAGGCGAGTCCGGCGGCCACGCAGGCCCCCAGAGCGGTCGTACGCAGTCTCATTGAGGTTCCCCTCCTCACGGGACCACGGTGAAAACGCCGAGAGTGTCGGCGGAGAACGTCAGGCCAGTCTGTGAACCCGCCCCATCGAGATCGCAATAGGTCCAGCCTGCGACGGTGTCGAACGAGACGCGGAGCGCGTAGGCGTAGGTTCCCGGCGTGTTCGGCGCCACGAGTATCTGCGCAAAGTCCGAAAAGCCGCTGGACTGGTTGCGAGGAACCCCGCGAACCCAGGTCCAGCCACCGTGCCGCGGATCGCTCCCGCCCGGCCCGACGCCGCCTTCCATGACGACGGTCGAGTCGGGGCCAGGGTCATCGGTGTGCCCCGGTTCGGTCACGCCGCCAAACACGGAGAGCGTGTCGTTCACCGACCGCGATGCAGTCGGGGGTGCGCCGAGGATGCAGAAGTCCGCCTCCAGCGCGGCGTTCGTCTCGTTCAGAGCTCCGCCCGGTCCCGTGGGGTCGCCGCAGGCTGACAGAAGCCCCAGGGCCGTGAAGAGTGCCAAGCGTTTCATAGATCCTCCTAGTGCGGGAGCGGTGGGTTGAAGAGCCACACCTGTGCCATTTGAGTCGCGACGTTGGGATCGGTCACGTAAAGCCGCAGGTATCCGTTGATCCCTTTGCCGAAGCACGGGCCCTCGAGCGGCGCGGTGTTCCAGAAGCCGTAGACTTGTTTGGCGTCGGGCGGCGGCTGGATGGCGATGTTCCAGACGATCGTGGCCGTCTGCTCCACGCAGTTCTGCGCGGCCCCCTGCCACACCAGTTGGACCACACGGCCCTGCACGGTGCTGGGCGCGATCTGGATGTTGAGCCAGATCAGCGTGTCGGAGCTCAGGCTCTGGATGTTGTCCTGGTCGAGGGGCGACAAGAACTGGATCGACGGCGCGGTGGGCTGCGTGTCGACGACGACGTTCACGCTCGCCTGGGCCTGGAGCCCGAAGTTGTCCGCGACCGTGACAGTGAGCGTGCGCGCGCCCGGCGCGCCGAACACGACGTTCGTGGGCTTGGCGCCCGTCTTGGGGAAGTTGTCCGAGCCGTCGCTGCTCGCCCACGTGTACGTGATCGTCTTGCCCTGCCCCGTGAGCCAGGTCTGCGCCTCGATCGCGTTGTTGTACGTGATGCCGGTGATGAAGTGGTCGCCGCCCGCCGGCTTCAGGATCGTCGCCGTCGGCGGATTGTTCACCAGCCGGAACGCCCTGTTGGTTCGCGTCGTCGCACCGTCCAGATCGGTGGCGATCGCGGTGACGTAATTCGCCCCGGTGTCGCTGAACGCGTAGGTGGCGTCGGCGCCGCTCGCGACCGTCACCCCGTTCAGTTCCCATTCCACCGTGCAGCACGGATTGCCGTCCTGGAGATCCGACGCACTGGCGTGCAGCGGGGTGCCGGACAGGAGATTGAGATCGAAGTCGAGCAGGGCGTTCTCCGTGGGGTACGTGATCTGCACGCTGGGCGGGTTGTTGTGATGGTAGGCCACGAAGCCGCCCTGGCCCATCCCCGCGAAAATCCCGTGGCCCGGCTCCTGGTTGAACAGGTACCCGACGAGCTGTTTGTTGCCGACCAGCATGCTGTACACGACGTCGGGGCTGTTGAAGCTCACGAGCCCCGTCACCGTGGACGTGTTGTTACTGATCAATTCCTTGAACTGTCCGTGGATGCTCCAGTCGCTCGAGTCGACGGAGGTAATGCGCATCGTGCCGAACGTGCCGTCGATGTTCGCGTCCCAGGTCCCGAGATAGGCCGTGAGGCTCGGCGCGGGAGCAGGTGTGGGTGCCAGGTAATCGCCCTTGCGCCCGTAGAACCCGTGCCCGTGCCCGTTGTCGACGTAACTGCCGGCCAGGTACGTGGGATGGTGGAGGGCGTCGTTCATGATGAGGCCGGTGAAATGCAGCCCGCTCAGGTCATCGATCGCCCGCACGCCGCTGTTCCCCCAGTCGATGTAGGCGTCGAGCTGGTTGCCGACGATCGTGCCGTTGACGCGCCGCGCCACGTTGTCGGGGCCGAAGTACGTCCCGACGCGATAGTCGTCCTTGCCGTCGATTTGACCGAGGTATCCGGGGATGTGATAGATGTCGAGGCGACCGTGCAGGCCGTCGTGATCGAAGTTCCAGCGGCCGAGGAACCGCTGCTCCTGAGGCAACGCGGCGTTCGGCGCGGCGACACTCAAAACGACGGTCGCTTCGAAGATGCCCGTCACCTTCGCGCCGTTCTTCGTGGTCAGCTGGGTCGTCGCCCAGTCGTAGCTGAACCAGACGTAACCCGAGTCACCGGACCCCGTCCCCCACGAGTTCTTCACCCGGAAGGCTTTGAGACTGTCCGCGTAGCCCACCATCAGCATGACGTGCCCGTCGTACACCGTGTCGCCCGGCATCCACACGCCGTTCGTCGTCTTGCTGTTCTTCGTCACGCGGAACCCGAACGCCACTTCATGTCCCGCCGCCAGTTGGCCCTTGTACCAGTCGACCGACTGCAGGTCACTTGGAGACGCGAAGGCGAGCTGCGTCGGCCGATAGCGCGCGGAGTCCTGCGCTGCCTGTGGGAACACCGTCCGGCCGAAGTTGGCCGGGATCTGGTAGACGGTGTGGTCGGCGTTGAGGTTGAAGTCGTCCATCGCGCGCTGCGAGGCGTTATCGTCGAGGAACGGCATGTCCCCTTGCTGCGCGGTGTTCCCCCAATTGCCGTCGTTGACGTAGGGCAGCAACGCCTCCGCGGGGATGCCGAGCTTGCCACTCCCAAACGTCCGCAGCACGAATGAGGCGCTGCCGCCGCTCCACGTCCCCACCGGGTTCTCCCACAGCGTCGCTGAGCGATTCAGGTAGATCCCCATCATCTTGCTGACGAGGTTCGTGTACTCTTCCGACAGATCGAGCGTCAGACCGTAGGTGCGCTTGTACTCGGCTTCGAGCGCGGCGACGGCGGCAAAGGCGAAGCAGGTCCCGCGAGGATTCTGATCCTTCACGGGAGTCTGGTACTGGCGCAGGCTCACGCTCGCCGGCAGCACCATCGTGGCTGGCGGCGACGCGGCGAGCTGCCGCGCGGGCAGCGGGTACTGTTGTAGCAGGCTCTCCGCCTCGGCGAGGTCGATGAGCTGCACCCGCTCGCCGTTGGCGAGGACGAGTCCCGGCTTCCCGTCGACCGTCGTCGTCGCCACGATCCCCGGTCCGAGACTGTCGAGGTTCGGCGACGGCGGAGGCCCGTTGGGGGGACCAGCCGCGTCCTTGGTGCAAGCTGAGACGGTGAGCACGAGCGTGGCTGCAAGCGCGGCGCGAGTGATGGTGTCCATGGGGCCACCCTACCGCGCCGCCGTCCCGCCACGGTCCCCGACCTGTCCCCCCACGGCGTCTCGCCGTCCCTTGCGAGGTCACGGCTACGCCTTAGGATAGACGGACCCCGATGGTCCGCCTCCAACTGCTCGGCGCGCTTGGACTTACCGGCGACGACGGACATGAGATCCGCCCCGTCCTGGCGCAGCCTAAGCGGTTCGCCCTCCTGGCCTACTTGGCCCTCGCCGAACCCCGCGGCTTCCGACGGCGCGACGGCCTCTTGCCCCTCTTCTGGCCCGAGACGGCCGGCGAGCCCGCCCGGGCGTCGCTCCGTCGCGCCCTGCACTTCCTGCGCTCGCACCTGGGCGAGGGCGTGATCGTGACGCGCGGCGAGGAAGAGGTCGATGTCGCCGCGGATCACCTGGCCTGCGACGTCCGCGCATTCGAGGAGCACCTCGCGGCGCATCGCGAAGCCGAGGCGCTGGCACTGTATCACGGCGACCTGCTGGCGGGGTTCTTCGTCGCGGACGCGGCGCCGGAGCTGGACGAGTGGATCGAGCGGGCGCGCCGGCGCTATCGCGAAGCGGCGTTCGCCGCCGCCGAGCGGCTCGCCGATCGCGAGGACGCCGCGGGGCGCGCGTCCACCGCGCGGTTCTGGTCGGAGCGGGCGCTCGATCTTCAGCCGCTCTCGGAGCCGGCGCTGCTGCGGATGCTGCGGGTGCTCGATCGCGCGGGCGAGCGGGTCGAAGCGCTGCGACGCTATGACGACTTCGCGCGTCGACTCAAGTCCGAGCTGGGCGTCGAGCCGGGCCCGGAGCTGCGTCGCGCATGGCAGTCGCTGCGCGAGCGGCGTCCCACGCCCTCGGCGCTCCCATCGACTCCTTCCTTCCCAGCACCTGCTCCAACGCCCTCAGCCGCCGTCCCGTCTCCCGGACGCCGTCGCTGGTGGCCTGTCGCAGGGTCGGCGGCCGCCGTCCTTGCGCTCGTCGTGTGGGTGGCGTCTCGACCTCCAACGACGAGTCCGGTGCTCGCCGTGGGCGCGCTGGCCACGGAGGGCACGAGCGACACGATGGGCGTCGGAGCGACGCTGCCCGAGCTGATCGCGACGGGCCTCGGCAACCTGCGCGACGTCCAGGTCATCAGCCGCGCGCGCCTGTACGAGGTGTCGGGCGAGCTGGGAGAACGCAACCTCACCGGCGCCGCGCTGCTCCGCGCCGCCAAGCTCGCCGGTGCCGATCGCCTCGTCGAAGGGGAGGTCTACCCGCAGACCGATGGCTGGCGGCTCGACCTCCGCCTCGTGGAGCTGGGCTCGGGTGCCGTGCGCCGCTCGTGGGTAATGCACGCGCGCGATCCATTTGCCCTCGCCGACAGCGCCACCGCACGCCTCGCCGCCGAGCTGCGCCGGCCCGCCCCCGCCGCCGGCGTCGCGGAGCTGTCGCCGACGTCGCTCGTGGCGCGCCGCTACTTCGACGACGGCCTGCGGGCCTACTACCGCCGCGACTATGCCGCGGCGGATGCGTTGTTCGGTCTCGCCATCAACGAAGACTCGAGCTTCGCGCTGGCGCTGTACTACGCCGTGCAGACGCGCAACGCGCTCGGGGCACCCGCCACGGGTGTGCGGGCGCTGGCGCGCCAGGCGCTTCGAGCGGCTGAGCGCGGCAGCGGTCGCTACGACCGCCTCGTGGTCCGCGCCTATTGGGGGCTCGTCGAGCAGTCGCCCAACGCCGTCGCCGTCGCCGACTCGCTGGTGGCGGCCTTTCCTCACGAGCCCGAGGGGTATTGGCTCGCGGGCTCGGCGCATTGGCTCGCCGCGGATTACCCCGGCCAGCTGCGCCTCTACCAACGGCTCGCCGAGCTCGATTCCGTGGCGATTGCCGCGGGGGGACCTGACTGCCGCGCCTGCCTCGCGCTCGACGGCATGTTCAGCGCGTATCAGGCGATGGATTCGGTAGCGCGGGAATGGGAGATCCTCGCCTGGCAGAAACGGGTGCAACCGACGAGCCGCACCGCCTGGCTCGGCGAGGTCTTTCTCCTGGCGTCCGCGGGCCACGACAGCGAAGCGGTGCACCTGCTGGTCTCCCGGGCCGAGGTGATGGGCGCGTCCCCCGTCGACGTCGCCACCGAAGCGGCCCGCCTGGCGCTGATGCGCGCCGACTTCCCGGAGGCGAGCCGCGACATCGCGGTGCTGGTCTCCCTGACGGGCGGGCAGCGTCACGGAGGCTTCTGGCTCCAGGTGCTGCGCGACCGAATGCAGGGGCGTCTCGGGCGTGCGCTGGTCTCGGCCCGCGAGTACGAGGTGGAGTCTCGCCACGATCCCGACATCAGCGCATTCGGCAACGCGCCGCTGCCGCGCGCCATTGTCCTGAGCGAGGGCGGGCAAACGCTGGCCGCGGCCGCGCTCTTCGACACGATGCGGATACGCTGGGTCATGACCGACACGAGCACGGGACACACGGCGCGGCAACACACGTGGATGCTCGCCCACGAGGTGACGGCGCTCGCCGCCGCCGGCGACACCGTGCGGGTCGCCCGGTTCGCGGATTCACTCGAACGCGTGGGGAGCCGGAGCGGGTACGCGCGGGATCAGCGGATGCATCACTATGCCCGCGGCCTGTTATGGGATGCGCGCGGCCGCCGCCCTCAAGCCGTCACGGAGTACCAGCAAGCGCTCACGTCGCCGGTCTTCGGGTTCACGCGGATCAACTACCGGTTGGCCGAGGATCTCATCGCGTTGGGCCGGTACGCGGAGGCGGTACCGCTGTTGCGCGCGGCGCTGCACGGCGGTCTCGAGGCGAGCAACCTCTACGTCACGCACACGGAGCTGCACGAAGCGCTGGCCCACGCCCTCGAGGGGGCAGACCAGCGCGATAGCGCGGCGGCAGAGTATCGCTGGGTGGCGGCGGCGTGGCGCGATCCCGATCCTGCATTCCGCGAGCGCGGCCGCGCGGCGGCCGCTAAGGCGTCAGGCGGAACACGGTGATGCCCCAGCTCTCGGGGTCATCGGGTTCGTCGTCGTTCCAATCATTGAAGGAGTGCGAGCCGTCCGACCGGTAGTGCAACACGTACGACCCCGCCGGCAGTTTGACCGTCCCTTCGAACACGCGATTCTTGCGGGCACCGCCGGCAGGCTCCGTCGCCTCGTAGGTCATCTCCCACACCACGCGTCCGCTCGCGGCGTCCTCGATCCAGCCGTAGTCGACCATCTCGCGACTCACGCCCTCCCCGAGGGCGTACACGCGCAGCGTGGTCTCGCGCTCCAGGCGGAACGGGGTGTGCGCCCGTTCGTCGTCGCGCATCTCCACCAGGGCCGCGAGCACGCTGCCGCTCGGCCCGCGCTGGAACGGCGCG
The DNA here is from genome assembly GCA_036004745.1 of Gemmatimonadales bacterium. Classification (GTDB taxonomy): domain Bacteria; phylum Gemmatimonadota; class Gemmatimonadetes; order Gemmatimonadales; family GWC2-71-9; genus 20CM-2-65-7. The sequence goes on along the minus strand of DASYRD010000051.1, from coordinate 29,244 downwards.
ACGATGCTGGAATCGAGCCGTCCCGTGGCCGGAAAGACGCTCACGCCCCAGTAGCGCTCTTCAGCGGGCGGCGCCGAATTCCAGTCCTCAGCCGAGTGAGAGTCGTCGCTCGCGTAGTGCACCAGGTAGCTGCCCGCCTCGAGATGGACGGTCCCGTCGAACAGGCGGTTCTTCTCCGCACCGCCCGCAGGCCCCGTGTCTTCGTAGCGCATCGTCCACACGCGCCCGTGTTTGGTCGCGTCCACGATCCACGCGTAGTCGACCATCTCGCCGTTGACGCCTTCGCCCATGGCGTACACGTGCACGTCCATCGGCCGCCGCAACGTGAACCCCGCGGAACGAGATGCGCGATCGCCGATGCCGATGAGCGAGACGATGGTCTGGCCCGCCGGAACCGGCTCGTAGGCAAAGGGTTTGACGCCGGCGCGGGCACCCGCGTCGGCGACGCGGAGCGTCAGCCCCCAGAATGTCGGATCGAACGCGGGTACGTTGTTCCACTGGTCGGGATCGTGTGAATCGTCGCTGACGAAGTAGGCGACGTAGCGTCCCGCGGGGAGGCGCAGCGCCTCGCGGGCCATCCGGTTCTTGGCGGCGCCACCGGCGGGCTCGGTGTTGCTGTAATCCATCTCCCACACGCGCGCGCGCGTATCGGCATTGATGATCCAGCCGTAGTCGAAGGCGCCGTCGCGCCGAATCTCGCCGATCGCGTACACCTCGACGTCGGTGGGCCGCGCCAGCGCGAAGCCGTAGCGTGCCGTGGCGCCCGGCTCGGGGGCGATCCGCGCGATCGCGGTCGCGGTGAATTGCTTCGTTGCGAGATCGATTTCGGAATCCCGCGCCGCTCGTCCGATTCCTGCGACCGTCAGCGAGAACTGCTTGTAGGATCCGTCTTCGATGTACGGACCGCCGTAACGAATGCGGCCCGCGAGCTCTCGCAGGCCGTCGACCACCGACATGCCGTCGATGGACGTCCACGCGGCGGCGTACGACGCGTAGTGCGCTTCATAGACGCCGGCGGGGAGCCGTACCGTTCCGGCGAAACGCCGCAGTCCATTGGGCTCGCGATCGGTGTCGGCGGCTCGCAGGTCCCACACGACCTGGCGCGTGCGCGCATCGACGATCCAGGCGGCGGCGGGCCACGTCGCGCGGTCGTCGTTCTGCCACGATTCGTCGTCGCGGTTCTGCGTCCGGCGCTCGGGGCGCGGATCGGCTCCCACCGCCGCGATGCGCAGCTCCTGGGGCGCGGCAAGCACGAACCCCGCGGCGCGGTGCTCTCGCGGGGTGAGATCGTGGATGTCGACGAGTGTTTGTGCAGGGGACTGATGGAGCGTCGCGATGGCGAGCAGAGTTGTCAGGATCATATGCCTTAGACAACGAGACCCCTGCGAGGGTTGTTTCTACGTGAAGGCGGAAAGGCCCGTGATTTCCTGGCCGAGGATGAGGGTGTGGACGTCGTGGGTGCCCTCGTAGGTGTAAACCGATTCTAGGTTTGCGAGGTGGCGCATCGCCTGGTATTCGACCAGGATGCCGTTGGCACCGAGCAGGCGGCGCGCTTCACGAGCGATGTCGGTCGCCATGCTGACGTTGTTGCGCTTGGCGAGCGAGACCTGCTGCGGCGTGGCCTTGTCCTGGTCCTTGAGGCGGCCGAGCTGTAAGCACAGGAGTTGAGCCTTGGTGATTTCGGTCAGCATCTCGGCGAGTCGCAGCTGCTGCAGCTGGAATCCGCCGATCGGTTTGCCGAACATCACTCGGTTCTTGGCGTAGCTGACGGCCTCGTCGTAGCAGGCCATGGCGGCACCCACCGCGCCCCACGAGATCCCATAGCGCGCCGCGGTCAGGCACATCAGCGGCGATTTGAGCCCACCCGACTTGGGCAGAATCGCGTCCTTGGGGAGATGCACATCCTGAAGCACCAGCTCGCTCGTGTCACTCGCGCGCAGCGACAGCTTGCCCTTCTGGTCTTTCGCCGAGAAGCCCTTCGTGTCGGTGGGAACGATGAAGCCCCGGATCGAATCGGCGTCCTTCGCCGTCTTGGCCCAGACGATGGCGGCGTGAGCGGTCGACCCGTTCGTGATCCACATCTTGGCGCCGTTCAAGACCCAACCGTCTGCCGTCTCCTTGGCGACGGTGATCATCCCGGCGGGGTTCGAGCCGTAGTCGGGCTCCGTCAGTCCGAAGCAGCCGATGACCTTGCCGCTCGCCATCTGCGGGAGCCACGTCCTTTTCTGCACGTCCGAGCCGAACGCGTAGATCGGGTACATCACCAGTGCCCCCTGCACCGACGCGAACGACCGCACGCCCGAGTCGCCCCGCTCGAGCTCCTGCATGATCAGCCCGTAGGCGACGTTGTTCAGACCGGCGCAGCCGTACTCCTCGGGGAGATTGGCACCGAAGAGGCCCAGCTCTGCCATCCCGGGGATGAGTTGTTTGGGGAACTTGCCGGCGATGTAGGCTTCGCCAATCACCGGCATGACGTGGTCATCCACCCAGGCACGCACCGTGTCACGCGCGGCGCGCTCTTCCTCACTCAGGAGAGTATCGGTGCTGTAGAAATCGACTCCTTGAAACTTCGCAGCCATTGAGCCTCAAGTGTTCAGAGAAGTTGCTCAGACGGCAAAGCTACACGTGGTCACAAGGTGCCTTGTGGCTGGAGACTTCCGGCTGAGACCCTGCCCCCGCTGCGAGCGAATGCCGTGGTATCCGATGCCTGGAAGCGTCCCCGCTCGCTCTCCCAGCGGAAGAACGTGATGTGCACCGCCGTCGGCTCGATCGTCACAAAGTTGAAGCACGAGGGCCGGCCGCCACGCGAACGCGTCGATAGCGTTCCCGTCGTCGAGACGACGACCTTGCCGCCCAGCACCTCGGCGCCTTCCTGGTGGTCGTGCGCGCACAACACGACGTCCGCTCCCGACTCGAGGATACGTCGCTGCGCCTGACGCCAACGCGCCAGCCCCATGCGGTTCGAGATCTCGCCGCGCAGCACGTTGTGGTGCACGACGAGTACGCGCGCGAGTCCCGCGGCCGCCTCGTTGAAGAGGCGCTGCACACGCAGGAACTCCGACTTGGGGAGATGGCCCTTCACGGCGATGTCGCGGACCCGCGTGGTGAGCGAACCCCACGCGACGCCGTGCGACGTGAGCGCCGACGCGATCACGGCACTGCCCGGAATCGTGATCGTGGGTGTCACGTCGTCCCCGAAATAGCTGCGGTACTTGGCGTACAGCCGGTCTTTGGCGAACGGGATGAAGGGGCGCCACCACCACTGCACGTCGTGATTGCCGGGGATCGCCAGGACCGGGGCGGTCTGCGCCGCGACGCGCGCGAACGCGCGCGCCCGCTGAAACTCGCCGTGCCGAGCACGCTGCGACAGATCGCCCGCGATCACCACCGCGTCTGGGCGCAGGTCGGGGAGCATCGCTTCGAGGGCCTCGATCTGGCGGATGTCGGCGACGCCGCCGAAGTGCAGGTCCCCCACGTGCACCAGTTGGACGGTCACGATTCCATCTGCACCGTGTAGGTCAGCGTCACATCACCCCCAGCAGGGACGGTCAAACGAAAACGCTGCTCGGTCGCCGACAGCTTCTCGGGCGGCACGCTGCTTTCGACGATCTTCCACACGCCGTAGCGCGCTTCGCGCACGTCCACGGTCACGGACTCGCTCTTGGCGTTCGTGATCGTCACGCGATAGGCGGCGGTCAACCGCTGGCGGCTCGGCAGCCCGCGGCGCACCGGCGGCAGCTGCTCCTGCGTGAAATCGGTCTGCACCCGCTCGGCGGTGACGTCGAACGCGTCACCCGACTGCACGCGCAGGTCGCGGCCGGGGGCCGTGTGATCGTTCGCGGCTTCCCCGATGAGCTGCACGCGGCCACTCGAGTCAGCCTGGTAGAGCTGCACCGTGCCCGCGGGGAGAGGCCGGTCCCCGAAGGGCGTGCTGCGCGCGCGCTTGAGCGTGTACCAGACCTGCACCGGGAGACGGTTCGGCTCAGGGTTCTGGCCGAGCCAGCCGCGCCAGGGCAGGACGCCGGGGACGATCAGCTCCTGCGTCACGGCGGTCGAGCTCCGGGGAAAGAGCGCCGTCGCGACCGGGACGCCGGGTTCGATCGAAAGGCGCCCGGGCAGTTGGTAGACGTGCGTTTCGCCGACGGCTTGCTCCGACAACTCGCTTTGGGCGGCAATAGCGTCCATTGCCAGCACCGCGCCGCGCTGCATGTACTGCTGTGCCTCTTCTTTGGGAGCGCGCGCGCGCTGGACCGCCCCGGCCACGAGCTGCACCTCCGCGCTATCGGCGCGCAGGCCCTGAGACGTCACCGTAGCAGTCCCTGACACCTGAGCCCTGGCACCTGTCAGTATCACTTGATACAAGGCCTCCCACGTGATCCCCTGCGCGACATACGCGAGGTCGGTGCGGGGCCGCGCCCGCGAGGCATCGAGCAGCACGGCGGCCTCAGGGCTCGTGCGCACCAGCTCAGATGGAAAGAGCGGTTCTCCCGGCGATTCGAGCAGGAGGCGTCCATCAGCCACTCGATACTGCGGCGGGTTCACGCGAACGACCGTCGCCTTCACCGTGTCCCCCGTCCCGCGCGAGAACGACAGCGTCCGGCCCAGCGACCGGGCCAAGGCGTCATCGCGCGTGCTCGGATAGCGCACAGTGGCCGACAGCACGGAGACCGACGTGTCCGAAGAGAACAACGTGGCCGGATCGAGCCCCTCGAGGGAAAGCGTGATCGCATTGCGCCCGCGCTGCAACGCCTGCGGCAGGCTTTGCCGCACGACGACGCGACCATCACGATAGATCGACAGGGACGTTTGTCCCACGAGCGGCGACGCGACGAGCATCGCCGCCACGCCCCACGCCCCACTCACCACGAACCGTCTCATCATTTCAGCCACTCCAAGGCTATCCGTTTGGCTATGAGAGACGTTAGCACATACCACAGCAGCACACTGCCCGCTCCCACGAGGCGTGCGGTCTGTGTGCGTGGGAGGCTCCACGCCACGTAGACCGCGAGCGGTAGCGTCGTGCCCATCGCCACCAGGCGCGCAAGGCGCGCCGCCCTTCGCTCGAGGGCCCTCGCGCAGCTCGGGCACAGCCCGCCGATCGCTATCCCCGCGACGAACTCCCCGCACTTGGCGCAGGGGTGCTTAGGCCCGACGGGCCACGGCGCGGGCGAACTCGTCAGTGGTAGCACTACCCCCCAGATCCTTCGTCCGAACGTTGTCCTTCACGATCGCGGTCTCGATCGCGCAACGCAGCGCCTTCCCCGCCTCGAGCTCGCCCAGGTGATCGAGCATCATCGCCGCCGCAAGCATCTGGGCCGACGGATTCGCGATGCCCTGCCCCGCGATATCGGGCGCTGAGCCGTGCACGGCTTCGAAGATCGCGGCGCGGGTCCCGATGTTGGCGCCCGGCGCCAGTCCCAGTCCGCCGACGAGACCCGAGGCCTCATCGGAGAGGATATCGCCGAAGAGGTTCGTCGTCACGATGACGTCGAACTGCTCCGGCTTGATCACGAGCTGCATCGCCGCGTTGTCGACGATCTTGTCGTCGCACGCGATGACTCCCTCGTATTCCTTCGCCACCATGCGACCCGTCTCGAGGAAGAGCCCCGAGGTCGCCTTGAGGATGTTCGCTTTGTGGACGATCGTCACTTTCTTGCGGCCGTGCTGCTTCGCGTACTCGAAAGCATAGCGCACGATGCGCGTGCATCCCTCGCGCGTCACGACCGACATCGCCTGCGCCACCGCCTTCGGATCCCCCGCCACCTTGAACGTATGATCGAGGCCGACGTAGAGCCCCTCGGTGTTTTCGCGGATGATCACCAGGTCGATGCCCGTGTAGCGCCCGCCGGGGACGATCGTCTTCGTCGGCCGCACGTTGGCATACAGGTCGAACTCCTGGCGCAGCGCCACGTTCACCGAGCGGTACCCGGCCCCGACCGGCGTCGTAAGGGGGCCCTTGAGGCAAAGCCGCGTCTGGCGGATGCTGTCGAGCGTCGCGTTCGGCAGGGGCGTGCCGGCTTTGTCGACCGCCGCCATCCCGCCGTACTGCTCGTCCCAATCGAACTTCATCCCCACGGCGTCGAGTACCTGGAGCGTCGCCGCGGTGATCTCGGGACCGACGCCGTCCCCCGCGATCAGGGTCGCTGCGCGGGTCACGGCAGACCCGGCGTGAGGCTCTTCATCGCGCGCGTGAGCGCCGTCCAGGGATCCTGCCCCTCGCCGCGCGCCACCGTCCGCCATCCGACCTTGCCCACGCGCGTGTCGATCAGGACCACGCTCAGCTCGGCGGTCCCCACGCCCGCCGGTGTCCCCGCCGCGCGGCGGTACACGAGGCCCGCCGGCACGAGCGCAAAGCGCCCTCCGGCAATGCCGACCAGTTGGCGCATCTGATAGCGCAGGGGGTCGGGCACATCGACGAGTTTGTCGGCGCGGAGGAAAGCGGTGCCCATCTGGTCGGGCTCCGTCGCAATCCCGACCGCGCGTCGAGCGGCGCGCCGTAGCTGGGCAGGCGACACCCAGGTGACTTCCGGCGAGCGGCCGGTGAGCAGACTCCCGATGATGCTGTCGCACTTGTCGAGCGTGGCGCGACGATCGGCGAGGAGCGCATCCCAATGGAGCGTGTCCTCGGCAGCCACGAGTGTAAGAGGCCAGACGCTGACGGACTGCCCGGAGATTCCGGCCGTCGGCAGGGGGGCGGTGGGCACCGGCGCGGGCGGGACAGCCTGCTTCTTGCCGCCGCAGGCCAGCAGCAGGACACTCACAACGCCCCACGCCCTACGCTTTAAGTATTTGTCTTTTAATGGATTACTCACGGCCGCAATTTAAGCGAGCGTGAGGCCGCCGTCCACCACGATCACCTGTCCGGTGATGTGTCGCGCCGCGTCGCTGCACAGGAAGGTGATGACGCGGGAGATGTCTTCCGGCTCGGCGACGCGGCCCAGGACCGATTCGTGCTCCGCGCGCTCCAACACCTCACGCGGCAGCTGCGTGAGCAGCTCGGTTTTCACGAACCCGGGCGCGACCGCGTTGACGTTGATGTTCGAGGAGCCGAGATCGACCGCCGCCGCCTTGGTGAGTCCGATCAGCGCCGCCTTGCTGGCGGCGTAGTTCGCGATCCCGAAGCCGGGCCGGAACGCTTGATGGCTCGCGACGTTGACGATCTTGCCGAAACGCTGGGCCCGCAGGTGCGGCGCGACGGCGTGGATGCAGTTGAAGGCCCCCGTGACGTTCGTATCGAGCACTTCCTGCCACGCCTCCGCCGTCAAGCGCCACAGCGCGCCGTCGTGCGTGACGCCCGCGTTGTTCACGAGGTAGTGCACCGCTCCGAGCCGTTCCTTCACCTCGGCGATGAAGCGATCGACTTCTTCCATCTTGCGCACGTCGCAGCGCGCGGAGTAACAGGGGACGCCCAGGGCCTTGATCGCCGTCTCGGTGAGCAACGCTTGGGCGGTCACCTCGCGCCCGGGAAGCTCGACGAAGTTGAAGGCGACGGGAGAGCCGCGCTGCGCGAACTCGAGGGCCACCGACCGACCGAGCCCGGTGGCACCCCCCGTCACGACCGCAACCTTGCCTTGCAGGGTGTCACCGGTACGCACCGGTTCGCGCCGCTCCTGCACGGCCGCGCCGGCGGGCTGGGACTCAGGCCGCGGACTCATGGACCACGATGTTGGAGCCAAGGGTTTCGAACCTATGTTCGAGCTTGAACATCGGCAAGGCGCGGCGCAACTTTGCGCCCATGTCACGCCCGGTGTCGATCGTCGTGTGGGGCGGGGTCGCGGTGCTCGGCGCCGCGGCGTTCGGTGTCCTCGCGCTCGCCCGCGGTGAGACGATCAGCGCCGCGTGGCTGCTCGTCGCAGCGGTCTGCACGTACACGATCGCGTTCCGCTTCTACTCGAAGTTTCTCGCCAACACCGTCTTCGGCCTCGACGCGCGGCGCGCCACCCCGGCAGAACGGCTGAACAACGGCCACGACTTCGTCCCCACCAATCGGTGGGTGCTCTTCGGTCATCACTTCGCGGCGATCGCGGGCGCGGGGCCCCTCGTTGGTCCGGTGCTGGCGGCGCAGTTCGGGTTCCTCCCCGGCACGCTGTGGCTCGTGATCGGGGTCGTGCTGGGAGGCGCGGTACAGGACTTCACGATGCTGTTCTGCTCCCTGCGGCGCGACGGCAAGTCGCTCGGTCAGATGGCGAAGGAGGAGGTCAGCCGCGTCACGGGCGCCACGGCGATGGTCGCGGTGCTCGCGATCATGATCATCCTGCTCGCCGTGTTGGCGCTGATCGTCGTGAACGCGCTTCGCGCCTCGCCGTGGGGCCTCTTCACGATTGCTTGTACGGTTCCGATCGCGCTGCTGATGGGCTGGTGGATGAAGCGCTGGCGGCCGGGAAAGGTCGGCGAGGCGTCGGCGGTGGGAGCGGCGCTGCTGCTCGGCGCGCTGATCGCCGGGGGCTGGGTCGCGAACCAACCGGGACTGGCGGCGGCCTTCACGCACACCGGCACGTCGCTGACGTGGATGATGATCGCCTATGGCTTCATCGCATCGGTCCTGCCGGTGTGGATGCTGCTCTGCCCGCGCGACTACCTCTCGACGTTTCTCAAGATCACGACGGTCGTGGTGTTGGGCGTCGCGATCCTCATCATCCTGCCCCCGCTCAAGATGCCGGCGCTGACCCCCTTTGCGACCGCGGGCGAAGGGCCCGTGTTCGCCGGCAAGCTGTTCCCGTTCGCGTTCATCACGATCGCCTGCGGCGCCGTCTCCGGGTTCCATGCACTCGTGGCCTCGGGGACGACGCCGAAGATGGTCGCCCGGGAGACCGACGCGCGGATGATCGGCTACGGCGGCATGGTGATGGAGTCGTTCGTGGGCATCATGGCGATGATCGCCGCCTGTACGCTCGACCCAGGCGTGTATTTCGCGATGAACACCACCCCCGCGGCGTTGGCGGGCGCCTCGGACGTCCTGAATCAGGCGGGCTTCGTCGTCACCCCGGAGTACATGCAGGCGCTGGCCGCCCAGATGGGCGAAACGTCGCTGATCGCGCGCACCGGCGGCGCGCCGTCACTCGCGGTCGGGATCGCACACATCTTCTCGGGGCTCACGTCGGCCCTCGGCGGCAAGACGCTGACATCGCTCTGGTATCACTTCGCGATCATGTTCGAGGCGCTGTTCATCTTGACCACGATCGACACGGGCACGCGCGTCGGGCGCTTCATGCTCCAGGAGATCGTGGGCCACGTGTGGCCGCAGTTCGGCAAGACCTCGTGGTATCCGAGCGTCGTGCTCTCGAGCGGCCTGGTGTGCGCGGGGTGGGGCTTCTTCCTCTATCAGGGCGTCGTGGATCCGTACGGCGGCATCAATGCGCTGTGGCCGCTCTTCGGAATCTCGAATCAGCTGCTCGCAGCGGTCGCCTTGTGCGTCGCGACGACGATCCTGATCAAGATGGGCCGGCAGCGGTACGCCTGGGTCACCCTCGCGCCCCTCGCGTGGATCGTGCTCGTCACGATGACGGCGGGGTGGCAGCTCGTCTTCTCGTCAGACGTTAAACTGGGGTTCTTCGCGCGCGCCGCGGCACTGGCCGGCTCGATGGACCCGACGGCAGGGCAACGCATCTTCAACTATCGCCTCGACGCCGTCATCACGCTCTTCTTCATGGCCGTCGTGGCCCTGCTGATCTTCACGTCGGCGCGGGAGTGGTGGCTGGTATTGTCGAAACGCAAAGCGGCGGTGGTGCACGAGGCGCCGTTCGTGGAAACCGTCTACAGCTCTACCTGAGCTCCAACCTCGAAGACCTGATTCGGCGGAATCTTGAAGAAGGCTGTCGCCCTCAGCGCGTTGCGCGTCATGAACGCGAACACCTGTTCCCTCCACAGCGCCATCCCTGGTCGTTCCGACGCAATCACCGTTTCGCGTCCCAGGAAGAACGTCGTCCCTTCGATCGGGATGTCGAGCTGCTCCTTCTTGCACGCCGCCAGGACCTCGCGGATGTCCGGGTCCTCGGTGAATCCGTACCGCGCCACCACGCTGTGGAACCCCTTCCCGATGCGCTTCACCGTGACGCGCTGGGCCGGGGGCACGTGGGGCACGTCTTCCGTCGTGACCGTGAGGAACACGACCTTCTCATGCAGTACTTTGTTGTGCGCCAGGTTGTGAATCAGCGCGGGCGGCGTGCCGTCAGCGCTGCCGTACATGAACACCGCCGTCCCGGGCACGCGGATCGGGGGCTCGGCGGCGAGATCGGCGAGCAGCAGCTTCAAGGGCACCGTCTTCTCGAGCATGCGCTTGGACAGGATCTCGCGGCCGCGCTTCCACGTCGTCATCAGGAGATAGAGCGCGATCGCAATGGCGAGCGGCACCCAGCCGCCGTGCTGGATCTTCAGGGCGTTCGCGACGAGGAACGGAATGTCCATGGCGAGGAACAGCGCGGCGACGAGCGCCGCCTTGGCGAACGTCCAGCGCCACACTTCGCGGCTCATTACGTAGAACATGAACGTCGTCATGACCATCAACGTCGATAGCGCGACGCCATAGGCTCCGGCGATGTTGCTCGAGCTGCCGAAGGCGAGGACCAGGGCACACGTCAGGAGCATGAGACCCCAGTTGACCGCCGGTACGTAGATCTGACCGATCTCGCGCGACGACGTGTGGTCGATCTGGAGCCGCGGGCTGTAGCCGAGCTGCACCGCTTGGCGGGTCAGCGAGAAGGAGCCCGAGATCACCGCCTGCGACGCAATGATCGCCGCCGCGGTGGCCAGCACGATCAGCGGATAGAGCGCCCACGTGGGCGCCATATGATAGAAGGGATTGACGGCGGCGGCCGGATTCGAGAGCAAGAGCGCTCCCTGACCGAAATAGTTGAGCAGCAGCGCCGGGAACGCGATGCTGAACCACGCGTACTGGATGGCGCGGTGCCCGAAATGCCCCAGATCGGCGTAGAGGGCCTCACCGCCCGTGACGACCAGGAAGACGGCCCCCAGGACGATCAGACTCCGCCCCACGTTCTCGGTCACGAACTGGAACGCGTGAGTCGGCGAGATCGCCGCCAGCACCCCCGGGCGGCCGATGATGTGCAGCAGGCCGAGGACGGCCAGGGTCGCGAACCAGAGCACCATGACGGCACCGAACACCGCGCCGATCCGCGCGGTCCCGTGTCGCTGGAACCAGAACAACCCTACAAGGATCACCAGCGTGACGGGGACCACGAGATGCGCCAGCGCCGGCGTCGCCACCTCGAGCCCTTCGACGGCGCTCATCACGGAGATCGCGGGGGTCAGGGCGCCGTCGGCATAGATCAACGCCGCGCCGAAGATGCCGAGCACGATGATGACCTTGCGGGGCGAGAGCCCCCGCGCGATGCGGCTGCCGTTCACGAGCGCCATCAAGGCGACGACTCCGCCCTCGCCCTTGTTGTCGGCACGGATGATCACGATGTGGTACTTGATCGTGACGACGAGGATGAGCGACCAGAACACCAACGACAGAACCCCCATCACGTTGTCGGGCGTGACGGGGATGGCATGCGGACCGTGGAAGGCTTCGCGCAGGGCGTACAGCGGGCTGGTGCCGATGTCGCCGTAGACGACACCGAGCGCCGCCACCGCCAGCCCGGCCAGATACCGGCCGCGCGGCTCTTCCTTCTTCATACTGTGGGTCACCGGGCAGGGACTCTATGCGCGCGGGCTATAAAAGGCCAGAGGAGGGCCAAAGCAAGCGCCAGAACGGCACTTGTGAGGAAGGCGGAGCCGCCTCCGGCCCGCTGAAACGCGATCCCCAGGACCACGCCGCCGACGAGCGCGGCAACGCCGCTCGCGGCGTGATAGACGCCGAACCCGCTGCCCTGGCGATGACCGGCGAACGCCGCGACGAGCGCCCGCTCCGGACTCTCGGTGAGCCCGGCGACGAGGCCGAACGCGAGGAATAGCGCCCAGGCCTGCACCGGGCCGTGCGCGAACGACATGCCGGCCGCGACGGCCGTGTAACACACCCACCCCAGCCACATCGTGCGCGATGGGCCGACCCGATCCGAGAGCGCACCGCCCAAAAAGCTCGAGGACGACTTCACCACGTGCACCGCCGCCCACAACAGCGGGACCACCGCGACCGCCACGCCGAGCCGCTGCGCGTGGAGAATGATCAGCGTCTCGGGCATGCGGAGGAGGTAGAAGAAGCAGATGGCGAGGAGGCCGGGCGGTAAGCGGCGGTAGGGGGCGGTAGAGGGCGGTAGCGGAGCCGGTCCCGCCGCCGAGCCTACCGCCTCATACCGCCCGTTACCGCCTCTTACCGCCCACGTCGCGAGCACCAGGACCGCAACCCCCGGGACAATACTCGCCAGGATTACGGTGCGGACCCCCGAGCCGGAGGTCAGTAGCCACCAGGCGACCAACGGCCCTAGCACCGCGCCCGCGTGATCGAGCCCGCGCTGCAAGCCGAACGCTCTGCCCCGCAGCGGCTCGGGCGTGACGTCTGCGATCAACGCGTCGCGCGGCGGCGTGCGCAGACCCTTCCCGAGCCGGTCCACCACGCGAAGGCCGACGACCTGCCACGCGGCTGCCGTCACGGCGATCACGGGCCGCACGACGACGGCGACGAAGTAGCCGATGACGATCAGCGGGCCGCGGCGCTTCGCGCGATCGGCGAGACGCCCGGAGACGAGCTTGACGAGCGCGGCGGCGGCATCGGCGGCGCCGTCGAGCGCGCCCAGCGCGACCGCCCCTCCCCCGAGCACCCCGGTCACGAACGCGGGGAGCAACGGGTAAATCATCTCGCTGGCGAAATCGTTCAGGAGAGAGACGGCACCAAACAGTTTGACTTGCCGCGGCAGCCGTTCACTCACCGAGGCCGAGGCCCCAGCGTATCAGGGTGACGGGGAGGCCGCCGTACGGCAGGACGGCGTCGTGGAAGGCGCGCAGCTTGAAGGACTTGCCGCGCGCGGCGCGGAAGTCGTCGCGCAGGCGGAGCAGCTCGCGGCGGCCCACCGCATAGCACAACTGGTATGCGGGCCACGCACAGTAGCGCCGCACTTCGCTCTCGGCGTTGCTGCGCTCGATGTGCAGGTCACGAATCATCTGCTCGACGGCCTGTTCGGGGGTCATGCCCCGCGTGTGCAATCCCACATCCAGCAGGATGCGCTCGGCACGCCACAGCAGGTGCACCCGCTGAAAGAACATCTCCTCCTCGGACTCATAGAACCCCTGCTCCGCCATCATGTCTTCGCAATAGAGGGCCCAGCCTTCCACGGTCAGCGGCGTCCACAGGTTCTTCCGGACATGCGAGGGCAGGCTCTTGGCCGTGACGAGATGCAGGTGGTGGCCGGGATACCCTTCGTGCAACGCCGTAGCCGCCAGCTCGTAGCGGCTGTGATCGCGCAGGATGCGCTCCTGCCGCTCCGCGGGGATGCGCGCGTCGGGGACGGTGACGTAGAACCAGCCCTTACGATCCTGCGCGTACGCGCCGGGACTGTCGTACGCCGCGAACGGAATCACGGGACGCATGAACGCGGGCGTCGGCACCACGCTGAGCGGCGCGTCGGGGATCGGGGCCAATCCCTTGGTGGCGACGAAGTCGCGGGCCCGGGCCATCTCCTTCGAGTACGCGTCGACCAGCTCGTTGGCGCTCGGATGATCATCCCGGAGCCGGTCGGCAACCTCAGGCCATGGACGGCCACCGTCGAGCCGCTTGGCGCGCTGCTGCAGGTCCGCTTCGACTTCTTCCTTGAGCCGGTGACCGTAGCGCCACAACTCCGGAGCGGTGTCGCGCAGCGCGTGCTGGTAGTGCAGCAGGAAGTTGAACTCCTCTTCGCCGATGGCGAAGTGATCGCCGGCGGTGTCGAGCCAGCGGGTCAGGTCCTGCTCGAAGGCGACGAGCGCGGCGGTCGCGCGGTGGGCTGCCGCCTGAAGCCGATCCGCCTGCGCCGGCGCGCTCCCCGAGAGCGTCGCGGCCACTTCGCCGAGCAGCAGGCGCCCGCCCTCACTCATGCGCAGCGCCGTCTCGACGAACACCTCGACCGGCTCGGTGAGCGAGGCGCGCGCGTCCTGGATGAAGGCAGGGATGTCCTCGAGCCGGCCCATCGCCGCGCGGGCTTTCTCCTCCGACGTGCGATCGCCCGAGAGGAGCAGGTGGTGCAGGCCGCCGAGCAGGTGCGACAACCAGAATTCGGGATTCGTGGCGTGCGGCCGCAGTTTCTCGTAGCGGCGCACGGTGACGCGAATCTCGTTGAGCAGCGCGGTGCGGTCGATCTCTTCGTCCAACCCGTCGACGCTGGCTTCTTCGAGCGCGGCCCCGAGCGCCTTGAGGGCGGCGAGGTGCGGCGCGAGCGCTGCGGGGCTGAAGCGGCCGTAGCGGTCATCGTAGCCTGACACGCCGGCTTGCGTCGCCGCGACGGGATCGAGGTGCCACCGCAGGTCGAAGAACGACCGCTCGATCGCGCGGAAGCTCATGCCTTCAGCAACCGATGGCACTCCTCGTCCGACAGTACGCGATCTGTGCGCTTGGCGGCATCGAAGAGGACCTTGCAGGCAGCCTCGTTCTCCGAGTCATACCCGTGCATCTCCAGCCAATATTTTACATTCGACAAGCCCGACACCGGCGAAATGTCGATCCGCTGCGCGAACCCGAACTCCTGCGCGGGCACCGAGCTGTACACGCGATCCGCGAGCCAGGCGTGGCCCTTCTTCTTCGCCTTGATGATCGCCGCGGCGTGCACGCCCGTCCCCGTCCGGAATGCGTCGGTGCCCACCACGGGATAGTTCACGGGAATCGGCACGCCCACGGCCTCTGCCACCAGCCGGCAGTACTCGGGAAGACGCCGCAGCTCATGCCGGTGCGTGCCCAGCAGCTTGAGATTGACGAGCAACAGATCCATCTCGGCGTTGCCGACGCGCTCGCCTACGCCGAGGGCGGTCGCGTGCACGCGGTCAACACCGGCTTCGATCGCCGCGAGACAGTTGATCAGCCCCATGCCGCGGTCGCGGTGGCCGTGCCAATCAATTCTTACGTCTTTCTTTCCAACGACTTCCTGCTTGACGAATTTCACCAACGCTTTGACGCCGTCCGGCGTCGCATGTCCGACGGTATCGGCAAGACAGATCCGCGTCGCGCCACAGTCGATCGCCGCGCCGTACAGCGCCTTCAGTGTCTCGGGCCGGGCGCGGGTCGTGTCTTCGGTCACGTACATCACCGGGAGTCCGTGCTGCACCGCGTACGTCACGGCCTCGGTGCTGGCCTTCACGATGCGGTCGACGGTCCAATCCTCGGCGTACTGACGGATCGGCGAGGAGCCGATGAAGGTGGCGGCTTCGATCTTGATCCCGATTTCGTCCGCGATGCGCACGATGGGCTCGACGTCCGCCACCACCGTGCGGGCGGCGCAATTCGGGAAGATCGGCAGCTTTGCGTCCCGGATCTCTTTGGCGAGCGCGCGCACCTGCTCCACGACGCGCGGTCCCGCGCCCGGCAGCCCGATGTCCGCGGCCACGATGCCCAGGTCGGCCATCAGGTGGAGGAGCCGCTTCTTGTCGTCGAGAGAGGGATCGGTGACGGAGGGCGACTGCAGGCCGTCCCGCAGCGTCTCATCGTTCAGGTCCACGCGCGCCCGCGTCCAGTCGAACCGCGCGGCGCCGTTGGCCCCCCCCCCCTCGCCGTTCCAGTCGTAGATCAGGTCGCGCTCCTCCATGGGACTAGTGTTGCGCGGGTGCACGTCCAGGTCAAGCGCCGGTTGCCGGATCATGAAGGTGCGCCGTAGTTTGCGAGCGATGCCGAGTCCCGATTCGATCGACGCCCTCGTCGCGCACGAGCGGGTGCGCGCCGCGCGCCACCACATCGAGCGCTCCGACGAGCACACGCTCGCCCGCCAGGCAGCGTTGTCGGCGATTCCGGCCCCCACGGGCGCCGAAGGCGCGCGCGGCGCGCACGTGGCGGAGCTGTTTCGCGAAGCGGGGCTGAGCGACGTCGCGGTCGACGAAGTCGGCAACGTCACGGGATGGATGGGGGCGCGCCGCGACGCGCCGGTCGTCCTGAGCGCGCACCTCGACACTGTGTTCGGCGCCGGCCTCGACGTTTCGGTCGCCAGACGGGGCGCCCGGCTCGCCGGGCCCGGGATTTCGGACAACGCCCGCGGCCTCGCCGCGCTCGTGACCGTCGCCGAAGCGCTCGTGCGCTCGCGGGTCACCACCGAGCGACCGGTACGTTTCACGGCCACGGTGGGCGAGGAGGGCGACGGCAATCTGCGGGGCGTCAGGCACCTGTTCGACCGCGAGACGCGGCCGCACGCGTTCATCGCGCTCGACGGCGCCGGCGTGGAGCGGATCGTCCACCGCGCCCTAGGCGCGCGCCGCTATCGCGCCACCTACCGGGGACCCGGGGGCCACTCCTGGGGCGCGTTCGGGGTCGCGAACCCGGCCAACGCGGTAGGCTGCGCCACGGCGCTGCTCGCCGACCTGCCCACGCCCCACGCCCCGCGACCGGCAGGGACTCCTTTAGGGCGGACGACGTGTGCTGTGGTCCGCCTGGGAGGGGGGACGGGCCTGAATTCCATCCCCCAGGAAGCGTGGCTCGATCTCGACCTGCGGAGCGAAGATCCCCGTGCCCTGGACCAGCTCGACACCACGGTCCACGGCATCCTCACCCGGGCCCTCCGCGAGGAGAACGGCCGGCGCACCGCCGGGACGCCGCTCTTACAGCTCGACGTGCGCCGGGTGGGCGAGCGCCCGTCGGGCCTCACGCCGCGCGCTCATCCGCTCGTGCAAACCGCGATCGCCGCCACGCGCGCGCTGGGCCGGTCGCACGAGCTGGCCTGCGCATCGACCGACGCCAATGTGCCGATCGCCCTGGGCGTGCCTGCCATCGCGCTGGGCGCGGGGGGTCACGCGGGCGACGCGCACCTGCCGACGGAATGGTATGAGAACGTGGATGGACCGTTGGGGGTGGTCCGGGCCCTGCTCGTTACGGCGGCGATGGCGGAGGTGCATTAAGGGCCTGCAGCGCCTCGCGACTGTGCCGCGTGACGCGCAGCTGCGAGTTGTACACGTGCCGTACGACCCCGCCCCGCTCGATCACATATGTCACCCGTCCCGGCAGCACGCCGAGGGTTCGCTCGACACCATACAGTTTGCGCACCGCGCCGTCGCGGTCGCTCAGTAACAAGAACGGGAGCCTCTCGTTCGCGGCGAACCGCTCGTGCGACTTCACCGAGTCGGAGCTGACGCCCACGACTTCGGTGTCGGCCTCAGCGAAGGCGTCATAGGCGTCACGAAAAGACCGCGCCTCGATCGTGCACCCCGGCGTCGCGTCCTTCGGATAGAAATACAGCGCGACGTTCTTCCGGGCGGCCAGTTCGTGCAAACGCACCCGCTGCCCGCGCTGATCGAGCAGGGTGAAGTCGGGGGCGATGTCGCCGACGTTGACCGCGCTCAATGCGCCCCCCCTCCGCCGCCGGGCCCGCCCTTGCTCTTGTGCATCAGCAGCAGGAGCGGGAGCGACAGCACGAACGCCGAGCCGAAGAGCAGGAAGAGCTGCTCGAACGACAGCATCAGCGCTTGCTGGGTCACGATGCCGTTCAGAACGCCGATCGCCTTGGTCGAGGCCAACGCGGGAGCGTCGCCGCGGGCGATGAGCGCGTTGGTGATCGCCGCGAGCCGCTCCTGCGTCGCCGCCGCATACGCGGTCACGTTGGCCGCGAGGTCGGCCCTGTGAATCGCCGTGAAGCGCTGCAGCAGCGTCGCCGACAAGGCGATCCCTATGCTGCCACCGAGCTGCCGCATGAGATTGAAGAGCCCCGTGCCGTTCGGGATACGCGACATCGGCAAGTCGGCGAGAGCCAGGTTCGTGAGCGGCACGAAGATCAATCCCAGCCCCACCCCGCGGAACACGAGGGGCCAGAAGAAATCGGGCATCCCGCTCTGCGTCGTGAAGTGGGCGTGTTTCCACATCGACAGCGCGAACAGCGCCACACCGGCGATGATCGACAATCGTCCGTCGAACTTCCCTTGCAGACGCCCCATGAACGCCATCGTGAACGCACTGGCGAGCGCGCCCGGCAGGATCACGAGGCCCGTCTGATTCGCCGTGAAGTGCTGCACGTTCTGGAGATAGACGGGGAGCACGAACACCGTCGCGTAGAGACAGACGCCGAGCACCATGCCGAAGACGACCCCCACGGCCAGCTGCCGACTCTTCAGAATGCTCAAGTCGACCACGGGGTGCGGTGTTCGCAGCTCGTGCCACACGAACGCGATGAGCGAGATCACGCTGATCGCGGCGAGGAGGCGCACCTCACTCGAGGCGAGCCAGTCGAGCCGCTCACCCCGCTCCAGCATCATCTGTAGGGCGCCGACACCGGCGGCGAGGAGCAGGAGGCCCGGATAGTCGACGCGCTCCGCCTTCACCTGGTGGCGCGAGTCCTGGATGAACGAGAGGGTCAGCGCCAACGCCAGCATCCCGAACGGGATGTTGATATAGAAGATCCACGGCCAGCCATAGGCGTCGGTGATATAGCCACCGACCGTGGGACCCAGGGTGGGGCCCACCATCACGCCCACGCCGAAGATCGCCATCGCGGTACCGTACTCTTCCCGCGGGAACTCTTCGTACAGAATCGCCTGCGACGTGGAGAGCAGGGCGCCGCCACCGAGGCCCTGTACGATGCGCCAGAACACCAGCGCCTCGAGCGAGCCCGCGTTGCCACACAGGAACGACGCGATCGTGAAGAGCGCGATCGATCCGGCGAAGTAGCGGCGCCGGCCGAAGAACGCCGATAGCCAGCCGGTGATCGGGAGCACGATCACGTTGGCGACGATGTAGCCCGTCGAGACCCACGCGATCTGGTCGAGCGTCGCGCCGAGATTCCCCATCATGTGCGGGATCGCGACGTTCACGATGCTCGTGTCCAGCAGCTCCAGCACTGACGCGAGCGACACCGTGATCGCGATGAGGTACCGGTAGCGATACCGGTCCGACGTAGCGGCCGAAAGCGGCAGCGCGGCGGCGGTCACGAACGCTTCACTTCGTCTGGATCGTGACCACGGCACTCATCCCCGGACGGAGCGGATGAGTCGCGTCCGCGGGGCCCGAGAGTCTGATTCGCACGGGGACGCGCTGCACGACCTTCGTGAAGTTGCCGGTGGCGTTGTCGGGCGGCAGCAGGGAAAACTTGGCCCCCGTCGCCGGCGACAGACTCTCGACTTGCCCACGGAAGTGGCGGCCCGGATAGGCGTCCACCGTGATCTCCGCGGGATCGCCGCGCGTCACGTCAGCCGTCTCGGTCTCCTTGAGGTTCGCCACGACCCACACGTCCTGGAGCGGTACGACCGCCATCAGCGGCTGGCCCGGCTGCACCAGCTGGCCGACCTCGGCGGTCTTCTTCGAGACGACACCGGTCGTGGGCGCCGTGATGCGCGTGTACGAGAGCTGGAGCGCCGCCTGATCGCGCGACGCGCGCGACGCCGCGACCCGGGCGTCGGCCCCCGCCAGGGCCGCCTGCGCGGCCGCGAGCTGCGCATCAGCCGCGGCAGCCGCCGCGCGCGCCGCGTCGAGCTGCTGCCCGCTCACGATATCCTGCCGGGCCAGGGGCTCCAGGCGGGCGAGGTCGGCGCGCGCCTTGAGCGCGTTCGCCTGCGCCTGCGCCACAGCGGCGTCAGCCTGCCCGACTCGCGTTTTGGAGCTCACCGTCGCGAGCAGCGCCACCAGGTCAGCGTCCGTTTGCGCCAGGCGCACGCGGAAGTCGCGGTCGTCGAGCACCACCAAGGTGTCGCCCGCCTTGACCTCCTGGTTCTCCCGCACCCGCACCTCGGCGACGAATCCGCCGACCTTGGGGAGGATCGGAATGATGTGGCCGTCGACCTGCGCGTTGTCGGTCGAGACGTGCGAGCGCGAGAACCACCAGCGCTTCGCGCCGAGCCCCACGAGGCCGAGCAGCGCCACGCCCATGATGAGGAAGACAACCTGGCGCCTGCCGCGCGGGGGAGCCTCCGGTACCTCTTTACTCGCCGCGCTCGACCGGCCCGTTTTGATCTCTGGTTCCATTACCGTAGCCATTCGGTCCTCAAGGTTTAGTGCAGCGTCCGTGCCAGGCCCGCGGCGCGCGCCAGCGCGACTCGAGCCGTCGCCGCGCTGTAGCGCGCGTCGATGTCGGTGTCCCGCGCGCGCAGCAACGACGCCTGCGCGTTGATCACTTCGATGTTCCCCGCCACCCCAGCCGCGAAACGTTCGCGCGCCTGCGCCATCTCATCGGCCGCGAGCCTGAGCCGCTCCGACGCGATCGCTTGCTGCGCCTGGGCCGACTGCAGATCGAGCAGCGCCGTCTCGACGTCCGCGGCGATCTGCTGCCGCAGGTCGCGCGCCCGGACTTCGCTCTCGCGCACCACCGCCGATTGCTCGGCGGCCCGGCCCTCGCGGCGGAAACCGTCGAGGATCGGGATCGAGACCTGCACGCCGAGCTGCCGCGTGCCCACCGACGTGCTGGGCGTGAGCCCGCTGACGCCGTAGTCACCCGCGACGTCGATCCGCGGCAACCGCTCGGCGCTGATCGCGGACTTGACGGTGCGCGCCACGTCGCCGCGGGCGAGCTCGGCCGCGAGGTCGGGACGCCGCGCCAGTGCCAGCGCCACGATCGAGTCGGCGCTCGCCGGCACCTCGGCGACGGGCAGCGCGGCGGTGAGCGTATCGGTGATCTCGATGGGCGTCCACGGATCGAGGCCCAGGGCGCGTGCGAGGTCGATGCGCGCGCGGTCCAGCTGATTGCGCGCCACGAGCAACGCCCCCGCCGCGGACACGAGCTGCGTGCGGGCGCGCGTCACGTCGATCGCCGCGCTCACGCCGGCGTTTTTCTGAGCCTGCGCCAGGCCGACGAGGTCGGCCGCGACGGCCGAGTCGGCACGGCGGGCGACCACCTGCGCCGCCGCCCGCGCCACGCGCAGGTAGGCGAGCGCGGCCCCCGCGGCGGCGCCTTCGGAGACGGCGCCGCCCTCGGCGGTCGAGCCGGCGACCTGCGCGCGCGCGGCGCGCAGCCGCGCGAGGCTCGAAAAGTCGAGGAGCGTCTGGCTCGCGCGGAAGCGCGCGTCGTATGCCGTAAAGGGCCCGATGATCGTGGGCACGCCCGGGAACGAGATGCCCTGGGCCTTGGAGTTGAAGTCGCGGTTCAGCCAGCCGCCCGCGAAGGAGAGGGACGGCAGGAACGCGCCGCGCGCCTGGCGGACGCGCGCCGTGGCTTCGTCGGTGCGCAGCCCCGCGAGCTCGACGGATGGCGCGGTGCCCGCCGCCCGGCGCACCGTCTCGGCAAAGGAGAGGCGCACCGGCGCCTGCCCCGCGAGCGGACCGCCGAGGATCAAGCCAAACGCCAACAGCCAATAGCCCTTATTGTTTCGCGATGCCATGGAGATACAGTTCGATGTGAGTGTCGAGATAGCTGCCGACGTCGAAACCCTCGGGCATGCAGGCCGCGAAGGCCCGGCGCGCGATCACGGCGTGCATCAGGGGAGCCATGGCGAGCTTCGCCGCCACGGCGACGTTCACGGCGCGGAATTCGCCCTGCTTGACGCCGCGCTCGAGCACGCCAGCCATCAGGCGGATGCCGCGGGCGGCGACTTCTTCGTAGTAGAAACGGGCCAGCGCCGGGAAATTGCCCGCCTCGGCCATCATGAGTTTCGGGATGCCCGCGAGGGCCGTCTCACCCACGAGGCGCCAGTACTCGCGCACCAGCTTCTCGAACAGTTCGCGGGCGCTCCCCGTGAAGGCTTGGGCGATCGCCTCGCCCTTCGCGATGACGGGCACGATCGTCTCGCGCACGACGGCCTTGAAGAGCGCTTCCTTGTTCTCGAAGTAGAGGTAGATGGTGCCTTTGGTGACGCCGGCGCGGCGGGCGACATCCTCGAGCTTGGTGGCGGCGAAGCCGCGCTCCACGAAGACCTCGAGCGCGGCGGCCACGATCTCCTCCGGGCGGGCGTCCTTGCGGCGGCGCCAGCGCGGCGAGCGGGGACGGCGAGCGGGAGACTTGCGGGGTGCGGCGACGGCTCGAGGCATCTGGGCTCCTGAGTTAGTTACTGAACGGTCAGTAAGTAACTCAGGTTCCCCGGCGCCGTCAAGTCCGGCGGTAGTAGAAGATCAGCCCCGTCACGGGGGGCGTGACGCCCACCTGGCGCAGCAGGGTCACGACCTGTCCCCGGTGATACGACGAGTGATCGACCGTATGGCGAAACATCTGCCGGAAGGTGTGGCGGTATTCCCCGCCCGTCGACGGCTTCACCGTACGCGTCTCGTCCAGCCGATCGTCGCCGAGCTGCGCCAGGAACCTCCCCCGCTCCGCCTCGATCTCCTCCCACCGAGCCCGGACCTCCGCGGCCGAGTGCAGGTCCTTGCCCTGGGCGACCGCGGGGTTGGGCTTCTGGAGCCAACGGTTCAGCCACAGGTGCTCCGCCCACACGATGTGGGCCAGCGTCCCGTGGATGCCGCCGTGACTGCTCTTCAGATCGCGCAGATACGTATCGTCGGGCAGGACGGCCGCCGCCTCGAGCAGCAGCCGGTTGGCCCAGGCGTTGTATGCGAACAGCTCGAGGAACTCGTTCATTCGTGGCAGCAGGTCTCGGTGCAACAGGCGGCGGTCAACTCGGGTTGAGTGTCGCCGACCTTTACGACGAAGACCTCCCACTTGTAGCCGTTGGGGTCGGTGACCCAGATCTTATCCTGAAGCGCGTAGCAGCAATCGACGTCCGCCTCTTCAAACGTGGCCAGTCCTTCGTTCTTCAGCCGGACCGCCGCTGCTTTGACCGCCGCCGTCGAGGCGACCTGGATCCCCAGGTGGTTCAACGCCCCTGCCCCGACATCCGCCGATTCGTTGAGCGTGAGGTTTAGGCCAGGCTCTGCGACGTCGAACTTGGCGTAGCCGGGTTTGTGCTTCACCGGATCGAGTCCGAGAAATGTCCGGTAAAACCGCACCGACTCGTCGAACCGGGGCGTGTTGAGCGCAACGTGCACCTTCATACGGCGACTCCTTTCAGGGCGCTTACGGGAACGAGCCGGCTGCGCGTGCAGCACTCGGCGTAGAGAAACGCCAGCAGGTCGCGCAGTCCCACCGCGTCGGCCCGATAGCGCAGGTACTTCCCTTCGCGGGTCACGCCCACCAAACCCTCACGCTGCAGGGCATCCAGATGGTGGGACAGCGTGGAAGGGGGGATGTCGAGCTCCTCCTGGATCTCCCCGACGACGAGGCCGTCGGGATTGGCCGAGAGCAGGAGCCGCACGATGGCAAGGCGAACTTCGTGCCCCAGGGCGGCGAATTTGGGGGCAAACTGCAGCGCAGCAGCAGCGGTGCCGGTATTCATAATTCGATAATACTAGAAGTATAGATGTTGTGTCAAGGCCGCACGCGGGCCTTAATTTGAGCCATGGCCGAGCAGCTGACGTCCCGGACCTACGCCCGGGCCCTGCGAATCGTCGCCGCCGCTATCGCGGTCGTCGCAGTCGCCAAGCACCTTGCGGGCGACTTCCCCGACCCCGCCGCGCAGCGAGACCTGCTCGACGTCCGTGGTGCCGCCGCGCTCCTCGCCCTGCTCATCGCCGGCCTCTCGTCGCCGAGCCGCTCGGTGGCGCAGCTCCAACGGCTCGCCTTCGCTCTGGGGATCGACGTCGTGCTGCTCTGCCTCGGCGCCGTCGTGGTCGTCCCCGCGCACCTGTGGGAGCAGTCCGTCTCCCTCGTCGGCATGATGTTCGGCGCCGCGGTCTTCCTGCCCTGGTCGTGGCGCTGGCAAGTCGCGCTCGTGGGCGTCACGCTGCTGGCCGCGACCGCTACCATCCTCCTGCTCGCAGACGGGGAACTGGCCGGACACGTCGGGGCCAGGGCGCTCGTCACGTTGTACGGGATGGGTGCGCTCTCGGTGGTCGGCGGCAATCTCGCCGAGCGCGCACGCCGTTACCTCGCAGCCTCCGAAGCCCGTTACCGCGGACTCTTCGAGACCGCGACCGACGGCATCGCCTTGCTCGATGAGAACGGCTTCATTCGCGAAGCGAATCCCCGTCTCGCTGATCTGCTCGGCCGCCCGATGGCAGAGCTGATCGGCACGCGGCTCCGCGACTTCTACGCCGACCCCGCCGAGACCGATGCGTTGCGGTCCGCCGCGCACATCATCCGCCGGCCCGACGGACGCAGCATGGAAGTCGAGATCGAGTTCTCTCCAGTGCCGAACCCGGAGGGTGAGGGCTCGCTGATTCAGGCGGACATGCGCGACCGCACCGAGCGGCGCACCGAGGAGCGGCGCCACATTCAGGCGCAGCGGCTCGACTCGATGGCGCGACTCTCCGGCGCCCTCGCGCACCAGTACAACAACATCCTGGGCGGGATCCTCACGCACGCGGCCGTGTTGCGCGAGGAAGTCCCGAATCCGGATGCGCGCGCCGCAGCCGACGAAGTGCTCAAGGCCGCCCGCCGCGGACGGGAGCTGACGCAGGAGCTGCTCGGCCTCAGCCGTCCCGAAACCGTCGCCTTGAAGCCGGCGTCGGCGGTCCAGTTCGTCGAGAGCACGGCCGCCCTGGCGCGGGCCGCCGTGCCCGCCGGCGTCGAGGTGAAGACCGACGTCGCGCCCAGCCTGCCGCCCATCTTCGCAGACGTGGACCAGCTCGTCCACGCCTGCCTCGAGCTGGTATTCAACGCCCGCGACGCGATGCGCGGGCGGCCCAACTCCCTGCTGACGTTCAAGGCGGTCGAGGAAAAAGTCGCGTCAGGAAACCAGGAGTGGCCCGGCGCGCCGCCGGGACGCTACGTGCGGATCTCCGTGACCGACACGGGGCGCGGGATGGATCCCGCCGTCGCCGAGCGGGTGTTCGAGCCGTTCTTCACCACCAAACCGCTACACCAGGCCAAGGGGCTCGGTCTCGCGGAGGTGCAGCGGGTTCTGCAGGAGCATCGCGGCGCCGTGCGCATCGAGACGGTGATCGGCAAGGGCACGACCGTTCATCTGCTGCTTCCGATCGCGCCCGAAACGGCCCCGGTCGTTCCCTCTCCTGAACGCACCGCGCCCGCCGCCGCCGCGCCCACGGGCCCCCTAGCTCCCAAGGGCGCCACGATCCTCATCGTCGACGACGAAGAGATCGTCCGCAACAGCCTGCGGCGCGCCTTGACGCGGTTCGGCTATAAGGTGCTCGACGCCGGCGACGGCACGTCGGCGCTCGCGGCGATGCAGGCCGCCGACCCGCCGGTCGACCTGGTGATCCTCGATCTCGTCTTGCCGGGGGGCGGCGCGGGCGTCTTCGAGCTGCTGAAGGCGATCCGGCCCGAGGTGCGGGTCCTGATCTCGTCGGGATACAGCCCTGACGCCGAAGCGGCCCGCGGACTCGCGGAGCGTGTGGAGGGATTCCTGCCGAAGCCCTACGAGTTGAGCCAGCTGCGGACGGCGGTAGCCAACGCACTCGGCGGCCAGGCCGCCTAACGCGCGGCGGCGCGCTCGCCCGCGTCCAGGACGCTGTTCTCCACCGTCCGGCCCTCGATCGCCTGATCGTCGCCGACGACCGAGCCCTCGACCATGGCGCCCTGTATCCGGACGTTCTTCCCAAAAATGCTGTTGGTCACGGTGCTGCCCGTGACGCTGCTCCCCGCGCCGAGCGACACGTTGGGGCCGATGGTGGAGTCCACGAGCCGTACGCCGTCTTCGATATAAACCGGATCCCTGATGACCACGCCTTTGGGCAGAGTCTTGGGACGCCGCGCCCGGCCATTCTCGAGCAGGTGGCGGTTGGTCTCGAGCAGCGTGTCGACTTTTCCGCAGTCGTACCATCCACCGACTTCTCCGACGACGAGTTTCTTGCCGCGGTCCACCATGTACTGGAACGCGTCGGTCAAGTAGAACTCGCCGCCCTTCCCCGGCGCGCTGCGCTTTACTTCGGTGATGCCGTCGAAGAGCGTCTTCCAGTCCTTGATGTAGTAGAGCCCGATGTTGGCGAGTTTCGAGATCGGCGTGCTCGGTTTCTCCACGATGCGCGTCATGTACCCGCGCTCGTCGGTCACGATCACGCCGAAGCGCTGGTAATCCTCGACCTCCTTGGCCCACAGGATCCCGTCGGCGTCGAGACGGTTCACGATCGTCAGGTCGGCGTCGAACAACGTGTCCACGAAGATGATCAGCACGGGACCGTCCACGTACGGCCGCGCCAGATCGATCGCCCCGGCGGTCCCGTCCAACGTTTTTTGCTCGACGAATGTTGCTTTGACGTCGTAGTGCTCGACGACGTATCGCTCGACGACCTCCTTGAGGTGTCCGGTAATGACAATGAGCTCTTCGACATCGAGCTCTTTCACCTTGTCCATCACGTAGTCCATGACGGGTCGGCCGGCGACCTGGACGAGGGGTTTGGGGACGCGCTTCGTGAGGGGCAGGAGCCGCGTTCCCTTGCCCGCGAGCGGGACGATGACTTTCAGTTTCAAGGGACCCTCCCGTAGCGGTCTTTCAGTCGGACTACGTCGTCGATCTCTGGAGTGGAGGCCTCGAGCAGGTCGCTCGAAACGACGGCCTCGAACTGGTGGATGGTGCGGGGCGCGATGTGGAATGTCTCGCCCTGCCGCATGCGCCGCTCGATCAGCGTCTCGCCCTGCTGCAGCCGCAGGATGATCTCGCCCGCCAGCACGTAGATCGACTCATCCTTCTTATTGTGGTACTGCAGGCTCAGCACCTGCCCAGGCTCGATGTGCAGGATTTTGCCGACGTAGCGGTCGGTCTTGGCCCAGATCACCTCGTACCCCCAGGGCTTCTCGACTCTGTACGGAACGTCGCTCATGGCAGCCTCAGCCTCAGGGACGAGGGTGTCGTTACGCAAGCCGTTACACAGACGCCGCACCCCACGCATCCTTCCGGCTTCAGCACCGGATGGCCGCGATCGTCCACCGCCAGCGCCCGCTCGCCCACCGGGCAAGAGCGAGCGCACACGCCACACGCTTGTCCCTGGAACGTGATGCAGCGATCGGTATCGAGCTCGAGGATGCCCATGTGGATCGATGCCCACATGTCGCTTGGCACGACGAGCGCCCCAGTCTCGCACGCTGCCGCGCACGGCATGTCTTCGCACGCAATGCATGCCTGCATCGTCGGCTCGATGTAGGGCGTCCCCGCCGCGAGCCCCGCGTTGGCGGGCGCCTTGACGATGGCGTGCACGGGGCAGACGTCGATGCAATCTCCGCACCGCGTGCACGCGGCGACGAAGGCGACCTCGGGTGCGGCGCCGGGGGGCCGGAACCAGCGGCGCGGCGCCACCCGCGCCTCCGTCCGCTCGGCGACTTCGTGCAACAGTCGCCCGAACGCCTCCTGCAGGAAACCCCGCCGGTCGCGCTCGCTCAGAAGCTCGACTCCAGACTGATCTGCCAACGGAACGCGGCGCGCCCGTCGGTGGGCGCGTTGCCGGCGGCAGCGTATTCCCAGCGGTTCACGATGAACGGGAACTCGAGACGGAAGGTCCACGCGAGGTCGTGGATGTGTTGGCGCGTGATGACCCCGACGCCCCAGTCGTACAGCGGCGTGTACGACTTGCCCGGCGTGGTCGGCGGCACGGCGAGCGTGTCGACCAACCCCAGGTCCATGAACGTCTCGAGCGCGACATTGCGGTGCAGACTCTTCCTGGCTTCGAGATTGACGCCGAGCGCCCAGCGCCCACCCAGGTCGGGCCGGAAGGCGCGCAGGTTGGTGTTGCCCGGGGTGTGATAGTGGAAGTCGGGCCGCACGAAGAGCGCGCCGCGGCTGCGCAGGAGCGGATTGGCGAACGTCTCGTACGGATCGGCGCCCGCGACGGGGATGCGACGCTGGAGCGGGGGGACGCCATTGGAGAGGTAGCCGCCGCCAAAGAGGCGTACGCCGAGGGTCGTCTTCAGCCAGAAGGGTGTACGCAGGCTCGCTTCCGCGGTGGCCCGAGTGTAGGTCTCCACGTCGTAGCGGTTCTTCGAAACGATGCCAGGTCCCTGCAGCCGGTAGACCACGCCACCACGGACGCCGAGGCGGCCGTGCCATGTCTTGTTGCCCCGTTGGATCGTCGTGCCGAACCATGGCCCGACCTCGATCGTCCCGGCGTCTTCCCACATACGCGTGTCCACGAACCCAAGGTCCGTCGTCGCCATCCACATGGCGTCGAAGCCGGCGTGCGCGTCGGCGCCGAACGTCGGGTGCCGGCGCAGCGAGCGGTCCATGCTCAATGCGACGCCCGCCCGACCTTCGACTGCCCAGGCGGCGACGTTCGACTCCGTGCGCGGCATCAGGTGTCTCACCGGGTTTCCGAACCGGGCGTACACACCACCTCGGCTATCTAGCAGCGCAAGAGTCTTGTCGTAGCGTCCGAGGTAGTTACCGCGCCCTCGCAACGCGAGCGTGACGCCTCCTTGATCATTGCTCCAGACAAGTGGCATGGCGGCGAACACCGTGCGGTCGCGCCGCGCGACTTCGCGGCTCGGGTCATCGAGTCGCCACTCGACTTTGCCCACACCCCCTCGCCCCCACGCCCCACGCCCCTCTCGGTTGTTCAGCATGTTCCAATCGTGCGCGCGCACGCGCGGGTCGAGCATCAGGCGCTTGGGCTTCCGGGCCGTGGTGAACTCGACGCGCTCGACTTCGGGCTCGCCCGTGCTGCGCGCGTAGATCGTGTCGGCGTCGCCGATCTCGACGGGCATCCAGCCGTCGTCGAGGCGCTCGATGGTAACCGTCGTCCGCCATCCGCCGCCCGCTGTCCGCGCGCGTTGGACGTGTTTCAATCGGTAGTCGATCAGCGGCGTCCCGTGCAGCCACTGCGCGAAGAGCCAGTGCAGGTTCATCCCCGAGACTTCCTCGGCGACATCCCGGAACGCGTCCTCATCCACGTGCTTGAGTTTCCAGCGGGCGTAGTACTCCCGCAGGATGCGGCGCATCGTCTCATCCCCGACGACGTAGCGCAGCTGCTCGTAGAACAGCTGGCCCTTGTCGTAGATCATCGTGTTGTACGTCGCGAAGTCGCGATAGCGCTCGCTCACCATCGAGGTGGGCTCACTCCAGCGTTCCATGTCCCAGAAGAGGATGTCTCCTTCGACGGATTCGTACGCGGGACCCGCGCCGTGCCGCTCGAAGAACCACCCCGTCTGGAAGCTCGTGAAGCCTTCGTCGAGCCATCCCTCGCGCCATTCGTTGTTGGCGAGGACCCCCATCGTGTAGTTGTGCCCCACCTCGTGGACGATGAGGCCGAGTCCCACACTGCCGTCCATCACCATCATAGGGAATTCGGTGCCGCCCCCCTCGATGCGGTGCACGTTGGTGATCTGCGGC
>DASYRD010000050.1:0-123086 GCA_036004745.1 Gemmatimonadales bacterium | reverse complement strand
CGCCAGCGCCGGCCCTTCGCGCGCATAGAGCGCGTGCCCGAGTTTTGCCCAGGTCAGTCCCGGGAGCCGCCCGGCGAGGGCGAGCGCCTCACGCCCGCTCGGCATGTCGAACGCGACGACGATCTCAGCCATGCGAACCTCCGCCCGTTAGCTCGCGTGCAATGCGCTCTGGGACGCGCGGATCGGCGAGCGCCGCGGTCCCGATCCCGACGAGCGACGCCCCCGCCGCAAGATACTCACGCGCGTCGGCCGCCGTGCGCACCCCGCCGACGCCGATGACCGGGATCCTGACCTTTTCGGTTACGCGACGCGTCGCGAGCACGCCCACCGGCAGCAAGGCCGGTCCACTCAGGCCACCCATGCCATTCCCGAGCCGAGCATCGAGCATACCGGGGACGGTATTCACGAGCGTCACCGCGTCGGCTCCCTCGACCTGCGCGACACGGGCCATCGACGGAAGGTCGGGGAGCACCGGAGAGAGTTTGATGCTGAGCGGGCGGGTCGAGGCGCGCCGGCAGGCGCGCACCAGCTCCGTCAGTCCGCCGGGCTCCGCTCCAAACTCGAGGCCACCGGCGCTCGTGTTCGGGCACGAGGCGTTGATCTCGAACGCGGCGATCGCTTCGAGTGGTGTGAGGCGCTCGATCACGCGCACGTAATCAGCGACGGTGGCGCCGGCCACGTTCACGATGATGCGCACACCACTCCCCTCGCAGCGGCTGGTGAGCCACGGCAGGTCGTGCGCAGCCACCGCGTCGAGGCCGGGGTTGGCGAGCCCTATGGCATTGAGCATCCCGCCCCGAAACTCGGCGACCCGAGGGCCCGGGTGACCACGGCGTGGCTCGGGCGTCACCGCCTTGGTGACGATGCCGCCCAGCGCTTCGAGGTCGATGACGCCGCTGACTTCGCGTCCGAAACCGGCGGTGCCGGCGGCAAGAACGATCGGATTCTTGAAGGTGACGCCGAACAGCTGGACCGCCGTCACGAGGAGGCCGGCGGCACTACCGGCCGCTCGCGCACGGGGCGTTCAGACGGAGTGCGACGACCCGGGACGCCCTCCTGCGGACGGCGTCCGCCGGGGAGGGGGGCCGCGACTGCGCGGCTAGGCGCGTCGTCCAACCACGGGCCCCGCGGACCCGTCAGCAGGGTCCACGAGCGCGCGCGGGTCGCGCTGCTCGGCACGATGCGCGCCACCTCGATCCCCAGCTCGCGCGCGAGCGAATCCTCGAGCGCCGCGTAGGCGAGACTCGCTTCCCCGCGGAAGGCGCGGGTGTATGGCGATGCCGCATATCGGCGATCGAGCACGCCGACGATCGAGTCGTGCCGATCGGGGAGCAAGACCAGGGCTGCCACCAGGGCCTTCGGCGCAAACAGGGATCCGGAATCGGTCGCGGCCAGGTCGACAAACAGTTGTCCCGCAAGGCGCGGCGCCTTCAGAGAGTCGCGCGCCAGCTCGGCGGCGCGGAATGTCTCGCCCAGAGTCCCCGATGTCGCCGAGACCCGCACCACGAGGTCGAGCAGCGTCTGCGCCTCAGCCGCGCCCGCTCCTCCACCGAGTCCACCTTCCTTTTCCGAACGCGCCAGGTGCGTCAGTGCGGCAATCACGACGCTGAGGTCGGCCGGGCTCGCGGCCCGCGCCGCCAGGACACGGACGCCGCGCACGCGAGCGACCCCACCTTGCGCGGCCGGCAGCGACGCGGCGGCTTGCTCGTACCGTGCCGCCGCGAAATCGACGTCGCCTCGGGCGAGGCGCCGATCGCCGTCGGCCACGAGCAGGCGCGCCCGGTCCCCGGAGGGGACTCGCGTTCGCGCGAGCATCCGCTCGAGCGCACGCGACGCCGCTTCCGGGCCGCCGACGCCCGCGAGCTGATCGAGCAGATCGGTCCAGTCGTCGGCGACGAATCGACCCATAGCGAGCGTGTCGAGCACTGCCGCGGCGGCGGCGGCGCGACCAGCGGTGAGCAAGACGCGAACCCGCGCGGGCAGGGCCTTCGGCTCGCGCGAGCGCTCGAAGTGTGCCACGGCCGCGTCGTAGTCGTAGCGGCTCGCCGCCCCCTGACCCGCCAGGTACTCGGCGCGGGAGCGGCGGCCGGCGTCCGTCGACGCCAGGGGCTCGGTGAGAGCCCGCTCGGCGTCAGTCGTCTTGCCGTTGCGCAGCGCGCAGTGCGCCGCCGCGAGGCCCGCGCGCTCGCGCAGTGGGACCTCACTCACCGTCGAGAGCGCTTTGGCGAGCGGCACCGCAGCCGCGTCGCAGGTGCCGGCGAGGGCAAGACCCTCCGCGCGGAGCACGAGCGCGTCGTCGGCCCATTTGCTGCGCGGATGGTGCACGAACACCGACTCGGCCTTCACGGCGGCACGCGCCCACTGCGTCCGCGCCTCCGGTTCCCGGCCGTGCGCCTCGAGTCGACGCGCGTCTTTCGCGAACCGCTCCGCACTCCACATCGCGTTGTAGTAGGTGCAACCGGATGCGGCCAGCGCGAAGGCGATGACGCTCGCGGCAGGTCTCATCGACCGGTCCCGCCGATGGCGAGCTTCCGCTCGAACTCGAGCAGGTAGGTGACGATGCCGTCGGCGATCGCGTTGACGATCTTGCGCTGACCCAGGGCAGACGTGAGGAACGGGCCATCGCCCCGGTTCGTCGCGAAGCCGGCCTCGACCAGTACCGCCGGGCGCCGCGCGGCGGCGAGGACGAGGAAGGGACCCTGCTGCACGCCGCGGTCACCACCGGGGTGAATCGACGCGACGTTCCCCTGCACCAGGTCGGCGAGTCGAGCCGACTCGCGCAGGTATTCGTTGAACTGGAGGTCTTTGAGGATGAACGCGAGCGGGCCGTCCTCTGGCGCTCCCGTCTCGAACCGCATCGCATCGTTTTCCATCTGCGACACACGCTTCTGATCTTCCGTCTTCGCGTCGGACACGAAATACGTCTCGACGCCGCTGGCCCATCCTTGGCGCGGCCCCCTCGGCATCGAGTTGACGTGAATGCTCACGAAGAGATCGCACTGGGCGCGGCAGAAGGTCGGCCGGTCGGCGAGGGCGATCAACGTGTCGGTGGAGCGCGTCAGCACGACATTGAGGCCGCGCCGCACCAACTCCGCGCGGAGCAAACGGCCGATCGACAGCGTGACGTCCTTTTCTGCGAGGTGCCCCGGAAAGGTCAGACCCGGATTCCCGGGATCGATGCCGCCATGACCGGGATCGACCACGATCGTGTGCGCCAGACGTAATCCGGTGATCGGATTGGGTGTCCCCACCACGAGAGTCGACGACGGCGGCACCGTCGCGGTCGGCAGGGGGGCGGGCACGGGCGCCGGCCGCCCTGGAGGAAAAGCGGTAACCGGCGCCGGAACGGCGGCCACCGGTGCACCCTCCTCGAGCCGTGAGCGTATGGGGTCCCACCGATACCGGCCCGCGGACACGCGCGGGACGTAGTCGGCGAGCCAGTGCAGCGGCAGGAACAGCGTGTCTCGCGCGACATACGGGGCACCCACCAGCGGGAACGCCGCGTCGCCGATCCTGACGAAGGGGGCGCCCAAGTCGAAATCGAACGTGCGGCCGCCCACCATGACTCGGACGGCCGTTCCCTCGAGCGATGTGACGAGACCGAGGGGCTCCATGAGTCGGGCCGCCGCCACCGCAGCGACACCGCGCTCGGTACTGACCGGCACGGCGGCCAAGCCACGCGGCGTGGCGATGTACACCTGCTGGGGCAGGATCGCGGCCAGGGCGAGGAGGGCGATCATTCGCGCCGTCCCTTGGTCACGCGGGCCATCTCGCGTTCGGCCACGCGCTTCTTCAGGTCTTCACGCTTGTCGTGATCCTTCTTCGCGCGGGCGAGCGCGATCGCGACTTTGGCGAGGCCATCCTTGAAGTAGACCTCGAGAGGAACGATCGTCAGACCCTT
Source organism: Gemmatimonadales bacterium (assembly GCA_036004745.1). Lineage (GTDB taxonomy): Bacteria > Gemmatimonadota > Gemmatimonadetes > Gemmatimonadales > GWC2-71-9 > 20CM-2-65-7. Next base: position 119,185 of record DASYRD010000050.1, on the reverse strand, counting down.
CTGCGTGGTCGAGCCGAGCAGTTTGCGGATTTCGCGCTTGTGGAGGAGCAACTTGCGGGAACGCGCCGGGGGAGGATTGTTGTAGCTGCCGGGGCCGTAGTGGGAGATCGTCATCCCCTCCAGCCACACTTCGCCGTTTCGGACGTGCGCGTAAGCCTCGCCCAGGCTCGCTTTTCGGTCGCGGAGTGACTTCACCTCTGTCCCCGTCAGCACCAGTCCCGCCTCCCAGGTCTCAAGGAGATGGTAGTCGTGCCGCGCGCGCGGGTTCCTGGCGATGGAGACTTTGTCCACGATGTCGAGGGCAAGATAAGCGTTGACTTAGGGTTATACAACGATCTAGATTTGCCGTTCCGCGAAACACGGGCCGAAGTGGTGGAACTGGTAGACGCGCTGGCTTCAGGAGCCAGTGGGCGCAAGCCCGTGGGGGTTCGAGTCCCCCCTTCGGCATTGAGAACGAGACGTCTAGGCGCCTAGGCGTCTAGTAACGTGGTACCTCCGGATCAACCTCGACGCTCCACGCGTCGATCCCGCCCTGCAAGCTCCGCACGTGCGAGAACCCGGCACCCTTGAGCAGCTCGAGCGCGCGCAGCGAGCGTTGCCCATGGTGGCAGTGCGTGACGATCTCGGCGCGACCGTCGATCTCCCCTAACCGTCCGGGCAACTCGCTCAACGGAATGAGCCGGGCGCCGTCGATGCGCGCGATCTCGTACTCGTGCGGCTCGCGCACGTCGATCACGACGAGACCGGGATTGGCCATCCATTCTTTTTTCAGGTCGGCGGCCTCGACCTCCAACCCCTCCCCCGCCCCCCGTTCCTCGTCCCCAACTCCGCAGAACGCTTCGTAATCGATCAACTCCGTGACCGTCGGATCCGCTCCGCACACGGGGCACTCCGGATCCTTATTGAGGGCGAGCTCGCGGAACTGCATGCGGCGCGCGTCGCAGAGCAGCAGCCGCCCCACCAATGTCTCGCCCACCCCGACGATCAACTTGATCGTCTCGAGCGCCTGAATCGATCCGATGATTCCCGGCAGCACGCCGAGGACGCCGCCTTCGGCGCACGAGGGCACGAGGTCGGGTGGCGGCGGATCGGCGAAGAGACAGCGGTAGCACGGGCCCACCCGCGCGTCGAAGACCGACGCCTGTCCGTCGAAGCGGAAGATCGACCCATAGACATTCGCCTTGCCGAGCAGCACGCAGGCATCGTTGACGAGGTAGCGCGTGGGGAAGTTGTCGGACCCGTCGACGACGATGTCGAAGTTGCGGAGTATGTCGAGCGCGTTGGCCGAGGTGAGGCGCAGGTCGAAGGTCTCGACCTGCACGTGCGGGTTCAGATCGTTCAGGCGGGCGCGCGCGGACTCGAGCTTCGATGTGCCCACAGTCGCGGTGCCGTGGATGATCTGGCGCTGCAGGTTCGTGACGTCGACGACGTCCCAGTCGACCAGGCCAAGAGTCCCGACGCCGGCCGCGGCCAGATACAGCGCCGAGGGAGAGCCAAGTCCGCCGGCACCGACGAGCAGCACACGCGCCGCCTTGAGGCGCTGCTGCCCGGTGATGCCGATGTCGGGAAGAATCAGGTGCCGCGAGTACCGCAGGGTCTCCGCGGGCGACAACCTGGGGAGCGAGGCCACGGGCTAGGTGGCGGCCGCCACTCCGGCGATCTGGTACACCTCGGGCTCCGCGTGCAGCAGGTCAGCGAGGGTGATGCCGGCGAGCAGGTCATTGATGCGGCGCTCGAGCAAGCGCCACACCGGCCGGATGCTGCAGGCCGTTCCCGGATCGCAGCGCTCGGCGTCGACCTTATGGAGATCGCAATTGACCTCGAACGTGACGTGTTCCGACGCTTCGATCACGTCCTTGACGCTCACCGCCTGGGGTTCACGCGCGAGGAGGTAGCCGCCCTTGGCGCCGCGCACCGAATCGACGATGCCGGCGCGCCGTAGCCGCAGGAGGATCTGCTCGACGTAATCGTGGGGGAGGCGTTCGTGCTCGGACAACTCGCGCGCCGCGACGGGGCCCTGCCCAGCGCGTCTGGCGAGTTGGATCGAAACGATCAGCCCATATTCCGCCCAAGTGGTTACGCGCATGGACGGAATATGGGAGGGAGCTAGTCGGGATTCAATGGCCCCCGCGCCCGCCCGCGACCACGGAGGGCTCCAGCTTCGGACTGAGGCTCACGCCCACCTGCACCATGAACGAATTTTGGCCGCTGTTGCGCTGCAACCAGAGCACGCGCGCATTCACGTTCCACATCAACGACGCGCCGCTGAAGATGTCCGCCCCTAACCCACCCTGCGCGCCTTGCGCGATGCCGCGGTCGGCGCCGACGGACGGGAATCCGGCCAACAAGAAGCCCAGCTCGCCGTAGAGCCGTCCCCACGCCGAATGGTACGACGCCTCGTAGCCCGGGGCGAAGAGAATGGCATATGGCTCGCAATCGCTCGAACAGCCCTGGCGGACGCGCAGCGGCGCGTAATCGATCTGCAGTCCGAGCGTCGTGAACTTCTTCGTGTCGCGGCGGAAGCGCACGCCCAACGTCGGGCCGCGTCCCTCGAAGGGACCGCTGAGCGGGAACAACAGGCCCACCGCAGGGCCTAGAGTTCCGTTGAGCAGCTCGGTCTTGGGCGGTTTCCCGAACGAGAACGAGACGTTGGCGCGTCCCTCGAGCGCCTGGATGGCGCTGTTCGGGACCTGGAAAAAGCGACCCTCGAGCAAAGCGGCACCCGAGTTTCCGATGTTCAAGCGCACGCCGAGGCCGAAGCCGAGGCCGATCTCATTCGTCGCTGCCGCCGACGAGCAGATGCCCAACAGCCCCGCGTCCTGATCGGTGACGTGGGCCAACCCGAGCGCGCTCGAGGCGAACGGCGCGATCCCTTTTGGTCCGACGGGATAGTAGTTGGACTCGACGCCGTAGAACGTCATCTCGCGGCTGCAGCTGTTGCTCGAGAGATCGCTGTAGCGAGAGACGGCGAGACCGAGCTCACCGTCTTCACCCGTGAGCAGCGCGAACACGCCGCCGAATGACGAGTACGCGTGACTCGTGCCCGAGCCGTCTTCGATGGAAATCGTCGACACGACCGGACCGATTCGCGCGCGGCCCTGGGCCGCCGCGCCACCAGCGAGCGTGAGCAGCGTCACGCTCAAGTAGAATGTGCGCATGAGCAACTTCTACTTCGCGGGCGCAGCGAGCGCGGTGACTACCGTCACCCGCTGCGCCCGCGCCACACTATTTGACGAACAATCCGACGACCAACCCTGCCGCGAGCATCCGCGCCAACCAGGCCCAGCATGTCGCATCGAAGAGCCGCTTCACTTTCGTGTACCACACGGCGCCGCCGGTCGTTTGGAAGGCGATCGGCAGCCACAGCACTGCGGCGAACTCCATCCCCGCGAGCGGACCTCCACCCATCACCCAGAGACCGCCCATCAACTTGGCGTAGCTGAATGCCAGGAAGAGCCCGAACAGGAGAGAGAGCACTGCCGACTTCATGAGCATCGGCCCCATGTTCATCGGCTGACCGGCCGGGGGCGCTTCGGCAAACCCTTCCAGCCCTTTCGTGAAGACCATGCTCCACATCACCCAGTCCACGAGGAAAGCAACGACCCCGGCGATGAGACCAGCGAGCCACCAGCTCATACGTGCTCCTCCTGAATGAGAGAGGACTACTTCCGCTCCCCGGGCACTCCCAGCTCCGTCATGGCCCGCAGGTCCAGCACTTCGTCGAGCTCCTTGCCCTTGAGGAGACCCTTCTCGATCACGAGCTGACGCACCGTCACGTTCTTCGCGACGGCTTCCTTGGCGAGTTTGGCGGCCTCCGCGTAGCCGATCTTCGGCGCGAGCGCCGTAACGAGCGCGGGACTGCGCTCGAGCCAGTGCGCGCACTGCGCCGCATCGGCCTCGATCCCATCCACGCACCGCTCGGCGAGCACCCGCGTCGCGTTGCCGAGGATCTGCATCGAGGCGAGCAGGTTGTGGGCGATGACCGGCATCATCACGTTCAGCTCGAGCTGCCCCGCCTCCGCCGCCGCCGTCACCGTCACGTCGTTTCCGATCACCTGGAAGCACACCATGTTCACCATCTCGGCGATCGACGGGTTCACCTTCCCCGGCATGATGCTCGAGCCCGGCTGCACCGCCGGCAGCGTGATCTCCGCGAGACCGGTACGCGGTCCCGACACCATCAGCCGCAGGTCGCTCGCGATCTTCCCGAGGTCCACGGCGTACGTGCGGACGGCTCCGGAGAACGACGTCGCATCGCCCATCGACTGCATCAGCTGCACGCGATCCTTGCCTTCGCGCAGATCCAGACCGCTGATCGCCTTGAGGTGCTTCACCATCAACGCGGGGTAGCGAGGCTCGGCATTGAGCCCCGTCCCCACCGCTGTGCCGCCAATGCCCAAGTCCCGCAGGTCGTCGGCGGCGCGAACGATGCGGTCGCAGTTGCGCTCGATCGTGTGCCCGTACGCCGCGAACTCCTGCCCCAACCGGATGGGCGTGGCGTCCTGCAGATGCGTCCGGCCCGACTTCACGACCTCATCGAAGGCTTTGCCTTTTGCCGCGAAGGCGCGCGCGAGACCATCGAGCGCGGCGACGAGGCCCGGGAGCTCGGCGAGAGCGGCGAGGCGGATCGCCGTCGGGATCACGTCGTTGGTCGACTGGGCCATGTTGACGTGATCGTTGGGATGCACGGGCTTGTAGTCGCCCCGCTTGCCCCCAAGGAGCTCGTTGGCCCGGTTTGCGAGCACCTCGTTCGCGTTCATGTTATGCGACGTGCCTGCGCCCGCCTGGTACGGGTCGACGACGAACTGATCGCGGTGCTCTCCGCCGAGGATCTCGTCGGCCGCCCGGACAATGGCGTCGGCGAGCTTGGCATCGAGGCGGCGAGTCTCTTTGTGGGTGAGGGCGGCGGCTTTCTTGATGCGAACGACGGCGTCGACGAAGGGAGCGAGGGGGCGAAGACTGGAGATGGGGAAGTTGAGTCGCGCCCGTTCGGTCTGAATGCCCCAGAGGGCGTCGGCAGGAACGGGCAGGTCGCCCAGGGGATCGTGTTCGACGCGCGTTGCGCTCATCGCTTCGTTCCGTTCAGTCCGACTGCCGTTCGTCTCGAGCCAGGAATCGCCCATCAGCATAATTCAACTCCGACGTTTGAACCAGCCGACGGTGAACAGGTCCTTGGCGGCCTCGGCGCCATGCGTCCGAATTAGGAGGTAAACGCCGAGGATCGTCAACAGCACCGCCGTATAGAAACGCCACAACAAGAGCAGAATCAGCACCTGACCCGGCGGGAAGTCTCCCGCGAATCCTGACAAGAATGCCACCTCGATACCACCGCCCCCCGAGGGGAGCGGCACCAGCAGGCCGGCCTGCAGCAGCGCCAACGCGCCGAAGAACATCTCAGCGAAGGGCGGCGCATTCGGCATGCCCCACACGAGCGCCGGGAGAATCAGGGCGCGAGCTGTGAGGCTCACGAACGTCAGCGCCGCACCGACGCCCAGCGCCCACCAGGGGGCGCGGCGCACGTGCGCGAGCGCGACGCGCCACTGCCGCCGCACGCGATGGCGGATCGCGCCCGCGCGGACCAGCCGCTGCAACCCGTAGGTCACGAGCAGCACGACGAGTGTCACGATCTCGATCGTCAGGAGGTCGCGCGCGAGGCTGTGCGACAGCCACCGCCCGGCGCGCGCGCTCCAATCGGGGAGGTAGTGAACGCCCAGCCAGACGACGATCAGTCCGAACACCGGCCACTCGGCGGCCACTTCGACGCCGAGCGCGACCAACGCCGTCACCGGCCGGATCCCGGACCAGGTCAGACCCAGAAAGCGTGCGGGCTCACCTCCGAGGCGGTTCGGAGTCAGAGTGGAGGCAGCTTCGCCGTAGAGGTTGAGTCGCAGCGCATCGGTGAACGACAACCGCCCGCCCGCCGCCCAGGTGGCGAGCTGAATGCGCCAAATGCGCGTGGCGCAGTCGAGCGCGACGAGGAGCAGCGCCAGGACGTGGTTCACAGCAGCGCGTCCATCGCCGGGGGTCGTTCGACGGTGAGGGGTCCGCGCGGGATGTGCTGGCACGCGAGCCGCCACCCCTGCTCTACGAAGGGACCGAGGCGTGCATGATCGATCGGGGCCGCCGGCAGGTCGCCCGACACTACGCGGACCCGGCAGCTGGTGCAGTTGCCGACGCCGCCGCACACCGTCTTGAGCGGCGTGTCGGTGAGGTCGGCGATGTCGAGGAGCGTGCGCCCCCCAAACCCCCTCGAGCCCGCGGACACGACGGCCCCGTCGGGTAGGAACGTCACGACGATGTCAGTCAGAGCAGTCGCCGAGTGGGTAGATGAAGCCGCAGTTGGCGCAGGGGTTCTTGCAGCCCCACGGCTTGGGTCGCACCTCGGCGCCGCAGCGCATGCAGGTGGGCCGAGGCCGCGCCTTAGGGGAGGCGGGCCGCGCCGGTGAGGAAGGGATTGGAGCGGCGTTCGTGTCCGACGGTGGTTTCGGGTCCATGTCCGGTGTACACGATGGTCGCTTCGGGCAGGGAGAGCAACTCGCGCTCGATACTGGCGATGAGTGTGTCGAAGTCGCCGCCCGGCAGGTCGGTGCGCCCGATCGAACCCGCGAACAAGACATCGCCGCCGAGCACGACGCCGGGACCGACGAGGCAGACGCTCCCGGGGGAGTGCCCCGGCGCGTGCCGCACCTCGAAGGTCAGATCGCCCACCCGGACGGTGTCGCCGTGGGCATAGGTCCGATCGGGCGCCGGCAACGCCGGAGCCGCGAGCCCGAACCACGCCGCCTGTTCGGGAACGGCGTCGTAGAGCGGGCGGTCGGCTGCGTGCAGCCACACGGGCGCCCCCGTCTCGGCGGCCACGCGCGGGACGCCGAGGACGTGGTCGATGTGGGCGTGGGTCAGCCAGATGGCGACGGCCTTGGCGCCGGTCGCCGCCACCTTGTGCAGGATCAGCCCGGCTTCTGCACCGGGATCCACGATGGCGCACTCCCCGGCTCGCTCGTCCACGACGACGTAGCAGTTCTCGATGAACTGGCCGTTGGGGATCTGGATGATGCGCATCAGTCGCCTTCGCGCAGCGCCTTCAAGTACTTCTCGACGGCGATCGCGGCGGTCGTGGCATCCCCGACGGCCGTGGTGATCTGCCGCGTCAACTGGCTGCGCACGTCGCCGGCGGCGAAGAGGCCGGGGATCGAGGTCATCATGCGCTCGTCGGTGATGAAATAGCCGCCGGCGTCGTGGTTCACGTGACCTTCGATGAGTTGCGTATTCGGCTTGAACCCGACGAACACGAACACGCCGCCGACATCGAGCTGCGAGCGGGTCCCGCCCCCGGTGTGCTCGAGTACGATGTGCTGGACGCCCCGTTCGTTGCCGACGATCTCCGGGACGATCGTATTGCGAATGACTTCGATCTTCGGATTCGCGAACGCCCGCTCCTGAACGATCTTGGACGCCCGGAAATCTTCGCGGCGGTGAATCAACGAGACCTTGCTCGCATAGCGCGTGAGATAGTCGGCCTCTTCGACGGCGGCATCGCCACCGCCCACGACCGCGAGGTGCTCGCCCTTGAAGAACGCGCCATCGCAGACGGCGCAATAGGAGACGCCCTTACCGGCGTATTCCTTCTCGCCCGGGATGCCGAGCTTCACCGGCGTGCCGCCGGCTGTGAAGATCACGGCGCGGGCGCGATACGTGTCGCCTCTCGCCGTCACGACGTCGAACCACGCATCCGGTCCCTTGCGCACGACATCGACCGTGTCGGTGAGGATCTCGGCGCCGAACTTCTTCGCGTGCTCCGTCATCTTCTGGGCGAGGTCCCACCCTTTGATGCTCTCGAACCCGATGTAATCCTCGATCAGGTCGGTGTTCAGGAGCTCGCCACCCGGGGCGCCGCGCTCGATCGTGAGCGCTTTGAGCATCCCCCGCCCCGCATACATCGCCGCGCACAGGCCCGCAGGGCCCGCGCCGACGATGATGAGGTCGTATTCACGTTTTCCGTTGTTCGTCATCTTTGCGGAATTCCAGTCGCGGGGGATTGCCCTCCCCCGCCAAGGCTCGCGCCAATTGCGCGCGGAAATTCACTGTTTCGAATTCGACATCGGCCCGCTGAGGGCCGGCGAGGCGCTCCAGGGCGGCGGCTCCCACCACAACGGTGCCGTGGCGATTGCCGCGGCTTTTGTGCAAGAGCGCCGCGGCGGCTTGAATCAGACCCTGAAGGACTCGTGCTTGGTCTTCCTTAATAATAGAACGCCAGACGGTTTCCAACGCCTCGTGCGCGAGCCAATACTCGCCGCCATTGAAGAGATCGCGCGCGTTTTCGAGGTAGCGGCGACGCTCCTCCGGCGTCACGCCGCCCCGAGACTCAGCAGATTCACGGCGCCGTGACAGCTCGAGATCGTCCCCACGAGCACGCCGGCCGGTTTGCCGCTCGCGCCCGCTTCGGCGACCAGCCGATCACCTGCCAGGACCGCCGCTGCGGCGAAGGTCCCCACGCCGAAGACATGGTGCTTGCACACGAACAGGGCGGGACCCGCGACGGCCCGCCCCTCCTGCCGTAAGCGGTCCGCCAGCGCGCGTACCGCGTCGCTCATTTCCCAGGTGCGGGGCGCGCCGATGGCGGGACAGAGGGCCGGCTCGATGCAGTGCGTGGGACAGACCCAGTCGGCGAACGAGATGTAGCGCGTCGCGTCCTGCGCAGTGCGATCGTACGGCGTGCCAATCTCACCCGGCACCGGTTCGACAGTGATCGCGCGCTCGGGCCAGCGCTGCCGCGCACGTCCGAGCACCCACTCGAACATGAGATGCGGCATGTGCGGCGACGGAACGATGTGATCGTCTGGTGCGTGGGGCGTGGTGAGTGGGGCGTGGGAAAAGAAACCGTCGAAGAACGACGTCCAATCCTGCGTTACGTAGCGGCGGTCGGGCGCGTCGCCGAGCTCCCGACGCGCGCGGCAATCGGAATTGCGATCCACGACGATGACGGTGCGGAAGTCCACTTTGCCGCGGGCTTTGGCCTTGGCGAGCTGGGAGGCGTAGAAGGTGCCGTAGCACCCACCCCCCACGACGACGACGTCTCTCAGCGGATGAGCCTCCCGCCATCCACGACCAGGATCGTGCCCGTCACGAAGTCGCTCTCGAGCAGGAATCGCACGGCGCTCACGACATCCTCCGGCTTGCCCAGTCGCTGCAGCGGCGTGGTGTCGCGGATGTGGTCGCGCGTCGCGGCGTCCCATTCGTCGGGCAACAGCACCGGACCGGGGGCGACCGCGTTGACGGTCACATCGGGTGCCACGGCGCGCGCGAGCGCCTTCGTGAGCATCACCATCCCCGCTTTGCTCACGCAATGCGGGATATACGCCGGCCACGGCTCGAATCCGGCGACGTCGGCGAGGTTGACGATCTTCCCCTTGGCCCGGCGCAGGTGCGGCAGCGCGCCCTGCGACACGAAGAACGCGGCCCGCACGTTGAGATCCATCGTGTCATCCCAGCTCTCGGGCGTGACGGTCTCGATCGGCTGGCGTACCATGATCGCCGCGGAGTTCACCACGATGTCGAGTCGCCCGAGGGCCGTAGCAGCGCGATCGGCAAGCCCCTGCGCCGCCGTCGCGTCGGACAGGTCGGCAGCGAGCAACTCGGCGCGGCGTCCGGCGGCGCCTACCTCGCGCGCGGTCCCCGCGGCGCCCGTCGTGGAACCGTGGTAGTGCACGGCGATGTCGCACCCCGCGCGGGCCAACCCCACAGCGATGGCTTGGCCGAGGCGCCGGCCGGCGCCGGTGACGAGCGCGGCCGCCCCGGCGAGCTGCATCTAGTAGGCCTTCCCCGTCACGGGCACGATCTGTCCCGTGATCGCGCTCGCCGCGTCGCTCGCGAGGAAGAGCACCGTCTGAACCACCTCGTCGATCTCGACGAGCGGCGTCTTCGCGTCGGGCTCCATCTGGGCCACGTTGTCGGCGGTGCGAACCGCCGCGGGGGCGACGGCGTTCACGCGCACACCGGCATCGCGGTACTCGCGTGCCAGCGCGCGCGTCATCCCGGCCACGGCCGACTTCGAGGCGCTGTACGCCGCCATGTGCATGAGGGACCGAACCACGGCGATCGACGCGAAACTCACGATCGATCCGCCACCGCGCGTCAGCAGCGCCGGCAGGGCCGCCTGACACACGAAGAACGCCGTCTTGAAATTGATCGCGAGCTCTTTGTCCAGCGTCTCGGGTGTGATCTCGGTGAAAGGACCAAAACTGAAGAATCCGCCCGCCACGTTCACGACGATATCGAGCCCGCCGAACTGGGCCTGCGCCATCGCGACCGCCTGACGCCCCGCCTCGGGACGCGTGAGGTCGCCGGCCGATGCCTTGGCGGCGATCCCTTCCGCGGCGAATTCCTTTACGCGATCGGCAAGACCGACGGCGTTCACGTCGGCGAGCAGCAGTTTGGCGCCGCCGCGTCCGAGTGCGCGCGCGACGGCATGGCCGATCTGGCCCACCCGCCCGACGCCGGTGACGAGCGCGACCTTGCCCGCGAAGGTCATGGGACGGCGGCCACGATGTCGTCCACGGGGGGCGCGCCGCGCTGCGCAAACCGGATCTTGCCGTCACGGCCGATCACGTACACGGTCCGTTGAATCCCCCGCGCATCGTCTTTCAACGCGGCGTAGGCCTCGGCGATTGCGCGTTCCGGATCCGACAGGAGCGGAAAGTTGAAGTTGAACTTCTCGACGTAGGAGACGTGGCTGCTCACGCCCGCCGGGTTGACGCCGAAAGGCTGGATGCCCGCTTTCTCGAACTTGGCTATCTCATCGCGCACGGCGGAGAGTTGGCGGTTTCAGCCGGGGGTGTTGTTGCCCGGATAGAAGATCAACGCCACGTGGCCCGATTTCAGGAGGTCCGCCGACGTATAGGTCCGCCCGTCCGACGCCGGGGCCGTGAATGCCGGCGCCTTGGCGCCGACCGCCAACAGTTCGCTCATGCGCTCGTCCTCGTGTTGAGCCCGCTCACACTGCGCCGCTGCTCGAGCAGGTCGAGCCACTCCAGGGGAACCCGCATCCCGCCGAGCGGCGCGTGGTTCCCGCCGAATTCCGTGTCGCCATGCCAATCGGAGCCGCCGCTGATGGCGAGCCCCAGGCGCTCCGCGATCCGCGTGAGCCGCTGCTCGACGGACGGCGCATGGCTTGGATGGCGCACTTCCAGCCCGTCGAGGCCCTGCTCCTGAAACTGCCGCAACTGGCCTTCGGTGCCGTGGTCCCCCAGGTGCGCCGCGACGGCGACCGCGCCGACCGAATGCAACAACTCCGCGACGTCGGAGAGCCGCGGGAGCGGCTTTTCGACGTACGCGGGGCGCCCCCGCCCCAAGTAGCGGCCGAACGCGTCGCTGATGCTGTCCGACGCCTCGCACTCGACCAGCGCGCGCGCGACGTGCGGCCGTCCCACGGCGCCGCCCTTCGCCTGGGCGTCCACATCGCTCAACGCGATCGGCACGCCCAGCTGCTGCAACTTGGCGACGATCTGCTCGCCGCGGCGGCGGCGCGCGGCGCGGGTCTCCCGCAGGAACGCCTCGAGGGTCGCATCGCCGAGCGGGAGGAAGTAGCCGAGCAGGTGCAGCTCGCCCCAGGGCGCCTTGACGCTGAACTCGCAGCCGGGCACGACGCGGACGCCGAGTCGGGCGCCTTCAGCGGCCGCGGCCGCGACGCCGTCGGTGGTATCGTGATCGGTGAGCGCAATCGCGGTCAGTCCCGCCTGCTGCGCCCGTTGCGCCACCTCCGCGGGGGCGCACTCGCCGTCTGACGCCGTCGAGTGACAGTGCAGGTCAACGTGCACCGTACGAGGCCTCCGGCGCCGTCCACCCCGGCTGGGACTGGTCGAAGAGGGTCAGCAACTGACGGTCCGACAGCTCGGTGAGCGCACGGTCCGGCGAGCGATGACCGACGGGCGCGTATCGCGTGATCCGCTCCTTCCGCTGCGGACCGGTGCCGAGCGTGAACACGAGCGCGAATTGGTCGCGCCCGTACACGTTCAGTTTGCCCGAGGGGGAGATTTCCCACGTCTCGCCGTCGACGACGATCTTGCGCCTCATCTCGCCGGCGCGGGGATCGAGACCTCACTCCACAGCTCCCAGGCATCGGGCGCGTAGGTGGCGAGACTCTGGAGACGCTTCTCGAGCTGGATTTCTTCGGGGAGTCGCGACGCCTGCGCGCGGTGCGACATCTCCGTCGGACTCTCGGAGAACTCAATGAAGAGCCGTGGGTCCTTCGCGTTGCGGAACACCCAGATACGCTGGCCGCGGGCGTCGGCGAACTGGCACAGCTCCCGGAGCGTGCTCAGGTACTCCGCCTCGTTGGGCGCGGGCACGCGCACGCGCGCGGCCGTGAGGACTTTCGGCATGTTCACACCGCTCCCTCTGGGAACTCCTGCAACATCTTCTTGACGTCGGCCAGGAACCGGTCGGCGTCGGCGCCATCCACGATCCGGTGATCGTACGACATCGTGAGCATCCCCATCGTCCGGATTCCGATCGTGTCGCTGCCGTCGGGCAGCTGGACGACCTTGGGGCGCTTCTCGATCGCGCCGACGCCGAGGATCGCGACTTGCGGCTGATTGATGATCGGGATTCCGGCGAAGGGCCCGAAGCCGCCGGGATTCGTAATCGTAAACGTGCCGCGCTGGATGTCGTCCGGCAGCAGCTTCTTGGTGCGCGCACGCTCACCGAGATCGGCGATGGCGCGGGCGATCCCGGTCAACGACAGCTCATCGGCATGCTTGATCACGGGGACGATGAGCCCCCAATCGAGCGCCACCGCGATGCCGATGTTGACGTCGGCCCGGTAGATCGTGCTGTCGCCGGAGACGGCGGCGTTCACCACGGGATGCTTGCGCAGGTTCTGCGCGCAGGCCTTCACGATGTACGCGAGGAAGGTGGGCTTCTCCGTCGCCTTGGCGCGCAGCTGCGCCACGCGGGTGAAGTCGACCTCGAAGAAGCTCGCCACGTGCGCCGACGTGCGCCGCGACATGATCATGTGGTCGGCGGTGATCTTGCGGATCTTGGACCACGGTTCGACGCGATCGCCGGGCCACGGCTCGGCGCCCGGGTGCTCGATGGGGCCGCTGGGCGCGGTGCGCGGTGCGCTGTACGCGGGGGCGCCTGCTGGAGCCTTTTCGATGAATCCCAGGATATCCTGCTTCGTCACTCGACCCGCGAACCCGCTCCCCGGAATCGTCGAGATGTCGACGCGATGCTCGGCCGCGATCTTGCGAACGAGAGGTGTGGACTTCTTGCGAAGGCGCTCTTCGGCGGTCTCGGCACCGTCGCCCTTCCCGGCGGGGACGGCCGGACGGTCGGACGGCCGGACGGCCGGCGCAGGTGCGGGTGCTGGCGGCGGCGTTGGGGGCGCTGCAGCGACCGGGGCCCCCGATGCAGCGGGTGCCCGCTGGGCTGCTGCGGAGGGGGCCCCGGTTGATGCAGCGCCCTTGTCGGTTTCGAGCACGGCGACCAGAGTCTGCACAGGCACCGTCTGGCCCTCTTGCACCTTGATCTCGGCCAACACGCCGGCGGTGGGCGCCGGGATTTCGGCGTCCACTTTGTCGGTCGAGATCTCGAACAGGGGTTCGTCGCGCTTCACCTCATCACCGACCTTCTTGAGCCACTTGCTCAAGGTGCCTTCGGCGATCGACTCCCCCATTTGCGGCATCAGCACGTCTACGCGAGCCATTGTCTCTCCATCAGTATGCGGCCAGCCACCGTGAGGCCTTCACGATGTCTTCGGTCTGAGGCAGCACGAAGTCTTCCAGGGTCGGCGCGTAGGGCAAGGGCACATCGTGCGCCGTCACCCGCATGATCGGCCCGTCGAGCCATTCGAAGGCCTGCTCGTTGATCCGCGCCGCGATCTCGCCGGCGATCCCGCCGGTGCGCGTGTCTTCGTGAACGATGAGGACCTTATTCGTTTTCTGCACGGTCCGCATGATCGCGGCGTTGTCCATCGGTAACAGGGTGCGCAGGTCGAGCACTTCGACCGACAGGCCGTCCTCCTTCTCGAGCTGCTCCGCCGCCTCGAGCGACTTCCACAGTGTCGCGCCGTAGGTGATGATCGACAGATGCTTCCCTTCGCGCGCCAGGCGGGCCTGGCCGATCGGCGTGACGATCTCTTCCCCTTCGGGCAGTTGCTCCTTGATGCGGCGGTATAGCCACTTGTGCTCGAGATAGAGGACCGGGTCCTCGTCGCGGATCGCGCTCTTGATCAGCCCCTTCGCATCCCGGACGGTGGCCGGATAGACGATCTTGAGCCCCGGCGTGTGCAGGAACGCCGCCTCCGGGTTCTGCGAGTGAAACGGACCACCGCGCACGTACCCGCCGCAGGGACCGCGCACCACCATCGGCGTCGCCAGGCCGGCGCGGTAGCGCGCGGTCGCGACGTAGTTCGTCAGCATGTCGTAGGCGCAGGAGATGAAGTCGATGAACTGCATCTCGGCCACGGGCCGGAGGCCCATGTGCGCCGCGCCGGCCGCCGCGCCGACGATCGCCGCCTCGGAAATCGGCGTGTCGATCACCCGCGACTCGCCGAACCGCTTGGCGAAACCGTCGGTGACCTTGAACGCGCCGCCGTAGGCGCCCACGTCTTCGCCGAGGATGAAGACGCGCTCGTCGCGCTCCATCTCTTCCCACATCCCCTGGCGCAGGGCTTCGAGAAACGTGACTTCGGGCATCAGAGCGCCTTGAACCAAAGCCGGTCGGCCGCCGGCGGATCCACGTACACGCCCGGCAAGGCCGTCTCGGCTTCGGGCAACGGCTCGTTCACGCAGGCGTCCGTCGCCTGATCGACCTCGACGCGCACGCGATCGTCGATGTCGGTCAAGTCGGCCTCCGTTACTAACTCGGCGCCGAGGAGGCGCTTCACGTAGCGGTCGACGGGATCATCGTCGCGCGCCCAACGCTCCAGTTCCTCCTTCGGCTGATACGACTGATCGTCGTGCTCGGCGTGGCCCTTGCGACGGTAGGTCTTCACTTCGATGAAGTGCGCGCCCTTGCCGCGCCGCGCGCGATCGACGGCGAACTTGGTCGCCTCGTATACGGCAAAGACGTCGTTGCCGTCCACGGTGACCGCCGGAATCCCGTACCCCTTCGCCTTGTCGGCGAGATCGCGCACCGCAAACTGCTTTTCGGGAGGAGTGGAGTAGGCCCAGCGGTTGTATTCGCCGATGACGACGAGGGGCAGTCGCTGCACGGCGGCGAAGTTGAGGCCCTCGTGGAACGTGCCGGTCGACGTGCCCCCGTCGCCGATGTACACGAGCCCGACCCGGGGCTCCCCGCGCATCTTGAACGTCATCGCGATCCCGGCCATCACGGGGATCATGTCGCCAAGGTGCGAAATCTGGCCGAGGTAGCCTTTTTCGAGGTCGTTGAAGTGGACGTTGAGCTCGCGGCCGCGCGTCGGGCTCTCGGCCTTGGCCATGTACTGCCGCAGGATCTCGACGGGCTGCGCTCCCATCACGAGTAACGAGCCCAGGTTGCGAATTAGCGGCGAAAGGATGTCGCGGTTTCGACGTCGATCGAGCGCGTAGGCCGAGGCGACCGACTCGCCCTCCTGCCCCAGGGAGCGGAAGAGTCCGCCGATCACCTTGCTCTGGCGGTACAGGGCGACCAGGCGCTCCTCGAGCGTACGGGTCAGCCGCAAGTAATAGTAGATCTCGAGCAGCTGATCGCGCGTCAGCGCGGCCGGCAGGGGGGTCGGTTGCGTGTTCGGGACGCCCTGGGCGGCGGGCGCGGCGCGCGGACTCATGAGGTAAATTATAGCCGAAGGAGAGAGTGAATGGCGAACGTCAAACTGCGGATCACCGGCATGACGTGCGGCCACTGTCTCGCCAAGGTCGAGAAGGCGATCAAGGGCGTGCGCGGCGTGTATTCGGCGGTGGTCGATCTGCCAGACGGCGAGGCCGAAGTAGACTTTGACGACGATCAGGTCACGCCCGCGCAGCTGATGGGTGCGGTCCAACGTGCCGGATACGGCGCGACACTCGGCGGCTAAAGGAGTTCCCCATGGCGAATCACGGCCACAATCGACGGCAGTTCCTGCAGCGCACCGCCCTCGGGGTCGCGGGGGCCACGCTCGCCGGGGCGGTGCCCGGTTCCCTCGCGCAGCCCGAGACGCTCCAGGGCGTCCAGGCCCGCGGCTACGTCGCCGGCCGGTACTTTCTCTCGCTCGACGGGGTGCAATGCGGCTTCGTGAAATCGCTCGAGGGCGGGAACATCACGGCCGAGGTGATCAGCGAGCCGGCGTCGAGTGGAACCTTCGCGAACAAGCGGCTCGGTGCGGCGCGCGTCGAACCGTTCAAGATCGCGGCCGATTTCTCGATGGCGGGAAAGCTATTCAGTTGGATCGCCGCCGCTGCGGCCGGTACTGCGCGCCGCCAGGACGGCGTCGTCATCGCCTGCGACTACGACAACAACGCGAAGTCTCAGCGTGAGTTCTCCGAGGGCCTCATTACGGAGATCGGGTTCCCGGCGTGCGACGCGGCCTCGAAGGACGCGGCCGTCGTCACCGTCGTCTTCCAACCGCAGACCGTGCACGTCGGCAAGGGCTCCGGCAAGGTGGCCTGGGCCCTGAAGCAGGGCGCCCAGAAGCTCTGGGTCGCCAGCAATTTCCGGCTCGAGATCGACGGCCTCGACTGCACCAAGGTGAACAAGGTGGACGCGATCACGATCCGGCAGGCCGCCGCGGACCAGGGCGGCGCCCTGGACGTCCCGAATCTGAAAGTGACCTTGTCAGAGGTGTCCGCCACGACGTGGGTCGCGTGGCACGACGACTTTGTGATCAAGGGGAACAATGACGACGGGCAGGAAAAAGGCGGTCGGCTCGTGTTCCTCTCGCCCAACCTGCAGACCGAGCTGGCGAGCCTCGTCTTCCACAACCTGGGGATCTTCCGACTCACCGACGAAAAGCAGGAGGCGAACGCCCCGGCGATCAAGCGCCTGACGGCCGAGCTGTACTGCGAGAAGATGGAGCTCAGCTACAACGCGGCGGTGCTGGGGTAGCTAGTAGGCCCCCCGCACCTCGTGCGCCGGCTCGACGAGCCGGTGGACCTCGGCGAGAAACCGCTTGGCAAGTTTGTCGAGCTCCGACTCGCCCACCTGGTCGGTCGCGACGTCCACGAACGTGTAGTGCCCACCCTCGGGACGGGCCGTGATCGAGACGCGCCCGAGCGAGCCATGATACGCCCGACGACGGGGCGATTCTTCCGCCGGCGCCAGCCGTCCGCTGAAAAACGTCTTGGCCGCGTCGAGCACGCGCGCGGGCGTCGCGGACGTGCGATGAAAGTACCGCATCAGGAAGCTCCTCCCCACGCCGGTTTGAATCGCCGCAGCGACAGACTGTTGAGCACCACCGAGAGGCTGGACCACGCCATCGCCGCGCTCGCGAGGACCGGCGACAGCAGCCAGCCGGTGAACGGATAGAGAGCGCCCGCCGCCACCGGGATCAGTAGCACGTTGTAGCCGAACGCCCACGCGAGGTTCGCGCGGATCGTGCGCATCGTGCGGCGCGCGAGCGCGACCGCGGTGACCACGCCGCGCAGATCGCCGCGGATCAACGTGACGTCGGACGCCTCCATGGCGATGTCGGTCCCCGTGCCGATCGCGATGCCGACGTCGGCCTGCGCGAGCGCCGGGGCGTCGTTGATGCCGTCGCCCACCATGACGACGTGCTTGCCCTGACGCTGCAGCTTCTTGACGATGTCCGCCTTCTGCGACGGCAGCACCTCGGCGAGCACCTCATCGATGCCGACTTCCTTGGCGACCGCGTCCGCGCCCTTACGCGAATCCCCCGACACCATCACGACCGGCAGGCCGAGCCGCTTGAGGTGGGCGACCGCGTCCTTGGACGTCGGCTTGATCGGATCGGAGATCGCGATCACGGCATAGACCGTGTTGTTCACGACGCAGATCACCGGCGAGCGCCCCTGCGCGGCGAGACGGTCGGCATCGCCGCCGAGGGTGCCCAGCTCGAGACTGCGCTCACGCGCGTGGCGCAGCGAGATCACCTCGATGATGCGGCGGTCGACGGTGCCGCGCACGCCCCGCCCCTCCATCGCGGCGAATTTCTCGACGGGCAGGATCTCGACCTGCTTGTCCTTGGCCGCCTTGAGGATCGCCTGCGCGAGGGGATGTTCGGAACGCTGCTCGACGGCCGCCGCCCACTTGAGGACGTCGGCGTGGCTGATCGGCGTGCCATCGGGGCGCCGCGCGGTCATGATGTGCGTCACCGTGGGCTTCCCCTCGGTGATCGTCCCCGTCTTGTCGAGCAACACGGTCTTGGCCTTGGCGAGGCGCTCGAGCGCTTCGCCGCTGCGAATCAGGATGCCGTACTCCGCGGCCTTCCCGGTGCCGACGAGAATCGCCGTGGGCGTCGCGAGGCCGAGCGCGCAGGGACACGCGATGATCAAGACCGTGACGAGGGCGATCGTGGCGAAGAGCGCGGCCGGCGGCGGCCCGAAGTCGAACCACACGACAAAGGCGATAATCGCGAGCGCGATCACGATCGGCACGAACACCCCGGCGACCCGGTCGGCGAGTTTCTGAATCGGCGCTTTGGTCGACTGCGCGTCCTCGACGAGCTGAACGATCTGGCCGAGGGCCGTGTCCTTGCCGACCCGCGTCGAGCGGAACGTGATGCTGCCGGTCGTGTTGATCGTGCCGCCGATCACCTCGTCCCCCGGCTTCTTGGCGACGGGGATCGGCTCACCGGTCAACATCGACTCGTTGACTGCCGACGCGCCCTCGGTGACGAGACCATCGACGGGCACCTTCTCCCCGGGCTTGACGATCACGAGGTCGCCGACGACGACGGCCTCGACCGAGATGTCGGTCTCCTTGCCTTCGCGCATCACGTGCGCGGCCTTAGGACGAAGGCCGGCGAGATGGCGGATCGCCTCGGAGGTACGACCCTTCGCGCGGGCTTCGAGCAGACGGCCGAGGAGAATCAGCGCGATGATCGCGGCGACGGCTTCGTAGTACACGTCGGCGGGAAGGCCCGCGCGCGTGAAGATGCCCGGCACTGCCGTCGCCACCAGGGAGTACAGGAACGCCGCGGCGGTCCCGACCGCGATCAGGGTGTTCATGTCCGCGGTGCGATGACGGAGACCGCTCCACGCGCCCACGTAGAACTGCCGTCCCGACCACACGATGACGGGCAACGTGATCAGGCCGAGGCCACGTTTCACCCATTCGAGGTCGATCACGTAGGCGCGCCCCGAGACCCAGTCGCGCAAGGCGACCGCGATGGGCATGAGGAGCCGGCCCAGGAGATCGAACTGCTTGAACGTGCCGTGGTCCCCGGCGGGCCGGTCGGCCATCAAGAGCATCGAACCCGCCATCGCGACGAGGGCGACGACGGCCGCGAGCGCGAACTTGCCGGTGAGCGTTTTGATCTCCCGCCGGCGCGCGATGCGCTCGCGCTCGACGGGGTCCTCGGCGGCGATCGGCTCGGCCACCGTGAACCCCGCGGCCTGCACAGCGGCTTCGAGATCCTGCGCGGCCGTCGTGCCGGGGACGTAGTCGACCGTGACGGTCTCGGTCGCCTGGTTCGCAACCGCGCGGATCACGCCTTTCACGCCGGCCAGCGCGCGCTCGAGGGGAGACACGCTCGGCGCGTAGTGCAGGTCGGTAACCGTGAAGGTCACGGTGGCCTTGCCGCAGTTGTAGCCGGCCTCGCGCACCGCCTTGATCAGCTGGCCGACGTTCGTCTGGCCGTCATCGTAGTCGACGGCGGCCTTGGCGGTGGCGTAG
Organism: Gemmatimonadales bacterium; assembly: GCA_036004745.1. Lineage (GTDB taxonomy): Bacteria > Gemmatimonadota > Gemmatimonadetes > Gemmatimonadales > GWC2-71-9 > 20CM-2-65-7. The sequence goes on along the minus strand of DASYRD010000050.1, from coordinate 99,418 downwards.
TTCACGGCCGCCGAGGCGACCCCCGGCGACGTGGACAAGGCCTCCTGGACCGAGGCCGCGCAGCTCGCACAGCTCATCCCCTCGATGGGGAGGACGATGCGCGCCTTACTCATGGAATTTGTGGGGAGACGTGGCGGCGCGGCGATCGCCCGCGGGCTCCACGACCAGGAGCCCCTTCAGCATGTTCATGCCGCAGCGAAACGGAAACTCGCCCGGGTCGTTCGGCGTGAATTCGATCGTCGTCGTTTGGAAGGCAGGGAGCGCCTCGTCGATCTTGAATCGCTCGAACACCACGCGCTCCGAGCAGTCGGCGGTTTCGTCGCGGTAGAACTGCAGGCGCACCGGTTTCCCCGCCTGCACGACGATCGTGTCGGGCGTGTAGCCGCCCTTCACGAGCACTCGCACTTCCTGTACACCGCTCGCCCCCGCTGCGGCCGCCACCGCCGTTCCGCGTGACAGCAGGAAGTACCAGAGCACCCACGCGGCAGCCGCGGCGCCCGCGGCCGTAACGGCGATCTGGATGGTCGTCATCAGCTCGACGTCACCGCGCGGCGACCCGGCCCGTTTCGATGCGCATGCGGTAGAACGAGCGCCACACGAACACCAGGGCCACCGCGAGGAACGCCCCGGCCAGCACGTGGCTCAGCAAGGCGCCGCGCTCCGCGGTGAGCGATACGGCCAGTTCCACGGCGAGGAGCCCGAACAGCGTCGTGAACTTGATGATCGGATTCATCGCGACCGACGACGTGTCCTTGAACGGATCGCCGACGGTGTCGCCGACCACGGTTGCATCGTGCAGCGGCGTGCCCTTTTGCTTCAGCTCGGTCTCCACGATTTTCTTGGCGTTGTCCCACGCGCCGCCGGCGTTGGCCATGAAGATCGCCTGGTACAGGCCGAAGAGCGCGATCGAGATGAGATAGCCGACGAAGAAGTACGGCTCGACGAACGCGAAGGCCAGCGTGGCGAAGAACACGGTCAGGAAGATGTTGAACATCCCCTTCTGGGCGTACTGCGTGCAGATCTCGACGACCTTCTTACTGTCGGACACCGAGGCCTTGGTGGTGCCCTCGAGTTTGATGTTCGCCTTGATGAACTCGACGGCCCGGTACGCCCCGGTGGTCACGGCCTGCGTCGACGCGCCGGTGAACCAGTAGATCACCGCGCCGCCGGCGAGGAGCCCGAGCAGGAACGGCGGATGCAGGATCGACAGGTTGTTCACCAGCTCCGGGCGCAGTCCTTCGGTGAGGCCGAGGATGATCGAAAAGATCATCGTGGTGGCGCCCACGACGGCGGTGCCGATGAGCACCGGCTTGGCGGTGGCCTTGAACGTGTTCCCCGCCCCGTCGTTCTCCTCGAGGTTGTCTTTGGCCTTGGCGAAATCGACGTCGAACCCGAAGTCCTTCTTGATCTCGGCCTTGATGTTGGGCAGCTGCTCAATCGTGGACAGCTCGTAGACCGACTGCGCGTTGTCGGTCACGGGGCCGTAGGAGTCCACGGCAATCGTCACCGGCCCCATGCCGAGGAACCCGAACGCCACGAGTCCGAAGGCGAAGACTGCGGGCGCCAGCATCAGGGCGCCGAGGCCGACCATGCTCAACAGGTAGGCGACGCTCATCAGTCCCAGCATCGCCATGCCGAGCCAGAACGCACTGAAGTTGCCGGCGACGAAGCCCGAGAGAATGTTGAGCGAGGCGCCGCCTTCCCGGGACGAGGTCACGACTTCGCGCACGTGCGCGGACTTGAGCGACGTGAAGACCGTCACGAGCTCGGGGATGATCGCCCCGGCGAGCGTGCCGCAGGTGATCACGAGCGACAGTCTCCACCAGAGCGACAGGTCGCCGCCGACGTCGGGGATCATGAGCCATGAGACGACGAAGGTCAGCGCCACCGACACCAGGGACGTCAACCACACGAGCTGGTTCAGGGGCGCTTCGTAATTCATGTGGCTGGCGTTCTTGTAGCGCGCCTTGGTGATCGCGGCGTTCACGAAGTACGATAGGCCCGACGCCACGATCATCGTCACGCGCATCACGAAGATCCACACGAGCAACTGGATCTTGACCATGGGTTCGTGCACGGCGAGCAGGATGAACGAAATGAGCGCGACGCCGGTGACGCCGTAGGTCTCGAAGCCATCAGCACTCGGCCCCACCGAGTCACCGGCGTTGTCGCCGGTGCAGTCCGCGATGACGCCGGGGTTCCGGGCGTCGTCTTCCTTGATCTTGAAGACGATCTTCATCAAGTCGGCGCCGATGTCGGCGATCTTGGTGAAGATGCCGCCCGCCACGCGCAGCGCCGCGGCGCCGAGGGACTCACCGATGGCGAAGCCGATGAAGCAGGGGCCCGCGTAGTCGCCGGGGACGAAGAGCAGAATCATCAGCATCAAAAGCAGCTCGACGCTGATGAGCAGCATGCCGATGCTCATCCCGGCCTTGAGCGGGATTTCATGGCCGGGGAAGGGCTTGCCGGTCAGGCTCGCGAAGGCCGTGCGCGAGTTGGCGAACGTGTTGACGCGAATGCCGAACCAGGCGACGCCGTAGCTCCCCGCGATCCCGATCAGGCTAAACAGCAGGATCACGATCACCTTGATCGCCGGGAAGCCCCGCACCACCGCCCCGCTGGGATCGACGGTGCGCGCCAGGGCGCCAAAGTACAGCGCGACGATCGCCCCGATGAAGAGCCAGAGGATAAGAAGGAAGCGCCCCTGCGTGAACAGGTACGTCTTGCAGGTCTCGTAGATCAGCTCCGAGATCTCCCGCATCGACTTATGGACCGGGAGGTTCCGGAGCTGCGTGTAGATGGCGAGCCCGAAGAGGAGGCCCAGGGCGCACACCACGAGGCCCCACATGAGGAGCGCGCGGCCGCCGATGCCGCCGAGGAAGACGCCCTGCGACAGGTCGGGCAGGACCAGGGACGCTTCACCGCCCGCGTGTTGCGCGGCCGGGACGACTGCCGGATCTTGCAGGAATCCGAGGAACGTCAACAACGGCGTCAGACTCGTCATGCGCAACGATCTCCTGGGGTGGTACCGGACGGGATGAGGGGCACCGCGTTCATGGCCGGGACAAGCTAACAGCCCCCTCACTCATCGCAAAGCCCGCTGCCGGGCGATCTCCCAGCGCGCACGAAACGGCGGATCCGCGTTTCTCCAGGCGCTTTCCACGGCACGCCAATGCACAATTGCACTATCGCGCTCGCCAGCCGCATCGAACGCCTGGGCCAGGAGTTCGTGCAGCTCCGTGCGCGTGATGTACAGGTTCGCGGCCTCGAGGGACCCGCGGAACGCGGGCTGCAGCGCCGCGATTGCGTCGCGGGGCCGCCGCACCGCGAGGAGCGCCTTCGCGAGTTCGTAGTTGACACGTGTGTAGCCCTGGGTCCACGAAAACACGGCCTTGCGGTATTCCTCCACGGCTGCCGCGGGCTGATGGCGCGCTGAGAGCAGCAGGCCGCGGATGTAATGAGGAAGGAGGGCTTCGCGCCCGAAGAGGCTTCGGCCGGCGGTCGCCGCCACGGTGTCGGCGAGGGCGGCGAGGCGCGAGGTGTCACCTGAAGCCGCGAGGGTCGTCGCCGTGTGCGTCAGGTGAAATGCGCGGTTCTTGGCGGCGTGACCCGGCGCCGCAATCCGAGTATTCGCCAGGGCTTCGAAGGCCGCCGCCGCGGCTTGAAAGTGGCCTTGCTCGAACAGTACCACAGGGCGCAGGACTGTCGCTCGAGTAATCGCGAGTGCGGCGGCCTCTCGCAGGCGTCCCTGATTGCGCAGCGTGATCGCGAGGAACCAGTCGGGATCCCCGGCAGCCCCTTCGTCGATGAGCGCACGCAGGCGCCGGTTCGCGTCGTCGAGTTCGCCGCGCCGCAGTGCGAGACGTGCGCGGAAGATGGCATCGGATCCGACGTGCAGCGCCAAGGAATCGGTCGTGTGCACGGCAGACAACGTGTGTGGACTGTCGCCCAGCAGCTCGAACACAAGTGTCAGACTGGCCCAGGCGTTTACGGACGACGGCTGACGCCCGATCCATTCGCGTGCCGTCCGTTCGGCGGCCGGAAACGAGTCGGCCCAGACGTACACGCCAATCAGGGCGGCATAGGCGTCACAGGCTCGGCAGGCGCCGACCGCGCTCTTGAGTGAGAGCGAATCCGCCGTGATGACCCGCCGCAACGGGGCGAGGGCACCAAGAAAATCACCGGTCGTTTGGCGCACCCCGCTCAGCGCGAGCTGCGCATCAGGGTCGAGGGGGTAGCGCACCGCGAGCGTCTCGGCGATCGCGGCGGCCGCGGGATCGAGCGCGGATTCCGTCACTGCCTGCCGGATAATCAATCGTTCCCGATCGGTAGCCCGGTCGGCCAGCCGGGCCGCCCGCTCGTAATACGCCTCATACGCAAACCCGCGGGCGCGAGCAGCCTTGCCGAGCCAGAAGGCGGCCATCGCAAACGTCGAATCTTCCTCCAGCGCCGAACGGAACAACCGCTGCGCCGCGGATCCATCGTTTTGATAGTACGCCCGCAGCCCTTCTTCATAGAACCGGTACGCGATCAGGGAGTGCGTCGTCACATCGGCCACCGGCTCGTCGGGGGCGGGGGCGCCCAAGTCTTGCGCGATGGCGACCGTCGCCGCGTCGACCACCGCGAAGATGTCCCGCCCTTCGGCCCGGTACCCCTTCCGCACGTCTCCCGTAGCGAGATCGATCCGTTGGAGATCGAGGAGCACGCCGCCCGTGGCCGCCGCGTGCAACGAGCCCTGGATCAGCTCCCGCGCGCCGGCGGCGCGAGCCGCCTGGTACGGGGTGGACGGCGCATGCGTGCTCGCTTCGAGCTGACTCTGCAGCTCGTACAACCGGGGGGTCGCCACCACCTGCACACGCGGGAGGCGCGCGAGACTCGTCGAGAGCAGATCAGTCACGACGGGGGCGGGCGCGGCGCTGTCACCGCGGCGCAGATCGGTAATGGCACCAACCGCAAGCACCGGCACGTTCGATCGCGACAACAGGCGCGCCAGTCCAATCGCCGCGCCCGTGAGCGCGATGACGCCCGCCAATGCCGCCACGATCGTCAGCGAGCGAAGCGGAGCTTGTCGACCCGGCCGTGACGGGACGGACGCCGGCGCGGCGGGAGGCAGGGCCTCGCGCGGCGCGGCGCTCGGCAGCGTGCGACGGAGCTCCTCGGCCATCCCGCGCAATTCAGGGCCGGGCTCGACGCCGAACTCGTCCTGGACCCGCCGCGCGAACTCGTCGTAGACGCGCAGCGCCCCCAGCCGGTCGCCCAGACGGCCGAGCAACGCGACGAGCTTCTTGACCGCGGTCTCGTCGTCGGGCAACAGGGCCGCTGCGCGTCGTCCCCAATGCGCGGCGGCGGCGCCATTCTCCGCGCGCTCCTCTTCTAAGGCCAGGGTCCACGCGGCATTCGCCGCGGCACGGCGCAGCCGCGTCCGCTCGGTGCCGATCCAGTCCTCCAGCTCGGGGGCGGCATCCGCGAGATGCACACCGGTGAGAAAGTCGCCGTGATAGAGCTCGAGCGCGTCAGCCCAGCGCCGCTCCTCGACCGCCGCATCGAACGCGTGGACGTCGCACCAGACGCGCTCCTGGGCGACGCCCATGGCTTCGTCGCCTTCGCTGACGATCGCCTCCGCGCCGAGGGTGCGGCGCAGCTGATAGACCAGCTGGCTGAGCGCGTGGCGGGCGCGCGCCTGGTCAGAGTCGGGCCAGAGGAGGGCCAGCAGCGTGTCGCGGCGGTGGAGGCCTTTGGGCCGGGCGACGGCGAGGTAAACGAGCAGGACGGCCCGCTTCGGCTGGCTCACCAGGGCCTTGAGACCCTGCTTGTCGGACCCTGCCAACGACAGGGTCCCCAGCGTGCGGAGCCGGATTCCCTCGATCATTTGCCGAATGATTGGCTGGTGTCCGTCACATGATCTCGGGTCACTAGTCTGGTCCAACGTACCGCTCGCGACCTCAAACCGATAGGAAGCCGTGCGATTCCAAGCGATCGGGATGGCGCTGGCAGCCCTGGCCTGTGATGGCGGGGCAGGATCGAGCGTCCAACGGCCGCCGGAGTCGGCCCCGCCCCAGGCCCTCGTGGTCCTGACGGATCGGGATCTCGACGCCTATGCCGCCGGCACCCGCACGGAGATCCGGTATCTGCGCCTGTTGCTGCGCGCGGCCCGGGACGTCAGCGGGGCGGAGCTGGATTCGGTCGGCGCGCGAGCGGCGGCGATACCGGTCGAGCGATTTCGCGAGGTCGCGCGAGGGGTCGAGACGGCGCTGAAGCAACACACGACGTTGGCGCGGGGGCCGCAGCTCGATTCGCTGCGGATCGAGCTGTTGCTGCTCCGGGTTCGCACCGAGGGACAACATGAATGAGGGGGATGGCGTGGCCATGCGTGTGATCAAATCAACGATGGTGCTCTTGACGATTGCGTCAATCCGCGTCGCCGCGGCCCAGGTTCCAACGATGGTGGTCTCACCGCCGAGTGTGAACTACACGGTCCCTACAGGATCCGTGTGGCCCTCGGACGTGCCCGTCCTCATTACCAGCGATGGCGCGACGGCCATCAACGGCCTGACGCGCACGATCGCCTACGGCGGCAGCCAGCCGACGGGTTGGCTGAAAGCGACGCTGTCCGCCTCCGGGACTCCGGCCATCATGTCATTCCAAGTGGACGCCACTCTGCTGCTCCCCGGCACCTATGACGCCACGGTGACAGTGAAATCCAGGTTGACCGGGGTTGCTCCCCAGTCCATCGCCGTGAAAGTGACCGTGACCGACGCGCCGCCCGCGATCGCAGTGGCCGACACGGCGATACTGACGGGGACGGCGGGGAGTCTGATCCCGGTTGATCTGAAGCTCGATGTCACCAATGGCGGCGGAGGCAAGCTGAGTGGCCTGCAATCGACCGTGACCTATCCGAGTGGTGAAATCACCGGATGGCTGACGGCCGCATTGGGATCCCCCGACGCACCGACCATGCTGAATCTGCGGGCCACGCCGAGTCAGTCGTTGCCGGGCGGACTGCACCATGCCTCCGTGGTGATCACCGCGAAGGGCACATCGAATTCCCCGCAGACGGTGGACGTCTACTTCAAGGTGACCGGCTTGAACCCGAGGATGCAGCTCACCCCTTCCACCGTCTCCTTTGTCGGCATCATCGGGACGAGTAATCCGGCGGCACAATCCGTGACCATCACGAATCTCGGCGGCGGCACCATCGAGGGCCTGCAACGCTCGACCACTTACGCGCCGGGCGAACCCACCGGGTGGTTGAAAGCCTCGTTGGGCGGCCGCACCGGCTCGACCCTGGTGCTGAGTGCGTTCATCGGCACGCTGACCCCGGGTGTCTACACCGCCACCGTCCAGGTCACCTCGACGACGGCGTACAACTCACCGCAGAATGTGACCGTGAGGTTTGCCGTCGGGAACAGTCCTGCGCATCTCACCATGACACCGACCGCGCACGACTTCGGGTCCGTGGGCGTCGGGGGAGCGAGTGCGGCCCAAGCGTTTACGATCACGAACGATGGCGGCCTCCCGTCCGGTACCCTCTCGGGCCAACAAGGGGGGGGGCTCGCCCCACCCGCTGCCGGGCTTGGGGGCAACAACCCCGGCGATTTTCGCGTGGACCCAACCAGTAGCTGCGCCGAGTTGCCTGGCCTGGTGCTGGCGCCCCATACGAGCTGTGACATTGTGCTCTGGTTCAGCCCTACCGGAGCCGGCTCGCGTTCGGCGGCCTTGGCCTTAGGCGCAACGCCCGGCGGGAATGTCGTCGCGGCATTGTCGGGCACCGGTACGACGGCGCAAGTCATCACCGTCACGCCCCCGTCGTATGACTTCGGGACCTTCGGCGCAGGACTGCCGGCCACGACGCAACGGTTCGTGCTGACGAATCCGCTGCCCTGGCCGACGGGGCCCCTCCAACAGATCCCCGGAGGGTTCGGAATCCCCTCCCCCCTAATGAGCGGGCCCAATCCCGGGGACTTCTACTTTGATCCGAGCAGCAGCTGCGCCCAGGTCTTGGCGACCGGACTGCCGGTGGGTGGCAGCTGCTACTTCGATGTGACCTTTCTTCCGACGGGCCTTGGAGCGCGCAGCGCGCTGTTCGCGTTTCAGATGACGCCGGGCGGGGTCGTCCAAATCGCTTTCAGCGGCACCAGTCTCGCGAACGGGTTCCTCACGATCACGCCCACGACCAAGGACTTCGGATCCGTCGGTGTCGGGGGGGCGAGCGCGGCCCAGGTATTCACGATCACCAACAACGGCGTCATCCCGTCCGGTCCGTTCACGGCCTCAAGCGGGTCGTTCGGAATCGTCTTTGGTGGCCCCAACCCTGGGGACTTTATCGCCGACCCGACGACCAGCACCTGCGTCGGCGCGTTCGGCGGGCTCGCGCCACATGCGAGCTGTGACATCGTGTTCCGGTTCTCCCCAACCGCCGTGGGGGCGCGCTCGGCGGGGTTGAGTATGAGCGCATCCCCCGGCGGAACCTTGGCCGTCGCCCTTTCAGGCACCGGGACCACGGACCAGGTCATCAGCGTCACGCCCCTCAGTCATGACTTCGGCGACGTCGGCGTCGGAATATCGAGCCCGACGCAGCGGTTCGTGTTGACGAATCCGTTGCCCTGGGCGACCGGGCCAATCACGGCCGGCGGCGTGACCGGTCCCAATCCCGGGGACTTCCACTTCGATCCGAACAGCACCTGCGTGCAAGCACTATCGGTCGGCCTGGCGGTGGGCGGCAGCTGCTACTTCGACGTGAGCTTCATTCCTCAGGGCCTCGGCCCCCGCAGCGCGACGATGGGGTTCTTGATGACCCCGGGCGGGGTGGTCCAGATCCCCTTCAGCGGCAACGGCGTGACGCCCCAGGTCATCTCGATCTCTCCCGCGAGCTTCGACTTCGGCAGCGTCGTGGTGGGCCAGACCGGTGCGCCGGCGACCTTCACACTGACGAACGTCGGCGGCGCCTTCGAGAAGGTGACCGGGCTCGCGCTCTCGGGGCCCGCGGCCGGTGATTACTCCGTTACCGACCCAACGGCGTCGTGCGCGTTGCTCGCGCCCGGCGCGACCTGCGCGCTCACGGTCACGTTCACCCCGCAGGGGACCGGGCAGCGGGCGGCGGTGCTCAACGTCTCGACCAGGACCGGTGCGAGCGCTTCAGCCGACCTCACCGGTACCGGCACGCCAGCCATGGCCATCGCCATCGCGCCGTCGTCGACTGACTTCGGGTCGCTCCTCGTAGGTCAAGCGAGCGCATCGGTCCTTTTCACGATCACCAACACGGGCATCGTCCGCGCTGTCCCCTCGACTATCTCGGTCACCGGTCCCGCTGCATTCGATTACGGTTTCGCTGCACTGGACTTTTTTACCGACCCCTCACCCTGTACGCTCAACTTCCCTATCGACCCGGGGTCGAGCTGCGCGGTACGGGTCGTGTTCGCGCCGATAGGCGGCGGTCCGCGGCCCGCCGAGCTCACCGTGACGGTCAAGAACCCGAACCAAGTGGGGGCCGTCACAGGTCATGCGTCACTCACGGGCACCGGCACGACCGCCCTCGCCATGACGCCGTCGCCCTACGATTTCGGGCCCGTCGCCCGGGGGCAAACACGCTCCGTTGTACTGACGGTAACGAATCAATCAGGAGCGCCTGCGGCGGCGGCGTACCGATCGTTGAATTCGGATTATGTCGACATACTTCGCCTCCCCGATTTCAGCTCCGTGCGCGTGTGGGACTTTACCCTCACGGAGTCCTCATGCGGCGGCCAGACGCTCGCGCCGAGCGAAAGCTGTTCCGCCACCATCGCCTTCAGTCCTCAGGCGACCGGCCTGCGACACGCCTCGTTCTCCATCGGCGGCGTGACGGCGCAAATCACGGGCACGGGCGATGGGGGCATCCAGCTGAGCGTCAGCCCCAACCCCGATGATTTCGGCACGCTCAACGTCGGAGCCACACGCACAGCACTCTTGACGGTGACCAACAACTGGGTGGTGGCGACGGCTCCAAAGGTCACGGAGATCACGCTGGGAGGAACCAACGCGTCGGAGTTTGCGCGTATCCCGGAGACGGGAGATTGCGTGCAGGCCGGCGTCGCACCCGGCGCGAGTTGCACGCTCCGCGTCGCGTTCACGCCGACCTCGACAGGACCCAAGTCCGCGTCGGTCACCGCCACCTTCCAGAGCGCAGTCTCCGGATGGCTTCCCGGATCCACGACGGCAACGCTCACAGGCACCGGGTCTCTCGAGGCGATGATCTTCTTGTCGTCCTCGAAAAACCCTTCCGTGGCCGAAGAGGATGTGACGTTTACTGCTCGTGTGACGCATCCTGACGGGAGCTCATTGAGTCCGATGCCCGTGGGGCTCCCGATCACCTTCGTCCTGAGCAGTCAGGCGAACAATCAGGTGGTCGCGCTCAAGAGCGATGGCACCGCGAGCGTGAAGACGTCGTTCAAAGCCGCCGGCGTCTACCCCGTCTCCGTGAGCTTCGCGGACGACATCCTCGGCACGGGCTCCAATTCCCTCACGCAGCTCGTCACGCCGCTCCCGGGTGATCCGACCGTGGGCCGCGTGGCGGGGACAATTCACGATCGCGATGGGCAACCGGTGGCGGGGGTCACGGTGTTCCTCATCGGGGTCACTGTCCCGACGCCGACGACCGCGACAGACGGATCCTATGAAATGAACGGCATCCCGCCCGGGAAATACACCGTCCTCGCGACGAAAGGCCAGTTCTGCGTAGACCTGGACAGCGAGGAGTTCACCGTCACCGCACAGCAGACGACGACGGTTTCGCTCACGATGAACTGCCCGCCGCTGCTCTCCGGCGCGGTCACCGTCACTGGGCCGGCACCCGGCGCACTCACGGTGCAGGCGACGCCGGTGCGCGGTGGTACGTCATTCTCCGGGCCAGTGCAGAGCGATGGCACGTATTCACTCTTCATCGGCGCCGATGAATACAATGTGGCGGCCGTGGGACCGCTGCGTTGCCGGTCCTCCGTCGAAGGGATCGACGCGGTGCATCAGCAGGATCTCGTGACGGCCGACCTGACGGTGTCCTGTACCAATGAGATCGTCCGCATCACGCCCACGTCATACGACTTCGGCGGCGTGCGTTGGGGACAGTCGAGCAGTCCCGCCACGTTTACGGTGACGAACGTGACAGAGCAGCCGTTACTCTTTGGGCAGTTTGCGTATGGGATCGGATTGTACTCTCCGTCCGTGCTGAATAACTGCAACCTCTCCAACTGTGATGTCAACGACCGGACGAATGAGTTTGTCATAACGCAGACCAGCTGCAGTTCGTTCGGCACCGACGTGTCTCTCGCTGCCGGCGCGAGTTGCTCGGTTGACGTCCGCTTTACACCGCTCATCGGCGGCGTCCAGAACGGAACCGTCGAAGTCTGCACGTCGTGTACCATTGACGCCCTCCACCGGACGGTCGTGCAGGCGACGCTCGCCGGTCACGGCCGCGACGCAGAGGCGACGCTCGCGCTCTCACCCGGCTCCTTCGACTTCGGCGCTGTGCAAGTCAATACGTCGAGCAAGGCCAAACAATTCGTTGCCGTGAACACCGGCCCCGACGCCTCCGGCCCGATCTCCGTCAGTCTCGCTGGCGCGGACGCTGCGGACTTCGCGCTGGGGGGTAAATGCCAGGGTGCCACGCTCGCCGGGAGCAGCGGCGAGAGCTGCGAGGTGGATGTGACGTTTACTCCGCATGGTTTCGGCCCGCGCACCGCCACCGTCACGATCACCGGCACCCCCGGCGGAACCGCGTCGGCAACGCTGACCGGAATGGGCGACGGCCTCCTCACTCTCGCACCGACCGCTCAGGACTTCGGCTCGGTTGCCGTAGGTCAGTCGGGTACGCCGGTCGCCTTCACTGTGACGAACGGGGGAAGCACCGATGTCCTGATCAACCACTTTGAGACGTCGGGGCCAAACTTTACCGACTTCGTGATTGATCCCGGATCCTGCGGACCTGCCCTGGTACCGACGGGGTCGTGCACGTTCAGCGTCACGTTCACTCCGAAGGCGACTGGCGCCCGGGCGGCGACCCTTACGGTCGCGGGTACTGGCGGCGCGCCCACCGTTTCCGCGAATCTCACCGGGACCGGGGGCGCCGTCGGCGTGCTCAGTTTCACGCCCGCCTCGTTCGACTTCGGCAACCGCCAGGTCAACTCCACGATAGGCGGCGGCGTCTTCTTCAGCGTGAAGAACACTGGGAGTACGGCCACCCCGATCCTGGATCACCTCGAATTCACCGGCGCGGCGGCTGCGGATTTCTTCGCGGATGCCAGCTACAACCAGTGTAACGGAGTCTCGTTGGCCCCCGGAGCGAGCTGCACCCTCCTCGTGGGTTTCATTCCCCACGCGACGGGATCGCGCAGCGCCACCGTCACTGTGTCGTCTTCCGCCGGCGACGCCAGCGGGTCGGCTCAGCTCACCGGTACGGGAGTGCCGCCCGCAATCCTGACCGTCACACCGCCTTCCAAAGACTTTGGCTCCGTAGACCTCGGCCAAACGAGCCCGGTGTTCACCTTCACGTTGACCAACACAGGACCGAGCCCCGGCGGCTTGGTCGTCACCGAGGCCTTCAGTGGTCCCGGGCGCGACGACTACTACGACCCTTATAATGAATGCAACCAGATTGCACTCAATGTCGGGACGAGCTGCCAATTCCGGGTCAACTTCAGCCCCAAGGCCGGCGGTCCGCGACCGGCGACGTTCACCATGGTCTTCGAAGGCGGTACCGCAACGGTCAACCTCACCGGCGTCGGAACCTCCACCAACGCACTGCTGGCGGTGTCACCGGATTCGCAGGACTTCGGATTCGTGTTCCTCGGCGCGTCAAGCGAGATCAAGACAATGACCGTAACCAATGTGGGAGGCTCGACTTCGGGCCCCCTCGTGAACTTCCTCTTCACAGGTCCGGGTGCCTATGAGTTCGGCTTCCTGGACGAATCCAACCAGTGCGCCTTCCACACGCTCGCTCCGGGGGCCAGTTGTACCATCGGACTCCTCTTCATTCCGCAAGTCTACGGAAGGCGTTCCGCGACGCTCACGATCTCGGATGGCGGCCTCGGCGGCACGGTCAAACTCACCGGCGGCGTCACACCCGGCGGTGTGCTCACGATCACGCCGACCTCAAAGAACTTCGGGACGATCCCCGTCGGAAGCTTCTCGCTGCCGACGGAGTTCACGGTCACCAATACCGGCACCACGATCACGTTCCTCTCCGGTGTCTTTATTGACGATCCGGCCGGGAACGACTACGCGCTGGAGCCCGGCAGCTTGTGTGCTGGTGTTCCCTTCCTCGAGGTCGGAGCGAGCTGCAACATCCTCGTCCACTTCGAGCCCAAGCGGACCGGCCCCTTGCCGGCAACTCTCTTCGTCTACTACGACAGGGGGACCGTCTCAGCGAGCCTCACCGGCACCGGCGGCCCACCGGCTCCGACGCCGACGGTTGGGAGCGGCGGTACCATCGAGCTGACGGCCTTCACCGCGACAGACGCGGCGCGGGACCTGCTTGGCGTGCCGACCCTCACCGCCGCCCATCGAGCCTACCTCGATGGTCTCGGCAATCATGACGGCACCTATGACTTGGGCGACCTGCTGGCGTACCTCGACCGACATCACATCAAGCTGAGCCCGGCCCTCCTGGCGGGCCCCGCACAGAAGGAGCGTGTTCCATGAAGCGGCTACTGCGGTTCCTCGGGATGACGGCGGCGATCGCCGGCGCGGGATGTCAGGCCGACCACGCCTTGGGCCCCGTGACGCCGACCGGCGAGGGGCCCGGACCACTCGAGCTCCGGATCGCCGGCCCCGACTCTGGCGTAGGCGCGTTGCTCCTCGTGGTCGCCGGAGGACCGGTGGACTCGATCACGGCGGCGGGTCTCGAGACGACGGCGCTCGCCGTCGCCCCCGACGAGTACCGAGTACTCGTGCGCGGAGCGCTCACGCAGGTGACGGCGCGTCTGTGGGTGCCGGACCGGCAACAACGCGCGGCCTACTCAGTGACGGTGGTGCAGGCTGTGGGTGCGACGGACTACGCGCTTCGGCCCACGGAGGACTACCGGATCACCTTCGCCCCGGTGCCACCCCGTGGGCGGTGACTATTTCTCGGCGTACTCGTAGTACTCGACGCCGAGGTGGGTGATCTGATCTTCGCCCATCATCCACCTCAGCGTGTTCTTCAACTTGGTCTGCTGGATGAAGAGGTCGTGCTCGGGATAGAGGCCGGCGGCGACCTGCGGGCTCTTAAAGTAGAAGGACAACCACTCCTGGATGCCGAAGAGGCCGGCCCGGTGCGCCAGATCGAAGAAGAGCGCCAGGTCGAGCACGATCGGTGCCGCGAGGATCGAGTCGCGACAGAGGAAGTCGACCTTGATTTGCATCGGGTAGCCGAGCCACCCGAAGATGTCGATGTTGTCCCAGCCTTCTTTGTTGTCCCCGCGGGGCGGATAGTAATTGATCCGCACCTTGTGGTACATCTTGCCGTACAGCTCGGGATACATCTCCGGCTGGAGAATGTGCTCGAGCAACCCGAGCTTTGACTCCTCCTTGGTCTTGAACGACTCCGGATCGTCCAACACCTCGCCGTCCCGGTTCCCCAGGATGTTCGTCGAGTACCACCCCGCGAGCCCGAGCATGCGCGCCTTGAAGGCGGGCGCCAGCACGCTCTTCATCATCGTCTGGCCCGTCTTGAAGTCTTTGCCGCCGATCGGAATCTTGCGCTGCTCGGCGAGCTGCTCGAGCGCCGGGAAATCCACCGTGAGATTCGGCGCCCCATTGGCGAACGGCACGTTCTCCATCAGGGCCGCGTAACTGTATAGCATCGACGGCGCGATCGACGGCTCGTTCTCGTCCATCGCCTTCTCGAACGCCGCCAGCGACTGATGGGTGGGCCCCGCGGTAAGGAAGATCTCGGTCGAAGCACACCACACAACGACGACGCGATCGACGGTCTTCTTGAAGGTCTGAATGTCCTTGCGCAGCTGCTCGGCGAGGTCCCGCTTGGTCTTGCCCTGCTTGACGTTCGTGCCCTGCAGTCGCTTGACGTAGTACTGGTCGAAGGCCGCGGGAATCGGCTTGATGCCCTGGAGGAAATCCTTGATCGGATCGAGGTGCTCGTGCCGGTCGAGTACGCCGGCCTTCACGGCAGCGGTGTAGGCGTCATCCGGAATCGGATCCCAGGCCGCGAAGACGAGGTTCTGGAGATCGGCGAGCGGCACGAACTCCTTGATCTTCGGCGTGCGCTTGTCGGTGCGCTTGCCGAGACGGATCGTCGCCATCTGGCTGAGCGATCCGATCGGCGTCGCGCGGCCGCGGCGGACATTCTCCACGCCGGCGATGAATGTCGTCGATACGGCGCCGAGCCCCACCAGCATCACGCCCAGTTTCCCCTTGGCGGGCGCGATGTCCCGTCCCGTCTTCTGCGGCACGATTAGTGTCCTTTCCGGCGCGTAGCGACGCCGGGCAGCGTTTCTCGTTTCACAGTCTGGCGCGGTGCCGTATCGGCGATGCGCGCGACGTACACCACGCGCTGGACGACCGTTATCGTGGCTGCGACCGCGAGAACAGCGACGATCCAAAACAGCAGCATCCCGTTCCGGCCCGGTCCGAACAACATGGCCGGCGCGCCGAGGATGAGAATCCGCTCGGCGCGGGGGGCGATCCCTACCTTGCACTCGAGCCCGAGCCCTTCGGCGCGCGCCCGGGCGTACGACACGAGCATCGACATGGTCAAGGCGGCGAGCGCGAGCCCGAGCGCCCACGTCTGCTGACCTAGCGGCACGCCGCCGCGCTCGAAATAGACTGCGAGCCCTGCGAAGACCGCCGCCTCCCCGACCCGATCGAGGGTCGAGTCGTAGAAGGCGCCGAACGTCGTCATCATCGCGCCCTGGCGGGCGACTTGCCCGTCCAGAATGTCGAACACACCGCTCAAGAGGACCAGCAACCCACCGAGCCTGATGGCCCCGAACCCGAAGGCCACTCCGGCACCGATGACGATCAGCGTGCCGATGGTGGTGATGACGTTGGGCCGGATCTTCGCGCGAATCGCGGCGCGGGCAATCGGCGCCACGAGCCGCACGAACCCGTCCTTCACGATTTGCGGGATGACGTTCATAGGCCCGGGGAAAGTAATAGCCCCGGGAAGAGGCGGAAAGGCCAAAACTCCTAGTAGAGCAAGTACTTGGCGCGTACCGCTTGGAATCGCTTCAAGTCCTCTTCCCACGTCGCCCAGATCTGCCACGCGGGGCGCCCCGCCTCGATCGCTTGCCGCAGCGACGGACCCGCGGCCAACCCATCGAAGCGGCGCTCGTTGATCTTCAGGTCGCGCGGATGACTCGCGCGGATCGCCACGAGCAGCGCGACGGCGAGCCGCGTCGGATCGTACGCTTTGGCGTCCGTGACGTGCACGCGCAGGCCCCACAACTCCTCGCCGTCGTACTTGCCGTCCGTCGGTTGGCGCGGCGTGAACACGACTTTCGTGACCTCCACACCGGCGAGCGCCCAGCCGCGCGATTGGCGCCAGTCCCCCGGCTGCATCAGACGGCTCAAGACGGCGTCGGCGTCGAGCCACGGCGCGCCGATCACTTGGAACGCGAACGCCGTTCCCCGCCCCACCGACACGTTCGTACCCTCGAAGAGACAGATCCCGGGATAGTGCAGCGCACTCTCGAGGTCGGGCATGTTGGGCGACGGCTTCACCCACGGAAGCCCCGTCTTGTCGAAGAGCATCGTCCGCTTCCAGCCCGCCGCCGGAACGACGACGAGATCGGCGTTGATCCCCAGCACGTCGTTCGCCATCCGCGCCAGCTCGCCGAACGTCATGCCGTGCCGCATCGGGACGGGCAGGAAGCCCACGAGCACCGAATCGGGGTTCGCAGGCAGGTCCCGCACGTTCCCCTGCACGTCGCGTCCGCCGATGGGATCGGGTCGATCGAGCACGACGACACGCTTGCCGGCCTGCGCCGCATCCCGCATCAGTGACGTCGCCGTCGCGATGTAGGTGTAATACCGGGCACCGATGTCCTGAAGATCAACGAGCAGCACGTCGATCGAATCGAGCGCGGCGCGGGCGGCGGCGCGCGATCCGCCGTAAAGGCTATAGATTGGGAGACCGGTGGCGGAGTCCACGCCGTCGGGTAGGCCGGGGCGATCTTCGGCCCCGCGGAAACCATGCTCGGGAGAAAAAAGCGCTCTTGGCTGTTGGCCATTGGCCAGAAGGACGTCGACGTCGCGGCGACCCTGGCGATCGATGCCCGTATGATTGGTCAACAAGCCGAGGCGTTTGCCGGCGATCAGGTGGACCGAGTCGGCCAGAAGGACTTCGATGCCCGGGCGGACCTGGGCACGTCCGGGGACCGGAGCACATGCGACCACACACAACGTCACGAGTCCGTGAAAGCGGATCATGATGGAAAGCTACCTGCACACGGTCTCCGTCGCAGAATGGTAGCCCGTGCGGCGGTCGCCCTGGTCGCGCTGTGCGTCTCCCGGGTGGGCGCGGCCGGCGCGCAGGTCTGCCCCGCCGATCGCCCGCACGTCGACGCGGCAGCCGACTCAAACGATTGGGAGGCGCATTTCGATCGGGGCGTCGAGCTCCTCCGCAACCGGCATCAAAAAAGTGCGGAGGCGGCCTTCCTGTGGGCATCGCGCCTCGATCCGCGTCGCGCCGAGCCTCTCCTCGCCCGCTGGGCGGCCGCCTGGGCCCGTGATGGCGGCCGCTTCGCAGAACATCTCAATCACGATCCGAGGAAGCCGGAGCCGCCCGAGGCCCTGCGCATCGATTCGCTCCGCGACCGCGCGCTGATGCGAAACCCGTTGGCGTACCAGAGCCTGATTCTCTTGGCCTACAATGAGCTCCCGGGTAGTTGGCGGGACAATCAGATCACGCGGGCGTGGTTCGCCTACAGCAATTTGGAGTTCGAGAACGCCTTGAGCGCGTTCGGCGCACTCGTCGCTCAGAACCCGGAGCGCTATCGCGACCTCCGCTTCCTACGCGCGACCGTGTATGTCGCCATGACCCAGGTCGACAGCGCGACCGCGGAGATCACGAAGCTGCTCGAGGCACTGCGACGGGAGGATACGGCGACGTCGAGCAGCGTCTACCAGTCGAAAGCGCTGCTCGAGTATGCCCTTGGTTTGTTGCACACCGCCCGCCGGGATTTCCCGTCCGCCCGCGCGGCCCTCGAGCGCGCCGTGATCGAGGACCTCGCTTTCTACCCGGCCCACCTGGCCCTCGGACGGCTCGCCGACGCGCAGCGGGACTCGCGAACGGCGCTCGAGGAGTTCGGTCGGGCCGCCGAGATCGCGCCGACCGACCCGGTCACGCGGTACGAGTACGGCGCGGCGCTGGCCCAAGCGCGGCGCGGTCCCGAGGCCGCGCAGGAGTTGCGTGCGGCTGTGGCCCTGGAGCCCTGTTTCGCGGATTCCTACTACTGGCTGGGAGAAGCACTCATGCAACAGGCGGACACGGCAAGCGCCCTCGAAGATTTCCGAACGTACGCTGCCCACGCGGCGCGTGCTGCGCCACTCCTCGGCGTCGCCCGCCAGCGCATCGCGCGACTGGGTGGTCGCCCATGAACGCGCGGCGCTTCGCGTGGACGCTCACGGTTGCGGCCGCGGCGGCGGCATGCGCCTCCAGCGGTGCCAGGCCCTCCGGCGTCGCGACCGACCAACGGGCGGTCGTGGCGCACGTCGAGTCCGTGCTCGCCTCACTCTCGACGCGCCAGAAGGTCGCCCAGCTCGTCGTCCCCTGGCTCGCCGGAAGCTACGCGGCCTTCGATGACTCTGCTTTCCAGGTCGCCGCGCGCTGGGTGGACACGCTCCAGGTGGGCGGCATCATCATCTCGGTCGGGTCGCCCTTCGACATCGCGGCGAAGCTCAACACGCTGCAGCGCCGCTCCAAGCTCCCGCTCCTCATCTCCGCCGACCTCGAGTGGGGCGCCGCGATGCGCGTCGTCGGCGCAACGGGATTCCCGGCCATCATGGCGGCGGGCGCCACCGGCGACGACCGCGACGCCTACACGATCGGTCGCGTCGCGGCGCTCGAAGGGCGCGCCGTTGGTATCCACGTCAACTTCGCCCCCGACGCCGACGTCAACAACAATCCGTTGAACCCGATCATCAACACCCGCTCGTTCGGCGAGGATCCGCGCGCCGTTGCGCGGCTCGTCCGCAGCTACGTGCGCGGGCTCCAGGACAACGGCATGCTGGCGACCCTGAAGCACTTCCCCGGCCACGGCGACACCGAGACCGACTCGCACATCGGCCTCCCCGTCATTCGCGCCGACTACGGCCGTCTCGACACACTCGAGTTGATCCCGTTCCGCGCCGGGATCGACGCCGGCGCCGAGGTCGTGATGAGCTCGCACATCGCGTTCCCGGCCCTGACGGGCGGCGACGACGCGGGCACCCTGTCGGCCGCCGTGCTGACGGGCCTGCTGCGCGACTCGCTCAAGTTCCGCGGCCTCGTCGTGACCGACGCACTCGACATGGGCGCCATCGTCTCGAAGTTCGGGCCCGGCGAAGCCACGGTGCGCGCCTTCCTCGCCGGGTCGGACCTGCTCCTCATGCCCGCCGACCCCGACTCGGCGATCAACTCCATGGTCGCCGCCGTCGCGAATGGACGCATCACGCCGCAGCGTCTCGACACGTCGGTGCGCCGGGTGCTCGAGATCAAGCGCCGCTTGGGCCTCTTCGAGCGCCGCACCGTGCCGCTCGACTCGATCATGAGCATCGTCGGCGCCAAGGCCGACCAGGATCTCGCCAACGACATCGCGGCCCGCGCCCTCACCCTGGTGCGCGACACCGCGGGCACCGTGGCACGGCTCCGGGCCACGCGCAGCCGCATCACGCTCGTCGCGTACGGCGACGAGCTGAACAGCTTTGTCGGCGCGCGCATCGTGGAGGCGCTGCAAAAGGGCGGCGACACGGTCACATTCTTCCGCCTCTGGCCGATGTCGGGCCCGATGTCCTACGACTCGGCGCGCACCGCGATCGCCAAGGCGCCGACGGTGATCTTCGCGGCCAACGTGCGACCCATCTCGGGACGCGGCACGATTTCGCTCCCCGACTCGCTCGCCCGCCTGATCATGGCGACCGACTCCGTCAAGTCGACAGTCCTCGTGTCGCTGGGAAGTCCGTACCTGCTCAGCCAGACGCCCACGGTGAAGTCGTATCTCATCGCGTGGAGTGGGATCCGCGCGTCCGAGCGCGCCGTGAGCCGCGGTCTCCTGGGTTGGGCCCCGATCAGAGGGAAGCTCCCGATTCGCATCCCACCCGGATACTCGATCGGGCACGGGCTCGTGTTGCCCGATTCGACGCTGCCTGCGCCACCACCCGTGGCACCGGTCGTGACGCCGTGACGAAGCGGATCTTCGGTATCGCGGCGCTGCTTGCTTGCGCCGGCGCGGCACCGCAGCGCTCCCCCACGCCTCAAGGCAGGACGGACGCCCGGTTCGATTCGGTCGTCACGTACCTGCGATCCCAGGTGGACAGCGCGTTCCCCGGTGCCGTCGTCGCCGCCGGCAGGCACGACAGCCTGCTCCTCCTCGCCGCCGTCGGCCACTACGGCATCGACGATCCGCGCCCCGTCACCCCCGAGACCGTCTACGATCTCGCGTCGCTCACCAAGGTGATCGGCCTGACGACCGCGTGCATGATGCTCGCCGGCGAAGGGAAACTCGATCTCGACGCGCCGGTGCAGCGCTACGTGCCCGCGTTCCGTGGAGCCAACAAGGAGCGCGTGACGATCCGACATCTGCTCACGCACTCCTCGGGACTCCCAGCGTGGCGCCCCCTGTACATCGAAGCGACGACGCGCGCCGTGGCCTTCGCGATCGCCGACACGACCGCCCTGCTGCGGCAGCCCGGCGACACGTTCGTCTACTCGGACCTGGGGGCGATCGTGCTGACCCAGGTGGTCGAAGGGATCACGGGCCAGCGGCTCGATGCCTACCTCGACGCCCGCGAGTTCAAGGCCCTCGGCATGACGAGCACACGCTACCTGCCACCCTCCGAGTGGCGCGACCGGATCGCACCCACGGAGCGGAGCCAGGACGGGACGATCATCAAGGGGACGGTGCACGACGAGAACGCGTGGAAGCTCGGCGGCGTGTCGGGACATGCGGGGCTGTTCAGCACGGCGGGGGATTTGGCGCGCTTCGCGCAGTGGCTGCTTGGGCAGCGCGCCTACCTGGAGTGGACGCGGCGGCAAAACGTCCCGCCCGGCTCTTCGCGCGCCCTGGGGTGGGACACGCCCTCTGAAAACTCGAGCGCAGGGACCAAGATGGGCCCCCGCGCGTTCGGGCATACCGGCTTCACGGGGACGTCAATCTGGATCGACCCCGAGAAGGACGTCTTCATTATTCTGCTGACGAATCGCGTGAACCCCACGCGCGAAAACAACCGCATCGGCCGGGTGCGTCCGCGCATCGCCGATCTCGTCGTCGACGCGCTTACTCCACGACGGTAGCCCACCCGCGGCGCGTCAGATCCCAGTAAATCACGAAGCCGCCGAGGAGCCCCAGGCCGAGGAGCAGCAGCCCGGTCCCGGTCTCGTGGAGCAAGAGCTTCCCCGTGCCGAAGAGCACGCCGTAGATCAGCACGCACCCCGCGATCCAGTCCATCAGGTTCGACAAGCCGCCGCTGGAGACCTTCACGTCCGGCGCCAGGGCGGCAATCGGGCCCCACCCCATGCGTGAGGGTCGCGTGCGTTTGTAGAACGCGAGCAACGTCTCCCGCGATTCCGGTGCCGTGAGGTACGTGACCGTGAGCCAGACAACCGTGGTAATCGCCACGGTGATGATCATGATCCAGGCGAACTGCTTCGGCTGATCGGTGTCCAAGCCGCGGCCCAGCTGCAGCAGGACCGACACGACAAAGGCGGAGATCATGGCCGAGACTTCGCTCCAGGCGTTGATGCGCCACCAGTACCAGCGCAGCAACAGCACCGCGCCGGTGCCCGCCCCGGTCACGATCAGGATCTTCCACGCGCCCCCGATCGATCCCATGGAGAGCGTCACGGCCGCCGATATCAAGGTGAGGATCACCGTCGCCACCTTCGACGCGGTGACGTAGTACCGCTCGTCGGCGTCGCGCCGGACGAAGCGGCGCCAGAAGTCATTCACCAAGTAACTGGCGCCCCAGTTGAGCTGCGTCGCGATCGGGGACATGTACGCCGCGGCGAACGCCGCCACCATCAAGCCGCGCAGCGCCGGCGGCAGATGATCGATCATGACGCGGATGTAGCCGGTCTCCGGGTCGGCTAGACCGGGATAGAGAATCAGCGACGCCATGGCCACGAGGATCCAGGGCCAGGGGCGGATCGCGTAGTGCGCGATGTTGAACCACAGCGTGGCGAGCAGTGAATGGCGCTCGTCTTTGGCGCTGAACATCCGTTGCGCGACGTAGCCGCCGCCCCCCGGCTCCGCGCCGGGATACCAGGTGGCCCACCAGTTGAGCGAGATGTAGACGAGGAAGGCGATCATCGGCATCCACGTCGAGTTCAGGTCCGGCACGAAGCTCAGGACGTCGCCGCGCCCTTGGTCGATGAGCTTGGTCTTCATGGCTTCCATGCCGCCCACCGCATTCACGGCGAATACGGCCAGGATGATCACCATGCTCATCTTGACCACGAATTGGAACATGTCGGTGACGAGCACGCCCCAGAGGCCCGACAGCGTCGAGATCGCCGACGTCAGCACGATCATGCCGAGGACGATCACGAGGGCTTCGACCTTCCCGATCCCGAAGATCAGCTGCAGGATCTTCACCATCGCGAGGTTGACCCAGCCGAGGATGATGCAGTTGATCGGGATGCCGAGATACAGGGCGCGGAAACCACGCAAGAAGGCGGCGGGCTTCCCCGCGTAGCGGATCTCCGCGAATTCGACGTCGGTCATTACACCGGCGCGCCGCCAGAGTCGCGCGTAGAAGAACACCGTCAGCATCCCGCTGGCGACGAAGCACCACCACAGCCAGTTGCCGGCGATGCCGTTCTTGGCGACGAAGCCCGTGACGACGAGCGGCGTATCGGCCGCGAAGGTCGTCGCGACCATGGACGTCCCGGCGAGCCACCACGGCACGTTGCGGCCCGAGAGGAAGAACTCACTCGTGCTTTGGCCGGCGCGCGCCTTGTAGTAGAACCCGATCCCGATGTTGAACGCGAAGTAGAGACCGATGATCAGCCAGTCGAGGAAAGTGAGGGTCATAGGGCCACCAATTGGGGGGGCGCCGGGCGGCAAAGCAAGCGGACCGCGGGCGGCCGCCGTTGACATCGCTCCAGGGACCTTCTAAGTTGCGGCCAGAACGGAGGATAGTGATGAGCACCACACAAAAGCCGACTGTCAACCTGACTCTCACGGAGCGCGCGGGCGAAGAGGTCCGCAAGTTCCTGGCTGAAGAGCAAGCGACCCCCGAGACCGTGGGGCTTCGCGTCGCCGTCCTTCCGGGCGGCTGCTCCGGCTTCAAATACAGCCTCAGCGTCGAACCCGAACCCGCCGCGGACGATGTCGTCCTCGCGAGCGCGGGCGTCCGCTTGTTCGTGGACGAGTTCAGCGCGCAGTATCTGAACGGCGTCGTCATCGATTACAAGAGCAACTTCCAAGAGTCCGGCTTCGCGTTCGAGAACCCGAACGCGACCGGCGGCTGCGGCTGCGGGTCGTCCTTCACCGTCTGACCCACTTGCCGTCATACGTCTTGGCACATCCGGCCCGCGCTCGTCGCGGGCCGTTTTGTCTTCAGGACTGATCGTGCGATCGATCGACGTCGCCGTCATCCTCGTCTACTTCGCCGCGGTTATGGTGTTCGGTCTGCTCCTGGCCGGACGCCAACGCGACGCCACAGACTACTTCCTCGGGCATCGCGGGCTCCCCTGGTGGGCGTTGATGATGTCGGTCGTCGCGACCGAGACATCCGCCGTCACCGTGATCTCGATTCCCGGCCTGGCGTCGCGGGGCGATCTCACGTTCTTGCAGGTGGCCTTTGGCTACCTCGTTGGTCGGATCGGCGTCGCAAGACTCTTGCTCCCAGGGTACTTCGACGGAACCCAGGACACCGCGTACCAACGACTCGAGCGCCGCTTCGGGACGGCGGCCCGGCGTACCGCCTCCGGCGTCTTCCTCGTCACGCGAGCGCTCGCTGACTGCGTCCGCATCTTTGCGACAGCCATACCGCTCGCCATCATCGTGTACGCCACGCCCAAGCCCACAGACCAGGCGCTTGCCTATGGCATCCTGGCCATCGGCATCGTGACACTGCTCTACACGTGGTTCGGCGGCCTCCGCGCTGTCGTGTGGGTAGACGTCATCCAGCTCGGTGTGTACCTGCTTGGCGGCATCGCGACGTTGATCGTCGCGACGCACACCGCCGGCGGCATCCAGGCGTTTGGGCGCGCGTGGGAAGCCGGGAAACTCGCCGTGCTCGATTTTCAACCTTCATTCAAGGTCCTGTACACGTTCTGGGGTGGGGTGATCGGCGGGGGACTTCTCGCCGCCGCGTCGCATGGAACTGATCACCTCATCGTGCAACGCCTGCTGGCCGCCCGTGGACTGAGAGACGCACAACGCGCCCTCATCGGGTCCGGCGTTTTCATCGTCGCGCAGTTCGCCTTATTCCTTCTCGTGGGGACGAGTCTCTGGCTCGCGGGCGCTGACGATGGCGTCATGCGAAGCGACGCGATCTACCCGACGTTCATCGTGACGCATCTTCCCCCCGGCATTGCGGGGCTCGCAGTGGGGGGCATCCTGGCAGCCGCCATGAGCAGCCACGCATCGGCCGTGAACTCGCTCGCCTCTGCTTCCACGCACGATTTCTATGCCCCGCTCACGGGCCGACACGACACGGGACACCTGTTGTGGGTGGGGCGTTGGTTTACGCTCGTCTGGACCGTGGTACTGGTGGTTGGGGCAATCGCCTTTATCGGTGACCGCAATACCCCCGTCGTGCAGTTGGCCCTGAGCGTCGCCTCGCTCACCTACGGCAGCCTCCTCGGGACCTACATCCTCGGTGGGGCCTGGCCGCGGGCGCGGCAGCGCGATGTGATCGTCGCGATCGTGGCAAGCGTCGTGATCATGTCACCCATCGTGCTAGGTGCCGTGATCCCGGACGTTCCACCACGTTGGCACTGGCTGCCGGGGCTCGCCTGGCCCTGGTACGTACCCCTCGGCACCGCCGTAGCGGTGGGGACCGGCATGCTCTCCTCCTTAATTCCGAAACGGACATGATCTTTCTCGGCATCGACGTCGGCGGATCGCATACGACCGTCGTGGTCGGCGACAAGGTGGGCCAGGTCGTCTCCCGCGCTGACGGCCCCGGCGCCGCGATGCGACCCGGCGGCGCGGCAGCCACGGCCGCCGTCATCGCCGATGTCGCCCGGCGCGCCGCGGGCGCCGCCGGTCTCACCCTCCCGGCGGACGCCGCGATGGTCGGCGCCGCCGGCGCGGGCCGAGACCAGGAGCAACAGGAGCTGGCGAGCGCGCTGATCGCGGCGCAGGTCGCGCGGCGTGTGCGCGTCGCCGGCGACAGCGAGATCGGCCTCGCCGCGGCGTTCGGTGAGGGACCGGGGATCCTCCTCAACGCCGGCACCGGCTCTATCGCCTTCGCCCGCTCCCCCGACCAGCGCCTCCATCGCGCCGGTGGATATGGCTGGCAGCTCGGCGACGAAGGCGGTGGCTACTGGCTCGGGCGGCGAGCCCTCGCCTCGGCGGCGCGTGCCACCGATGACCCGAATGAGTCGTCGACGCTGCTCGAGCGGCTGCTCGTCGCGCTCGGGCTCCGTCACTTCGACGACTTGATCCGCTGGACGGCGACGGCGACGCCGGCGCAGATCGCGGCGCTCGCGCCCCACGTGCTCAACGCCGCACTCGAAGGCGAAAAGGTCGCGCAGCAGGCCGTGTGGGAGGCCGCGGTGGAGCTGGCCCGGCTGGTGAGCGTCCTCGCGCGTCACTTCCCCGGCGCCGACGGGATTGCCGTGGCAACAGCGGGCGGGCTGCTGCGCCGCGGCTCGCCGCTCCTCAAGGCCCTGCACGACGTGTTGGTCAATACAACGCCGCGGGCCCGTCTCGTCGACGGACCCGTCGATGCGCCTGCTGGGGCCGTGCGGCTCGCCGCGCGGCTGATCTAGGTCGTCGGGGTGTTGGGCTGACGCAGCCGACTGTGGCGGTACCCGTAGGACGCGTAGAGCGCCAGGCCGATCGCGAGCCATACGCCGAAGCGCACCCAGGTTTCTCCCGGCAGCCCGTACATGACGAGACCGCAGAGAATCGCCCCCGCGACCGCAACCGGCCACACAAACGGCACGCGGAAGGGCCGCGGCCGACTAGGATCCGTGTAGCGAAGCACGAGCACGCCGGCGCACACGAGCGCGAACGCGAACAGCGTGCCGATGTTGGTCAGATTGTACGTCTCGCCGGCATCCCCGATCAATGACCACACCGCCACGAAGACGCCCGTGATCAATGTCGTGATGTGCGGGACGCGGTACTTGGGATGCAGTTTCGCGGCCCACTGCGGGAGCAGCCCGTCCCGCGCCATCGCGAAGAAGATGCGGGGCTGGCCATACTGGAATACGAGCAGCACCGCGGCCATCGAAATGATCGCGCCGAGGGCCACGATCCACCCCACCGTCGTGAAGCCCGCGCTGTTCAGGGCCTTCGCGAGCGGGTCGGCGACGCCGAGCTCGGTGTAGGGCACCATCCCCGTCAGCACCGCCCCGACGATGACGTAGATGACGGTACAGATCGCCAGCCCCCCCAGAATGCCGAGCGGTAGGTTTCGCTGCGGATTCTTGGTTTCCTCCGCCGCCGTCGAGATCGCGTCGAATCCGATGTAGGCGAAGAAGACGATCGCGGCACCCTGGTGAACGCCGCGGAAACCGTTGGGAGCGAAGGGGTGATAGTTGGCCGTGTTGATGTGCGTCAGCCCCGCGATGATGAAGAGGGCGATGACCAGCAATTTGATCGTCACCATGATGTTATTCGCGGTGGCGCTCTCCCGGACGCCGAGCAGGAGCAGCCAGGTGATCAACGCGACGATCGCGAACGCGGGGATGTTGACGAGAATCGGGATGCCGAGAAAGTGGGGGGCCGACTGGAGAAGACCGTGAACGGCGGGGTCGGGGCTGAGAAGCGCGGTGCGGTACCCGGTCGTCAGCCACACCGGCAGGTCCATGCCGAAGCTCGCCAGCAGCGACTTGAAGTAGTCGCCCCACGATATGGCGACGGCCACGTTGCCCACGGCGTACTCGAGGATCAGGTCCCACCCGATGATCCAGGCCACGAACTCACCCAGCGTCGCATAGGTGTACGCATACGCGCTGCCGGCCTGCGGAATCATCGACGCCAACTCGGCGTAGCAGAGGCCGGCCAGCGCGCAGCACACCCCGAGGAGCACGAACGACAGGACGAGCGCGGGGCCGGCGCCGCTGCGCACCAGGTGTCCGGCGGCGTCATACTGTCCCGCGGCCGCGGTCCCGATCGCGCCGAAGATGCCGGCGCCGATCACGGCGCCGATCCCCAGCATGATAAGATCGCCCGCGCCGAGGGCCCGCTTCAGGCCGCCGGCGTGCTCGCTGTCCGCCAGGAGGGCGGCGATCGGCTTGCGCTGGAACAGCTGGCGCATGCGGTCTCAGCCTGCTTTCAGTGTCAGACGGTGAGCGTTACGGGATGACGGTCACGCTGGCGACGTAGTCGACGCGCCGGCCGTCACGCGTCGCCGCCGGGGTGAAGAGGTACCCCATCATCCGCTCGTTGAACTGCCGGCGGTAGGCCGCGTCCTTGATCGGCGGAGTGATTTCCACCCGTGTGACGCGCCCGTCGGCCGTGACCCAGAACCGCACTTGATACCGCTGCCCCTTGACCGAACTGGGCGCGCCGGGAGGCGGAAAAATCGCCCACCGCGGCGAGGCGGGGAGAATGTAACCGGCTTCTCCACCCGAGCCAGGGCCCGCGTCGCTTCCCGATCCCGGTCCCGTCCCCGTTCCCTGTCCGCCGCCCGACCCGGGACCCTGTCCCGGACCGCCGGTCGTTCCGGTCCCGGTCCCTTGCACCGCCTGGGTGGGTGGCGGCGTCGCGATGGTTTCGATGGCGGGCACGTCGAGCTTCACCGGATCGGGGAGCGCCACGGTAGGGACGGTAACCGCGGGAGGGGCCGGCATGTCGAGCGCCTGCGGCGCAGTTCCCGCCGGCAAGGTGAACCACGTGGGCACCGTCTGGCCACCGCCGCCGCCGCCGCCGCGCGGACCCGGCCCGCCGCCCCCGCCCGCGAGCAGCTCGGCCCCGCGCCACAACATCAACACGGCGATGGTGACGTGCGCCAACACTGACAAAGCGGCCGCGGGACCCTGACGCCGGCGCGGCAGGGGCAGACCATAGGCGGTGAACATGGGGGGCGTCTCGGACACGGCTAATACATACACCGAAAAACAACGAGGGGGCACGCGCTGGCGTGCCCCCCCAACTCTACCGCCCGCCGGCCTTCGCCTGTTCGGGGGGCGTGAAGCCGATGACCTGAACCCCGGCGCCGCGCGCGATGTCCATCGCGTGGACGATGTCGCCGTATTTGCGGTTCGGGGCACACTTGATAAAGAGCAGCTTCGCGGGCCGCTGGTCGTAGTACTCGTGGAACTTGGCGTCGAGCTGGTCGAGCGGGACGGGCTGGGTGTTGATGGCATACGAGCCGTCGGCCCGCAGCTCCAGCACGATCTGGTCGCTGCTCGTCTGCTTCTGCTGCCGTTGCGGCTGCTGCTCCGGGGGGACCTGGACGACGAATTCCCGGCGCGACAGGGGCAGCGTGATCATGAAGATGATGAGGAGCACGAGCAGCACGTCGATCATCGGTGTGACGTTGATGTCGGCGCTGAGACCGCTCCCCGAACCTCCCGAGCCCATCGCCATGGACTAGTGCTCCTCCGTACGGGCGGTGCGTTGCTGCTCGGCGATGGCCCCGATCACGCGCACGCCGGCCTTGCGCGCGATCTCGATCGCTTCCTGCACGCGGGAGTACTGGATGTCCTGGTCCGCCTTGAGGAACAGGACCTTGTCGATCGAGCGCGTCGCGTAGAGAGTCACCAGCTGCCCGGGCAGGTCTTCGTCGCTGATACGACGCGGCCCGGTGTACTTGCCCGTGCGCGGGTCCGTGATGTCGAGGAAGAACGCGCCGTCCTTGTCGATCCCGAGCCGGATTTCGCCTTCGTCTTCTTCTTTCGACTCGGGATTCATCGCCCGCGGCACCGTGGCCTGGAAGCCGGCGGTGATGGCGGGCGTCACGATCATGAAGATGATGAGGAGCACCAACATCACGTCGATCATCGGCGTGACGTTGATGTTCGCCGCGACTACCGCGTCCTTCTTGCCGCCTCCCATCGCCATGGCTCAGCTATCCTTTGATCGGGCCGCTGCTCTGCGACGTCTTCTGGGTCTGGAATTCCTTCGTGAAGATCGAGCGACCGAACTCGCTGCCGACGCTCTTGATGAGGTAGTCGATCAGCTCTTTCGACGTATAGGTCATCTCGACGGTCAGGAAGTCGATCTTGGTGCTGAAGTAGTTGTACAGCCACACCGCCGGGATCGCGACGATGAGACCGAACGCGGTCGTAATGAGCGCCTCGGCGACACCGCCGGTGATCGCCTGCAAGGACCCACCGCCGCCCGACGCCGCCATCCCTTGGAACGCCGTGACGATACCCATCGTGGTACCGAGCAGGCCCACGAACGGCGCCGTGGCGCCCGTCGTCGCGAGAATGCCGAGCCCGCGCTTCAGCTCGGCGGTGATGATCAGCATTTGCCGCTCGACGGCCCGCTCCGCGGAATTGATGTCCGCCGCGGTAATCGTCGCGCGATCGCGCAACAACGGCTTCACTTCGGCGAGGGCCTCGCCCAGCACGCGGGCGACGTGGCTCTTCTTGCTCTTCTCGGCGAGCGCGATGGCGCCGTCGAGCTGCTCCTCCTGCAGGAAGCGGGAGAACTCAGGCGCAAACTTCCGCGTCTCTTGCTGCGATTTCCGCAGGTACATCCACTTGGAGATGGTGACGGCCCACGACCAGGCCGACATGAAAAACATGATGATCACGATGCCTTTGGCGAACGGCCCCATCGATGACCATAGGTCTGCGTAACTCATCTGACTGTTGCTCCTCTCGTCGCGTCGCGTTTAGGGCGAAACCAGCTACCGCTTGATCTTGAAGTCGATCGGCAGATTGATCAGGACGCGGACCGCGCGCCCATGCACCCGCGCCGGACGGAACAGGGCGCGCAAAACGTAGTTCTTGGCCGACTGGTCGAAGCCGGGGTTCGGACTCTGGATGACCTTGACGGACGGCGGCTCCGCGCGGCCCGTCGTGTCGATGATGGCCTGGACCAGGACGCGCCCCTGAATCGCCGCTTGCCGCAGCAGATCGGGATACTGGAGCTGCGGACCCGACAGCACCTCGGGCCGCTCCTCCACGACCGACTCCATAAACACCTGACCAGCGTCCGGCACGATGCCCGTCCCGGTGCCGCCCTCGACGCCCGTGCCCGTGTAATCCTTGGGATCGAAGTGCTCTTGCAGATTGATGGGCGGAATGTTCGTCGGGATGTCGGTCGGTGCGACGACCGTCTGGAATCCCTTGAGCTGCGGAATGTCGAGCACCGGCGGCTGCTCCTCCGGCGGCTTTTTCTCTTCCTGGTTCAGGAAGACCATCGTGGTATCGACCGACATGTCGGTCGCGGCCTGGCCCGCCGTGAGCGTCGCGATCACCGCGAGCACTACGAGCACGCTGTGTCCCACCAGCGACACGAAGCCGAGCCCGAACGCCTTTTTCTTGTCGGCCTTGCGCTTGGATTCGATCAGGTTGTCGAACACGCCGGAGCCTCCCGAGCTCGTTGGCTATGTTATAGTACGCTTCTCGGCTAACCCGCTAGTGGGATGAAGATTACAAAACGATGACAGCGCCGTGATGATCCGCTGACGTCGCCTCACCGGAACGGCGTTGAATCGGCCCGCGCAGCAGCGCGGCCGCGCGCGGGGGCCCCGAACATCTTGGCCCGCTGCGCCGTGAGAATGTCGGCAATCGCCGGCTCGAATTGCGCGAGCGACTTGACCTCGAACGCCGAATCCAGCTCCAGCGCATGCCGGAACGCATCGGCGGTGGCGGAATCACCGGAGCGATAGTAGTCGACAACGCCGAGCATCACCCACGCCTGCACGCGATCGTTCGCCGGCCATCCGGGCGCCTCGGCCACGCGTCGATAGATCACCGCCGCGCTGTCCATGTGCCGCGCGGCGAGGTGCGCGCGCGCCGCCGCGAGCAAGACCGTCGAGCTGTCCTGCGCCCGGGCCGGCGCCGTCGCCAGGACCCCCAATGCGCCCAGCAGAAATGTGCGTTTCATCATCCCTTTAACCTGCCGTCTCGCAAGACGAAGTCAATCGGCACTCGGACCCGGACGCGGACTGCTTTCCCCCGCACGCGTGCCGGCCGGAACAACGACTTCAGCAGCGACTGTTGCGCCGAGGCCACGAATCCCGGATGCGCGCTTTCGACAACGACGATTGAGCCGCGTTCCACTCGGCCCAACGTGTCGATCACCGCTTCCAACACCACGCGGCCATGAATTCCCGCTTGCCGGAGCAGATCCGGGTACGCCGGGGCGGGACCCGCGAGCATTACCGGCGGCTCATCAGCCAGCGATGACTCGATCGGGGTCCCATCGCCCGAAGGAATCCTCGCAAAGAGTGGGCCGGGATCGGACCCTGGGTTCACCAGGAAACGTGGCGACTCCACAACGCCCTCGGAGATACTAGGCAGCATAATGTCTGGGATGGTGAACGCGCCGCCCATCACTGGCGCGCCAGGCAGCGGCTCGACGGTTGGGCTGACAGGGGGCGGCCCTATCTCCACGATGAGCGGGGCCTCTGGGGGCCGTGGGTGGGCACCCGCAGTGGCCCACAGTGCGGCGACGACGAGCATCACATGCGTAGTGAGAGAAACGATGCTACTGGCGGCGCGCATATACATCCTCCGGCGAAGTGTTCTCCGATAGGATGGCGCACGCACCTGAGGGGCACGTGGAACGCAGATGACAGTTTGGTAAAACCGGAGTGAGGCTTAGACGTCGCCGTGCGGGAAGGTCACCGTGAAGGTCGTGCCCCGCCCCGGCCGGCTCTGCACCTCGATGGCGCCGCCGTGGGCTTCGACGATCCACTTGCTGATCGCGAGGCCGAGACCGGCGCCGGGCCGCTCCCCGGTCCGCGTGCGCGCCGAGTCGGCGCGCCAGAAGCGGTCGAAGATGTGCGGCAGATCGCCCGGCGCGATCCCGATGCCGCTGTCGGCCACGGTGAGGCGGACCTCACCGTCACTCGCGCCCAGCTGCACGGAGACGTTGCCACCGCGGGGCGTGTACTTCACGGCGTTCTCGATCAGGTTGAGGATCAACTGGCGCACGCGGCTCCGGTCGATCGCGAGCACCAAGGGCGCGGGCGGCGTCCGGATCTCGATGGCGACGCCGGCGTGGTCCGCGAGCAGATCCCCCGTCTCCCCCGCCTCCGTGACGATGGCCCGGAGGTCGACCGGCTCGCGATGCAGCTCGGCGCGCCCTTCGTCAGCGCGCGCCAGCGTGAGCAGCGAGTCGAGCAGCTCGGTCATCCGATTGACTTCCTGCAAGGTCTCTTCGAGCGCGGCGAGCGTCTCCTGCGGCACGTCGGGGCGCGTGATCGCGCGCTCGACGCCCGCCCGCACGACCGTCAGCGGCGTCTTGAGCTCGTGGCTCGCGTCCGCCGTGAAGCGCCGCAGGGCGGCAAAACTGCGCTCGAGCCGCGTCATCATCTGATTGAGCGTCTCCGCGAGTCGACCCAGCTCATCGCGCACCATCGGCACGGCGAGCCGGCGGTGCAGGCTCCGCCCGTCGGTGATCTCACGGACCTCCGTGATGATCTGATCGACCGGTTCGAGGGCGCGCTTCGCGATCCAGCGCCCGATGAACACCGCGGGAAAGACGCCGATGACGACCATCACGACCAGCGTCGAGAGGAGCTGTTGCAACCCCAGCTCGGCGCCCTGGGTGGACGCGCCCGCGAGCACTACGCCGAACTGCGGGCCGGCCCCCGCGAGGGGGCGGACGACGTACCGAACGGCGGGACCGTTGGGCGAGATGCGCGTGGCGCCGTTGGCCCGGCCCCCGGCGGCGGATTTGGCGAGGCTGGTGAGCTGCTCGTACGCGCCGAAGGTGGCGCGCGCGTCCGACGAGGCGAACAACACGCGCCCGTCGGCGTGCGTGATGATCAGGAAGTCCGGGATCGCCTCGAGGACGGCGGCGACTTCCGGGATCAGCGTGTCGCGGACGAGGAGGACACCGCGCGAGCCGAAGCTCTCCGCGAGGATTCCGGCCGACAGCACGGCCTCGGACTGAATGCGCCGGTCGAGATCCTCGAACGAGGCGCTGCGCCGCGTCACGTACAGCACCACGGCGAACGCGGCCAGGGTGCCGACCAGCGCGATCGAGTACAGCGCCGTGATCCGCCCCCGGATCGTCTCCATCTACGCCCGCACGACGTAACCCACGCCGCGCACCGTATGGATCAACTTGGGTTCGCGGCCGTGGTCGATCTTCTTGCGGAGCCGCGTGATGACCACGTCGACGATGTTGGTACCGGGATCGAAGTGGTAGTCCCAGGCGTACTCGGTGATCAGCGTGCGGGACATGACGCGGCCCTGGTGGCGCATCAGGTACTCGAGCACCGCGTACTCCTTGGGCGTCAGCTCGATCGCGCGGCCCTCGCGCGTCACCGCGCGGCTCCCCGTGTCGAGCGCCAGGTCTGATACCTTCAGCACGGGCGGCGTAATCGCCTTGGGGCGCCGGCCGAGCGCTTCGACGCGCGCCAGCAATTCCTCGAAGGCGAACGGCTTCGTTACGTAGTCGTCGGCTCCCATGCGCAGCGCCTGCACCTTGAAGTCCACGGCGTCCTGGGCCGTGAGCACCAGGACCGGGAGCCCGTTGCCCCTGTCCCGCAGGGTGCGCAGCACGTCGATCCCCGAGAGCTTGGGCAGCCGCAGGTCGAGGACAAGGAGGTCGAAGTGTCCGCCGGTGGCGAGGCGCAGGCCCTGATCGCCGTCGCCCACCAGCTCCGCGTGGTAGCCGGCTTCGTCGAGGCCGCGGCGCACGTACTCCCCGACGGTTTTGTCGTCCTCGACCACGAGGATCTTCATACGACCGGGATGTACACTTTGAAGTTGCTCCCCACGCCGATCTGGGATTCCACCTCAATGCGGCCGCGGTGCTCCTCTACGATGCCGTAGGCCACCGACAAGCCCAGTCCCGTGCCGCGTCCCTGCGGCTTGGTCGTATAGAACGGCTCGAAGATCTTGCTGAGGTCGTCCTGCGAGATCCCCGTCCCCGTGTCGATGAACTCGATCAGGATCTCATCGCCGCGATTCGGGTTCGGCCCCGTGCGCACCGTAAGCAGGCCGCGCGCGTTCATGGCGTCGAGGGCATTGAGCATCAGCGCCATGAAGCACTGAATCAGCCGCTCGGGGTCCGCCATCGGCGCGCCCAACCCCGTGCCGAACTGCCGCTCGATGCTGAGGCGCTTGAAGCGTTCATGGTGCTTGAGCAGAAACAGCGTCTGCTCGATGACGGCGTTGATGTCGACGGTGCGCTTTTGACCGGACTTGGGGCGCGAGAAATCGAGCAGGCCGTCGACGATGCGCCGGCAGCGCTGCACCTCGGTGTCGATGATCTTGATGTACTCCTCCTGCGCGTGCCGCTCGCCGGGAGGCAAGTCGTCGAGACGCAGGGCCAGCGCTTCACTGCAAGCGAGAATCGTCGCGAGCGGATTGTTGATCTCGTGCATGACGCCGGCGGCGAGCTGCCCCAGGGCGGCGAGCTTCTCGGTCTGCGTGAGGCGCTGTTGCGCCTGCCGCCACCCGGTCACGTCCTCGCCGATCGTGATCACATGCGAGATCTCGTCGCCGTCCAGCCGCATGGGAATCTTGGTGATGCGGTAGTGGCGCGCCTCGCCCGTTGTCGCCGACTCCATTTCCACCTGCTGGATCTCGCCGGACGCGAAGACGCGGTCGAACTCCTGCTGCAGCAGGTCGCGCGGCTGGCGGTCGAGCACTTCGAACACGCCCCGCCCCAGGGCCTCTTCCCGCGACACGCCCTGCGTGCCCGTCTCACGCTTGCGGTTCCACGCGCGGATCTGATACTCGCGGTCGATCACGTACAGGCCGAGGGGCAGCGAATCGATGATGCGAGCAGCGAAGTTGCGTTGCGATTCCAGTTCGCGCGTGCGCAGCGCGACTTCGGAGGCGAGGTCCTGCGACAACTCCGTAGCGGCGAGGACCGGCGCGAGCATCTGGGCCACCACGACGAGCACGTCGTGCGCCACGCGCTCGTGACGCCCCTCGGGGATGACGACCTCGAAGCAGCCCAGGGGGGCCCCGTCGTGGAGCAGTGGCAAGCGCACCAGCGTCCCGCCCGGCGTCGGTTCCTCGTGGGGGCCGGCGGCTACCCATTGAGCCACCGGCGCGGCAAAGCCGGGGAGCAGCGCTTCGTCGCCGGGAGTAGCGATGGGGAGATAGCGCGTGCCGTCGGCGGAACGGAGCCAGAGGCGGCAGCGGCGCAGCGCCAGGCCGCGGCGCAAGACGGAGACGACCCCATTCATCCCCGCGTCCAGCGGCGGGCTGTCAGCCAGGACTCGCGCGACCTCGGCGAGGACGCTGAGGCCGGGATGATCGGATTCGAGCTGGGGAGCGGCCATTGGCCGCTAACCTAGGGATGGCGCTCCCGGCGCGCCAGCGGCGCCTCGACGCGGAAGGCCAGCAAGCCGCGCACTTCGACCTCGGGACCGCCGAAGAACCACGTCGGCCCGACCAACAGTCCGTACGTTGGACCGTCGCCTCCGCCGACGCGCAGTCCCGGCAGCACGGCGAGCGCGCCCCACGTGGAGCCCTGCGGCAGCGGAGAGTTGGCGGTGAGGTATCCCGTGGCCTCGACGGTGACGTCGAAACCGATCGACGTGACATTCGTCTCGTCACCCAGCTCGGCGAGCCCGAGTCGGGCGGTGCGCGCCGCGAGTGTGGTTGCGAACACGAAGCCGCGGTTGCCGCCCAGAATCGCGCCCTCGTCGATGAATGCGCCGAACCGCGCGCCGACCGACACGGCGCCCACCAATCCGTGCGACGAACGGCGCACGTAGCCGATCTCCGCGCTCTCAATCTGCCAGCTGTTGCCGAGCGTGGCGGCGAAGCCGACGCCGATCGCGCTCTTCCCCCGCGCCGGTTCCGGCGCGGGCGCCCGCGCGGAATCGGTCTGCGCGGCGAGCGGCGTAGACAAAGCTGCCAGCACGACCAACATTGTTGCTGTGGATCGACGCACGTTCGTTCTCCTGACTGGAGCGGCCTCCGCCGGACTGTGGCGCTCACCTCGGGTCCCGCCGCCCGGCGGGCCGGCGGCGGGAGTGGGGGGACTGCGTTTCGATCTCGACGAACTGCGTCGCTGGTCGTTGTGGTACCACGCCGACAACCAGCCCGTTCCGCTCGTGCGCGGCGCCACCCTCGGCGTCTGGGTGGGCGATGCGCTGGTCACACTCGCGGACCTGCAAGATATCAGCGTCGCGAACCGGCGGCCCCCCGGCGGCGAGTCCCTGGCCGTCCGCGGCCGCGCCACCGCGGCGGGCGGCGTGTGGATCGAGGCGGAGTTCGCCGCCTGGGAAGCGGGTCCCGGCGCCCAGGGCAGCATTACCGTCAGCATCTATCCCGACCGCGTCCTCACGACGATCCGCGGCGTGCGCTTTTTGGCCGCCACCGAAGCACAAGTCCTGCCGGGCGGCGGGGCCCTCGTCGCGCTCGTGAACGGCTATCAGTCGTGGGACGCGTGCCGGATCGAAACAGTCGCCGACGCTACGGAGTTCGTGAGCCACGCCGCGGTCGGCTTCACCCGCGAACGACGCGGCCTCGCATGGGCCTTCGACGCCGGTGAGCCGGGCGAGGCCAAAGTGAAAGCCGCAGGCGGCGGTCTCGAGGCCCTGAGCGACTGGCTCCCGGCCCGCCCCGTCCGGCCCGAAGGCGACGCGTCGACGATGCGCATCGCCTATCTCCCGGACGGCGATGGTCTCGCCGCACTCGGCGCCCTCGCGACGCCGGCCTCGACCGTCGACCGCGAGCGGTTCCAACAGCTCGCGGCACCCGCCGGCTGGTGCTCGTGGTACGAGCTGGGCAATGCGGTCACCGAGGCCGACGTCGTGGCGAACATCGACTTTTGCGCCGCTCACTTCGATCGGCGCTTCTTCCGCTACATCCAAGTCGACGACGGCTTCCAGCGCTCCGCAGGCGACTGGGACGCGAACACCAAGTTTCCGCATGGCCACCGTTGGTTGACCGACCGCATTCACGCGTCGGGCTTCCTCGCCGGGCTCTGGGTCGCACCTTTCGCCGTGGCGGAGCGATCCGGGATTCCGGGATCGCACGCGCCGTGGCTGCTGCGTGGCGCCGACAATGCTCCCCACGTGGTGGACGCGCGGGACGATTGGGGCGGACGCATCTACGCGCTCGACGGGGCCCACCCCGAGGTGCGGCAGTGGCTCTACGACCTGGCGCGCCAGGTCGTACGCGACTGGGGCTACGACTACCTGAAGATCGATTTCCTCCACTGGGCCACGGCCGGCGCGGCGCACTACGGCGGTCTCACACACGCCGAGGCGTACCGCGGGGGCCTGGCGGCGCTGCGCGATGGCCTGGGCACCGAGGCCTTCCTGCTCGGCTGCGGGGCCCCGCTCCAACATGCCGCCGGCCTCGTGGACGGCATGCGGATCGGCGAGGACGTGAGCGCGAGCTGGGGAGGCATCCAGGCGCCGGCGCGCGCCGCGGCCCTGCGCAGCTTTTACCAGCGTGCCGTCTGGCTCAACGACCCCGACTGCCTCGTCGCCCGGCCACCGCTGACGCTCGACGAGGCCCGCGTGTGGGCATCGATCGTCGCGTCGTCGGGCGGCGTGACGGTGCTGTCGGACAACCTGCCCAAGCTGCCCGTCGAACGGCTTCCCGTGCTCCAGAAGGCCTTGCCCGTGGCGCTCCCCGCAAAGCCGGGGCGCCCCGTCGGCACGCAGGTCGACGAACGCGAGGTGGCGCCCGCGATCGTCGCCGGCGACGAGGTTATTCGCTTCCGCGGGCCCTGGCGCTTCCGTACGGGCGATGAAGCGCGGTACGCGGCGCGCGATTACGACGACGAGACGTGGGAGACGCTCGCGGTTCCCCAGGTGTGGGAGCGCGCCGGACATCCGGACTACGACGGGCAGGCCTGGTACCGCACGCGCTTCACGCTGCCGTCCGGACGATCGGGCGGGGGGGGGCACGCGGACGACCGCGCCGTCGTGCTCGAGCTCGGCAAGATCGACGACGCCGATGAAACGTTCGTGAACGGGCAGAAGGTGGGCGAGACCGAAGGGTGGCGCGCCTACCGGCGCTATCCAGTCCCCAGCGCGCTGCTCAACTGGGGCGGCGAGAACACACTCGCGATCCACGTCACGGACCATGGAGGGCCGGGCGGATTCTGGAGCGTCCGTCGCGACCGTCCCGCGTCGACCTGGATCACCGAGGGCGCCGAACGGTGGTGGACGGTGGTGCTCGTCAACTGGGAGGACGAAGCGCAGACGATCTCCCAGCCCCTCGCCGCGCTCGGCATCCCCGCCTCAGGGGCGAGCGCGCGCTTTACCGCCTACGACGTGTGGACCGACCGTCCCCTCGCCGACGTGCAACAGGTGTTCAAGGCGACGATCCCGCCCCACTCCGGGCTCACGGTGTCGCTCCGGCCCGCGGGCACGCATCCTCAGGTGATCGGCACCACGCGTCACATCATTCAGGGCGCGATCGACATCACCGACGAGCGCTGGGACGCCGCCACGCGCACGCTCACCGCGAAGTCCGTGAACCTGGATGGACGTGCCTACGCGGTCACCGTCGCCGTCCCTCGCGGCCTGCGGCCGGGAAGCTGCAAGAGCGACGTCGCCTGCACGGTGCGCCGGCTGCAGAGCGGAAACGCAGTGCACGCTGTGATCGAGTGGCCGGAGGGCACCACGCAGGATATCGCTTGGAGTTTGACCTTCAGGAACGCGACGCGCCCAGCGGCAACGCGCGAATAACGTAGCGCTGCGCCCCCACGAACACGATCAAAAGCGGCAGCGTCGTCATGACCGCCGCCGCCATCTGTGCAGGCTCGTTCGACCAGTAGAGTCCGTGAAACCGCGCGAGCCCGACTTCCAGCACCCGCATGTCGAGTGATCGCGTCGCGATGAGCGGCCACAAAAAGCTCTTCCACTGATTCACGAACGCGAGGAGCCCCAGCGTGACGAGCCCCGGTTTGGCGAGGGGCAACATCACCCGCCAGAAGATCGTCCACTCCCCCGCCCCGTCGAGCCGTGCCGCGTCCTCGAGATCACGAGGCAGCGTGAGAAAGTACTGACGCAAAAAGAAGATTCCCCACACCGACACGAGCTCGGTCGAGAGCAGCCCCGCGTAGCTGTCCACCCACCCAACCGCATCGATCATCAAGAACCGCGGAACGAGGAGCACGACCGCGGGCATGATCAGCATGGCGAGAAACGCGACGAAGACACGGTCGCGACCGGGGAAGCGCAGGCGCGCAAAGGCGTACGCCGCTGTGGCGCTCGTGAGCACCTGCGCCACCGCCGCTCCACCGGCGAGGATGAGGCTGTTCACGAGAAACAGGGGGAACGGCAACGCGGCGAACGCCACTTTGTAGTTCGCTTCGCCGAGTGACCGCAGCACCATATAGATGAAAGGTAGGACCATGACGAGCGCGAACGGCGCGATCAGCACGAGACCGACCCAGCCGCGCCTACGCATGCTCCACCCGGCTCTCTCGGGCAAGCACCTTGAACTGCAGCGCCGTCACGGCGAGCAGCAGGACGAACACCAACAAGGACAACGCGCTCGCCCGTCCAAACTCGAGCGAGTCCCACGCGATCTCGAACACCCGGCGCATGATGACGTCCGTCGCGTGCAGGGGACCGCCGCCCGTGAGGACGTAGACGTACGTGAACATCTGCACCGCCCCAATCACGCCCGTGACGAGCACAAAAAGCGTGATCGGCTTGAGCAGCGGGAACGTCACACGCCAGAAGCGCTGCCAGGCGTTCGCGCCGTCCACGCGCGCGGCATCGAGGTATGTGTCGGGGATGCGCTGCAGTCCCGCGACGAAGACCATCATCTGCGCGCCGAGCTGCGTCCATGCGGAGAGCACCATCACCACGAGCAAGGCCGACCGGGGGCTCCCCAACCAATCGCGAGCCCCGAGGCCCGCGAACGATTGGGCCACGAGCGCCACGGCGACGCCCGAGGTCATGACGGGGAGCACGAACGCCGCGCGCAACACGAGCGCGGCGCGCCCGGGACGGCGCAGCACGAGTGCGACCGCGAGCGCCAGCGCCGTCGTCACCGGCACGTAGAGCGCGTACAGCGCCGTCGTCGCGAGTGACCCCCAGACCAACGGGTCGCGCACCACCGCCCGAAGGTTGGTGAGTCCGATGTAGGGCCTCACCGGCTCGAGGAAGCCGCCCGACGCCCCGTGGACCGCCAGGTAGAGCGTGAAGAGCATCGGCGCGACGGTGAACATCGCGAGGTGCAGGCCCGCGGGCGCGAGGAACGCCCAGGCGGTCGCGGCCTCACGCACCTCCCCGGCGGCAGTGCGCTCCCCCCACTCGAGCGCGGCGAATCCCAGCGGCCCGAGCAGCGCAAGAGCCAGGAGACCCGCCAACCAGACGCCGGTGAACGCCTCCGCGGGCGTCGTGCGCAGATCGGCCCAGCGCCCCGACCCGAGCCGTGCCGCCACGACGGCGACTTGGGTCCCGCGCAAGCGCGCGCGCCGCGGCTCCTGCGTCGTGCTGTCGCCCCACACGAGCTCCGCTCCCCCTAGCGTCAGCGGCATGAGGTCGGACAACGTCACGCGGATGCGCGGCCCGGGAAGGCGGGTCGCAGCTTCCTGCATCAGCAGACGGGTGGCCGTGAGCCAATCGTTGCTGCTGCGTCGCGCGGCGCCGCGCACGTCGGCGTAGGCGGCGAGGCCGAGGAGCACGGCCGCCACGATGACGTCGCGACGGGACCGCCGCCCCGCCGCAGCGGCGGCGGCGACGCCCACGGCGAGCAAGGCCGCGGGAATCCCCCACCCCGGCCACAACGCCGCGACGCCCCCAGGGTGGGCCGGCCGAATGGCCGCGACGCCGACGACGGTAGCGGGCGTGCCGTCTGAGCGCCCCCGCAACGGGACGAGCGCCGCCCCATCGCGCCACTCGGGAACGCGGTCGAGCTCGGCGGCGGGGAGTGGCTCGCCACCGGCGTCGACGAGCGGCGCGGTCCCGTGGTAGATCTCCACGGGCCAGACCCAGCCCGGGAGCGTCGCGAGCGCGCGGGCCTGCGCGAAGAGGTGCGTGAGATCGAGGTCGGCGGAGTCCGCCTTGTTGACGGGCGTCACGATGGTGAAGTACGCGGCAGTGCTGCGAGCAATCCGCACGGCGCCCGCGCGGGCAAAACGCCCTTCCTTCCACCGGGCTGCCCCCAGAACGGCCAGCGCGATGATCGCGGCGAGGGCCGCCGTCATTACCGTCCAGCGCCGCGAGCCGGTCACGGAATCCGCACTCCGCTCGCGTCGAACAAATGCAGGTGGCGCCGATCGACCTTCAGACCAACGCGCGTCCCGACCTGCACGTCGACAAGCCCGGGAAGCCGCGCGATGAGGGGCTGCCCTCCGGCATTCAAGTGCACGACGGTTTCGTTGCCCAGCAGCTCGACGATCAGGATGTCGCCGTTGCCGGCGCCCTTGTCCACGGCGCAGACCCCTACGTGCTCGGGGCGGACGCCGATCTGGATTTCTCCTTCGTAGGTGGGCAGCGCAACGGGAATCCGCAGGCTCCCGGACTCGAACATCCGGTCTTCGATGCTGTCGGCGGTCCCGCGGGCACGGCCGGCGAGAATGTTCATCGCCGGCGTGCCGAGCGAGCGGGCGACGAGCACATCGGCGGGGCGCTGATACACCTCGGCGGGCGTGCCCACCTGGAGCAGACGCCCCTCGTGCAGCACGGCGATGCGCTGCCCCATCGTCATCGCTTCGCCCTGATCGTGCGTGACGTACACCATGGTGGCGCCGAGGGCGCAGTGCAGCGCCACCAGCTCGGCGCGGAGCTCGACGCGCAGGTTGGCGTCGAGATTCGAGAGGGGTTCGTCCAACAGAAACACCGCAGGCTCGCGCACCATTGCCCGGGCGAGCGCGGCCCGCTGCCGCTGGCCCCCCGACAGCTGATCGGGGCGCCGTGCGAGCAGATCGGCGATGCCGAGCCGCGCCGCCACGCCGGCGACGCGGCGGTCGATGTCCGCTCGGGACGCGCCGCGCACCTCCAGCGCAAAACCGATGTTCTCGCCGATGGTGAGGTGTGGGTACAGCGCGTAGTTCTGAAACACCATCGCCACGTTGCGATCGGCGGGCGGCACTCGTGTCACCACACGATCGTCAATGAGGACGTCGCCCGCGGTGGGATGCTCGAGACCCGCGATGCAGCGGAGCGCTGTCGTCTTGCCGCATCCCGAGGGACCGAGCAACACGAGCAGCTCCCCGTCCAGCACCTCGAGCGTGAGGTCGCGGAGCGCGGCCGGGCCCGCTCCGTCGAGCGAGACGGTCAGGCCGCGCAGGGTGACGGACGCCATGGCCGTGGATATAATGGAGTGGCCACGCTGCGGGCAACCAGTCGAGACTCGATCATGCGACGGATCCTGGCCACTCCCCTGCTCTCAACGATCGCCCTGGCGGCCGGGTGCGAGGGACCGTTCGTGCCCCCGCCAGCGCGACAGGTTCCAGTGGCGTCGGTGACACTCACCCCGGACGCCGCGGTCATCCGGCCCGGCGACACGCTGCGCCTGCGATTCACGCTGCGCGATTCCAGCGGCCAGACCCTGACTGGCCGCCTGCCTGCGTTCGAGTCCACCGATCTGGCGGTGGCCGCGGTGTCGGGCGACGGATTGGTGCGAGCGGTCGCGTTCGGGACGGCGCGCATCACCGCCGTCGCCGACGGGCACTCCGACAGCGCGCTCATCCACGTCGTCAGCGTCACGCTCGCGAGCATCAGCGCCGGCGG
Source organism: Gemmatimonadales bacterium (assembly GCA_036004745.1). GTDB lineage: Bacteria > Gemmatimonadota > Gemmatimonadetes > Gemmatimonadales > GWC2-71-9 > 20CM-2-65-7. The sequence continues at coordinate 56,323 of DASYRD010000050.1, read as the reverse complement.
GAACCACACCTGCGGTGCGACGACCGACGGTGGCGTGATGTGTTGGGGGGACAATCGCTACGGGCAGACCGGCACCGGCCAGGTGGCACCGGTCGTGCGATTTCCCTCACCCGTGGTGAATCTGATCGCCGCCGAGCCCGTCGCGGGAGGCAATCATACGTGCGCGCTGGGAGGTGGGGGCACGTACTGCTGGGGTTGGAACCAGTCCGGCCAACTGGGCATCGGTACGGGGGGGGACCGCCCCGAGCCCGAGATCGTTCTTGCCGAGTCGACCTTCACGGCCCTCACCGCCGGCGGCCAACACACCTGCGCCCTGACCGGCGGCGGAACGGCCTATTGCTGGGGGCTCAGCGCGGATGGTCAGGTCGGCGACAGCGCACTAGGGAATCGGGTTCGCCCGGTCCTCGTCCACGGCGGTCTGCGCTTCACCGCGCTCAGCGCCGGTGGACGTCACACCTGCGGAATCACGACGGATAGCCTCGCCTACTGCTGGGGCGCGAACGGGTTCGGCCAGCTGGGCGACAGCACCACGGCGCCGCGATCCATTCCCACGCCGGTGGCCGGTGGATTCCGCTTCGTCGCGATTGCGAGCGGACGGTTCCATTCATGCGCCCTGAGCACCGCCGGCAAGGCGTACTGTTGGGGTTACAACGGCCGGCACGAGCTTGGCACGACGACGCCGGATTCCGTCGCACACCAGCCCGTCGCCGTGGACGGCGGCCGGTCGTTCACGTCGGTGACGGCGGGCGGCCGCCATACGTGCGCCCTGATGGCAGATGGGACCGCGTACTGCTGGGGCTACAACGCGCTGGGCCAGGTCGGTGACAGTTCGACCGCGGACGCGGCCGGCCCCGTCGCGGTGCGGACCGGCGCGCGTTTCGTCACGCTGCACACCTTCGGCGATCACACCTGCGGCATGGCGACAACCGGCCGGGCCTACTGTTGGGGCTTCGGCGGGACCGGTGAGCTCGGCACGGGCCTCTTCGCGAGCAGCACCTTTCCCGTGCCCGTAGCGGGGCAGCCCTAGGCCGCCCCCCTCCGCCACCTTCGATGTGCCACTAGGCCGTCAACAAGAGTTGCACGAGCGCGTACACGACCGCCCAAACGACGAAACCCGTGGTGATGACGCCCGGGATCTTCTCGATCGGCTTCGTCGTCGTCCCCGAGGTCGCGGTCAGAGCGTTGATTTCGATCAGCGCGGCTACGATGAACACGGCGATCCAGTACGTCGTCAGATTCGTGACCTGCGTCGGCGGCATATGACTCGCCGCACCCATGAAGAAGAGCATCGGGATCGAGAATACGACGTTCGTGCGCGAGGCGAGGAAGGCGCGACGGCCGGCCGCTGCGGCGGCCGGGTTCGCTTGGCCGCCCGTCGCCGCCGCGACGGCGGACGCGATGACCACCTGTTGGTTGGGCCAGATCACCCGCCATACGTTGGCCAGCATCAGCGTCCCGAACAGCGCGCCTGTCAGAATCGCGACGGCCCAGGGACTCGACCACACGTCCGTGCCGGCCGGCGCTTCACCGATCCGCTTGCCGATGATCAGCGCGCCGGAAAGGAAGGTGACGAGGGCGCTCCAGCGGAACCACCACAGCGCGCGCGGCACCAGCTTCTGGGTCGCTGCGCTCTTCGTGGCCGCGTCCGCCTCGGCGAAGAACGGCCCCTGCACGAAGTTGAAGTAGTAGAGCAAGCCGATCCACGTGATGCCGGCCAGGAAATGCAGCCAGCGGAGCAGAAACTCGACGCCTGCGCTCGAGAGCAGCGACATCGACGGCCTCCGGAAGTGGGATGTCGAACGGGTTCCGGGGAGCAAGATATGCCGGCGCGCGGGCGAGGCAAGCGGAGGGTCAGTCGTCGAGCGGCACGGCAGCCACCTCCGCGCCGCCGGCGTCATTGTAATAGACCGTGACGCGCCAGGGCCGGCAGCAGACCTGGCAGTCCTCCACGTAGTCCTGGGCGGCGCCACTACCTGCGTCCAGGGCGATTTCGTTCGGCTCGCCGCAGTAGGGGCACATGACCGTGGCTTCGGTCTCCGCGCTCCCGTCGCCGAGCGGGAACTCTTCGTCTAGGTCGTCGTCCGCGAAATCGACCATCAGGGACCTCCCCGCCATGTCGCCAGCAGACTCTGCGCGCGCGTGATCTCATCGGTCGCGCGGCGCGGTGCCCGCGCCAGGAAATCCTCGAGCGCGTGTATGGCGCCCGCCCGATCGCCCGTCACCTCCAGGGCCGTACCCAATGTCAGGTATGAATCAGCATAGTACGGTTCGAGTTCAATCGCCCGCCACAGTTGATCCACGGCCTCGGCCGACCGTCCCGCGCTTGCCAGGACCGCGCCGTAGCGGGAGCGGAGCCAGGGGTCGTCAGGGGCGAGCTCCACCGCCGCCGCGTACTCCCGGGCGGCGCTCGCCCAATCTCGCCGCGTGGTCGCGAGGTCGCCCAGTTCCATATGCGCCGGACCAAAACCCAGGTTCTCCTGGAGGGCGCGCTCGAACGCCGCTTGAGCGCCGGCGTTGTCTCCCTGCACGAACGCCAGCAATCCAATACCGTACTCGACCAGTTCCTTGGACTCGTAGACCGCAGAGGTCGTGCCCGTGGTGTCCATCCGGCGCAGGGTCGCGATCAACGCCCGCATCTCGGCGCCCGCGCTGTCGTATTGCTGCATCGGCATGAACGCGAGCGCGCGGTAGTACCGGGTCCAAACGTGTTTGTCAGGGTCGCGGGCGATCAGGCGCGCGAAACGCTCCAGCGCCCGCGGATAATCGCCCCCCGCGTACGCCAACCAACCTTGCATGCCCAGGTCCGCGATCCAGCGTCCCGGCAGGTCATTGTACGGTAGGATGCGCAGGTTCTGCGGCACGAACGGGTTGCGTTCGAGCGCGCGCCGGTAGAGACTGTCCGCCCGCATGACGGCCGGCGACCGCAGGACCTTGGGGTTCTCGTTCAGGTACGCCTCGAAGCGACCGATGTCCTGGAGCCAGAACGCCACCCAGCGGCCCAGCAGCGGTTCGGCACGCGACGGGTCCAGTCGGGAAGCCCAGTAGAAGGCGGCGTCGGCGCGAAACGGTTGCCTCGGGCGCCCTTGGGCACCGTAGGTTCCGACGCCAGCGGGTTGGCTCCGGAGCATTTCGACGCCGTACTCGAAGTACGCGGTCCAATCGTTGATGTCAGCAGACCGCGCTAGGCGCGGACGCTCCGGTGGCGCCGGCGCTTGTAACGCCGCCAACAAGACCGGTACGACGAGGACGTTCACGCCCACCCCATGCGTTCGCGCAGGCTCGTGACATGCGCCGTGTGGTGCCGGCCGTGCCAGGCGTACAGCGCCAGCATCGTGTTGAGGGTCGTCGGACCCATCTCCGGGTGCTTGATCGTGCGCTCGAACTGCTGCGGCGTCATCGCCCGCAGCAACGTCACCCAACGCGAATGCAACGCGTCGAGTAAGCTGAGCGAGACGTCCACTGGCGTGGCAGCGACTTCGGGCGTCTTCGCCCAGTCCTTCTCCTCGTACGTCTTGATGGCCGGCGAATCCTCGGTCAGGCCGAACTTGAACCGCAGATAGGCGTTCATATGACTGTCGGGGACATGATGCGCCACCTGGCGTACCGTCCAACCACCGTCGCGGTACGGCGTGTCGAGCTGCGCCGGCGTGAGACCCGTAACCGCGCGGCGAAATTGACCCGGCGTAGCGGCGACCTGCTCGATGCAGGTCGCGCGCTCCGCGTCCGTCAGGCTCGACACGCGAGCGAACCTCCCGATGGGATAGCGCGGATCGTTCGTCACTGTGTTACCGCTCCTTCACGCTGATGTTGCCGCCACCGAGCGGCGACGCGGCGGTCGCATCGTCGCGTGCGCCCGGCTGATTGTCGTACACGACGGCACCGGTCGAGTCCCAGATCTTGATGCGGAATGCATCGGGCGAGCCGTCGATCGCCGTCAGCTGGAATCCATAGGCGCCGGCGCGGTTCTTGATCGACCCGATACCGCGCACACGCGCGATTCCGGAACCGAGGACGAGCCAATCAACTGACTCGCTCGAAAGGGCCAGGTCGGTCCCTTGAATCTGGAAGTCGACGGAAGCCCCGCGGCCGATCACCCCATCCTGATAGCGTACGACGAACGCGAAGTGCGCATTGCCGCTCGACATCGTGAACCAGCCGCCACCGGTGGCGAATCCGGCGCTGGGATCGTAGACCACGATGAAGTCCGTCGCCGCGCGCGTGTCCGCGCCGCCATCATCATCCTGCACCGTCGCGGTGACCGTGAACAGGCCTGTGCTCGCGTACGCGTGGCTCGTGCTCGAGCTGGTCGTCCCGTCACCCCAATCCACGGTCAGGGTGTGCGTGTCCGCCGTACCGGCGTCGGTGAAGGTCACGCCGATCGACGCCGGGACTCCGACCGCGACGGGCGACGCCGGCGTCGTGAGCGATGTGATCACCGGCGGCGCGTTGTTCACGTTGACCGTCGCCTCGGCGGTATCGGCAGCGCCGTACAGGTCGGTGACGACCACTAGCGCTGTGTAGGTACCGTTGTCGGCGTACGCGTGCGTCGGCGCCGTACCGGTCCCGCCCGTGCCATCGCCGAAGTCCCACGCGTAACTGAGCGCATCGCCATCGGGGTCCGTGGAGCCGGCCGCGGTGAAGCCAATGGCCGATCCTTCGATGCCGGCGTAGGGCCCACCGGCGCTGGCCGTCGGCGCATGGTCGTTGGCCTCGACGATCCGCTCGATGCCGTCGGGCAGGTTGGCGAGGAGGTCGTACCCGGTGAGCGCTTCGATCGCGTCGACGGTGGTCTTGTACGTCTCCCACGGCACGTTTCGGATCCCAGGCACGTTCGGCATGTTCACCGCGATCACCTCGAGATCGCGATAGTCGTGAATGTCGGCGAGCCCCTGATCGTGCGGCATGATCACGGCAACTTTCCACGTGCTCGCCGGGATCACGACCTTCCCTTCGTTCTTCAACGTCCCGACGTTGCCCGCCGGGCCCGTGATGATATAGACCTCTTTGCTCTGAAAGCGGACCAGGTCGCCGAGGAAGTTCTCCAGGATGGCCCAGGGTCCCTGATTCAGGTCCGAGGCCTGCGGCACCACGTTCGAGAAATAGAACGTGAAGGCGTTGTCGAGGCTCGAGGAGGTGCGGTCGAAGGAGCGCGTCATGTGGCCGCGATCGATGCCGAACCCGGCGATCGCCCCGGCGCCCGTGTAGTCCGCGGTCGTATACCGCGGGAACGCTGCCGGCAGCGCCGGATCGAACGTGAAGCAGTCGCAGCGATCCTCGGGCCCGAAGTGCGTCGGATCGAGGTCGTAGCTCACCCAGTTGGGCGTGCCGCGATTGACGTTGTATGACGACGTGTACTCGTCGTGCCGCACGATGAAGTCATCGCTCGGATCGTCGTCGGCCGGCTCTCCGAACTCGGTATTGCCCGCGTACAACGCGGTCGTGCTCGCCGTGGCCACCGCCATCGGCAGAGTGAACGCGGCCGTGGTGCCGTCGCCGGCGGTGGCGCGGAAGGTCGCGCTGCCCGCGCCGAGCGCGTGCATCACGCCGTTCTGATCGATGCTGGCGAGCGCGGGCGACTCGGACGTCCAGGTGAACGTCGTGACGACCGGCTGACCGAGGCCGTCGCGCAGCGTGGCAAAGAGCTGGTCCTCGAACCCCACCGGCAGCGGCGGGTCGCTCGGCAGACGTCCCGTGAACGTGATCGTGTTGGCCGGCGGCGGCGGCGGTGCACCATTGCACACCCCGAACGTAGCCGTCTGGAGACTCCACACGTTGGACGTGTTGCGTTGCAGCGACTGTCCCACCGGGGACGAGTTCTCCAGCGCGACCATGTCGACAGACGTGAGCCCATCCGCGGGACCGCCGAGGGCCACGAATGCGCCTTCGTACGACAAGAACTCCACGACGTGCCCGCCGGCGTCGACCAGCGCGAAGCCGTCGGGACTGCCGTTCTGGATCCCGTTCGTCGGGTAGGTGACCGCGACCACGCCGCGGCCGTCGCAGAGCGCGGGGATCGAGCCGGTCAGGGTCTGGGTATTGTACGCCGCGCGGTTCAAGGGGTCGCCGTTGTAGAGCACGATCGTCCAGCCCGTCAGATCGGTGCCCGCGGGACCTTCGACCTCGATCGCCTCCCCCACGTCCGTCCCTGAGTTGTCGTAGTGGATCTCGCTGAAGCGCGTGTCGGGCATGCCCGAAGGCGCGTTCACGTGCAGGCTGGCGCTCCCCGCGACGCCGTTCGGCGCCGTAGCGGTGATGTCCGCATCACCGGCCGCCACGCCCGTCGCGACGCCATTGGCGTTTACCGTGGCGATGGCGGGCGCGGACCCCGACCACGTGAACACGACGCCTGCGATCGGGGCGTTCGCCGCATCGAAGGCCGTCGCGGTGAACGTCTGCGTCCCACCGGTGGCGATCGTCGCGGCGGCCGGCGCCACGGTCACGGTCGTGACGGTGGGCGGCGGCGGCGGCGCGTCATTGTCATTGCAGCTGCCGAATGTGTTCGCGACCGGAGTCGTCCAGGTGCCGTCGCCGTGACGCTGCAACGACATCCCGAGCGTTTCCGTGCCGGCCTCGGTGACGCCGATGTCGGTCGCGAGGAGGCCGTTCGCGGGGCCGTTCGTGGCCGTGAATGTCCCCTCGTAGGAAAGGAACTCGACCACCGCGGCGCTCGCATTGACCAGCGCGACGCCGTCGGGACTGCCGTTCTGAATGCCGTTGACGGGATAATTGATGACGATGACGCCGCGCGCGTCGCACGTGGCGGGGAAAGCGCCAGTCAGGGTTTTCGTGTCGTACGAGGCGCCCCCGTTGCCGTTGTACAAGACCACAGTCCAGCCCGTGACGTCTATTCCCGCCGGGCCCGAGACTTCGATCGCCTCACCAGCGTCGGTGCCCGTGTTGTCGTAGTGGATCTCGCTGATGCGCACGGCCGGCAACGTGGCGACGTCGGCTTGCAGTCCCGGCAGCGGCGCGACTCGATCGCCCGGATTGCAGGAGACGAACGCGAAAAGCGCGACGGCGCCGAGCAGGCGCGGCGAACGAAACAGCTGCATTGCAGGAGGCTCCGAGGGGAAGGATGAAAAAAGATACGGGCGCGCGACGGGGGTCGGCAACGTCGCCGACCCCCGATGTGTGACAGAATCCTTACGAGCGACGAGCGGCGACGGCTCCCGCCAAACGCTCGGCCACGAAGCCGACCAACGCGCCTACGACGAGAGAGATGCCCACCTGGATTCCCTCTTGTAATGTGTTCACGTGCTTGCCCCACGCCACCCCGGCGCCGATCAACGCGCCAGCGACGAAACCCAGGAACGGCACGCGCGCCACGAGGATGATGCCCGCCACCATCGCCCCAGCAATCAACGCCGTCACGATGCTCGTGCCGCCGACGGCGACCTGCACGGCGTCAGCGACCAGCACCCACACGACACCAGACAGGGTGCCGATCAGAGTCTTCTGGAGACCAGAGACGCCGCCGCCGGCCGCAAAGTAGCAGCCGAGCGCCACGATCCCAGGCCAGATCTCGATGCGGAGCCGTGCTTGACTGGTCAGCCAAACCCAGACCGCTACCAAGAGTCCCACAAAGAGCGCCCGCGCAGTACTCGCGTTCATCGGCTTGCCTCCTTAGGGAGTGTGTTTCAGCCGGCACGAAGATAGGGAACAGGGCCCGAGCCCGGTAGGCGGCGTCCGACGTCCGACCCGCGGTCTGGTGACCTCAATCACATGGAACCGTAAACATCTCGGCACGAGCGGGGTCACAGGGGACGCAGAACTTTTCAATACGGAGGTGCGCCTTATGAAGCACTATCTCATGCTCGCGGCCACGCTGAGTGTCGCGGGGTGCGCGGGTGGATACACGAGCGCCACAGTGGTCTACGGCGAACCCGCCGAGTACGAATACGTCGTCCCGGTGGACCGTGTCGTCGTGGTCACACGCGAAGTGATGGTCAATCGCGGCTGGGTCGTGTACCGCGTGGAGCGGTCGGGACCGAACCGCATCATCTGGGGTCGGCGCGGCGACGGTGAGATCGTCCGGATCTTCGCCACCCCGAATCGCGATCGCGTCGCCGTGCGCGGCCTGTGGGAAGTCCGTGAGGAGGGGCACGATCGACACGATCGGGGCCGCCACAGGGGGTGGACGAAGAAGGGTGCGCCGCGCGACATCATCGCGGACATCGACGTCCGCCTGCGGGCGCGCTAGACCCCTACTGGTCGATGCGCCACCCGGTGCTCAGCTCCGTACTGCCCCACTTGATGCGGAGCACGCCGCGCAGATCGGCATAGCCGGTCGTCGGCTGCGCGGCGTCGGGCACCAGGTAGATCGTGAGCGAGCCTTCGGGCTCCGCCAGGGTTCGGGCCGTGAGGGGCACACGGCCTAGATCCTTGGCCGCGTCGTAGTCGGTCCCCCACTGCCCTGTCCCGCGATTCACCACGAGCTTCCAGCCCGCCTTGGCATAGAGCACGAACAGCGAGTAGTCACCCCGCGGCAGCTTGAGATCGCCGAGCGTGATGTCGAGGTCGGTGTGCAGCGTGGTCGCCATGTTCGCGCCGAAACGCCACACCGTGTCGAGGGGGATCAGCCCGCCTTCCACCTTGCGGCCACGGGCATGCGGCTGGCCGTACGTGATCGCGATACGCGAGGGACCCGAGAGACTCGCATCCTCTTCATACCAGCTGTTGCCGATGCGCCGGGAGTTGAGGTGCACCTCGGTGGTCGCGTAGCTACTTGCGGCGATGCGGAGGGGGGTCGGGGGCGTCTGCTGCAGGGCGACCATGGCCGCCAGAAGTAGCGATGTCATGATTCGACGATACCGCCCCCGTTCCGGGGGCGCAAACGACGGCGGTTAGGCGGAGAGGGCGATCGCGGGCCGCGGCTGCTTGAAGGGAATCATCATGTCGGGGATGCTGACCGACAGCGACTTGCGGAACGCCGTCCGCACGGCGTCCGACCACCAGCCCTTGCAACGGTCCATCTCGGCGAGGGCGCGCTCCCGCGACAGGGCTGTGCGGTAGGGGCGCGATGTCGTGAGCGCGTCGTAGACGTCGGCGATGCCGACGATCTGCGCCGAGAGCGGAATTTCGTCGCCCCGGAGGCGGTCGGGGTATCCCGTGCCGTCGTAACGCTCGTGGTGCCAGCGGATGATCGGCTTGATGTCCCAGGGGAATTCGACGGCCGAGAGGAGGTCGATCCCCCACACGGTGTGTTGCTGGACGACTTGGAACTCTTCGGAGGTGAGCTGGTCCGGCTTGTTGAGGATTTCGTGGGGGACGCGCACCTTGCCCACGTCGTGGAGGTAGGCACCGACGCGGACCGTCGTCTGCGCGTGCTCATCCATGCCCATCGCCTCGGCCACCGCCACCGCCCGGCGCGCCACGCGCTCGCAGTGGCCGAACGTATAGGTGTCCGCGGACTCGATCGACTGCCCCCACTCGCGCACGACGGCGAGGTAGGTGTCCTCGAGCTCGGCTTCTTTCCCTTCGACGTACACGAGGTCGCGGCGCGCGTCGAGACGGCGGAACAAGCGGCGCGCCGCGTTGAGGAGCCGCAGCGCGTCCTGGTTCCGGCCCATGGCCTGATAGAGGAGCGCCAGCTCCCGCGACGCTTCCGCCTCGTTGAGCGCCGACCCGGCGGTCACCGACAGATCGATGGCCGCGCGGAGGCGCGATTCGGCGAGGGCGTGGCGGCCGGTCTCACGGTACACCATCCCGATCACGCGGTAGGCATCGGCCTTGGCGCTTTCGGCGCCGACCTTATCGAAGACGGCGAGCGCCAGCTCGGCGTTGGTGAGGGCGACGTCGTAGCGCTCGCGGGCGGCGTGCACCTTGGCATGGTTCACGAGACAGAGGCCTTCGAGGTACGCGTCGCCTGCGCGCTGGGCGATCTCCCAGCTCTGCCGGAAGTAGCCCTCGGCCGCGTCGAATTCCTTACGGTCGAGGCTCGTCATGCCGAGGTTGTGATACGCGATCGCGCAGCCCTGCTCGTCGTTACAGGCGCGGTAGGCCTCGAGCGAGGCTTCGTAGCGCGTCAGGGCCTCTTCGAAGTCGCCCTGGATGTTCGCGCAGATGCCAAGGTTCTGCTCGACGCGCGCGCGCAGCTGCCGGCTCTCGCCGCCCAGCTCCAGGGCGCGGAGGAAATGGTCGCGGGCTTCGGAGACGCCGTCGGTCTCGAGGCCGATCCCGCCGAGGGTATTGAGGGCCTCGGCGGCGAGGAGGCTCTTCCCCGCTGCCTGGGCGATGGCGTGACTGCGGCGGCACAGCTCCCGCGCGTCGGCCGATTCGCCGCGGCGGTGGCGAATAATCGCCAGGCGGCGCAACCCCTCGGAGAGAATCGCAGGCTCCTGGGCCGCCTCGGCGGCGGCGATAGCCGCCTCGTACGACGCGACCGCACCCGTCATGCACACCGCGCGCTCCAGCGCGCGGGCTTCAATCAACAGGTCGCCGGCGGGACGCGCGACGGGGGCCTTCACGCCGGACCGATCGTCTCGCGCTTCGTGATCATCGTGTCCCGGAGCTGCGGCACTGCATCCAGGTCCACCGCGGTCGGTGCCGGGTCGGCGAGGCCGATCTTCGGCGCTCCGGGGTGCGGTTGCGTCAGCAGCGCCGTCATCTTGTCGATCTCCACCTTCGAGCCGAGACGATGGAACGCCGCGCGGGCGGACCGGGCCATTTCCTTGGCCGGACCCACGTCACCGTGGCGCGCCCAGAGATACGCCAGATCGCGCTGGGCGGCGGCGACGAGCATGGGCCGTGCGTGCTCGGTGGCCCGGTCAATGACCTCGCGCAGCATGCGCTCGGCCTCGTCGGTCTTGCCCGCGACGCCGACGGCCACGGCGAGGATCCGCAGGTCTTCCGTCTCGCGAACGGCGTCCTGCATCTCGCGGTGCATCGCGAGCGCACGCTCCGCTTCGAGAATCGCGAGTCCGGGCTCCCCGCGCAGGATGCGGATCTCGGCCCGCCCCGCGAGCGCCTGCGCCATCAGCCGCTGGTCTCCGAGACGCCCCGCCTCCCGCACGGAGGCGTCGGCGGCCTGCATCGCGTGATCCAGGTCTCCCTGCTCACGGTAGGTGATGCCGAGATTGTGCTGCGACTCGGCCACGCCGCGCTCGTTGCGTGCCGACTGGTACGCCGCGATCGCGCGCGTGTACGCGCCGATCGCGCGGCCGTAGTCGCCTTGCAGGTTCGCGATGATGCCGAGGTTGTTGGCGCAGCGGCCCACGCTCGCCATATCGTTCTCCTGCATCGCCTCTTCCTGCGCCCGCGTGAAGAAGAGCGTCGCCTCGTTGATGCCGCCCCGCTCCAGCGCGACCGCGCCGCACACGTTGAGCGCGCGCAGCTCGAGACGCCGGTCGCCGAGGACACGGGCCCGCGACAGGGCGACCAGCGCCCACTGCTGCCCGAGGTCCAACCGTCCGAGACGGCTGTGCGCGATGCTGCTGAGCAACGCCAGCATCGGCGACTGCTCCAGCTCACTCTGCGGACGGTCGTTCAGGTATTCGACGAGCTCGGCATAGCGGCCCGCGTCGGCCAATTCCTGCGCCGCGTGCAACGGGGCCAGCGAACCACGCAACTCCGCCGAGAAGTCGTCGCCCCACTCCTGGCCGGCGAGCTTCCGAATTTCCCGCTCGGCCCCGAGCTGGACGAAGATGGCTTTCGCGGCCCGCGCGACCGTCTGCGCTTCGGCGTGACGCCCGGCGCGATGCAGCGTAATCGCGAGATCACGCGTCGCCTCCCCCTGGAGCTGCGGCCGGGCGTGCATCCCGGCGCGCTGGATCACCTCGCGCAGCAGGCGCTCGGCGGCCCCGAGGTCGCCCTCGGCCGCGCGCAGCAGCGCCACGACCCGCAGGTCCTCGGCATCGCTGATCGAATTGGGCACGAAGCCGCGGAGCTCGCGCACCTCGTCCAGATCCTGCTGCGCCGCTCCCAGCTCACCACGCGCCACCTGGATCTCGGCCCGGCCGCGGAACGTGAGCGCCCACAGCGTCTGATCGCCGGCCGCTTCCGCCTGCGCGACGGCCCGATCGGCCTCCGTCAACGCGCGGTCGAGAGCGCCCTGCTCGCGGTAGGTGATCGCGAGGTTGTGATAGCACTCGGCCACGCCCGCCGGCGACCCGGCCCGCTCAAACGCGGCGACCGCGATCTCCCACGACCCGATCGCCTCGGCATGCCGGCCGCGCAGGTTGCTGATGATGCCCAGGTTGTTCGAGCAGCGCGCCGTCGTCGCCAGGTCTCCGTCCCGGCTCGCGGCCATCAGCGCCTGCGTGAAGTAGTCGGCGGCCTCGTCGATGCGCCCACTGACGAGCGCGATGGCGCCGCGCGCATTGAGCGCGTGACGCTCGACGCCTTGCTCTTCGCGTTTGCGCGATTCGTCGAGGGCTTTGTCGAGCCAGCGCAGGCCTTCCGCGTGCCGCCCGAGCCGCGCATTGGCGGTCCCGAAGAGCAGCGCCAGCGTCGGCGATTCCTCGAGCGTGCCGGTCGACTGCGCGCCCAGGAAGTCGACGACCTCGGCGTGGTTGCCCGCCGCGGCGAGCTTCTGGGCCTTCTCGATTACCAATGACGACGTTTGCATCGGGTCTCTCCCTAGCCTACCAGGAAACCGCATACTCGGAGAAGTGCCGGATCGCTCCCACCACCCACTGCTGCCCCGTCAACGTCTGCGAGACCGTCTTCATCCACGGCGCCGGCTTCGCGGGCCGACCCCAGATGGCGATCATGTCCGCGAGCTCGGCATCGGCAGCGTCGACGACGCCGTCCGCATTCAGGTCCGGGTTCGCGTTGCCATACCAGACCGCGAGGGTCGCCGGACGGTGGCCGGAGAACCGCACGCCGGAGGGCTCGAAATCGACCGTGAGGTTCACCGGGTCGATCGTCAGGGTGATCTTGACCGAGTCGCGTGGAAAGACATGCGCGCCGGCGCCACCCGTCTTCAACCCGCCCTTGGGGACATCGAACCGCAGGAATGGATGGCCCACCGACTCGCCGGCGGCGGGCTGGTAATTCACCAGCACCGTCGACGCGCGGTCCTTGCGGGCCCAGAACGAGACCTGGTACGTCTCGAGCGCGGGCGCCGTCGGCGCCTGCGTCAGGATGTGCAGGCCGGCGGTCGAGCCCACGACGTCGCCGACGATGCTCTGGTTCATCACCGGTGCCGCGGCATCTTGGCATCCGGCGAGAACCAGCAGGATCGCAACAGGCAACCAGAACCGTCGTGTCAGCACAACTCCTCCGAAGTCAGGGCGCATGTCGTATCTCACCAATTACCAGGAAACCGCGTACTCAGAGAAGTGAAAGATCTGAGCCGAGACGCACGGATTCGCGGGGTCGTACTTGGTCGGCAACTTGAACCAGTCGCCCGCTTTCATGGACTGGGTCCAGAAGCTGAGCTGCTGCTGGAGCGCCTTATCCGTGTCGTCCACGATCCCGTCGCCGTTCAGATCGGGATCCATGTACTCGTAGCACATGGTGAGGACCGCGGGCGCCTTGGCAGAGAACTTCACGCCGGACGGCCCGAAGTGGGCCAAGAAACCGTTCGGGTCGATGCTCAACGTCAGGAGGATCGAGTCGCCCTTTGCCATGTGTGGATCGTCGGCGCCGGCGATCAGGCCATCCTTCGGGACGCTGAAGACGAGGAACGGATCCGGCACACTCTGGCCATCGGGCGACTGGTAGTTCACGACCAGCGTGGCGGCCTTGCCCTTGGTGACCCAGAACGCCGTCGTATAGGTCTCGAGCGGGGGCGCCGTCGGCGCCTGCTGCAGGATGTGTACGCCCGCGAACGGATCCGATGCCACGACGTCGGCGACCGCGCTCGGCTCGGCCGCGTCGCGGCAACTCACGACGGCCAGCAGGAGACCGAGACGCAACCAGAATCGACGTGTCAGCACATCTCCCCCAATGTTGGGACGCATTAGTAGGCCACCGCGTAGTTCGAACAGCGCCGGGTGTCCGTGGCCGGCGGCCGATCGGTCCCGCGCTTCGAGAGCTGAGTCCGTTTATCCATCATTGGACCGCGTTCCCATTTCGCACTCCGCTGAGGCCGAGGAGTGAAGGAAGCATGTCACGCCTGTTACCAGGAAACCGCGTAGTCTAAGAACGAAACCGCGTACTGAGAGAAATGCTGCAACGCACACGTGAAAGACTTGTCCGCAATCGTCTGCGACGCCGGAATCTGCTCCCAGGTACTGTTCGAACCCTCGCGATACCACATCCCCAGCAGTTTCGTCTCGATCTGCGCATCGGTGGCGTTCACCACGCCATCGCCGTTGAGATCGCCGTCGGCGCCACCGTACGAGATCTTCAGCTGTCCCGGATTGCCGAATTGCAGACCCGTCGGCTCGAGCGACACCTGGATCTCGCTGAGATCGATCGTCACCGTGATCTGCACCGAGTCGCCCACCGCGAGGTTGCCGCGGCCAGGGACAAAGATGGGATCGCTGAGGGTCAGCTTCAGGAACGGGGCGCTGGTGCCGCCGGTGGAGCTCAGGTAGTTGATCTGCACGGAGCGCTGCTGCCCGCGGACGGCCCAGAACGTGACCGTGTTGCGATCGAGGCTGAGACCATCCGTCAAATACGCGTGGAGGGCGTCATGCGCGTTCTGCGTCCCCAACGGCAGGGGGGCGATGAACTGCGGCGGCAGAGTCCCGGCCCAGCGCACCATGTGCGGCGTCGGAGTCAGCGGTACACCCGTGGGTCGTTCGTCAGAGCATCCCGCGGCGAGGGCGAGCGCGAGCGGGATGAGGGCGCGGCGAACGGACATCCAAGGCTCCGGGGGCGTTGGGGGGACTACCACGACACGGCGTATTCGGAAAAATGGTACAGCTCCGTGCCAACAAGGGTCTGCGTCGGGTCATTTCTCGAGAGCTGCTTGAACCAGGAGGCCGAGGGCGAGAGCTGGTACCAGATGGCGAGTTGGTCCACCAGCGTGCGGTCGTTGCCGTCCAGGACCACGCCATTCCCGTTCAGATCGAGATTCGCGTTTCCGTACCAAATCGCCAGGCGGGCCGGGGCGTTGGCGGCGAAGATGACTCCCGACGGCTGGAAGTCGACCGAGAAGCTGGTCGGGTCGATCGTCAGGGTCATCGCGACGGCGTCGCCGCGGTTCAGCGGCACACCACTGGCGCCGGCGACGAGCCCGTTCTTCGGGATCTCAAAACGCAGGAACGGGTCCCCTACCGTCTGCCCCGCCGCGGGCCGGTACCGGACGGTGACCAGCGACGCCTGACCAACGTAGGCCATGAACCTGACTTGGTACGTCTCGAGCGCCGGGGCCGTCGCCGCTTGCTGGAGGATGGGCAGGGTGCTACTGCCCTGCCTCTGGGCGAGGAGGCCCGGCGCGGCGGCATCGGGTCCGAGTCGGTCGGAACACCCTGCGGCGAGCAGGGCGAGCGCGACGGGGATCAGGGCGCGGCGAGCGAACATGCAAGGCTCCAAGGGCACGAGAGTCCTACCAGGCCACGGCATAGTTCGAGAAATGGCGCAGCAGCCCGCCGACCCACAGCGAACCCAGATACGTCTTGTACTTGACGACGACAGCCGAATCCGTGGCGGACGGTGTCTGCAGGTACGAGAGGATGTTGAGCGAGTCGCTGACATTGACGACCTGGAGCACCTGACCCGGGTGCACGCCGCAGTTGTCGACGTTCGTCGCCACCAACGCGCCGATGCCGTGCGCGCCGTTCTTGAACCTGAGCCCTTCAGGGCGGAAGCGAACGACGTTCACCAACTGAGACGGCGCGACCATGGTGATGCTCACGGGGCTGCTCAGCGCCAACGAATCGACGACCAGGACGTGGCCACCGGCCACCAGGACTCCACCCGCGGGACCGATCACCTGGGTGACCGAGTCGTACGCGACGGGCAGGCACAGGAGCAGGCGACTTCCCCCACCCTGGCGCGCGGCGAGCATCGTGGACTCAACGCCAGCCGGCGTTGAATCCTGGCAACTCCAGACAGCCAGGCTTACGCTCGCCAGCAGCACGATCGGCATCAGGGAACGGCGGACGGACATGCGATTCTCCACGGGCAAGAAGGTGATACCGGCCGACACCATCTAGAGCGCGGGCCGCCACAGAGCAGGAAGTGTTCCATGTTGCGCGACCGAGCTAGTCGCCGGAATTCACACGACTTGCAAACAAAAGCCCCGGCGGGGGACCGGGGCACTGGGTCATTTCGCTCCTGGCGGTAGGTCGCGACGGTCCTACATCGATAGGGCCCTCGGCTCCACGAGGTCTTCGGCGTCCGACTCGTCCTCTACGTCGCGGCCGCCGTTCAGCAGGCGGCGCAGGCGCCGCGTGGAAATCGACAACCGGCGGGCCGACTCGCTGCGATTCCCGCCGCACAGTTTTACCGTGGCGCGGGCCGCGGCCGACGTGATTTGGTCGAGGGGGGCTGGAAAGGGGATCGGCGTGTCATCGCCCGCCCCAGGCTCCGCTGGGGGGAGCAGCTCATCGACGTTGAGCTCACCGGGCGGCGAGAGCAGCAGCGCGCGCTCGACCGCGTTCTTCAACTCCCGAACGTTTCCAGGCCAGGGATGCCGGCGCAGCCGCTCGCAAACCTCGGGCGTCAGGGTCGGCACGGGGAGGTGGTGCTCCCCGGCGAGCCGCTTGAGCACGGCCTGCGCAATGAGAATGATGTCGTCACCCCGGTCGCGGAGCGGCGGCAGCTTGAGCGTGACGGTGCTCAGGCGGAAGAAAAGGTCTTCGCGGAACGACTTCTCCCGCACCCGCTCCGACAGATTCGCGTTGGTCGCGGTCAGAATGCGCACGTCGACGGTCCGCGGCTTCGTGCCGCCGACCCGACGGATTTCCTTGTCTTCGAGGAGACGGAGCAGCTTCGCCTGGAGACTGAGGGGCAAGTCGCCGATTTCGTCGAGGAAGAGCGTGCCGGTGTCGGCCATCTCGAAAAGGCCGGGCTTGGCGGCGTGCGCGTCGGTGAACGAGCCGCGCTCGTGACCGAAGAGCTCCGACTCGATGAGGTTCTCGGGGAACGCGGAGCAGTTCACGGCGACGAACGGCGCAGCGCGCCGCGGTCCGCCCGCGTGAATCGCGCGCGCCAGCACCTCTTTCCCCGTGCCCGTCTCGCCGATGATCAGCGCGCGCGCGTTGCCGTGCGGCAGCAGCCGGGCGGCCCGCGTCAACGCCTGCTTGATGGCCTGACTCTCCCCCACGATCCCCTTGAACGCATCGGCGGCGTCTGTGGGCGCCTGTCCCATACGCGGGACGCCGTTCATGGCGGCGCTGACCGCATTGCGGAAGATCTCGAGGTCATCGGGGAGGGCGAAATAATCGCTCGCACCGCGCGCCACGAGTTTCATGGCGATGCGGCGGCCGGTGTCGGTCCCGACCACCAGGGCCGCGACGCCGGCGGGCACGCGATGATTCTCGAGCCACTTGACGGCGTCGCGCTCCGCACCACCCGCGGCCAGAATCAGCGCGGCGGTGTCGGGCTTGAACGCAACGGTGTCTGTGGGGCCGAGGATGTCGATGACGACGGCGAGATCCTCGGAAAGGACGTGCCAGAACCCTCTGAATGCATCGGAGACGGCGATGACGCACAACCGTGCCACAGCGATACCTCCAGGCGGCGCGTCTTGACTGCGGGGGCGAATCGCCACACTTTATGGTGGTTGGATCTCGCGACCGGGCGCGTTCCGGTGCGTTGGCAGCGACACCAAAATAGGACCCCTTTGGCCACCGTCAAGACCCAAAAGAGATCCGAAGCGGGCACCATAGCGGAGCGGCTCGCGATCTTGCTCAGCGTCTTCAGTCCGTGGGATGGTATCTCACTGACGTATCGGCAGTTTGCTGCCGAGTTGGGCAAGCCCGTGACGCCAGTCACCGTAAAAAAGTGGCCCAGGCGGCAAAAGTTTCCCGCCGAGGCCGCGCGCCTCATCGTGCGTAAGGCACAGGCACGCGGCCTCCTCGGTGTGACCCTGGACTGGGTGCTTTGGGGGGAGGGGCCGAGGCCGCAACGGGTCCCGAAGGAGGCCCCCAACAGCCCTGCCCAGAAGGCTCCTGCACCGGCCGATCGACCCCACGGGCATTTCGCCGGGCAGGTCGGCGAGGCCCTGGAGGCCGACTTGAGCCACAACGAGTTCGGCCAATGGTCCTCGATCGAGGCGCAGCACACCGTCATCTGGGCCCTGAAGGACCTCGCGCGCCGGCTGCGCGTGTTGAACTTCGACATGGGCAAGACCTTCGATTTGACCGACGAGTGGGCCCAACATGTCGGCCTCCCCGTGCGCCGCTCCGATGTACCCGCCGAGTCTGGTGATCAGGACGTTTAGCCCCGCTGTAATTCGCGCCGTCGTGTTCGCCGGGGTGCTCCTCAGCTCCGCCGCGGCGTGGGATCGGCACGCGGACTGCTCGGGCGACTACTGCGGCGCCCTCGTGATTGTCGCGCCCGGAGAGCCGGACATTCTGTTGCCGCCGGTCAGTATCACCGCCGTCAGCCGCGACATCGCCGACCAGATGTTTCGCAAGCTGGCCGACATCGGGATGTCGGGGAACACGATCGGGGACGCGGATTTTCAACCCGACCTCGCGCTGCGCTGGCGCTGGGAGGGGGCGACGACCCTCGTCTTCCAGCTCGACCCGCGGGCCCGCTGGCAGGACGGGCGTGCCGTCACCGCCGCCGACGTCGCGTTCACATTCAACGTCTACGTCGATTCTCTCATCGCATCGCCCTCGCGTCCGGCCCTGCGCTTCATCAGCGGCGTAACGGCGCGCGATTCGCTCACGGTCGTGTTCAAGTTCCTGAAGCGCTATCCCGAGATGTTTTACGACGCGGTCTATCAGATGCGCATCCTCCCCGCGCACCTGTTGCAGGACCTGCCGAGAGACCAATGGAAGACAGCTCCCTTCGGCCGCGCACCCGTCGGCGACGGGCCGTATCGGTTCGTGCGTTGGAAGGCTGCCGAGACACTCGAGCTGATTGCTGACTCGACCTATAGCGGAGCGGGAGGTCGCGCGCACATCCGCCGAGTGATCTGGCGCTTCACGCCCAGTCTTCCGGTGGCGGTCACGCAGGTCACGGCCGGCGAGGCCGACGCGACCGAAGTCCTCGGACCACCGCAGTTCGTGAAGCAGGCGCAGGGAGCCGCGCAACTGGCCATCTATCCGTATCGCGGTTCGGCGTACGGATACCTCGGCTTCAACTTCACGGCGCCCGGCGATACCACCCAACCGCATCCGTTGTTCGCGAACCGCGAGCTGCGCCGCGCCCTCGTGATGGCGATCGACCGCAACCGCCTCGTCCAGAGCGTCTTCGGCGACCTCGCGAAGGTGCCGCCGGGGCCGATGTCGCAGCTCTCCTGGATCTGGGACTCGGCCACCCGCACGGTGCCCTACGACAGCGCCGGCGCGGCGCGCGCACTCACTGGACTCGGGTGGGTCGATTCGGATGGCGACGGGATTCGAGACCAGGGCGGCCGCGCCCTCTCGTTCCACATTCTCGTCCCGACGTCGAGCGGGATCCGGCGCCAATACGCGCGTCTGTTGCAGGAGTCTTTCCGCGTAGCGGGCGTCGACGTCCAGCTCGACGAAGTGGACTTCAGTCTCTTTCTCGCGCGGGCCAAGGCCGGGCAGTTCGACGCGGTGCTCAACGCCTGGAGCACGGAGGTGACGCCGTCGGCGGGGATCCCGCAGACGTGGACGGCCGCGGGCGTAGGTGGTGGGCGCTCCAACTACGGTCGCTACGTCAACCCGGCGTTCGACCGGCTCGTGGACCGCACCGTGACGACCGCGACGAGTCGCGCGGCGGCGCGCCGCAGCTGGCGCAGCGCGATCGAGATGTTCAATCAGGATGCGCCGGGAATCTTCCTGTTTGCGCCGGACAACGTGGCGGCGGTGGACCGCCGCGTGGCGGGAGTGACGATTCGTCCCGATTCGTGGCTCGCGCTGCTCCGCACCTGGCGGATTCCCGCCGACAAGCTCACCGAGCGAGACCGCGTCGATCCGTAAGTAGTGGAGCGGATGGGATTCGAACCCACGACCCCCTGGTTGCAAACCAGGTGCTCTCCCAACTGAGCTACCGCCCCGACACCCCCCAACACAACGAAGATAACCCCCAATAGAGTGCGTTCGCAGGGCCCGTGTGCCGTCATTTGGTGCACGCGGCCGCCACCGGGAGCGTGATCGGGGCGGCCCGGCCCTTGCGACAAGTGTGTACCACAAACCGATGTGGCGCGCACTCTACAAGCGAGATTTCATGTTCAAGCGTGCAGCTCTTGCCTCCCTGTTTCTTGTCGCCGCCTGTAGCGACGGCGTCGGCCCCGAGCCGAGACTCGTGGGTCCGAGCTTCGCGACGACGTCCGGTTCCGGGATCGTCCTCGATCAGCAGAGCGGCGTGTACGACGCCGTGCCGATGGGGAGTGGGACGCACATCGGCAAAGGGTTCGAGCCCGTCAACCCGCACGTGGGTGACGCGATCGTGGCCACCTTCTTTTGGATCGGCTCAACGAACACGATCACGCAGGTCACCGATCACCTGAGCGATGCGGCGCAGACCCCCGTCGGCAACACCTACACGCTGGTCGAGTACGTCACCGCGGGAGGAATCTCGATGGCCACGTACGTGGCCACCAACGTCCAGGGTTTCTCCGACGCCGACACGGTGAGCGAGAAGATTCTCGCCGTGCACGCGATCTTCTCCGAGCCCGGGATTCAGGGTGGCGTCAAGATCTCCGCCTGGCGCGGCGTCGCCGGCGTGACGGCGCAGGCATTGGGCGCACACCGCTCGGCGTCCGGCGCCGGTTCGGGAGTCACCGTCGCGGATCCGGGCTCGATTCCGCTCGATGCAGGCGCGCTGGCCTACGCGGTGACGATGAGCAACGGTCAAGCCGGGTTCGAGCGGCCGGTGGGGTTCACGCAGATCAGCTCCGGCAGCAACGGCCCGATCGTCGATGACGGCGAGTACGCGGTCGCGGGTGCTGCGACCTCCAGCGATCCGCAATGGACCTGGGTCTTCAACAGTGGCTCGCAGAGCACCTGGCTGGCCACCGTGCTCGCCCTCAAACCGACCGCCGACCGTCTTGCCTTCGCGACGCAGCCGAGCCGCGCCCTGCCGTTCGCGCATATCAGTCCGGCGGTCCGTGTGGCCGTCGTGGACGATCAGGGCAACGCGATCACCACGTTCAGCGGACCGGTGACGGTCGCCATCGGGCGCAACGGTGGGTTGCTGTTGCCGGGCACACTGTCGGGCACGCAGACGGTGAACGCCGTGAACGGAATGGCCACGTTTTCGGACCTCAGCATCGACCAGCTCGGGAACGGCTACACGCTGAAAGCGAGCGGCGCGGGCCTCATCGGCGCCGAGAGTGCGCCCTTCAACATCGGGTTGTTCTAACGGCCGATCGTCTCCTCGAACAGCTTGAAGATCCGGCGATACTCGTCGGTCCAGCTGTCGTTGCGGCGGAAGCCGTGCGGCTCGACGGGGTAAACCGCGACCTCCCAGTTCTGCTTGCCCAGCTCGATGAGCCGCTGGACGAGCAGCGCGGTGTCCTGGAAATGCACGTTGTCGTCCACCATGCCGTGGCAGATGAGCAGGTGCCCGGTGAGCCCCTGGGCAAAGAAGATCGGCGACGAGCGCCGGTAGGCCACCGTGTCGCTCTGGGGCTCGTTCAGAATGCGCGCGGTGTACGGGTGGTTGTAATGCGCCCAATCGGTCACGGGCCGGAGCGCCGCCCCGGCCGCGAAGACGCCCGGCCGCGTGAACATCGCCATCAGGGTGATGAACCCGCCGTAGCTGCCGCCGTAGATCCCGATGCGCGTCGAATCGACGTGCATCGTCGCCACGAGCCAGCGGGCGCCGGCGATCTGGTCGTCCAGATCGAGGCCGCCCATGTGGCGGTAGATGGCGGTGCGCCAATCGCGTCCCAGCCCGGCGCTGCCGCGGTAATCGATGTCGAGGACCGCATAGCCTCGCGACGCGAGCACGTGGTGGAACATGTACTCGCGGTAATAGCTCGACCACCACTTGTGCACGTTCTGGAGGTACCCTGCTCCGTGCACGAAGATGACGGCGGCCCCGTTTGCCGATACGCCGCGCGGCCGATAGAGCCGCGCGGGCACCAGCACGCCATCGAGCCCCGGGATCATCACGATCTCGGGCTTGACCCAGTCGTAGCGCAGAAACTCGGGGCTGGGACTCTCCGTGACCTTCACCGCGGCCGCGCCGGCGCGCGCCGGCTGGAGATACAGCTCCGGCGGATGATTGGCCGTCGAGTGCAGCACGGCGAGTATCCGCCCGTCGGGAGACACCACGGCGTCCTGTCGTCCCTCGGTGTTCGTCAGCTGAGTGCGACGCCCGCTCGCGACGTCGATGGCGTAGAAGTGCACCTGGCCGAAGTCGCCTTCGTTCGTGTGCACGTAGATGGTACGCCCGTCGGGCGCGACGTCCGCCTCCTGCACCTCCCACTTGCCGCTCGTCAGCGCCCGCGCGGTGCCGCCCGCGGCCGCGACGGTGTAGAGATGCGCGTAGCCCGTCTCCTCACTGCCGTAGTACACGGTCTCGGTTCCCGGCAGCCACCCCCCGGTGAAGCCGAGCGGGCCGTCGAGCCACGCGTCGTCGTGCAGGTGCACCACTTCACGTTTCGCGAGCGATGGCACATCGATGACCACGAGCCACGCGTCCTCGTGGTTGGTGCTCGTGATGCGCACCA
Source organism: Gemmatimonadales bacterium (assembly GCA_036004745.1). GTDB lineage: Bacteria > Gemmatimonadota > Gemmatimonadetes > Gemmatimonadales > GWC2-71-9 > 20CM-2-65-7. The sequence goes on along the minus strand of DASYRD010000050.1, from coordinate 33,669 downwards.
GCGCGTGGCTGCCGCTCGACGAGTACCCCACGGCGACCGCGTCGGCCGAATCTCTGTCGATCCAAGTCGCCTTTCCGGTCGCGACCTCGATGAGCGCCGTCCGCTGCCGCGACTGCGCATCGCCGACTTTGGTACGGATCTGCTGCGACTCGACGTACCCCGACTGGGTGACCCACACCGGCATCTGCACCTGGCGCCCGTCGGCGCTGTCGCCGCGCGGCCGCTCGGTAATCGTCGCGAGGACGAAGCGTCCGCCGGGCGCCACGATCAAACGTGTGGCGCTCTGGCGCTCCGCCAGATACAGCGGTTTGACCGTCGACGCGGTGTCGGTGTCGGCGCGCAGCCGTTCCTCGGCGACCTGGCGGCGGATGAAGTCGAACAGGTCCCGCTGGTCATTGCGCAGCGCCTTCTTCTGGCCGAGGGGCTCGGCGGGCGCGCGGGGAGCGGGTCCGCGACGGATGTCGGTGAGTTGCGCCAGCGCACCACCGCGCAGATCAAGGGCCCAAGCATTGTTGTCCCAGACGAAGTACACCGTCTGCCCGTCCGCCGACCACGCTGGCGCGGTTTCTGCGCCAGGAGTCTGTGTGAGGCGGCGCCGGGCTCCGTTTTGCTCGAGGAGCCACAGATCGCCCTTCAGCATGACCACCTGACGGCGCCGATCGGGGCTCAAGACGCCGTTGGCGAGGGGAATCGTGTCGATCGCGTTGCGCGGCAGCCGCTCGACTTGTTGCGGCGCCGCTACAGTGACGCGGTAGTCCTCGTCGAGGGTGTCAGCCTGAGGCCGCCGCCAGCGGAAATACACATAGCGTCCGTCGGCACCGAATTGAACATTGAAAGGAGCGGTACCGACCAAGTCCGGCCCGCGCATGACGCTCTCGACGGTCAGCGGAGGCGTCTGCGCGACGGCGGCCAAAGGAGACGCGAGCAACACGATGAGGAACGCCATTCGACGCATGGGACTGCTCCTGAGGAACCGTGGGAAAGTCGCGCTAATCTGCGCGGCCCTCGTCGGGTGCACCAGCGAGGCACGCCCGTTGCGTCTTGGCACGACGACCACCGTCGACCAGTCGGGCGCGATGGCGATCCTCGACTCGCTGCATCCGCCCGCGGCGGTGTCCGTCGTGATCGGGCCCTCCGGGCAGATGCTGCGGTCGGCGGCGGCCGGCGATCTCGACGTGGTGATCACACACGCGCCGAGCCTCGAGCAGCGGCTGCTCGTCGCGCCGGGTCACGCGGAGCTGCGCTGCCCATTCGTGGCGAGCCGGTTCGCCATCGTCGGGCCTCCGGCGGATCCCGCGAAGATCGCGGGGGCGACGTCGGCGGCGGAGGCGCTGAAGCGCATCGCCGCAGCGCGCGCAACCTTCGTGTCGCGCGGCGATTCGTCGGGGACGCACGTGAAGGAGTTGGCGCTGTGGCAGGGCGCCGGCGTGTCGCCCTCGCCGCGCGGGCAACCGTGGTATCTGGAAACGGGCACTGACCAGGGCGCGACGGTACGGCTCGCCGACGAACGGCACGGCTATGCGTTGGTCGACTTCCCGACCTTTGCGAAGCTGAAGGGGTTGGAGCTGCGGGTGCTGTTCGCCGGTGACACGGCGCTGCTCAACCCATACACGCTGTACGTGATTCGTTCGCCGTCGCCGCATCCGGCGGCTGTCTCGTTCGCCTCGTGGGCCATGGCCGACTGGCGGACGCGGCTGCTCGCGATGCAATTGGACGGTGGTAGGGCGGCGTTCGAGCCGCTCGCGGGCGGGTGTGCACCGCCTGCGCCAGTCGAACCGTAGGAGGCCTCATGCAGTTCGGCGATCTTGTTCCGAGAGCGAGCATCACACTGATGCGCCGCGGCGTTTCCGTGATGGGGGAGCGCGAGGCTCGGCTCCTCGAAGCGGTCGAGAAGGTGCATTCGATCAAAGACGCCGCGCGCGAAGCCGGAATCAGCTACCGCACGGCGTGGGGAGCGATCCAGCTGATGGAGCAGGCGTTTGGACGTCCAGTGGTCGAGTCGCGCGCGGGCGGACCCGGCGGGGGCGGCACCACGCTGACGGACGAATGCCAGCAGCTGCTCCGCTCCTACCAGGACATGCGCCGGCGCCTCGACGGCGACCTGGCGCGTGCCTGGGGGACCGGCGGGAACGGCGGTCCCCAACCGACCGCTATTTGACGAAGGTCAGCGCGTAGCCGCCCGGCAGCGGGCGCAGCACGTAGTTGGGCTGCGCCACACCCTCGATCGACCCACTGTACTGCCCCACCGCGTTCACGTTCGCCACGCCGATCGTCAGGATCGTCGCGCTGGTGTTGAGTTGCCCCGTCAGCACGAACCGCGTCGTCGTCGTGCCCAGCGTCTGCGCAAAGAGCCGCAGGCCGGCTCCCGCCGTGGCGCTGGTGAGGGGCGCCGGGCTCGTGATCGTGAAGACGATCGCCGAGTCCGCCCCCGAGTTGGGCGAGGTGAGGCGCACAGTGAGGTTCCCCGCCGTCGGCTCGGTGCCCTTCCCGCAGCTGCTGCCCAGCACGAGCATGGCAGCGATCGCCACTCCGATGAGCCGCTTCATGGCCGGCCTCCTTTCGTCTGCGCCAGTTTCGCCATGACCTCGGCGCTGAGCGGCGCCCCTGTCGCTTTCACCCACGCGAGGAAGTCCCCCACGTCAAAGAAGGTGTTGTTGTTCCCCAGATAATCGAGGTAGCGCACCTGGTCCGCGTTGAGCGGCGTGCCGGATTGGAGAATCTGGGCGACCACGTCGGCGGTCACGAGGCTGGGCGCAGACACCGAGAAGTTGAACGTCTGACTCTGGTTCTGCGCGCCCGACACCACCGTCGCCTGGTAGGAGAAGTTGCCGGTGGTTTGCGGGAATCCCGACAGGACGCCAGTCGACGCGGCCAGCGTCACGCCCGGCGGGAGCGCGCCACTCGTCACGCTCCAGCTGTTGGTCCCCGATCCGCCCGTCACCCGCAGCGTGTCGTTGTACGCAGCGCCCATCACCCCGTTGGGGCGCGTCGCCCCCGAGCTGATGGCGAGCTGCAGCGCGAAGTTCGCGGTCACCGTGTACGGTTTGCCCATCGGCAGCGTGACGATCGCCGTGCTGAACGTCGTGTCGCCCGTCCAGCCGCTGAAGACGAATCCGCCGTTGGCGGTCGCGGTCAGCTGCACCGGGCTCCCCTGCGCAATGAACTCCCCGGCGAGGTTGACCACCGGATTCGAGGAGATCGTCCCGTTGGCGCCCGCATTCGCGATGAGTTTGAAATCGCGGTTCAACGTTGCGGTAAAGGTCCCGCCGACCAGGTTCGCGGTGATCGTGTGCGACCGGGCCTGTCCATCGGACCACGAGGCGAAGCGCCAGCGCGTTCGGTTGTTGATGGAGAACTGCGTGTCGGCGACGCTCACCGTGTGCAGCGAGGCGTCGTCGAGAAGATCGCGGAACACGTTGTAGTTCACCGCGTCCATCGAGATCACGGCGTTCGTGTCGCTGCCCCGCACCACGGTCAGCCCGCCGAACCGGAGCCGGAACGACATCTCACCACCCGGCACGACCTGATTGATCGAGTCGATCGCGAACCCGACGAAGGTCCCGTCCAGGTTCTTCGTCGCGGCGGGGATCGTGTTGAACGAAAACGAGCGGTTGTTGCTCACACCCGGGTAATAATCGCCGGCGTCGCCGCGGTTGCAGCCGCTCGCCTCACACCAGAGCTGCCGCTGCCCATCTGCTTCTTCGACCTTCAGGCCATGCACCGGGCCCGCGTTCACCGCATTGCTGCTGTGGAAGCCGTTGTTCGCGGCCTGGAGCGAGTCCACGTGCCAAATGAGCATGCCCCCGGGGCAGTTGGACGGTTGCGAAGCTCGGACGCAGTGAATGCGGATCTGTGCCGTATCCGCCAGGGACGCCTGACGGTTCTCGAGCAGGAAGTATTCGTGCCGCGTGTTTGTCCCCCGGACGTTCACGTAGAATGCCGTGTCCGCAACGGGTGCGGCGCCGAAGTGATACGTGCCGGTCGTGTCGAGGATGCGCAGCGACACCCACCCCATCTCGTTCAGCGACCAGGCTTCCATGCGCGTCGGGCTGCGCGGGCTCGTGAAGTTCCCCGAGCCCATCAAGCCCCATTCACCGATGCCTTCGGTCGCACCCTCGGTGTCGTACAGGTCCGGGAGTCCCAACGCATGCCCGAACTCGTGCGCGGCGGTGCCGATCGGCATGATCGACGTCGTGTCGCAGGACGACGCGCCACCCAACCCCGTCGTGGCGAAGTAGTCGCTGATCCGGATCGTGCCGCCCTCGGCCGACGGATCGTTCGTGACAAAATCTTGAAAGGTGGTCGACGTCGCGTTCACGAGCACGAATCGGTGCGACCAGATGTGGTTGTTGCTCGCCGCGGTCCCGGGGGGATTGGGGCTGTTGTTGCCCCCGCAGGCTCCGTCTTTGGTCGGATGCGCGAACATGATCATGTCCACGTAGCCGTCGTCATCACCGGAGTTGGGGACCAGGTCGGGACCGTCGTTGTCGAACTGCGCGAAGTTGATGCCCGCGGCGCCGGTGTCCACGCGCGCCAGGGCCTGGCGGAAGCCGTCCTGCATCCGCTTGGTTGCCGCCACGCTGAAGATGCCGTTACAGTTGGTCGTGCCAAAGGGATTGCCGTTGCACGTGCCCGCCACGCCCGTATACGTAGTTTCGCCGCTATCGAGGGGGACCCACCCGATGACTTTGCCGAGCATGCCGAACACCCCGTTCGACATCTCCTTATAGAAGGACCGGAGCGTGTAGGGGTTGCCGCCGGGGGGGAGCGAGTCGAAGAGCACCTGCCGGTATTGCGAGGAATCGCGCATGAACTGCGCACCCGTGCCCAGGTAGCTGAAGAGCACCACGGGCACCTGAATCGTGCCCGTCACCTGCGTCTGGGATGGCGCGGGACCGCTCAGCCTCGCTCCGTTCAGCTGCGCCGTGCGACGCTGGGCGATGAGCTGATGGCGCAGGTCCGCAATCCGCTGAGCGCGCACCCGCCAGGCGCCGTTCTTCCGGAAATCGAACCCGGGTATCTCCCAGCGACGATGAAACCCGCTTTGGGCGGCGGCAGACGACGGAGCAACGAAGAGCGGTAGGGCGGCGAGCCCTACGAGCCAGACGACGGATGGTCTCACAAATTGACCTCCACGGGACGGGCGCTCGGAGGGGGCCGGCGCAAGCAATAATGTAGGCTAGGCAGTCGGTACCCCGGAAGCTGTGCGTTGCCTCACACCACTCACGCCGAGCCACCACCCCACAATCAGGAATGCGGCCACCCCCCCCACGACCTTGAGCTCGAAGCGGAGCGGGCTCTCGACCGCGGGGGGAATCAGGGAGAGGACGATCGACAGCGCCACGGTGCCGAACCCCGCCCACCCCATCCACGCCGTCTTGAGGGACCGCTCGCGCCGCAGCCGCAGGTACGCCGCAAACAGATAGAGGTACGGCACGAAATACAGGATCACCGTCGCGCTCTGCAGGGCGACGTACGCGTCCCGCACCGTCGAACCCATGAGGCCGAGCAGCACGAAAAGCGTAGCGAAACCGCCCTGCGCGAGCAGCGCCACGTAGGGCGTCTTCCACTTCGGATGCACGCGCGAGAAGGCGGCCGGCAACACCCGGTCGATCCCCGCGGCGAAGGGCAACCGCGCCGAGCCCGCGAGCCACGCCGCCACGCCACCCACGTTGCCGAGCGCGATCAACACGGCGACGATTGCCGCGAGCGGCAAGAGCCACGACCCGCCCAAGCGCTCCGCCATCACGGCGACGACCTGCGCCACCCCGTTCGTCACGTTCACCTGGTCGGGCGGCAGGGCGACGAGGATCGCGAGACTGCCGATGATGTAGATACCGACGATCGCGATCCCGGAAACAATGACTCCGCGGCGCAGGGTGGCTGCGGGGTCATGAATCTCGTCGCCCATCGTGGGTGCGAGCTCCAGCCCGGCGAACGCGAACGTGATCGTCGCGAAGAAGTTGATCAGCTCAAAGTTGAAATGCGTCGGCAGCAGCCGGCCCGTGAGCGGCGTGGCGCTCCCGAAGCGCGCGAACGCCCAGATGGCAAGGGCGATGAGGATCGCCGCCGGGATCCAGGTTCCGTACGCGCCGATGTTCGGGACCCAGCGGCCGATGCGCAACCCGACGAGGTTCGTCATGATCGCGAACCAGAGGCAACTGAGCGACACGACGCCGACGAAGAGCGAGCTCTCCGCGAGGCCCGCGGTGCCCGCACCGCCGGCGTACGCGGCGATCGCCGCGGTGGACACGAGCAGCGCCGGGAAATACACGATGTTCGATACCCAGTAGCTCCACCCCGCGAGGAACCCGTGTTGCTGTCCGAACGCCCGTTCGGACCAGCGATACAGACCGCCGGTGCGCGGGTCGATCTCCGACAGCTCGCGCACCGCCGCCGCCGAGGGCAGGAAGAAGACCACCATCGCGACGAGCCAGAGAACGATCGACGCGGGTCCGAATTGACTGGCCGTCTGGAGGTGGCGCAGTCCGACGATGGCTGTGATGTTGAAAAGCACGACGTCCCGCAGCGTCATCACGCGGGGGAGCGAGGGGTGGGCCATTTCTGAAAGGTACGTTACCCTTGCCATTTCGGCGTCGTCGGGGTAAGCTGTAGCACCGCTAACCACATAGACTTCGAGGCTGCGTGCGGACTGAGACCCTGCAGCATATCGCGCTGTTCGACAAGTGCAAGAATTTCACCCGGGCGCGCGAAATCCAGGCCGCCGGGCTGTATCCGTATTTCAAGCCGATTTCCCAGTCCGAAGACACCGTCGTCGTCATCGAAGGCCAGGAACGGATCATGATGGGCTCCAACAATTACCTGGGGCTCACCCATCATCCGGAGGTGCTGGCGGCCGCGAAGAGTGCTCTGGAGCGCTACGGGTCGGGGTGCACGGGCAGCCGGTTCCTGAACGGCACGCTCGACCTGCACGAGCAGCTCGAGGCCGAGCTGGCGGAGTACTTCGGCAAGGAAGCCTGCCTCGTCTTCTCGACCGGCTACCAGGCGAACCTGGGCCTCATCTCGGGGCTTGTGGGCCGGGGCGACGTCGTCTTCCTCGACAAGCTCGACCACGCGTCCATCGTGGACGGCGCCAAGATGTCGCACGGCGAAACGATCCGCTTCAACCACGGCGATCTCGCGGGCCTGGAGCGGAAGCTGCAGAAGGTCCCCGACGGCACTGGCATGATGGTCATCGTGGACGGCATCTATTCGATGGAAGGCGACATCGCCGACGTGCCAGGGTTGCTCAAGTTGACGCAGCGCTATGGCGCCGCGCTGGCGATCGACGATGCGCACTCGGTCGGCGTGCTCGGTCCCAAGGGAGACGGGACCGCCGCGCATTTCAACCTCGTGGACGAGGTGGACCTGATCGTCGGCACCTTCTCGAAGTCGCTGGCCTCGATCGGCGGCTTCGCGGCGGGCACCGAGAACGTGATCCACTTCCTGAAGCATCATTCGCGGCCGTTGATCTTCACCGCGGCCCTGCCCCCCGCGAACACCGCGGGCGTGCTGGCGGCGCTCCACGTGATGCAGCGCGAGCCCGACCGGCGCGAGCGGCTGTGGGAGAACGCCCGCCGCTTCCAGGGAGGCCTGCGCTCGCTCGGGTTCGACATCGGGCCCACCGAGACGCCGATCGTCCCGGTGCTGATCGGGCCCCTCGACAAGACGTTCATGTTCTGGCGCCAATTGTTCGACGCCGGCGTGTTCACGAACCCCGTCGTGCCGCCCGCGGTGCCGCCGTCCCAGTGCCGCCTGCGCACCAGCCTGATGGCGACGCACACGGCAGATCAGATCGATCTCGCGCTCGAGGCCTTTGCCCGGCTCGGGAAAGAGTTAGGGGTCATCTGAGCACGGTGGAGATCGCGCCCGTTTCGAACGGGCGCGATCTCGAACGCTTCATCGCCTTCCCCTACGAGCATTATCGCGGCGACCCGCTCTGGGTCCCGCAGCTGCGGATGGATGTCCGCACGATGCTCTCCCCGGGGAAGAATCCCTTCTTCCAGCACGCCGAAGCGCAGTACTTCCTCGCCCAGGTGGACGGCCGCGTGGTCGGACGGATTGCCGCGATCAAGAACGACGCGCACAACCAGACCTGGAACGACAAGATCGGGTTCTACGGATTCTTCGAGTGCGTCGATGACCAGGGAGTAGCCAATGCGCTGTGGGACGCCGCCGGAGGCTGGCTCCGCGCGCGCGGCTTCGACACCATGCGCGGTCCGATGAGCCCCTCCGTCAACGACGAGTGCGGCCTGCTCGTGGACGGGTTTTCCACTCCCCCGACGCTGATGATGCCGCACAACCCGCCGTACTACACGACGCTGCACGAGCGCTACGGGTTCGCCAAGGCGAAGGACCTGCTCGCGTACGAGGGCAGCGGCGACGGCCCGCCCGAGCGGCTCGTCCGCATCGCGAAGCGCGTCGCCGAGCGCGCCGGCATCACGCTGCGGCCGCTGAACATGAAGCGGTTCGCGGCAGAGGTGGAGCTGGTCAAGGCACTCTACAACAAAGCCTGGGAGAAAAACTGGGGCTTCGTGCCGCTGACCGAGGCCGAAATCGACCATCTCGCAAAACAATTGAAGCCGATCGTGGTCCCCGACCTCGTGGTCTTCGCGGAGCGGGCCGGCGAGGTCGTCGGCTTCGGCGTCGCGCTCCCCGATCTCAACGTCGCCCTCAAGCACAACCCGTCGGGCCGTCTGTTCCCGGGGATCATCAAGGTCCTCCTGAACCGCAAGACGAACCGCGCCAGGGTCCTGCTGCTCGGCGTGATCCCCGAGTACCGCGGCCGCGGGATCGACGGCCTCATGTACGACTGGATCTGGACCCACGGCGTCAAGAAGGGCTACAACTGGGGCGAGGGCGGCTGGATCCTCGAGGACAATGCGCCCATGAACAACGCCGCCCTGGCCCTCGGGTTCAAACCGTACAAGACCTACCGCGTTTTCGACAAGGCGCTGTGAACGTCTTCGTCACCGGGGGCACCGGCTTCGTCGGGGCCCATCTCGTGCGCGCACTTCAGGAACGCGGCGACCGCGTGACCTGCCTCGTGCGCCGGCCGGAGCTGGCGGAGCGCCTCGGTTGGCGCGACGTGCGGCTCGTGCGCGGCGACCTGGACGACGCGGGAGCGCTGCTCCAGGGGTGCGAGGGTGCCGAGCTCGTCTTCCACGTCGCGGGGCGCGTCATCGCGAAGGACGCCCTCCAGTTCATGGCCACGAACCGCGACGGCACCGCCAACGTCCTGGAGGCGGCGGACGAGCACGGCGTGTCGCGCTTCGTCCTGGTCTCGTCCCTCGCGGCCGCGGGGCCGACGGTCCCGGGCCAGCCCATCGACGAAGCCCGCCACCCCGCCCCGATCACCGACTACGGCCGCTCGAAGCTCGCCGCCGAGGTCCTCGTGCGGGCGATGCCGTTTCCCTGGACGATCGTGCGCCCGCCGGTCGTGTACGGCGAGTGGGACCGCGGGACGCTCAAGGTATTTCAACTGGCCCGGGCCCCCGTCGCCCCGGTCTTCGGTGACGGATCGCAGGAGTTGTCGGTCATACACGCGGACGACTTGGCGCGCGCCCTGATTGCCGCGGGCACGAGCCCGGCGGCCCAGGGTCGCGTGTACTTCGCTACTCATGCCACGACGACGACGAGCCGAGGCCTGCTCCTGGCGTGCGCCAAGGCCCTGGGCAAGTCCCCGCCCCGGATCGTGCCCCTGCCGAAGGCCGTGGCACGTGGCCTGCTGTGGACGGTGGGCTCACTCGCGCATTTGGCGGGGCGTGCCACATTTCTGTCGGCGGACAAAGCGAACGAATACCTCGCCGCCGCGTGGACGTGCCGCGGCGATGCCCTGACGCGCGACACCGGTTGGCGAGCCACGATCGACCTCGAGCCAGGTCTCGCTCGGACAGCAGCATGGTATCGGGAGGTGGGATGGCTGTAACCGCAGGAACAGCGACACGGCGCTTCACCGGGATCGATATCGCGACCCTCGCATACCTTGGGCTCGCGACGGTCGCCGTGGGACTCTCGTTCCAGGACGAGCCGATTCCGGGGTGGCCGTGGCTCGTCCTCGCGCATGCCCTGCTCCTGCTGCTGGTGCTTCTGGCGCCGCGGGCCCGCGCCGGGAGCCCCACCGGCCGCTTCCTCGGCGAGTGGTACCCGATGCTGCTGCTCCCCGCCCTGTACGGCGAAATCGGCGTGCTCACGCTCGACGCCGGATTCCAGAACGACCTCGGCATTCAGCGGTTCGAGGCCTGGGTGTTCGGATCGCAGGTCGCGTACCGCTGGATCCGTGAGGATCCGAACGTGCTGCTGTCGTGGATCCTGCACTCCTGCTACCTGGCGTACTACCCGATCCTCTACGCCTCCCCGCTGGGCCTCTGGCTCGTCGGGAAGCGGGATGCCGCGCGGCAGACGATCTTCGCCGTGATGGTCACGTTCTACTTCTGCTACGTCGTCTTCCTCTTTTTCCCCGTTGCGGGCCCGCGCTACGCTTTCGACGCGGCGCACAACGCGGCCACCACCGTCGGGCCGGCGCGCTTCGCGCAATGGATCCTCGACCACGGGGATTCGTGGGGGGCGGCCTTCCCGTCATCGCACGTGGCGGCGTCGGTCGTCGCGGCCGGCATGGCGATGCGGTATTGGCGGCCGCTCGGGTGGGTGCTGTTGCCGTTGACCGCGGGGCTCACCCTGGCCGTCGTGTACGGCCAGTTCCACTACGCCGTCGACGCGCTCGCGGGGCTCGTGGTGGCCGCGGCGATCCTCGGCATCATGCAGACCGCTGAAGCGGAAGCGCCGCGCCGCGTGCCGGTCGCCAACTTCGGCGTGGAGCCGGGCGGCAGCGCCTAGTGATGCATGTGCGGCATGCCGCCACGGCGCGCTTCGAGCCAGATGCCGTGGAGCCGCAGGAAGTGTCGCAGGTCTCCTTGGTAGAGTGAGTCGTTCGGGTTGATCGATGGCCAGGGCGCATCGCCGTCCGGCACGAACAGCCCCGCTACGACCCCCATGCCACCGCCCGGCAGCGTCTTTCCCGTGGGATTGTCGTAGACCACGCGGACACGGTAGCGATGCTCGGGCACGATGCGGACCCCGATGTGCGTCAGGCCGTACAACCTCCCGATCGGCATCGACACCACATCGCTGCGCGCGTCCCGCACGGGCTCCGCGCGCCAGATCACTTCTCCCGTCGTTGCGTCGTCGAACTCGATGCTCACGCCGTAGTCGTGCAGGTGCCCGCCGATGACCACGATGCTGCCCGCGACCGCCGGCGATCCTTCGTACGACCGCTCGCTCGGCCCCGGCGGCAGGTCGAACGACTTGTCCCCCACAGGGAAACCGACGTCGAGCTGCCACGGGAACGTCCGGAAGAACGGCCAGGGGCGGCCCTCGGGCGTGTAGTAGAGCACCAGGCGGACGCGGACGCCGTGAAACGTCTCGGCGGTCGGATTGTGCAACATCGCGCTGGCCACAACCTTCGACCCGCTCGTGAACGGCGACCCCATCAGCAATCTCGGCAACCGCACGACACCCGTTTCCTGGCCGGCGGCGGCGATGCGTTGGCCGACCGGCACGAAGAGCTCGCGGTGCGTCGGATCGAGCACGTTGAAATGGTGCACCAGCCGCGGGGACAGCATGCGTCCCGTCTCGTCCACCAGCTCCGTGCGGAAACCGTAGATCCACCCCCCCACCGGCAGCTCCGCCAGCGAGACGGGGGGTTGATCGGTGCTGTGGTGTGCGGCCCCGGCGGGCAAATCGACCGGCGGCAGCTCGATCACCAGCTCCCCCGTCTTCGGGTTCGCGGTGACCTGAGCCGTGGGCAGGTCATTCAGCTCTCGGGAAAGCGGCTGCACAACGGGCCGCGGGTGGACGGGCGGGGGCCGCAGGGAACTCCGGGCCGTTGCGGACGCCACATAGGACGCCACGACCACGGCCGCGGTACCGAGGACTATGAGGGCGCGTCTAGTCATCGACTACCTATTGTAAGAAGGGGTCCTCGCCCCAAACAAGACCCTCGCGCGCCGGGTTCCCGAGCCTAGGCCGCCGGCTGACGGGCGGCGCGAAAGTGCCGCTGAACCAGTACGAAGAGCAGGAAAAGCACCGTGAACGCGAGCGTTCCGATGATCAAGACCGGCGTCGAGATGGGCAGCCACTTCCCGAATGCGGCGTACAGCCACCACTCCGGGAGACGACCGACGAATGTCGCGAGCAGATAGCGATGGATGGGATAGCGCGTCAGGGGCCCGAGAATCCGCGCCGGCCAGTACGGCAGCGGCGTGAACGCCATGAGCACGATCGCCCAGAAGGGGCTGATCTCGAAGAGCTCGACGCTCTTCCGGACCCAGTAGTTCGCTCGAACGCGGTCGAGCTTGGGGTGGAAGATCGCGTACTCATGGAGGTAGTAGTTGAGGTACTCCATGTAGCACGCGCCCAGCGTCGCGGTGAGCCCCACCAAGAAGGGCGAGTAAACGCGCGCCGCCACGAACATCACCGGCTCGAAGAACACGGGAAACAGGGGAGAGAGCGGGCCGTTCATCACGACCGAGATCACGAAGAATCCCACCAGCCCCGCGATCTGGGGCCACCGCAGCGTCGGGTAGATCGCCAATAAACACAGCACGCCGGTGGCGCGGATGACCGCGTCCCACTGCGGCGTGCCGTGTTTCTTGACGAGCGCCCGACCGAGGCCCGCGAGCACCCGGGCTAGGCCGATATCACGTAGAGCCGGTAGATGAAGAAGGCCAGCACGGCGCCCTCGAGCACCCACGCCATCGGCTGGCGATAGTACCCGGTGAGCATCTGCCAGCCCCAGTATCCCGTGTCCTTGAAGAAGGCGAGCGTGAACTTCTTTTTCGAGAAGGGCCAGAGCAGCGGCAACCCCACGGTGCTCCCGATGTCGGCCGCGTAGTGCGCCAGAATCGCGATCAACGCGAAGATCGCGTAGTGCGGCGAGAACAGGGCCACGATACCGCTCACGACCAGCGCGAAGAGAATGCTGTGCGTCACCGTACAATGGAACTCGGGCTTCGCGAACCCGGCCTTGACCACGAGCGAGTCGGCGTTGGGGAGAAAGTGCATCCCCAGGCAGAATACGGCCGTCTTCGGGTTCCAGTCGTAGGTGGCGATGGCGAGCGCGAGCGGGACATGACCGGCTTGCATTAATGCTCCATGGCTAGAGGTTCAAACCGACGAGTCTCGAGCGACCGGTAGGCCGCCGTGACCACGGCGAGATCGTGGCGCGCCGCGGCGAGCGACATCTCGGGCTCGCGCCGCTCGCGCACGCAGTCGATGAAGTGCCGCAACATCGCGCGGTACCCCATCAAGTCGTGGACACCTGGAAAGCGCAGTCGCGTCCGCCGTCCGGTGACGAGCGCGAAAAGGCCGTTGCTCTCGAAGGTGACGTTGCCTTCGGTGCCGTAGATCTTCGAAAGGCCGAGACCGGCGAGCCGATTCGTCACACTCCAGGCGTGCAGCAACTTGCCGACGGCGCCGCCCGCAAAGCGCACCAGCACTTCGAGCCCGTCTTCAAATGGGGCGACCGGCGTTCGATCGACCTCGGGCCGCAGGGCGCACACCTCGCGCACCGTGCCTCCCAGCCGGGAAAGATAGTTGACCCAGTGCACGCCGCCCTCGAGCAGCGCCCCCCCGCCCATCAAGACCGCGTCGGCGCGCCAGCCAGTCGGACGTTGGCGTCCGGCGCGGTTCAGCTCGATGAACAGCACCTGGCCCAGGTCGCCGCGCTCGATGTGCTGGCGCAAGACACGGAGGGCGGGCTTGAAGTAGTAGTTCTCCGCCACCATCGCGATGACGCCCGCGCGAATTGCCGCGGCTTGAATCTGCGCCAGCTCATCGAGGGTCCGCGCGACGGGCTTCTCGATCAGCACTGCTTTACCGTTCGCCGCGGCGAGGCCGGCGTGTTCGACATGGAACGCTTGCGGCGTACACACGAAGACCGCGTCGACGCCCGGGTCGGCGCAGGCGGCCTCGTAGCTGCCGAAGGCACCCACGCCGCCGTATTGCCGATTGTAGGCTTCGGCCTTTTCGAGCGAGCGGCTCGCGAAGAGCAGATCGATGCCGCCCAGCGACCGCGCGACGCGACTGTGCGTCCGGGCCACTCGCCCGCACCCGAGGAGCAAGAGACGGATGCGCTTCACGCGATCCGATCCCACTCGGCGACGAGGTGTTCACCCACCCGCAGCGCGTTCGCCGCGATCGTGAGGCTCGGATTCACACCCCCGGAGCTCGGCATGAAGCTCGCGTCCACGACGAACAAGTTCGGGACGCCGAACATCCGGCACCACGGGTCGAGAGCGGCGCGCGCGGGGTCCGACCCGAAGCGGCACGTGCCGAGCGCGTGCGAGAACGTGTTGATCGGCTTGCGCACGCGGATCAGTGCACCCGCTTTGCGGAGTACCCGCGCTCCCTCACGGTACAACGCGCTGCGCGCCTCGCGGTCGCGGCGCGAGTAACGATGGAATACGCGGGGCGTCGGAGCGCCGTAGCGATCGGTCGTGGCGGGGTCGATCGCCACGTGGTTCTCGGGGTTGGGCAGGTCCTGCCCGATGCACAGGAGAAAAATGTGTCGATCGACGGTCTTCGCGCCGATGGTGCCGATCGGAAAGCCCCCCTGGTCGGCGATGTACTCCGGTGGAGGCACCTGTAGCCCCTGAATCATGCCCCAGGGCCCGGGCGGCGACCTGCGGCCTTCGCCGAAATAGAAATCCGTCAGCGCGACCTGTTTGTGGAACGCACGCTCCGGGTTCGTATGCTCGCTGAAGATCCCGATGACGATCCCGGAGCAGTGACGCATGAGACAGCGGCCGATCCACGTGCCGCTCGGGCCCAGGTCACCGAGGCCCGATGCCAGCAACAGGGCCGGCGATGGAATCGCCCCCGCGCTCACGACGCACACGCGGCAGGTCACCGAGAAACGCTCGCCGCTGGTGGTGTCGAGGCACTCGACCTCCGAGATGCGATCGCCGTTACGCTTGAGGCGCAGGGCCACCGTGCTGTGCAGGACCGTGGCGCCCGCCGCGATCGCGGCGGGGAGCACCGTGACCGAGAGATCGTTTTTCGCCCCGATCTTGCAGGGGAAAAGATCGCAGGTCAGGCACTGGACGCAGGGCCGCCGTCCGTCCGTCGACGCGAAGTTGATGGCCAGCGGGATGGGAAACGGCTTCAGACCGAGCGATTCGGCCGCCGCGGCGACGCGGGCGGCGGGCGCCGAGAATGCCGGCGGCGCCGCGGCGTAGGGTTCGCGCGGTGGCTCGGTGGGATCTCGCCCGGCCACGCCGGCAACGCCGAGGAGCCGCTCGGCCTGTTCGTAGTACGGCGCGAGATCGGCGTACGTGATCGGCCAGTCGACGAGGTCGGAGCACACGTCAGGGTAGCGGCGGCGCAGCTGAAAATCGTCTTCGCGGAACCGGAACGATGCGGCGCCGTAGAACGCCGATTTGCCACCGACCGCTTCGTCGGGGAAAAATTGCGTGCGCCCGAATACCGAGCCCGGCGTCTCGAACGGCGATGCGCTGCGGTACTTCCGGTCGATCAGGATGCTGCGCGGATCCCAGGCGGAATCGTCGCGGTCCACCCAGCGCCCGCGCTCGATGAGCAACACGCGCAGTCCGGCGCGCACGGCGGCGAGTGCCACCATGCTGCCGCCGAACCCTGTCCCGACGACGACCACATCCCAGCTGCGCGTCATAGGATTTCTTAAGTAAAGCGAAACGGCCCCGGGACGCATCCCGGAGCCGTGTCGGCGATCGCCGGTGCGGGAGCCTTACTGCACCGTGATGGCAATCTTCATCCCCAACGCCACGTGCGGGACGCAGTAGCCCTTGTACACGCCCTTCGGCGCGTTCGCGAAAGAGACCTCGTAGGTGTCGTTCGCGTTCATGAGAAACGCGCCCTGCATGTTGTCGATCGTGTTCTTCATGCCCGCGGCGAGCGCGGCCGCACCGCCCGCAGGAACCGAGTCGCCCCAAAAGGCGATGTTGTGCATGCCGCCCGACACGTTGATGAAGCGGACGGTGGTGCCCGGGGCGATCGTGAGCGCCTTCGGGTCGAACGCCGCCACGTTGGTGCCGTTGCCCGTCATCTTGACCTCGACCACAGGACCGGTCGCGGCGGGCGTCGCGGCTGACTGATCGGCCGCAGGCGTCTGCGTCTGGCTGGCCTGCTTTTCACCGCCGCAGGCGAGCGCGCCGAGCGCGACAACGGTCGTGAGCAAAGTGAAGCGCATTGCGAGTGACCTCCGGAAACGTTGGCTGGTGGGCTTGTGAACGCATTCACAATATAGACGGGGTCCCGAAAAACGGGAGCCCCGGACGCCCTGGCGTTTCTTGGCTATTTGATGAGCTTCCGGCACCTACTCCAAAGGGCGGAGACACGACGTGCGACCCATGCTGGCACTCCTCGCGTTCGCCGCGCCGGTCGGCACTGCGGCGGCGCAGGGCCACTGGAGGCCGGAGATCGGCGTCGTCGGTGGGTTCGCTCGGATCATGCCCGCGGGCGGGGGGCAGCCGCGGTACCTGGATCGCCTGGAGCTGCCGGGCACTGCAGCGTCCTATCCTACCGTGTTCGTCGTAATTCCCCTCACGTCTCGACTCGCGCTGGAGCCCGCCATCGCGGGGTCGCGTTCGGCGTTCAAGGAGGCGAACGACCTGATCCCCGCCACCTCGAGCATCAATGTGCGCGTGACACTGCGGGCCGATCTTGCGATCGCGAAGGGCTTCTATATCGCCGCGGGAGGGTTGGTGCGTTTCAAGGAAACCGACGACGTCAACGACACGCAACTCGGAGCGCTGGGAGCGCTTGGGTACCGCGAGGAGCTCGGCTCGCGTTTGGCCGCGCGGATCGAGTTCCAATGGGTCACGCAACGACAGACTGACTCCCTCGTGCCGACCAACGTGTACGCGATGCTGCTGGGGTTCTCGCATCGCCTCGAGGGACGAGCGGCGGCGCCCGCGGCCCAACGCGATGCGTCATCCGAGCGGCGGCGTCCGTGGCGCCCGGCGTTCGGCATCGCGGGGGGGTACGTGCGCAATCATGTGTATGGAAGCGCCTTCGGATCCGACTTCGACGCGCATGAGTCGTTCGCCATTCTCCCCGGCTCCGGTTCACCCGTGCTCCCAGCGCTGTTTATCGTCCTTCCGCTGTACGGCAGACTCGCACTCGAGACGGCGGTCGGCGGCGAACGTACGCAACTGCCGGGCAGCACCGCGATCGATGGTCGGCTCTCCACGCGGCTCGACCTGGCGATCTATCGCCGCGGGTACGTCGCCGGAGGAGGGGCCGTGCTCTACATCGCCCAAGGAGGACGCCCGGGATTCGCATTCGCCGGCGCCAACGTCGCCGCGGGCTATCGGTTTCCACTCCTCGAAGGACTCGAGGGAAGAGCGGAGGTCAGCTTCACGACGTTCAAGGAGCGCCAGAACTTTCCGCTCGCCCAGAATACCCTGGCCGTGCTGTTGGGTGTGACGATGGGCCTCGACTGAGATGGCGGATTCGTCGATCGCCCAGATTCCGCCTCAGGAGCTCGCCGAGCGGCTCGACCAGGGCGAAGCGCTCCAGGTCCTCGACGTACGCGCGGCCGAAAAGGTGGCGGCGGGGCACCTGTCTCTAGGCTCGGGACTCGAGTTCCGCGCCATGCCGAACTCCAAACTGTTTGCGCTCGCGTCGCTCGACGAGCTGCATCTCGACCCCAATCGGCCTGTCGCGGTGATCTGCAACCGGGGCAACTCGAGCAAACAGTCGACCGCATTCCTTCGCGAACGGGGATACGAGGCCTTCTCGGTCACCGGCGGGATGGCGGCGTGGGAGACGGTCTATGTCGCCCGCCGGCTCGCCCCGACACCTTCGATGGCACACGTGGTGCAGCTCGACCGCCTCGGGAAAGGTGCGCTGAGCTACGTGCTGGCGAGCGATGGCGACGCCGTAGTCGTGGATCCCGGCCGGCATTTGGCACGTTACGACGCGCTCCTGGCGGAGCTCTCGGCCACCCCGGCTGCGGTCGTGGACACGCACATGCACGCCGACTATCTGAGCGGCGCGCGTGCGGCGGCCGAACACTGGCAGGTGCCCTATTTCGTCCACGGCGACGACGCCGTCTCGCCGTACGACGGCACACCGGGACGATTCGCGCATCAAGCGTTGTCGGATGGCGACACGATCGTGTTCGGGCGGGCGATGCTGCGCGCGGTGCACGTACCCGGGCACACGCTCGGCAGCGTCGCGCTCCTCGCGGACGATGGCCTCGCTCTGACCGGGGACTTTCTCTTCGTCCGGTCGGTCGGACGACCTGACCTCGGCGGTCAGGCCGACCCCTGGGCGAAACTGCTGTGGCAGAGCCTCGAGCGCGCGCGCCGCGAGTGGTCCGGAGATTTGCTCGTGCTCCCCGGCCATTATTCGCATGAAGAGGAACGCCGCGCCGACCGCGCCGTCGCCGCTCGCTTCGATGTCATTGCGGCGACGAACTCCGCCGCTGCCATCCAAGACGAGCGCGAGTTTCTCCGCTGGGTCGCCGATCATCAGATGACGCCGCCTGCAGCATACCGGACCATCAAACAGGCCAATCTTGGGCTGGTTGACGTGGCGGATTCGGATGCGGATTTGCTGGAATCGGGACCCAACCAGTGCGCAGTCAGATAGGCTCCTAGACTCAAGAGTAGTTGCGCAGACGGCGAAGTTGCTAAGTGGCTGCCAGCTTTAAGCTTGCAGCCACTTGTAGCTTCGCCGTCTTGCAACGCCTCTGGCGTCTTGTCGCTGGTGGCTGTGCAACTATCCCGGGCGAGGGCGTCTCCCATGGCGTCCCTCACAGGATCTAAGCATGCAGCCGCTGCTTCGCATTGCCGGGCTCACCGTGGCCCTCGTCGTCACAGCATCTCAAGGGGTTGTCGCGCAAGGTTGGATCGATCCCATTCGCCCCGTTCCGCAAGGGCGGATCCAGCGCATTCGCAGCGCCGTCCAAGTCAGCGTCAGCGGGCGCGTCGCCCGCGTAACGGTTGAAGAGTGGTTCCGGAACAACGGACCCGTGATGGACGAGGGGATGTACCACTTCCCTCTCCCCGGTGAAGCGGTGTTCGCAAGCTACTCGCTCTGGCAAGGCGACCAGGAGCTGCGCGGCGAAGCGATGGACGCTGCCCAGGCACGCTCGATCTACGAAACGATCGTGCGGCAGAAGCGCGACCCCGCTCTGATCGAGCTCGCGGGCCAGGGGCTCATTCGGGCGCGCGTCTTCCCCATCAATCCCGGTGAGACCCGCAAGATCACGCTCAAGTACACCCAGATGATGGATCGCGCGGGTGAAGCGTGGCGTTTCCGTTACCTCGGCGACCGCGGCCGCCAAACGGCGCCGCGCAGCTTCCGCATGGAGATCGACAGCGCCGCGCGATTTGGCGATCCGTATTCGCCCACGCACCAGGTGCATACGACGCGTACCGGCAACCATATCGACGTCACCCTGGCCGACGGCGCCGCGGGAGGCGATTTCGAGCTGCTGCTCCCGCTCGCGCGCGGGCTGGTGGGCATGTCGCTCGTGACGCAACACCCCGTCGGCGAGGACGGCTACTTCATGCTGCTGCTCGCGCCCGGTGCGGCGGCCCAGTCCGAGGCGCTGCGCCGCGACGTGGTCGCGGTGATCGATGTATCGGGGTCGATGTCTGGTGAAAAGATGGCGCAGGCCAAGCTGGCGTTGACGCAGCTCGTGGGCAGTCTCCGCGAGACCGATCGCTTCCGCCTGGTCGCCTTCTCGAGCGGCGTGCGGCGTTACGCATCCGGCTGGACGAACGCGAGCGCCGCGAACCGCAGCGACGCAACCGCGTGGATTCGTAGTCTCGAAGCCGAGGGCGGCACGAACATCGCCGGTGCCCTCGCCGAGGCATATGCCGAGGCGCCCGACGCCGAGGCGCTGGGCGTCGTGGTGTTCCTCACCGACGGTCTGCCGAGCGTCGGAGAGAGTGACCCCGAGCGCATCGCGGAGCGCGCCGAGCAGGGACGCGGCCGGTTCCGGGTGTTCGCGTTCGGCGTGGGCGACGACGTGAACACGTATCTGCTCGACCGCCTCACCGAGCGGGCGCGGGGTACCACGGAGTACGTCCGCCCTGGTGAGAACATCGAGCGGGCGATGGGCGCCTTGTCCGCGAAGGTTGCGAGCCCCGTGCTCACCGACCTCGCGTTGTCCGCATCACAGGGCGTCGAGGTGTACGATCTGCAGCCCGGCAGCCTCCCCGACCTCTTTGCCGGCGACGAAATGGTCGTATTCGGACGCTACCGCGGCGCGGGGAGCGCCGGCGGCGAACGCACGGTGGTCGTGCGCGGGCGCCGTAACGGGCGGGATGAATCGTTCCAGACGACGCTCATGGACCGTGAGGGCGATGCCCGCTACATCGAGCAGCTGTGGGCCGCTCGCAAGGCGGGAGCCCTGTCGCGCGAGATCCGGCTGCGGGGTCAGACCAAAGAGCTGCTCGATGCCTTGAAGCAACTCGCCCTGCGCTACGGCATTCTCACGGAGTACACGTCGTATCTCGTGCAGGAGCCCAACATGCTGGTGCGGCGGCAGGTCGAAGATCGTCTGCGCGCGGAGCCCGCGGCGCGGCCCGCAGAGCAGGCTGGGGCCGGTGCGGTGACGCGCTCCGCGCGTGAAACGGAGATGGCCAGCATCACGACCGTGACCGGGGCGGCATTAGGCACGGTGAACGCCGCAGAGCTCGATGAAGTGCGCCGCGCCCGGTCGGGGATCAACCCGACGCAGCGGGTCGGCGGTCGGTTGTTCATCTGGAGCGACAGCACCTGGACCGACGTGAGCCATGGTGATTCGCTGCGCGTCGTGACCGTCGCACCGTACAGCGACGCGTACTTCGCCCTGCTGCGCGCCATGCCCGATCTGGGACAGGCCGCGGCGCTCGAGCCGGCAGTGCTGGTGGCCGGCCGGCGGGCGAGCATCAAGATTGAGGCGGGCGGCAAGACCACGTGGCGGCCCGGTGAGCTGGATGCGTTGGTGCGGGACTTCCGTTCCTGAGGCGCGATGCCCGAGGATCTGGCTGAGATTTATCGCAGTACCTACCGCTCGCTCGTGCGTTTCCTGTACCGCAAGGTATGGGACGCCGAGCGCGCGGAGGATCTCGCCCAGGAAGCGTTCGCCCGGGCGCTGGTCCACAAACCGGAGAACGCGCGGGGGTGGTTGTTCGTCGTGGCGGCCAACATGGCACGGGACGAAGCGCGGAAGGCGGCGCGCGAGCGGCGGCACCTGACGCTCCTGAAGAGCGAGCCAGACGCCGTCCACAGCGAGCCCGAAGACCGGATCGATGCCGACGCGAAACGCGCGCGGGTACGCACGGCGCTCGATCAGCTGACGCCCCGCGACCGCGAAGCTCTGCTCTTGTGGGACGCGGGGATGTCGTACGACGAGATCGCGATCCAGACCGGCCTGGCGCGCGGTGCAATTGGGACGACGCTGGCGCGAGCGCGCCGGCGGTTGGTAGAGGCCTACGATTCAGGAAGTGAGGGGCAACATGTCGCACGTGGATGACGGCACACTGCACGCCTATCTCGACGGGGAGCTGACGCCCGTCGAGCGGGCGCGGCTGGAGGCGCACGTCGCCGAGTGCGCCGCTTGCGAGAATCGGCTCGACGAAGAGCGCGCGTTGATCGAGCGGGCCAGCGGCCTGCTCGGCCTCGCGCAGCCCCCCGAGCGCGCTGCCCCACCCCTGCACGAGCTGCGACGGCCCTCAGTCGTGTGGCGCCTGCGCGTCCCCGTCGCCTGGGCGGCGACGGTACTCCTGGCACTGGGGCTCGGTTATTACGCCGGAGACCGGACGTCGATGAGTGTGGCACCGGAACAAGTGGCCATGTATTCCGCGGATTCGAGCGCGGCGCAGGAAGCGCGACCGAACGACCGATTGGGCCTCCGCGCCACGCCGCCGCCCCTCGGCTACTCGTCACCTCGAGCCCAAGCGCCTGCCCCGACGCGGCCGCTCGCTTGGACCGAACGGAAGGAGGGGGAGCGCCAGCCTACCGCGTTGGAATCGGCGGCTGTTGTGACGGGACGGGATAGCATCCTTTTTGGGACGGCGGCGGCGTCCGGTGTCATAAGCATCCGGACTCGGGACACAGGCGCGGCGAACGCAGTCCCCGCCCCCGCGCCGGCCGCGCCCCCTCCGACGGCCCGAGCCGCGCTCCCCCAGAGGGCGCTCGAGGAAGTCGACGTGAGGACACGCAACGCCACCCTCCAGCGCGAGGAAGCTCGTCGTACGCTCGTGGCCACCGAATGGCCGATCATTCGGCGCGGCCCGGCGCGTCAGATCCTCGGTGCCGAGCCGATGGGTGTGCCCGGTCTGGCGGTGCGCAACATCCGCCGCAGTCCCTCGGGAGAGATCGTGATGGTCGAGCAGGCGATCGATTCGGTCACCGTGATTCAGCTGTTTCAGCAGCGCGTGGAGAGCGACAACTATCGCGGCCGGAGCTTCGCGGCTGACTCGCTGCGATCGGCTACCGCGCCAACGGAGCGCCTCGCCCGGTTCATCGGAGGGGTGCGCGTCGAAATCGCGGGACCACTCTCGGCCGATTCGCTCAATCGGCTCCTGGAGCAGGTGAAACCCATCGGGCCGTAGCCTAAGGAGGATCCATGCGCTCTTGGATTGCCGCGGCGTGCCTGACCCTCGTGCTGGCCTGCGCCCGCGCCACCATCGACATGCAGGCCAGCGTCCTGACGCCGAGCGGGACGCTCCCCGATACGATCGACTGCGACCGGCCGCTCGTCGTAAAGGCGGGAACCGAGCGCCAGGGCATCGCCGCCGAGCGCGAATGGATCGACACGCAGTTCCCGGGGCACACCGCCTACAGTCAGGCGCTGTCTCAGGCCAAGGACCGGATGTTCGACGTCCTCATGTTCAACGCGGCCGACGGGCGTGCGATCTCGGTGTGTTTCGACATCACGTCGTTTTTCGGGAAGTGGTGACTACTCGGCCGGTGCCCGTCGCCAGGAGATCAGCTCCGCCACCACGCTGACGGCGATCTCTTCGGGGGTTACAGCACCGATCGCCACACCCACCGGCACGCGCACTCGCTTCAACGCCTGGGCCGGCACGCCCGCCTTGGTGAGCCCCTTGGTGACGACCTGCTTCTTGCGGCGGCTCCCCAGCAGACCAACGTAGCCCGCTGGTGACGTCGCGACGCGCTCGAGGATGAGCGCGTCGTTGCGATGGCCGCGAGTCGCGATCACCACGGCGTCCGCGGCGTTAAGCGGGTAGCGTGCCAGGGCCGCATCGACATCCCCCGCCAGGACGCCAATCCCGCTCTCGAAGCGGGCCGGGTCGGCGTACTCACGGCGATCGTCGATCACGACGACGCGAAACCCCGCCGCCGCGGCGGCCCGCGCAATCGCGCCGCCGACGTGCCCAGCCCCGAAGATGAACACGCGCGGGGCGGTCACAATGCGCTCGACCACGAAGCGGCCGTCCTTGGTCAGCGTCGCCGGCTCGCCACGCGGCGCGTCGGGCGGCAGTGCCTCGAACGTCTTCACGGGGCCCGCCGCGCCGTCCCACCTCACGGCGGTGCGCACGACGCCCGACTCGGCGCCGGCCGCCGCTTCGAGGACGCGAACATACGCGTCGTCGCGGACGACGGGCTCTACGAAGATGTCCACGGTACCGCCGCACGACAGACCCAGATCACCCGCGAGGTCGGCGTTGAGATGATGCGTCATCATGGCCGGCTGCCGGCGGGCCTGCGCCTCGAGCGCGGCGCCGATGACGTCGGCCTCGACGCAGCCGCCACCCACGGAGCCGATCAGGCGTCCCGCCTCCCCCACGAGCATCTTGGTGCCCGACGGGACGGGCGTGGAGCCGCGGACGCGCGCCACTGTGGCGATCGCGCCCGAGGCGCCCGACCGGGCCAGCTCAGCGGCGGCGCGCCACACGTTCATTTGGCGGGGAGGTCCTCGAGCCGCGCCACGGCACGGCGCAGGTGCGGGATCACGATCGATCCGCCGACCACGAGGGCCACGGCGAACGCGTCGAAGAATTCCGGGTCGGTCACGCCCTCTTCGCGGCAGCGCACCACGTGGTACGTGACGCAATCGTCGCAGCGCAGCACCATGGACGCGACGAGCCCCAGCAGCTCCTTGGTCTTCACCGGCAGGGCGCCCGTCTCGTAGGTACGGGTGTCGAGCGCGAAGAAACGGTTGATGTTGACGTTGCCAGCCTCGAGGATCGCCGCGTTCATCTTCTCGCGGAAATGCCGGAAGGCTTCGATCGTATTGGGGGCATCGGTCATGCCCTCTAAGCTAACTACTGCACGACGATCGTACCGCTCATCGCCGCGCCGTGCACCGTGCAGTGATAGTGATAGGTGCCCTGTGACAGCGAGACCGGGAAGGTCCCGGTCGACATCGTCGACGAATTCGCCGGCGTCGTGGGCCCCGAGTCCCAGGTCACGTTGTGGGTGTTCCCGGCATTGGACCAGGAGAAGGTCACCGTTCCGGCCGCCACGGTGTCGGGCGTCGGCGAGAAGAAGTTGTTCGAGACCGTGATCGTGGTGAGGTGGCCGCCACCCCCGCCACCGCCCGTTCCATATGGATCGCTGCAGGCGGCCAGCGTGCTGACAACAAGGATCAGTGCAAGGCGTTTCAGCGACATATGCGACACTCCAGGGAGCAGACGACGAAATGGGAACGCGGTATCTACCCCCTGAAAAGTCGAAAGGGCCGCCCGGTTCCGGCGCGGCCCTTCGCTTGTTGCCAGCTTGCAACAGCTACCGAACGTGGATGGCGCCGACCATGCCGGGGTGGAACCGGCAGTGATAGTTGAAGTCCTGGATCGTGCCGAAGCCCTTCGTGAACGTGAAGTTGGGCGGCAGGGTGATGTCGATCGAGTCGGTGGCCACGTTGTCGGACGTCATCGAATGCGTCAGGGTGCCCAGATTCTGCCAGCAGACCTTCTGCGTCTGCGTGATCTGGAGGCTCGCGGGGTCGAACGTCTGGTTGTCTTTCGTGTCGACGACCACACCGCCGGTGCTCGCGCAGGTATTCCCTGTCCCAGACTTGTCGCAGGCCGCCAAGAACCACAGCACCAGCGCACCCATCACCAACAGTCTCAATGATGCTCCCGTTCCAGTGCGTCCGCCGCCAGCCGTGGCGACACCATCGGGTAGCGCGATGCGAACCACGCCCAAGCGAGCAGGAACAATCCGAGGAAGAAGACGCCGGTGCCGATCTCGGGAACGCCGATCGCCGGGCCTGCTCCGTGATTGATCGAGGGGACGACCTCGAGGTAGCGCTCCAGCCAGATCCCGACGAGGCTCACGAGCGCGAATGCGACCATCGTGCCCGGATTCTTCTTTGGCTTGACGCCGAGCAACCCGATGAACGGCACCAAGAACACGAGCAGGAAGACCGCGATGCCCACGGGACGCCACGCCCCATACAGGCGATAGAAGATGAAGTACGTCTCCTCGGGCAGGTTGCCGTACCAGATGACGAGGAACTGGGACCACATCAAGTAGGCCCAGAACACGGTAAACCCGAAGCAGAGTTTGGCGAGGTCATGCTGTTGCTTGACTGAATACGCGTCGCCGAGGCCCATCGCGCGGCGCAGCCAGATCCCGGAGATCGCGAGCGTCATGAGCCCCGCGAGGAAACTCCCCATGAAGTAGAACGCCCCGTACAGGTTGCTCACCCACTTGTGTGCGAGCGACATGACGAGGTCATACCCCAGAAGGCTGTATCCGAACGCGTACGCCAGCACGAGGATCGCCGCGTCGCGCGTGATGGCGTCGGCGTCTTCCTTCCGGTCGACCGGCGTTCCACTCTGAAGCTCGCGGACGTCCGGGGCGAGATCGCGACCGACGAAACGCCACGTCAGCCACGCCATCGCCACCAGGATCACGCCGTTGCGCGCGAAGAACCACTTGGTGGTGAGCCACCCGCCGATCTCGGGCCGCGGCTCGTGCAACCATGTGAAGATGTGGTCGCGCCCGAAGAAGAGCCCGACAAACAGGACGATCGCGACCACGGTAAAGGCCGCACCAGCCTCCGCGAGCCGGATCAGCACGCCCGACCAATGGCCCTTCGCCAGTTTCTGCGTCGCGGCGAACACCACCATGCCCTGCGCCAGGCCGGCCCAGAAGACGAAGTTCGAGAGGTAGGCCCACCAGGTGCGATCGGGACTGCCGCCGAGCAACCCGGAGGCGACGACCGCGCCCCCGATCACGGAGAGCACGAGGCCGATCAGCGCGACGCGGCGTGCGGGGGCCCGGCGCGCGCGTTGCGCGAGGTCGGCGCGGCTCATGACGGCGGCGCTCACTGGGGCCCCCGCGACCGCACCTGCAGGCTGCGGACGTAGTTCACGAGGTCCCACCGGTCGGTGCCGCGCACCTTGTCACCGTAGTGCGGCATGAGGCCGCGGCCCATTCGCGCCGCATCAACGATGTTCCCGTAGATGTAGCCGTCGCTCCTCCGGCTGAGCGTATCGGTCACGAGCGAGCGCACACCGGGGAACGGCCCTCCTCCGGCCACGGACACGGGGCCATCGCCGCGACCACTCTCACCGTGACACACGAGGCAGTAGGTCTCGTACACCCACTTGCCGCGGTTCATCGACTCGGCGGTCCGCGTCCGCGGATTCGTGATGCCATTCGCGTTCTCGAGCGTGACCGGCAGCTCGCCGCCGGTGATGGGCACGGTGCCCTCCACCGGCGCGATCGGACGCGCGTAGGGCTTGATGTTCCGCTGGTGCCGCATCGTCTGGAACCAGCCGATCTTGTGCACCACGTCGTCAGGGTTGCAGGCGACGAGCAGGAGCAGGGCGATGACGAGCGCGCGCTTAACCACGGCGCACCTCCTCCGCTCCTGCGCCCTTGAGGAGCGCTTCGGCTCCCGCGGCCTTGTCGGGTGCGGCGGGGACGAAGACACCGAATTTGTCGTTCGTGAAGCGCCCGTCCCATTGAATGGTCCCCAGGCGCCGCGCGGCGAACACGGCGTTGAAGACGATCCCGAGGATCGTCGACAGCGCGCCGAACAAAATCGTCATCTCGAACATGATGACGACGTACGGCGGGATCGCCCCGATCGGCTTGCCGCCGACCACCAGCGGCCAGTCGTAGGACATGTAGAGCGTCAACCATGCACCAACGGCGCATCCGGCGATGCCGCCGACGAGCGTGAAGATGCGGACGGGGCTCACGGGCTGGTCCAGGGCGTCTTCGATCTCATGCCGTGGGATCGGCGAGTACACGGTGAAGTCCGTGTGCCCGCCGGCGCGCAGCTTCTTGATCGCGTCGACGGTCGCGTCGAGGTGCCCGAAGACGCCAAGCACACCGGGAGTCGGCGGCGGGCGGAACAGGTCGTGAAGCGGCTTGGGGAGCGGGATCATGCGTGCGCGCCCCCTTTCGCGGCCACGCGCTTCGGCGGGGCCAGGACTTCCTTCACCTCAGCGATCGACACGGCCGGGAAGTTTTTCACGAACAACAGGAACCACATGAAGAACCAGCCGAAGCTGCCCGCCATGATGCCCCAGTCGGCCCAGGTCGGGTTATAGACGGCGTTGGTCCACGGCGTGTGCGGCTCGCCGGCGAGCGACACGACGATGATCACGTAGCGCTCGAACCACATGCCGATGTTCACGAAGATCGAAATCACGAAGAGCGCCGTCAGATTCGTGCGGATCTTCTTGACCCACAGGAGCAGCGGCAGAAACGCGTTGCAGATCAGCATCGTCCACGTGGCCCACCAGTAGGGCCCGAAGGCGCGATACCAGAAGGCGGCGCGCTCCGTGGGATTGCCGCTGAACCAGGCGATGAAGTACTCGCACACGTACGCATAGCCGACGATCGAGCCCGTCAACAGGCACAGCTTCGACAGGTTCTCGAAGTGCTTGACGGTGATCAGCTCCTCCAGCTGGAAGAGCTTGCGAATCGGCACGAGCAGCGTGATGACCATCGCGCAGCCGGAGTAGATGGCGCCGGCCACGAAGTACGGCGCGAAGATCGTCGCGTGCCAGCCGGGCACGATCGCCATCGCGAAATCCCACGACACGACGCTGTGCACGGAGAGCACGAGCGGCGTTGCGAGCGCGGCGAGATAGAGGTAGCCGCGCGTATAGTGGCGCCATTCTTCGTTGGTGCCGCGCCACCCCACCGAGCACAGGGTGTAGAGCTTCTTGCGCCAGCCCGTCGCCAGGTCGCGGACGGCGGCGATGTCCGGGATGAGCCCCATGATGAGGAACACCGTCGAGACCGTGAAATACGTCCCGATGGCGAACTCGTCCCAGATGAGCGGCGACTTGAAGTTGGGCCAGAGGCCGCGCTCGTTGGGGTATGGGATCAGCCAGTAGAAGTACCACTGCCGGCCGATGTGAATGAGGGGGAAGAGACCCGCCGTCATAACGGCGAACACCGTCATCGCTTCGGCGGTCCGATACACGGCCGTGCGCCACCCCGACCGGAACAGAAACAGGATCGCGGAGATCAGCGTGCCCGAGTGCGCGATACCGACCCAGAACACGAAGCAGGTGATGAAGACCGCCCAGTAGACGGGGTGCGAATAGCCGGCGAGTCCGAGACCGTAGCGCAGCAGGAAGAGCAGCGTGACGATCCCGATCGCGAGCAACGCGACGGCGGCGCCGAGCAGCAGGAAGTAGCCGCGTCCCGGATTGCCGAGGGTCCGCGCGATGGTGCGCGTGACGTAGTCGTAGGTCACGCGCGTCATGCCGTCAGCCATTGCTCACCACCCGCGCCAGATACGTCACGGCGGGCTTCGTGTTCAATCCCGCGAGCACGTGATAGCCGCGGGGATTCCCGGCCAGCTTGTAAACCTCGGAGTTGCGGTCGTGCAGGTCGCCGAACACGATCGCCTCCGACGGACACGACTGCGCGCAGGCGGGGACGATCTCGCCGTCGCGCACGTTGCGGTCTTCGAGCCGGGCCTTGTTCTGCGCGCCGCGGATGCGCTGCACGCAGAAGGTGCACTTCTCCATCACGCCCCGCTCGCGCACCGTCACGTCGGGGTTCAGGAGCATGGACAGCGGCTCCGGCCACGCCTCCCACTCGCCGCCGCGCTCCGCGTAGTTGTACCAGTTGAAGTAGCGGACCTTGTAGGGGCAGTTGTTGGAGCAGTAGCGCGTCCCGACGCAGCGGTTGTAGACCTGACCGTTGAGCCCATCGGGCGTGTGATACGCGGCGTACACGGGGCACACCGGCTCGCACGGGGCGTTGCCGCACTGCTGGCACATCATGGGCGAGTTGACGGCACCCTGCGGATGCCCTTCCGCGTCGGTGAGCCAGTAGCGCTCGAGGCGCAGCCACGACATCTCACGGCCGCGCATCATCAGCTCTTCACCCACGGTGGCGAGATTGTTTTCGGCGTAACAGGCGGTGACGCATGCCGAGCAGCCGGTGCACTTCGACAAGTCGACGGCGAGACCCCAGCGCGGTTGCTCGCCGGCGTAGTTCCCCAGCTCGGCCTGCTCGAACTGGCGTTCGCCCCACCACTCGACCGACTCTTTCGCGTACTCCGGCGTCTCTTCGTGATGGAACGGATGATCGGCGGCGCCGAGCGATTTCGCGCGTGCAAGGGTCAGGGTTTCAACTGAGCCCTCGCCGCGCTCGCGCGCGCTGCCTTCGGTCGTGACGATCTTGCGATGCTCGCCGGTCTTCGTCGCCGTGGCGCCCACCGCGAAGGTGCGCCCGCCGTAGGCATTGGCGTCGGCGCCGAGCAGCTCGAACGCGTTGAACGACCGGTCCTTGGCGTAGCGCCCGTACGCCGCGTGGCCGTGGCCCGTGGGCACCGCGAGGACGTCGGGGCGGACGCTCGCCGTGATCCAGACGGGCGCCTTCACCGCGCCGAACGCCGACTTGAGCAGTAGGAAGTCGCCGGTGGCCAGGTCCCAACGCTTGGCGGTCTCCGGATGCACTTCCACCCACCCGTGCCAAGCGATCTTCGAGACGGGATCGGGGAGCTCCTGGAGCCACGGCTTGTTGGCGCCGCGCCCGTCGTGGAGCACCGGATGTGGGAAGACCACGACGGTCTGATCGCCGCCCGTGGGCGCGGCGGGCGCCGGCGCGATGCGCGAGGCGCCCTCAGCGAGACGCACCGGGCGCGCCGGCGCGTCGCCGTAGACGCCGCCGTGTTGCAGCGCGTCCATCCAGAACTGTTCGAACGATTTGCCGGCCCCGAAGCGCCGCTGCAACTCGCGCCACCGGCCCTGGAGGTGATCGCGGTATGTGCCGGGCCGGCCCATGATCTTGAGCACGACGTCGCCGCTCTGCCGGGTCTCCGGGAAGACGGGCTGCATCGTCGGCTGTTGCAGCGCGTAGATGCCCGCACGCGGCCGGCTGTCGTTCCACTGCTCGAGCGGGTGCAGGTCGGGGAGGATCAAGTCGGCGGCGGCGGCCGTCTCGTCCATGAACGACGCGAAGCTGACCTTGTATCCGACCTTGGCCAAGCCTTGCGTGAATGCGCCGGGCAGCGAGTGGGCTGGATTCGTTCCGTGCACAAAGAGCAGCGCCACGCGACCCCCGGCCATGTCGGCCGTGAGCCTCGCGAAATCGCTGAAGGTCCCGGTCTCGCCCACCGCGAGGTCGGGGCCGAACTTCACCAGCTTGCCGACGGCACCGGCCACGTAGTTGAGGATGTTCACAGCCGCCACGATGTCGGCACCGTTCGCGTACTGCGCGGCCATGCCACCGGCGACGGCGAGACCGCCCTTGGCGGCGGCGAACTCGGTCGCGAGCCGCACAATCAGTTTCTCGTCGAGCCCCGTGATCGCCGCGACCTTCGCCGGCGTGTGGTCCGCCAGCAGGGCCGCCAGACGTCCGGCGTCGGTGGGGACGGCGGCGAGGCGCCGGCTCACGATCACCTGTGCCATCGCCAGCGCGAGCACGCCCTCGGTCCCCGGGAGCGCCGCGACCCACTCGTCG
The DNA here is from genome assembly GCA_036004745.1 of Gemmatimonadales bacterium. Taxonomy (GTDB): domain Bacteria; phylum Gemmatimonadota; class Gemmatimonadetes; order Gemmatimonadales; family GWC2-71-9; genus 20CM-2-65-7. Next base: position 2,775 of record DASYRD010000050.1, on the reverse strand, counting down.
GCGTTCATGCCGGTGAGCGACATCCGCGGACCCACGAACACGAACTTCGCCATGGAGCCATCGCGGCTGCCGTCAAACGCGTGGGCGCGCGAGAAGCCGTTCTGGAACGACACCGGTGAGAGCCACGTGTCGAGGAAGTCGGCCCCGAACGAGAGCACGTACTTGGCGTTGGCGAAGTCGTACGATGGCACCGCGGCGGTGCCGAAGGCGAGCCGGTTCCCCGCGCGCAGCGCGTCGAACCCGAAGGCTTCGTAGCTCACGCGGCGGCCGCCGACCTGGCGCATCCAGTCGTCCACGAGATCGCCGAAGGACGAGGCGTCGGCCCCCGTCAGGAACACGATGCCGTGACCACGCGCCGCCGTAAGTTTCCCCTGCACGCGGCTGATCGCGTCGTCCCACGTGATCGAATCGAAGCCCCCCGCGGTGTTGCGCACCATGGGACCCGTGACGCGATCGGGATTGTAGACCCCCTGCGGCGCCGCCTGACCGCGGGCGCAGAGCCGGCCCGAGTTGATCGGCGATTCGGGATTGCCCTCGATCTTCACGGCCCGCCCCTCGCGCACGCGCACATGGATGCCGCACCCGGCCGCACATTCGCGGCAGGTGGAGGCGTAGTACGTGGCGGTGCCGGGGATCTGGTCTTCGGGCGGGATCAGGTACGGAATCAGCTTCTCGGTCGGCTCGGGGCCGATGCCGCAGGCGGATATGGCCGCCGCCCCGGCGCCGGTCACGCCGAGGACCTTCAGGAAACGTCTGCGATCGATCGAGTTCGGGCCGTCGGTCATCGCCGTCCGCCTAGTAGTGACACACGGTACAGTCGCGGCTGACTTTGTTCTGCTGGTGGCATGACACGCACCACCCCATTCGCAACGTCGAGACCTGGTAGACCTGTGGCATCGTCTGCACGTCGCCGTGGCACTTCGTGCACGCCTGCGTGCCGAGGGCCTTGATGTGGCGCTGGTGCGGGAAGCGCACGAAGCCGGGCAGCGCGTGGATGCGCGTCCACTCGGGGGCTTTTCGCTCGCGCCATGCGTCGCGGACCTTCTTGATCTCGGCTTGATGTGACGGCGTCGAACCGCTGATCAGCTGGTGGCAGCCAATGCACGTCTGCAGCGCGGGGATCCCGGGTTCGCTCGCCACCGCCACGGTCGCGTGGCAGTACATGCATGGGATCTGGTCCTGGCCGGCGTGGATGTCGTGTCGGAAGAAAATCGGTTGGCGGGGACCTTTGAGGCCCCCTGTATCACTGACGACCGGCGCCTGGTATCTCCCGGGGGTGGGGGTCTGTGCACTCAAAGCTGCGGCTGAGAGCGCGAGGCACAGCCACACCGCGACGGTCTTCGTCATCAATGCAATGGCCTCGATGGCGAATCGGTTAAGAAGGCTTGCGGGCCCCCGAATGTACCTTACTCCGGGCGCGCCAACAACTGGTATTTCAACCGAATGACGTCGACGAACGCGGTCACGGCTTCGAGGTCCGGAAACTCCATCCAACAGTGCCGCACGCCCCCCGAGATTGTCCCGTCGCGCACCGCTTGCTTGACGATACGCGGCAAGCCGTTGGTCGCGCCGATCTCGTGCTCCTCGGCTTCCGTCAGGACGAAGGTGCCGCTGACGCCGGACTCCATCGGGTGCAGGTACGCGAGCTTGCGTCCACCCACTTCGTACATCCACACCCACTTCCACACGGTGCCGAGGTAGACGACCTGCTCGGTGACGTGTCGCAACGCGCGCAATTCCTCGCGCGCTTTCTTAAAGCGCTGTCCCGCGCGCGGCGATAGATCCCGGACCGGTTGATCGGCCTTGGGACGTTGGCGCGGACTCAAGTAAAGATGGGTGGCCCAATAACCTGCAGGCTGCTTGGTCATGTGCGCCCAAAGCTACAGGCAGGGTCAAGAGCGATTCCCGAGTCTATCACTCGGAATAGATCAGCCGCGTCGCGGCTCGGAACCGCGCCGGATCGAGCAAGCGGCCGCACGACTGTTGCGGCACGGCCATCCGCCCGTCCTTCCCCATCGCGAGCTTGATGACGTCGGCGTTGCGCCCGAACCACCGTGCCGAGGGCTCGAGGTCGGACGGATAGACGAAGCGCGGCAGGCTCGCGACCGCCAACGCCGCCTGCGACCCGATCCCCGATTCGGGCATCGTGCCCGCCCAGAGCTCGGCGCCGTACGCCTCGGCGATCCGGTAGATGCGGCACACTTCGCTCAGTCCGCCGACGCGATGGACCTTGATGTTCCAGATCCTGGGCCCCTGGAGCGCGACAATCTGCCGGGCTGCTCGCGCATCGCGGAGCGTTTCATCGAGGCACACGGGCGTTCGGAGCACGCGCCCCAAGTCGGCGTGCCCGACGAGCTCGTCGGGCGCGAGGGGCTGCTCGATGTACAGGAGACCCGCTTCGTCCAACGCGCGGAGAGCCGCCTCGTCGCGCGGCCACTCGTACGCGCCGTTGGCGTCCACGGTGAGAGGGAGATCGCTGCCCGCGAGTCCGGCGCGCGCCGCGGCCACGGCGGCGACGTCCCACCCGGGCGCGACTTTAATTTTGACGCGCTGGTACCCGTGCCGCACCGCGTCGTAGACACTGCGCGTGAGCGCCTCGGGGTTGCGTCCCTCGGGAATGCCCAGAGCGACGCCGCACGCGACGGATGGCGCCGGCTTCACGCCCAGCGCCTCGCCGAGGAGCTGGGCGAGACCTGTCCCACGCACGTGCGCCGCGAGGTCCCAGGCGGCGGTCTCGATTCCGGCGCGGGCGAACCAGTTGCCGCGAATCCCGTC